>NZ_KQ948373.1:0-147349 GCF_001514055.1 Streptomyces corchorusii | reverse complement strand
AACTAGGGCCTCTCGTTTGGATCATGCCGGGCTCGCGGGCCCTGGCACCGCGCCTCGCCGCGTTGTCGTCGGTTGCCATGGCTCCGCCATGGCGCCCTCCTCCGCCTTGCGATGCGCGGCACCAGACCCCGCTCCCTGATCCGGCCTGATCCAAACGAAAGACCCTAGCTCAGGGACGCCAGCGCCTCGTTCCAGGTGGCCGACGGCCGCATGACCGCGTCCGCCTTGGCCTTGTCGACCTGGTAGTAGCCGCCGATGTCGGCCGGGGAGCCCTGGACCGCGTTCAGCTCCTCGACGATCTTCTGCTCGTTCGCGGCGAGGGTCTCGGCGAGCGGCGCGAACGCCTTCGCGAGGTCGGCGTCCTCGGTCTGCCCGGCCAGCTCCTGCGCCCAGTACAGGGACAGGTAGAAGTGGCTGCCGCGGTTGTCGATGCCGCCGACGCGCCGGGTCGGGGACTTGTCCTCGTTGAGGAAGGTCGCCGTGGCGCGGTCCAGGGTGTCGGCGAGGACCTTGGCGCGGGTGTTGCCGGTGGCCGCCGCGTACTGCTCGAAGGACGGCACCAGGGCGAAGAACTCGCCGAGGGAGTCCCAGCGCAGGTAGTTCTCCTTGACGAGCTGCTGGACGTGCTTCGGCGCGGAGCCGCCGGCGCCCGTCTCGAACAGGCCGCCGCCCGCCATCAGCGGGACGACCGACAGCATCTTGGCGCTGGTGCCCAGCTCCAGGATGGGGAAGAGGTCGGTCAGGTAGTCACGCAGCACGTTGCCGGTCACCGAGATGGTGTTCTCGCCGCGGCGGATGCGCTCCACCGACAGCTTGGTGGCCTCGACGGGGGACAGGATGCGGATGTCCAGGCCCTCGGTGTCGTGCTCCGGCAGGTACTGCTTGACCTTGGCGATCAGCTGCGCGTCGTGGGCGCGCGTCTCGTCCAGCCAGAACACGGCCGGGTCGCCGGTGGCACGCGCGCGGGTGACGGCCAGCTTGACCCAGTCGCGGATCGGGTCGTCCTTGGTCTGGCAGGCGCGGAAGATGTCGCCCTGCGCGACCGGCTGCTCGATCAGCACGTTGCCGGCCTGGTCGGTCAGCCGGACCGTGCCGGCGGCCGGGATCTCGAAGGTCTTGTCGTGGGAGCCGTACTCCTCGGCCTTCTGCGCCATCAGGCCGACGTTCGGGACCGAGCCCATGGTGGACGGGTCGTAGGCGCCGTTGGCCCGGCAGTCCTCGATGACGGCCTGGTAGACACCGGCGTAGGAGGAGTCCGGGATGACGGCGAGGGCGTCGTGCTCTTGGCCGTCCGGGCCCCACATGTGGCCGGAGGTGCGGATCATGGCCGGCATGGAGGCGTCGATGATGACGTCGGAGGGCACGTGCAGGTTGGTGATGCCCTTGTCCGAGTCGACCATGGCCAGGGCGGGGCCCTCGGCGATCTCGGCCTCGAAGGAGGCCTTGATCTCGGCGCCCTCGGGCAGGTTCTCCAGGCCCTTCAGGATGCCGCCGAGGCCGTCGTTCGGGGTGAGGCCGGCCGCCTTGAGGGTCTCGCCGTACCGCGCGAACGTCTTCGGGAAGAAGGCGCGCACCACGTGACCGAAGATGATCGGGTCGGAGACCTTCATCATCGTGGCCTTCAGGTGCACGGAGAACAGGACGCCCTCCTGCTTGGCGCGGGCGACCTGGGCGGCCAGGAACGAGTTCAGCTCGGCGACGCGCATGACGGACGCGTCGACGACCTCGCCCGCGAGGACCGGCACGGACTCCTTCAGGACGGTGGTGGTGCCGTCCTCGCCGACCAGCTCGATCTTCAGGGCGCCGTCCTCGGAGACGACGACGGACTTCTCGGTGGAGCGGAAGTCGTTCTCGCCCATGGTCGCCACGTTGGTCTTGGACTCGCCGCTCCAGGCGCCCATGCGGTGCGGGTGGGTCTTGGCGTAGTTCTTCACCGAGGCCGGGGCACGGCGGTCGGAGTTGCCCTCGCGCAGCACCGGGTTGACGGCGGAGCCCTTGACCTTGTCGTAGCGGGCGCGGATCTCGCGCTCCTCGTCGGTCTTGGGGTCGTCCGGGTAGTCTGGCAGCGCGTAGCCCTTGCCCTGGAGCTCGGCGACGGCGGCCTTCAGCTGAGGGATGGACGCCGAGATGTTCGGCAGCTTGATGATGTTGGCCGCGGGGGTCTTGGCCAGCTCGCCCAGCTCGGTCAGCGCGTCGGGGATGCGCTGATCCTCGTTCAGGTACTCCGGGAAGACGGCGATGATGCGCCCGGCCAGCGAGATGTCACGCGTCTCCACGGGCACACCGGCCTGCGAGGCGTACGCCTGGATCACCGGCAGGAACGAATGCGTCGCCAGGGCCGGGGCCTCGTCTGTGTAGGTGTAGATGATGGTCGAGTCAGTCACCGGGTGCTCCGCTCCACGTCTGCAACATTGCTCGACATCAAGATATCTCGTGCCCGGGGTCGGCTCGACAGGGGTCCTGGCCGGAAAATGCGCCGTCCGTCATCTCGCGCGCGATCCAGCGGCTGATCACTTCCACCACGTACGCGTGTTCGACACGGGTCAGTGCGCGTCCCTTGGGGATGCCGTGCCAGCGCTCCAGGCAGCTCCGGCAGCAGGTGGCGGTCGCGTGCTGGGCCACGAACACCGGGTGGCCGCGGTACGGCGTCTGCCGGCCGTCCTTGTACGGCTCGGCCGGCGCCAGCCGCTTCGCGATCAGGTCGTACGCGTGCCAGCGCAGGGTCGCCGGTCCCTTCAGGGCGGCGGTCGCCCGGTCCCGGCCGCGCAGGTGGAACTTCGCCCGGAACGGCTGGCGCGCGAGCGCGTCCAGTCGCCGGTCGAGCGTGCGGGGGTCCGGGGCCGGCGTGGTCATCCTGCTTCGAGCATACGTGCCGGCCGGGACCTCACGGCCGGGCTGCTCGGTGGCCCGCGCCACCGGCACCGCGCCCCGGCGCTACTCCGTCGCCTGCGCTTCCGGCACGGCGCCCTCCGCGCTCCGCTGCTGCGGGATCACCGCCGAGCCCTGCTGGAGCGAGACCGTACGGGTGGGGGCCGGGATGCGGATGCCCTCCTCGCGGTAGCGGCGGTGCAGGCGCTTGATGAACTCGTGCTTGATCCGGTACTGGTCGCTGAACTCGCCGACGCCGAGGATCACCGTGAAGCCGATCCGGGAGTCGCCGAAGGTGTGGAAGCGGATGGCGGGCTCGTGCTCCGGTACGGCGCCCGTGACCTCCGTCATGACCTCCGCGACCACCTCGGCGGTCACCCGCTCGACGTGCTCTAGGTCGGAGTCGTAGCTCACCCCGGCCTGCACCAGCACGGTCAGCTCCTGCTCGGGCCGCGTGAAGTTGGTCATGTTGGCCTTGGCGAGCTGGCCGTTGGGGATGACCACCAGGTTGTTGGAGAGCTGGCGGACCGTCGTCTGACGCCAGTTGATGTCCACCACATAGCCCTCCTCGCCGCTGCTCAGCCGGATGTAGTCGCCGGGCTGGACGGTCTTGGAGGCGAGGATGTGGATGCCCGCGAAGAGGTTGGCGAGCGTGTCCTGGAGGGCCAGGGCGACCGCCAGACCGCCGACGCCCAGGGCGGTGAGCAGGGGCGCTATGGAGATGCCCAGGGTCTGGAGGACGACCAGGAAGCCGATCGCCAGGACCAGCACGCGGGTGATGTTGACGAAGATGGTCGCCGAGCCCGCGACCCCGGAGCGGGACTGGGTCACCGAACGGACCAGGCCGGCGATCACCCGGGCCGCGGAGAACGTCACCACGACGATCAGCCAGACCTCAAGCCCCTGGTTCACGTGGTGCTGGACGGTCCGGGTGAGCGGCAGGACGGCCGCTGCCGTCGCCGCGCCGCCCGCGATCGCCGCCCAGGGCACGACCGAGCGCAGCGCGTCCACGATGACGTCGTCGCCGCTCCAGCGGGTCCGCTTGGCGTGCTTCGCGAGCCAGCGCAGCAGGGTGCGCGACATGAAGGCGAGCACCAGGCCCGCCGCCAGGGCGATGCCGGCGAGGACGAGGTCGTCCAGGGTCAGCGCGCGGTTCACCGGTCACCTCCGGGGCGTGTGGCCGCTGTGGAGAGCCTCTTGTGAAGTCTCGTCACTCTGTCACCTGCTCGATGTCCGGGATGTGCGACCGCGCCGGCGGGAGGAACTCCGGTGACCGGCGCGCTCGTTCATCCTGCCGCATCCGGCGCACCGGTTCGTACCGGGACCGGTGCTCTGCGGGCAGCCGGCTCAGACGATGCCCTCCGCGAGGTCCGCCTGGTCGCGGTCGCTGCCGTACGCGGCGGTGGTGGGGGTGCCGTACGACCGGCGGGCGACGTACCACCAGACGCTGGCCAGGACGAGGACCACCGCGAGGGCGACGGAGGCGTAGTTCATCGTGTCGACCGTGACCGGCGACGCCTGCGGCAGGCAGAACAGGACCGTCACGCACGCCACCCACCCGACCGCGATCCAGCCGACCGGCTTGCTCCAGCGGCCCAGTTGCCACGGACCCGGCTGGAAACGGTCGCCCGCGCGCAGCCGCAGGAAGACGGGGATGGCGTAGGCCGGGGTGATGCCGATGACGTTGATGGCGGTCACCGCGTTGTACGCCGTCGCCGAGTACAGCGACGGCAGGGCGAGGACACAGGCGACGACGACGGACAGCCAGACGGCGGCGACCGGCGTCTGGGTGCGTCCGCTGACCTTGCGCCACAGGTGCGAGCCGGGCAGCGCGCCGTCCCGGCTGAACGCGAACACCATCCGGCTGGCCGCGGCGACCTCGGCGTTGCCGCAGAACAGCTGGGCGACGATGACCACGAGGAGCAGGGCGCTCGCGCCGTCGGTGCCGAGGCCGTCCAGCATGATCTGGGCGGGCGGTACGCCGGTGCCGGTGGTGCGCGTGGCGTCGTAGTCCTGGATGGCGAAGGTGAGACCGGCGAGCAGCACGAAACCGGCCAGCCAGGACACCCAGATGGCGCGGACGATGCCGCGGGAGGCGGCCACCGAGGCGTGGGAGGTCTCCTCCGACAGGTGGGCGGAGGCGTCGTAGCCGGAGAAGGTGTACTGCGCGAGGAGCAGGCCGATCGCGGCGACGTACAGCGGGTTGTCCCAGCCGGTCTCGTTGACGAACTCGGTGAACACGAAGGACGCCGACCGGTGGTGGTCGGGGACGATCACCAGTGCGCCGACGATCAGTGCCACGCCCGCCAGGTGCCACCACACGCTGACCGAGTTGAGCAGGCTGACCAGGCGCACGCCGAACAGGTTCAGCACCGCGTGCAGCAGCAGGATCGCGCAGAAGATCAGCATGGTCCGGCCGGGCGTGGGCGTGAAGCCCCACTGGAGGTTGGCGAACGCGCCGGTGAACAGGGCGGCGCCGTAGTCGATGCCGGCGATCGCGCCGAGCAGGCCGAGCAGGTTCAGCCAGCCGGTGTACCAGCCCCAGCGCCGGCCGCCGAGCCGGTCGGCCATGTAGTACAGGGCGCCGGAGGTCGGGTAGGCACTGGTGACCTCGGCGAGCGCGAGCCCGACGCACAGCACGAACAGGCCGACGCCCGCCCAGCCCCACAGCATCACGGCGGGGCCGCCGGTGTTCAGGCCGAAGCCGTACAGGGTCATGCAGCCGGACAGGATCGAGATGACCGAGAAGCTGATCGCGAAGTTGCCGAAGCCGCCCATGCGGCGGGCCAGCACCGGGCGGTAGCCGAGTTCCCGCAGCCGCTGCTCCTCGTCCTGCTGCGGCAGACCGGGCGAGGGGGCGGGCGAGGGACCGGGGGTGGGGGACACGCGGGGACCTCCTGGATCAACGGTTGTCGGACGGGCACGTGCAACGGGGTCGTTCAGGGGGTGGTGCGGGGCTGTTCCCGGCGCTGTGGAGGAGGGCTCTTCGGCGGCGGCGTGCGGGCGCGGTGTTCAGGGACGGGAGCCCTCCGCGGCGGCCCGGCAGCGGTCCCGGGCCTGTACGAAGACCTCCACGGCCCGGTCCCGGTCCGGAGTGCGGTACATCCAGGGCGGCGGGGTGAAGTAGGGGCCGATCGCCTCGAACACCCTTGCCGCGTCGGCGAATTTCAGGGCACCCCACAGCGCGTGGGCCAGATGGTTGAGGTCCGGCAGCGCGCGCTCGGCGGGGTCCGTCCGCTCGAACCACGAGTGCAGTGCGCGCCGCGCCTCCCGGTCCGCCTCCTCCACCACCCAGTGCAGGTCCAGCGCCGCGTCGTGCCCGCTGTCCCGGCGGTAGCGCTCGACCCGGACGTACAGCGGCAGCAGGTGCAGCGCCGAGCCGGGCGGGGCCTGCCCGGCGGCCCACTGCGCGTACCCGGCGGCCTCCGCGAGCCGGCCCGAACCGCCCCGCGCGTACAGGAACTGGAGCATCCGGTGGTGCGCCTCGCGGTTGAACGGGTCGCGCCGGTCGGCCTCGGCCAGCAGCCCCCAGGGGCCCGGCGGCAGCATCGGCTCCGGCGCGGCGGCCCGGTGCTCCTCCCAGCGCTGCTCCGGGTCGAGCTGGGCCAGTGCCAGCAGACACACCCAGGGCACCGGGTCCCGCGGGGCGGCCACGGTCGCCGTCTGGGCGGCGTCCCACGCCTCGATCCACAGCTCATGGGTACGGCGGTGCCGTTCCCGCCGGGCCCGCAGCGCGCGCTCGACGCCGACACGGGCGTGCATCACCACCGCGTGCGCGCTGTCCGGCTCCTCGGTGAGCCAGGCCCGCACCACGTCGGTGCCGGCCGCGGCAGCCGCCAGCACCTGGGTGCGCTGGGTCCACTGCCACCACGGCGTGGTCTCCGCGAGCAGGGTCCGCATGGCCATCCAGCGGCCGGTGCGCAGGTCCTGGAGCGCGGCGCGCAGCGCGTGGTCGGGACCGGCGGGGTCGTAGGAGGGGCGGGCTCCGTCTCTGGCCATCAGCCGCCGGCCCCCGGCCACGGGCGCACGAGCGAGGTGGCGGGGTGACGTTGCAACAGCCCTCCCCTGGGCGGTGATGAAGATGTCTCGTGTGGTCGGCGGTCACTATAGAGGCGTGCGTTCCGCCGTACCATTGTTGCCAAGTCAACTAATTCCGGGGCGAGTTGACCGCTGAGGGGAAGACCTTGACTCCGGGGCCGCGGCGGCGGCAGGCTGGCGCGGTGATCTTCAGGGCCGGAGCGGGGGACGCGGGTCGGACGCGGACGCGGGGCGCTGGGCGCGCTCACGCGGAGGGCGCGCGATGACCGGGCCGGTGCTCGCCGTCGACCAGGGCACGTCCGGCACCAAGGCGCTGGTGGTCTGCCCCGAACGCGGTGTCCTCGGCACCGGTTTCGCGCAGGTGCGCCCCCGCCATCTGCCCGGCGGCCTGGTCGAGGTGGACCCGGCGCGGCTGTACGACTCGGTGGTTAAGGCAGGCCGGCGCGCGCTCGCCGAGGCCGGCGAGGGCGTCGTCGCGTTCGGCCTCGCCAACCAGGGCGAGACCGTCCTCGCCTGGGACCCGGACACCGGCCGCCCGCTGACCGACGCCCTGGTGTGGCAGGACCGCCGGGCCGAGACCGTCTGCGCCGAACTCACCGCGCACGCGGAAGAGTTGAGGGAGCTGACCGGCCTGCCCCTCGATCCGTACTTCGCCGCACCGAAGATGGCCTGGATCCGTCGCCACCTCACCCGCGACGGCGTCGTCACCACCTGTGACGCCTGGCTGGTCCACCGCCTCACCGGCGCCTTCGTCACCGACGCCGCCACCGCCGGCCGTACCCAGCTGCTCGACCTGGACCGCGCCGAGTGGTCCCCGCGCGCCCTCGACCTCTACGGCCTGGCCGGCGAACGCCTCCCCGAGGTCACCGACACCGCGCACCCGGTCGGCACCACACGCGCATTCGGCCCGGAGATCCCGCTCACCGGGCTGATCGTCGACCAGCAGGCCGCCCTGCTCGCCCAGCGCGTCACCGGGCCCGGCGCCGCCAAGTGCACCTACGGCACCGGCGCGTTCCTGCTCGCCCCCACCGGCGACCGCCCCCGGCGCGGGGACTCCGGCCTGGTGAGCTGCGTGGCCTGGCGGCTCGCCGGACACACCGAATACTGCCTGGACGGCCAGGTCTACACCGCCGCCTCCGCCGTCCGCTGGCTCACCGACCTCGGCGTCCTGTCCTGCGCCGCCGACCTCGACCCGGTCGGCGGCACCGTCCCCGACAGCGGCGGGGTCACCTTCGTCCCGGCCCTCGCCGGACTCGCCGCCCCCTGGTGGCGCGGCGACCTGCGCGGCTCCCTCACCGGCCTCGGCCTCGACACCACCGCCGGCCACCTGGTGCGCGCCCTGTGCGAGGGCATCGCCGCCCAGGTCGCCGAACTCGCCGAGGCCGCCGCCCGCGACCTGGGCGCCCCCCTGACCACGCTCCGCGTCGACGGCGGCCTCACCCGCTCCGCGCTCCTCATGCAGACCCAGGCCGACCTGCTGCAACGCCCCGTTGAAGTGTCCGCGCTGGCCGACGCCACCGCGCTCGGCGCCGCCGCCCTCGCCCGCCTCGGCGCGGACCGGGGCCTCAGCGTCGCGGACGCCCTGCCCGACGGGAAACCCGCCGCCGTGTACGAGCCCCGCATCCCGGCCGACCAGGCCGCCGAACGCCGCGCCGGCTTCCGCGCCGCCGTCGCGGCCCTCCTCGGCGCGTGACCGTCACCGCGGCCGGGCCGCTGCCCACGACGCCGTACGACGTGGCGGTCGTCGGCGCCGGTGTCGTCGGCTGCGCCATCGCCCGCGAACTCGCCCGCCGGCCCCGGCTGCGCATCGCCCTGGTCGAGGCCCAGGACGACGTCGGCCAGGGCACCTCCAAGGCCAACACCGCGATCCTGCACACCGGCTTCGACGCGACCCCCGGCACCCTGGAGGCCCGCCTGGTCCGCGAGGGGTACACCCGCCTCGGCGCCTACGCCGCCGAGACCGGCATCCCCGTCGAGCGGGTCGGCGCGCTGCTGGTCGCCTGGGACGAGGAACAACTCGCCGCGCTGCCCCGGCTGGCCGAGAAGGCCGAGCGCAACGCCTGCCACGACACCGCCCTGCTGGGCCCCGCGGAGCTGTACGCCCGCGAACCCCACCTCGGCCCCGGCGCGCTCGGCGCCCTGCACGTCCCCGGCGAGAGCATCATCTGCCCCTGGACGACGACCCTGGCGTACGCCACCCAGGCGGTCCGCGCCGGCGCCGATCTGCACCTCAACACCGCCGTGCGCGAGGTGAGCCCGTCGGACGGGCACCTGCTGACCACCAGCCGGGGCACCCTGCGCGCCCGCCACCTGGTGAACGCGGCCGGACTGCACGCCGACACCCTGGACCGCGCGCTCGGCCACGAGGACTTCACCGTCACCCCGCGCCGCGGCCAGCTCCTGGTCTACGACAAGCTCGCCCGCCCCCTCGTCCGGCACATCCTCCTCCCCGTGCCGACCGCGCTCGGCAAGGGCGTCCTGGTCGCGCCCACCGTTCACGGCAACGTCCTGCTCGGCCCCACCGCCGAGGACCTGCGCGACAAACGGGCCACCGGATCCACCGCCGACGGGCTGGCCGCACTGCGGGACAAGGGCCGCCGTGTGCTGCCCGCCCTGCTCCAGGAGGAGGTCACCGCCGTCTACGCCGGGCTGCGCGCGGCCACCGGGCACGAGGACTACCGCATCACCGCCCACCCCGGACAGGCGTACGTCACCGTCGGCGGCATCCGCTCCACCGGCCTGACCGCGTCCCTGGCCATCGCCGCCCACGTCACCGGCCTGCTGGCCGACGGCGGCCTCGACCTCGGACCGGTACGGGAACCGGAGCCGGTGACCATGCCCAACCTCGGCGAGGCCTTCCCCCGCCCCTACCAGCGGCCCGACCTCATCGCCGCCGACCCCGAGTACGGCACCCTCGTCTGCCACTGCGAGCGCGTCTCCCGCGGGGAGATCCGCGACGCCCTCGCCAGTACGGTCCCGCCCCGCAGCCTGGAGGGCCTGCGCCGCCGCACCCGCGCCCGGGCCGGCCGCTGCCAGGGGTTCTACTGCGGCGCGGCGGTACGGGAGCTGTTCGAGCGGGGGACGAGACCATGACGGCCCCGCGTCGGGTGGACGTCCTCGTCGTCGGCGCCGGCCCCGCCGGGCTCGCCGCCGCCGCACGGCTGGCCGCCGCCGGAGCCGGGCACGTGGAGGTGCTGGAGCGGGAGCCACGGCCCGGCGGAGTGCCCCGGCACTGCGCGCACGGCGGCTTCGGCACCTGGACGCACCCGCTGACCGGCCCCGGGTACGCCCGGCTGCTCACGGAGGCCGCCGAGCGCGCGGGCGCCACGGTCCGCACCGGCGTGACGGCACTGGACTGGGCGCCTACCGGACCCCGGCTCACCGCCGTCGGCCCCGGCGGACCGGAGACCGTCACGGCACGGGCCGTCGTCCTCGCCACCGGCGCCCGCGAACGCCCCCGCCCCGCCCGGCTGGTGCCCGGCACCCGCCCCGCCGGTGTCTACACCACCGGCGAACTCCAGCAGGCGGTCCACCTGTTCGGGCAGCACATCGGCACCCGCGCGGTCGTCGTCGGCGCGGCGGACGTCTCCTACGCGGCGGCGGACACCGTCCGCGCGGCCGGCGCCGAGATCGTCGCCCTCGTCACGGAACACCCGCGCGCCCAGACCGGCCGCGCCCGCGCCGGGGCGGCCCGGCTGCGCCACGGCGTGCCGCTGCTGACCGACACCACCGTCACCGAACTCCTGGGCCGCGGACGCCTGTCCGGCGTCCGCGTCCGCCACCGCGACGGCCGTACGACCGTACTCCCGTGTGACACCGTGGTCTTCACCGGCGACTTCGTCCCCGACCACGAACTGGCCCGGCGCGGCGGCCTCACGCTGGACCCCGGCACCCGCGGCCCCGCCGTCGCCGGCTCCCTGCACACCTCGCGCCCCGGTGTCTTCGCCGCCGGCAACGTCCTGCACGCCGTGGAGCCCGCCGGCACGGCGGCCCGCGAGGGCGCCCGGGCGGCCGGCGCGGTGCTGGACTTCCTGGCGGGCGCGCCCTGGCCGGCCCCCGGCGTGCCCGTGACCGTCGAGCCGCCGCTGCGTTGGATTGCCCCGAACCGCGTCACCCCGGCCGCCCCGCCCGTCCCCCACGTCCTGCGCACCGGCGTCCCGCTGCACCGCCCGGTCCTGTACGTCCGCCAGGACGGCCGCCTCCTGCACCACGAGCGCCTGCGCACCGCCCTGCCCGACCGCACCCTGACCCTCGACCCCCGCTGGCACGGCCGTGTCGACCCCGAGGGCGGGGAGGTGCGGGTGAGCACCCGCTGAGCGCGGGGCCGCCCAAGGAGCGGCGGTTCACCCGTCCGCGAACGACCCGTGCCGTCCGGCACCCGAGGCGAACCGGGCGGCACCCTCCGCGCCCTCGGCCAGCACCCCCATGCCCCGCCGCAGTTCGCCGCGCAGCGCGGTCCGCTCGTCCCGCCCCTCCTGGTCCAGGACCGACGCCCGGTCACCGCGCAGGCAGGCCTGCGGGAAGCGGGCGATCCGTGCCGCCAGCGCCTCCGCCTCGGCACGCGCGTGTCCGGTGGGGACCAGCCGGTTCGCCAGGCCCATCTCGTACGCCTCGCGGGCCGGGACGGGGCGGCCGGTGAGGATCATGTCCAGGGCCCGGCCGGTGCCGATCAGCCGGGGCAGCCGTACCGTGCCGCCGTCGATCAGGGGCACGCCCCAGCGGCGGCAGAACACCCCGAACACCGCGTCCTCCTCGGCGACCCGCAGATCGCACCACAGGGCGAGCTCCAGGCCGCCCGCGACCGCGTGCCCGGCCACCGCGGCGATCACCGGCTTGGACAGCCGCATCCGCGTCGGCCCCATCGGCCCGTCGCCGTCCTCCGCCACCCGGTTGCCGCGCTCCGTGCCGATCGCCTTCAGGTCCGCGCCCGCGCAGAAGGTGCCTCCCTCGCCCCACAGCACCGCCACCCGGGCGCTGTCGTCCGCCTCGAACGCCCGGAAGGCGGCGGCCAGTTCGGCGGCCGTCGGACCGTCCACCGCGTTGCGGGCCTCCGGCCGGGACAGGACGACCGTGGTGACGTACTCCTCGCGTTCTGTGCGGACCGGCACGGCGGGTGCTCCTTCTGCGGGGGCGGCTCGGAGGGCCACTGTGCCTCAGATGACCTTCAGCCGCACCAGTGCGCCCAGTGTCAGCGCCCCCGGCACCAGCGGCAGCCACACGGTGATGATCCGGTAGGCCAGCACCACCGCCGTCGCCACCGCGGCCGGGCCGCCCACCGCGACCAGGGCCACGATCAGCGCGGCCTCCACGGACCCCAGCCCGCCGGGCGTGGGCACCAGGGCCACCGCGACCGTCGCGGCGAGGTAGGCCAGCACCGTGTGCGCGGGCGGCACCGGCAGCCGCAGCGCCTGCCCGACGGCCGCGAGTCCGGTCGCCTGGAGCGCGGGGAAGGCCAGCGAGCCGCCCCACAGCGCCAGGGCGCGGGCCGGCCGGGTGTGCACCGACCGGGCCTCGTCCAGGGCGTCCCGCGCGAACGCGGACACGCGCGTGCGCAGCGGCCTCACGAGCGCCGTCACGGCCCCCGCCACGACCACCAGGCCCACCGCGCCCAGCAGCAGCGGCAGCGCCGAGCCGTCCGGCAGCAGGGGGCCGAGCCGCAGCGCGTCCGGGAACGCGACCAGCAGCGCGGCCAGCAGCCCGAGCCGGCCCACGCACTCCGCCAGCAGATACAGCGCGAGCGCGGCCGAGGAACGCGCCGGCGGCACCCCGCACACGGTCATGAAGCGCAGGTTCACGGCGCCCGCGCCGAGCCCGGTCGGCAGCAGGTGGTTGGCCGCGCCCGCCGCGAACTGGGTGGCCAGCAGCCGCCCCTTCGGCAGCGGCTGGAGCACCGCGCCCTGCCGGGTGATTGCGGCGGCGACCCAGGTCAGGCAGGTCGCCGTGGCCGCCGCGAGCAGCCACGGCCAGGAGGCGGTGCGCAGGTGGCCGAAGCCCTCGGCGAGGACCGAGCGGTGCCGTACGGCGGCCACGGCGACGAGCACGAGCGGCACCAGGCAGAGCACCTGGCGCACGGGGAGGCGTCGGGGCGGGCGCCGGCGGGGGAGGGGGACGGCAGTCACATCGGCACAGGCTCTCCCGGGCGTCCCAACACCGGGTGAACCGTCGCGGACATTGACCTCAACGAACCTTGAGGTTCTACGGTCTCTTCCATGAGCATGGAGACCACCGCCTGGACGCAACTGCACAGCGTGATGAACGCGCAGTCCGAGCGTCGCCCGTTCGCCCGCGCCACCCTGCGCCGCATCGCCGCCTTCGCCCGCCCGCACCGCGCCGGCATCGCCCGGTTCGTGCTGCTCGGGGTGGTGACCGCCCTGCTGGCCGTCGCGACACCCGTGCTCGCCGGCCGCGTCGTCGACGCGATCGTGGCGGGGCACGACTCCGGCACGGTGGTGCGGCTGTCCCTGCTCATCGCGCTCGTGGCGCTCGCGGAGGCGGGGCTCGGCATCCTCGGCCGCCGCCTGTCGGCGACGCTCGGGGAGGGACTCATCCTCGACCTCAGAACGGCTGTGTTCGATCATGTGCAGCGCATGCCCGTCGCGTTCTTCACACGTACGCGTACGGGCGCGCTGGTCAGCCGTCTCAACAACGACGTGATCGGCGCCCAGCGGGCCTTCGCCAACACCCTCTCCGGTGTCGTCAGCAACCTGGTCACCCTGGTGCTGACGCTCGCCGTGATGCTCACCCTGTCCTGGCAGATCACCCTGCTCGCGCTGGTCCTGCTGCCGGTGTTCGTGCTGCCCGCCCGCCGCATGGGCAGCCGGATGGCCCGCATGCAGCGCGAGGCCGCGGCGCTGAACGCGGCCATGGGCACCCGGATGACCGAGCGGTTCTCCGCCCCCGGCGCCACCCTGGTCAAGCTGTTCGGGCGCCCGGAGGAGGAGTCGGCGGAGTTCTCGGCGCGGGCCGCCCAGGTCCGGGACATCGGCGTCCGCACGGCGACGGCCCAGTCCGTCTTCATCACCTCCCTCACCCTGGTCTCCGCCCTCGCCCTGGCCCTCGTCTACGGCCTCGGCGGCTGGTTCGCGCTGCGCGGCACCCTGGAGCCCGGAGCGGTCGTCTCCCTCGCCCTGCTGCTGACCCGGCTGTACGCCCCGCTGACCGCGCTCGCCGGGGCCCGGGTCGAGGTGATGAGCGCGATCGTCAGCTTCGAGCGGGTCTTCGAGGTGCTCGACCTCAAGCCGCTCATCGCCGAGAGGCCGGACGCCCGCGAGGTCCCCGACGGCCCGGTCGCCGTCGAGTTCGACGACGTCCGCTTCTCCTACCCGTCCGCCGACCAGGTCTCCCTCGCCTCCCTGGAGGAGGTCGCCGCGCTCGACACCCGCGGCGGCACCGAAGTGCTGCGCGGCATCTCCTTCCGCGCCGAACCCGGCCGGACCGTCGCCCTCGTCGGCTCCTCCGGCGCCGGCAAGTCGACGATCGCCCAGCTCCTGCCGCGCCTGTACGACGTCGACGCGGGCGCGGTCCGCATCGGCGGGGTCGACGTCCGCGACCTCACCTTCGCCTCCCTGCGGGCCACCCTCGGCATGGTCACCCAGGACGGTCACCTCTTCCACGACACCGTCCGCGCCAACCTGCTGCTGGCCCGCCCGGACGCCGGTGACGACGAGCTGTGGGACGCCCTCGGCCGCGCCCGCCTCGCGGACGTCGTCCGGTCCCTGCCCGACGGCCTGGACACGGTCGTTGGCGAGCGCGGCTACCGGCTCTCCGGCGGCGAACGCCAGCGCATGACCATCGCCCGGCTGCTGCTCGCCCGCCAGCGCGTGGTCATCCTGGACGAGGCCACCGCCCACCTGGACAACACCTCCGAGGCGGCCGTCCAGGAGGCGCTCACCGAGGCCCTGGAGGGCCGCACCGCCGTGGTCATCGCCCACCGCCTGTCCACGGTCCGCGCCGCCGACCAGATCCTGGTCGTGGAGTCCGGCCGGATCGTGGAGCGCGGCACGCACGAGGAACTGCTGGCGACGGGGGGCCGGTACGCCGAGCTGTACCGCACCCAGTTCGCGGACCGCGGCGAGCCCGCGGAGGCGGGGGTGCCGGGGACGGTTACGCCGGGCGCTACGGGGGCGGGGGTGTCGGCGGCGGGGTGAGCCTGGGGCGGCGGGAGATGGCGGCGGGGTGAGCCTGGAGCGGCGGGGGACGGCGGTGGGGTGAGTGGGTGCCCGGGGCGGTGGAGGATGGCGGAGGCGGGGTGACGGCGGTGGGGGACGCGGCGGTCACATCAAGTGCCCGGCGCCGTCCGATCCCGGCGTCCAGCGTTACCCAGTCCCCGGCGTCCGGCGTCGCCCAGCCCCCGGTCCCCCGCACCGCCCACCCCCCGGCACCCAACGCCCCCGGTTCCTCCCCGCGCGCCCGGCCCCACCGGCGGGGTTTCCCGTTCCGCCTCTTGACGCCAGTGGTCCGGACCTTTAGTTTCACGCCTTAAACAAAGCCCCGCAGGTCCCAACGGCCGAATGTCCCCCGGCTGTTGGGTCTGCGGTCCCCCCACCGAAAGGCCACCCGCCCACATGGCCAGACCCCTCCCGGCGGCAGGCTCGCTCGCCGCACTGTCCCTAGCCGCCACCCTGCTCACCGCGGCGCCCGCGCCCGCCGCCACCGCGGGGGCCGCCGCCCTGCCCACCGGCTTCGCCACGGTCGTGAACGCCGCGAGCGGCAGGTGTCTGGACGCCAAGGCCGCCGCCACCGCCAACGGCACCGCCGTGCAGCAGTACGCCTGCAACGGCACCACGGCCCAGCAGTGGAGCTTCACCGACGCCGGCGACGGCTACGTCCGCATCGGCAACCGCAACGACACCAACCAGGTGGCCGACGTCGCCGACGTCTCCACGGCCGACGGCGCGGCCGTCCACCTGTGGAGTTACGGCGGCGGCGCCAACCAGCAGTGGCTCCCCGTGGACGACGGCGGCGGCGCCTTCCACTTCGTCAACCGCAACAGCGGCAAGTGCCTGGACGACCCCGGCGCCTCGCTCGCCGACAGCGTGCAGTTCGTGCAGTACACCTGCAACGGCACCGCCGCCCAGCGCTTCCAGGTGGTCCCGGTGACCCAGTCGGCGAGCAACCCCGACCTCGGCCCCAATGTCGTCGTCTTCGACCCGTCGATGTCCTCCTCGACCATCCAGGGCAAGCTGGACACGATCTTCAAGCAGCAGGAGACCAACCAGTTCGGCTCCCAGCGCTACGCCGTCCTCTTCAAGCCCGGCGCCTACAACGCCGACGTCAACGTCGGCTTCTACACCCAGGTGCTCGGCCTCGGCCTGACCCCGGACGCGGTGACGGTCAACGGCGCGGTGCACGCCGAGGCCGACTGGTTCCAGGGCAACGCCACCCAGAACTTCTGGCGCGGCGCCGAGAACCTCTCCGTCAACCCCACCGGCGGCGGCGACCGCTGGGCGGTGTCGCAGGCGGCGGCCTACCGCCGGATGCACCTGCGCGGCAACCTCGCCCTGGACGACGGCGGCTGGTCCTCCGGCGGCTACCTCGCCGACAGCAAGGTCGACGGACAGGTCAACTCCGGTTCGCAGCAGCAGTGGCTGACCCGCAACTCCCAGCTCGGCAGCTGGACCGGCTCCAACTGGAACATGGTGTTCGTCGGCAGCCAGGGCGTCCCGGCCACCAGCTTCCCCAACCCGCCGTACACCACCGTCGCGCAGAGCCCGGTCACCCGGGAGAAGCCGTTCCTGTACGTCGACGGCTCCGGGAACTACCAGGTGTTCGTGCCGTCCGTGCGGACCAACTCCACCGCGACGAGCTGGGCGGGCGGCAGCCCGGCCGGCAGCTCGCTGCCGCTGAGCCAGTTCTACGTCGTCAAGCCCGGCGCCACCGCCGCACAGATCAACGCGGCCCTGGCGGCAGGCCAGAACCTGCTGGTCACCCCCGGTGTCTACCACCTCGACCAGACGCTCAAGGTGACCCGCCCGGACACGGTCGTCCTCGGCCTCGGCCTCGCCACCTTCGTCCCGGACAACGGCGTCACCGCGATGTCCGTCGCCGACGTCGACGGCGTGAAGATCGCGGGCCTGCTCTTCGACGCCGGCACCACCAGCTCGAAGACCCTGGTCGAGGTCGGGCCGGCCGGCTCCACCGCCTCCCACGCGGCCGACCCGACCTCCCTGCACGACGTGTACTTCCGCGTCGGCGGCGCCGGCGTCGGCAAGGCCGCCACCAGCCTCGTCGTCAACAGCGACAACGTCATCGGCGACCACATGTGGATCTGGCGCGCCGACCATGGCAGCGGTGTCGGCTGGACCAGCAACACGGCCGACACCGGCCTCGTCGTCAACGGCGACGATGTCACCATGTACGGGCTGTTCGTGGAGCACTTCCAGAAGTACCAGACCGTATGGAACGGCAACGGGGGCCGTACCTACTTCTTCCAGAACGAGATGCCGTACGACCCGCCGAACCAGGCCGCCTGGATGAACGGCTCCACGCAGGGCTACGCCGCCTACAAGGTCGCCGACTCGGTCACCAGCCACCAGGCGTACGGCCTCGGCAGCTACTGCTACTTCAACGTCAACCCGAGCGTGACCGCCGCCCGCGCCATCGAGGCGCCGAACAACCCGAACGTCCGCTTCACCAGCATGGTGACCGTCTCGCTCGGCGGCACCGGCACCATCAGTCACGTCGTCAACAACACCGGAGGACCGTCGAACGCGACGACCAACGTCGCGAACCTCGTCCGTTACCCGTGAGCGAAGGGGATGACCTCCCGGACGTGTGAGCCCGGCGTGTCCTGGATACGCGGTCTGCACGGCTCCACCGTCCGTCCGGAAGGTCATCCCCCGCCATGACCAGCGCATCCCACCACTCCGAGGTCACCCTCCGGGTGAACGGCAAACCCCGCACCCTGCGCGTCGACCACCGGCGCGTGCTGCTCGACCTGCTGCGTGAGGACCTGGACCTCACCGGCTCCAAGAAGGGCTGCGACCACGGCCAGTGCGGTGCCTGCACCGTGCTGGTCGACGGGCGCCGCCTCAACAGCTGTCTGGTCCTCGCCGTCACCCTCGACGGCAGCGAGATCACCACCGTCGAGGGCCTGGGCGGCGACGGCGAGGAGCCGCACCCGCTCCAGCGGGCCTTCCTGGACCGCGACGCCTTCCAGTGCGGCTACTGCACCCCCGGCCAGCTCTGCTCCGCGGTGGGCATGCTCGCCGAGGCCGCGGCCGGCCACCCCTCCCACGTCACCGACCCGGCGGCCCCCACCGAGGGGCCCGTACCGCTGGACCGGCCCGAGATCCGGGAACGGATGAGCGGCAACCTGTGCCGCTGCGGCGCCTATCCGCGCATCGTCGAGGCGATCGAGGACGTGATCTGAGTGAACGGCTTCGGATACCTCAGGCCCGGCACCGTCCAGGAGGCCGTCGAGGCCTACGCCGCCCAGCCCGGCGCCCGCTACCTGGCCGGCGGCACCAACCTGGTCGACCTGCTGAAACTCGGCGTGGAGCGGCCCGCCCTCCTCATCGACATCGGCCGGCTGCCGCTGGACGGCATCCAGGAGCTGCCCGACGGCTCCCTGCGGGTCGGCGCCACCGTCCGCAACAGCGACCTCGCCGCCGACCCGCGCGTCCGCGAGCGCTGGCCGGCCCTGTCCCAGGCGCTCCTCGCCGGCGCCTCCGCACAGCTGCGCAACGCCGCCACCACCGGCGGCAACCTGCTCCAGCGCACCCGCTGCCCCTACTTCCAGGACCTGGACAAACCCTGCAACAAACGGGAGCCGGGCAGCGGCTGCGGCGCCCGGGACGGCGTCCACCGTGACCACGCCGTCCTCGGCCACTCCGCGCAGTGCATCGCCACCCACCCCTCCGACATGGCCGTCGCCCTCGCCGCCCTCGACGCCCAGGTCGAGCTGTACGGCACCGACGGCACCCGGCGCCTGCCGGTGGCCGACTTCCACCGGCTGCCCGGCGAGCACCCCGAGCGGGACACCTGGATCCGCCCCGGCGAACTGATCACCGGCGTGCTGCTCCCGGCCGCCACCGCCGGTGCCCCGTCCGCCTACCGCAAGGCCCGGGACCGGGCGTCGTACGCCTTCGCGCTCGCCTCCGTGGCCGTCCTGCTGCGGGTCGCGGACGGCGTGGTCGACCAGGTGGGCGTCGCCTTCGGCGGGCTCGCCCACCGGCCCTGGCGGGCCCGGCACACCGAGCTGGCCCTGCTGGGCGCCCCCGCCACCCCGGCCGCCTTCGAAGGGGCCGTCGCCCTCGAACTCGCGCACGCCGAGCCGCTGCGGGACAACGCCTACAAGGTGTCCCTCGCCCGCAACCTCGCCCTGGACGTCCTGAACCGTCTCGCCCCCGCCCCGGCAGTGGCCTGAGCCCTCACCGAAGGAGCAGGAGGATCCCATGACCGGCACGACCGGCACCGCCCTGGGCGCCCCCGCCGAGCGCCGGGAAGGGCGCCAGAAGGTCACCGGCGCCGCCCGCTACGCCGCCGAGTACACCCTGCCCGGCCGCGTCCACGCCTGGCCCGTGCCCGCCGCGGTCGCCCGGGGCCGGGTCACCGCCGTCGACACCTCGGCCGCCCTCGCCCTGCCCGGCGTCCTCGCCGTCCTCACCCCCTTCGACGCGCCCCGGCTCGCCGAACCCGAGGACGGCACGCTCGCCGTGCTCCAGAACCCGGACGTGCCGCACCGGGGCTGGTGCGTGGCCCTGGCCGTCGCCGAGACCCTGGAGACCGCCCGCGCCGCCGCCCGCGCAGTCCGGGTCGCCTACGCCACCGCACCCCACGACACCGGCCCCGCCGAGGGCCACCCGGACGCCTACGAACCCCAGGAAGCGGGCGGCCAGCCCGGCCGGGTCGAGCACGGCGACCCGGAGGCCGCCTTCGCCGCGGCCGAGGTCCGCGTCGACGTCACCTACCGGGTGCCGCCGCTGCACAACCACCCGATGGAGCCGCACGCCAGTACGGCCCACTGGGACGGCGACCGGCTCACCGCGTACACCTCCAGCCAGGGCAGTACGACCGTGCGGTCCGTGCTCGCCGAGCTGTTCCGGCTGCCCGAGGAGCGGATCACCGTCGTCGCCGAGCACGTCGGCGGCGGCTTCGGCTCCAAGGGCACCCCGCGCCCGGACGTCGTCCTCGCCGCGCTCGCCGCCCGGCACACCGGCCGGCCCGTCACCGTGGCCTACCCCCGCCGGTACCTGCCCACCGTCGTCGGCCACCGCGCCCCGACCGCGCAGCGGCTGCGGCTCGGCGCCCACCCGGACGGCCGGCTCACCGCCCTGCTGCACGACGTCACCACCCACACCTCCCACGTGAAGGAGTTCGTCGAATACGCCGGGGTGGTCTCCCGCGTCATGTACGCCACCCCCAACCTGCGCAGCGCCCACCACGTGGTGCCGCTGGACGTGCCCACACCGTCCTGGATGCGGGCCCCCGGCGAGTCACCCGGCATGTACGCCCTGGAGTCCGCCATGGACGAACTCGCCGACGCGCTCGGCGTGGACCCGGTGGAGCTGCGCGTGCGCAACGAACCGGAGCGGGAACCGGGCAGCGGCAAGCCGTTCAGCAGCCGGCACGTCGTGGAGTGCCTGCGCGAGGGCGCCCGCCGCTTCGGCTGGGCCGGCCGCGACCCGCGCCCCGGCGTCCGCCGCGAGGGCCCGCTGCTGATCGGCACCGGCGTGGCCGCCGCCACCTACCCCGTGCAGATCGCCCCGTCCACCGCGACCGCCGAGGCCCGGCCCGACGGCACCTTCGTCATCCGGGTCAACGCGGCCGACATTGGCACCGGAGCCCGTACCGTCCTCGCCCAGATCGCCGCCGACGCCCTCGGCGTGCCCCTGGAGCGGGTGCGCACCGAGATCGGCCACAGCGATCTGCCGCCGGCCCCGCTCGCCGGGGGTTCCATGGGCACCGCCTCCTGGGGCTGGGCCGTGCACGAGGCGTGCACCCGGCTCGCCGCCCATCCCGAACAGGGGCCGACGGTCCGCGCCGACACCACCGGGACGGCCGACGCCGAAAGCCCCTACGCGCGGCACGCGTTCGGCGCGCACTTCGCCGAGGTCGCCGTCGACACCGTCACGGGCGAGATCCGGGTGCGCCGGCTGCTCGGCGTCTTCGCCGCCGGGCGGATCCTC
The DNA here is from genome assembly GCF_001514055.1 of Streptomyces corchorusii. NCBI lineage: Bacteria > Bacillati > Actinomycetota > Actinomycetes > Kitasatosporales > Streptomycetaceae > Streptomyces > Streptomyces corchorusii. The sequence goes on along the minus strand of NZ_KQ948373.1, from coordinate 126,314 downwards.
AACGCCCGCACCGCACGCTCCCAGTTCACCGGCGCCATGGTCATGGGCCTCGGCATGGCCCTCACCGAACACAGCACCGTGGACCCGGCGTTCGGCGACTTCCCCGAGGCCGACCTCGCCTCCTACCACGTGCCCGTCCACGCCGACGTCCCCCACATCGAGGCCGACTGGATCGACGAACACGACACCCACCTCAACCCCATGGGCAGCAAGGGCATCGGCGAGATCGGCATCGTCGGCACCGCCGCCGCCCTCGGCAACGCCGTCCACCACGCCACCGGCATCCGCTTCCGCACCCTCCCCCTCACCCCCGACCGGATCCTCGCCGGCCTGCTGTCCGAGGGGTGACGGTGACGGGACCCGCGTGGGAGTACGTCTGGGAGTACGACGGCTACCGGCCCGCGGAGGAACGCCTGCGGGAGTCCCTGTGCACCCTCGGCAACGGCTACTTCGCCACCCGCGGGGCGCTGCCCGAGTGCACCGCGGACGACGTGCACTACCCGGGCACCTACGCGGCCGGCTGCTACAACCGGCTCACCTCGGAGGTCGCCGGGCGCCGGATCGAGAACGAGGACATGGTCAACCTGCCCAACTGGCTGCCGCTGCGCTTCCGGCCCCCAGGCGGGGACTGGCTCACCCCGGACACCGTGCCCGTCACCGAGCACCACCAGGTGCTCCACCTCGATCCCGGCCTGCTGGAACGCCGTACCCGCTACCCGATCGGACCCGACGCCACCCTCCTCGTCCGGCAGGTGCGCCTGGTCCACCTGGCCGACCCCCACCTCGCCGCGCTGCGCACCGAGTTCACCGCCGAGGGCCACACCGTCGAGCTGGACGTCGAGGCCGCGCTCGACGGGCGTGTCACCAACTCCGGCGTCGCCCGCTACCGGGACCTGGACGGCCGGCACCTCAGCCACATCGAGGTCGGCACCAGCGCACCCGGCACGGTCTGGCTGCGCTGCCGCACCCGGGTCTCCGACATCGGCTGCGGACTGGCCGCCCGGCTGACCGCCGGGGTGCCGGTCACCCACGCCAACGAGGCCCACCGCGCCGTCCAGCGGCTCCGGTTGACCCTGCCGCCCGGCCGGACGGCCACCGTCGACAAGACCGTCGCCCTGCACACCTCCCGCGACCCGGCCATCAGCGACCCGCTGCGCGCGGCCGTGGACCGGGCCGGCGCCGCCCCCGGCTTCGACGAACTGCGCGAGACCCACCACGCCACCTGGGAGCAGCTGTGGCGGCGCACCGCGCTCGACGTGCCCGGCGAGGCGGGCAGCATCCTGCGCCTGCACCTGTTCCACCTGCTCCAGACCCTCTCGCCGCACACCGCCGACCTGGACGTCGGCGTCCCCGCCCGCGGCCTGCACGGCGAGGCCTACCGGGGCCACGTCTTCTGGGACGAACTCTTCGTCCTGCCCTACCTGAACCTCCACCTTCCCGAGGTCTCCCGCGCCCTGCTCCGCTACCGCCACCGCCGTCTGGACGCCGCCTGCCACGCGGCCCGCGACCTCGGCCGGGGCGGCGCGCTCTTCCCGTGGCAGAGCGGCAGCGACGGCCGCGAGGAGACCCAGCAGCTGCACCTCAACCCGCGCTCCGGCCGCTGGCTGCCGGACCATTCCCGGCTCCAGCACCACGTCGGCTCGGCCGTGGCCTACAACGTCTGGCAGTACTGCGAGGCGACCGGCGACATCGAGTTCCTGCACGGCGAGGGCGCCGAGGTGCTCCTCCAGATCGCCCGCTTCTGGGGGCAGTCGGCGACCTGGGACGACCACCTCGGCCGGTACCGCATCCGGGGCGTGGTCGGCCCCGACGAGTACCACGACGCCTACCCCGGCGCGGACCGGCCCGGCCTGGACGACAACGCGTACACCAACGTCACCGCCGCCTGGGTGCTCACCCGCGCCCTGGAACTGCTGCACGGCCTGCCCGAGCCGCGCCGCCGGGAACTCACCGAGCTGACCGGCCTCGGTGAGGACGAACCCGACCGCTGGACGGAGGTCTCCCGCCGCCTGCACATCCCCTTCCACGACGGGGTGATCAGCCAGTTCGACGGCTACGGCGACCTCGCCGAACTGGACTGGGCGGGCTACCGCGGACGGTACGACGACATCCGGCGCCTGGACCGCATCCTGGAGGCGGAGGGCGACACCGTCAACCGGTACAAGGCGTCCAAACAGGCCGACGTGCTGATGCTCGGCTACCTCTTCTCGCCGCTCGAACTGCGCGCGCTGTTCCAGCAGTTGGGCTACCACCTGGACGAGCACATCTGGCTCGCCACCGTGGACCACTACCTGCACCGCACCAGTCACGGCTCCACCCTCAGCGGCCTGGTCCACGGCTGGATCCTGGCCCGCGCCCGCCGCTCCGACGCCTGGAGCTTCGTCCAGGAGGCGCTGCGCGGCGACATCGCCGACCTCCAGGGCGGCACCACCGGGGAGGGCATCCACCTCGGCGCGATGGCCGGCACGCTCGACCTCGTCCAGCGCGGACTGACCGGGCTGGAGACCCGCGCCGGCGGCCTGTGCCTCGACCCGGTCCCGCTGCCCGAGCTGTCCTCCTACGGCTTCGGCATCCGCTACCGCGGCCACTGGGGCGTCCGGCTGCGCCTGCGCAGCAGCCTGCTGGAGATCGCCGTACCGGACTCCGACCGCTCACCCATCGACGTCCGCCTGCGCGACCGCGTCATACCGGTGGGGCCGGGGGAGACGGCCCGGCTGGTACTGCCGGACTGAGGCCCGGCCACCACCGCCCCGGTACCGGGGGCGGGGACTCAGCCCTCCGCGACCGGGTAGCGGTGCACCGGCGGCAGACCGGGCAGCAGTCCCGGCCACACCGTGTCCAGGACGTGCGCGCTCGGCGTGAACAGCGGCCGGGCGAGACGGGGCAGGTCGGCGAGCTCGTGCCACTCCCAGCGGCGGACCAGCCGTGGCTCGGTGACGACCGGCTCGCCGGTGAACGCCGCGACCCGGACGGCGGCCGTCACCCGGGGCATGCCGTCCACGGAGTCCATCAGGACCGCCCGCACCCGCGCGCCGGCCGGATCGGCCCTCAGGGACGTCTCCTCCTCCAGCTCCCGCACGGCCGCCGCGGCGAAGTCCTCGCCCGGCTCGTTCTTGCCGCCGGGCAGCTCCCACACGCCCCGCACCGACCAGCCCAGCAGCACCCGCCCCGCCGCATCCGTGACGACGACACCGGCCCCGGTCAGGGCGTGCGGAGCGGGCCGGCCCTTGCCGGCGCAGACCAGGCCGGCGGGAGCGGGGTCGCGCAGGACGAGCAGGGCCAGGCCGTCGGCCTCGTACCGCCCGGCGGACTCCCAGCCCGCGCACAGCAGCCCGATCTCCTCCTCGTCCAGCGCCACGCCCCGCTCGCGCTCCGGTACGGCGTCCGCCACCGGGGTGATCACGCAGAGCGCGCCGCCGGGACGCAGCCGCTCCCGCAGCCGGCCGAGCACCCGGGTGCGGTCGCGGACGAACGCCCAGCACAGCCGCACGGTGATCAAGTCGTAGGCGCCGTGGGGGAGTTCATCCAGGCTGTCGCGTTCGATGTCCAGCTGCCGGTACGTCACCCTGTCCGCGCCGGCGCTCCGGGCCCCGGCGAGCGCGACGGCGGACCAGTCCACGGCGTCCACCAGGTACCCGGACGCGGCCAGGTGGCGGGCGAGTTCACCGAGCCCGCAGCCGACGTCCAGGCAGCGCCCGCCCGCCGGAGCCGGGACGTGCTCGGCGAGCAGCCGGCGCTCGGCGGGGCCCAGGGGCCGGAACCGGCCGCCGCGCGCGTAGTGCGCGTCCCACTCCTCGGGTTTCCGCTGTGCCACCGGGCCTCCTCATGACGGTCGATACGCGGACAAGGGGATCATGGCCTGGTCACGGCCGGGACACACCGCCGTCCCCGATCTCGACGGCGCCCCCCGGCGCGGCCACCATGGGAGGGCGGTCGAGGACGAGAGGAGCCGCCGCACATGAGGGTGACCGACGCGCCCTTGCGCGTCCTGGCCGTGGACGACGAGGAACCCGCGCTCGAAGAACTGCTCTACCTGCTGGGGGAGGACCCGCGGGTCGGCACCGCCGTGCCCGCCCTGGAGGCCACCGAGGCGCTGCGCCGGCTCAGCCGGGCCATGGCGCAGGACCCGGACGGCACGGAGGGCTTCGACGTCGTCTTCCTCGACATCGACATGCCCGGCCTCAGCGGTCTAGAACTCGCCCGGCTGCTGGGCGGGTTCGCCGCTCCGCCGCTCGTCGTCTTCGTCACCGCCCACGAGGACTTCGCCGTGCGCGCCTTCGACCTCAAGGCGGTCGACTACCTGCTCAAGCCGCTGCGCAAGGAGCGCTTCGCCGAGGCCGTACGACGGGTCGCCGAGCTCGTCCGGGCCGGACAGGGCCCCCGCCCGGCCGCCCCCGTACCGCTCGCACCCGCGGCACCCGCCCTCGGCGACCAGGTGCCCGTGGAACTGGGCGGGGTGACCCGGTTCGTGCCCCTCGCCGACATCACCCACGTCGAGGCGCAGGGCGACTACGCGCGGCTGCACACCGGCCAGGGCAGCCACTTGGTGCGGATACCGCTGTCCACCCTGGAGGAGCAGTGGCGCTCGCGCGGCTTCGTCCGGATCCACCGCAGCCGGCTCGTCGCCCTCGGCCGGATCGAGGAACTCCGCCTGGACGGGGGCAACGTGAGCGTCCGGATCGGCGACCGGGTCCTCGCCGTCAGCCGCCGCAACGCCCGCGAGCTCCGCGACCTGCTGGCGGGCCGCGCGACCGGCCGGATGCGCTGAAGGATGCCGGGAAGTGCGCTCGCCCGTCCCGGCCGCCAGGCGTGTTAGGTTCGTCGGATGAGTGCCCAACACGGCTCGTTCACCCTGGACTTGGACTTCACGGTGCCCCGGTCCGAGGTCTTCCGCGGCTTCGCCGACCCGTCCCTGCGGCGCCGCTGGTTCCGTCTCCCCGGCGACTCCGCCACCGCCCGGCACGAACTGGACTTCCGGGTCGGCGCCGGCGAGACCGCCGGCAACGTCTTCGTCTCCGAGGACACCGAGGAACACCTCGCCTACCGCTCCCGGTTCCTGGACATCGTGCCGGACACCCGGATCGTCTACGTCTACGAGGCCGAGGTCGACGGCAGCCGCCGCTGGATCTCCCTCGTCACCGTCGAACTCGCCGACGAGCCCGCCGGCTCCCGCCTGACCTGGACCGAGCAGTACACCTGGCTCGTGCCGACCGGGGACGGCAGCCAGGACGCCGCCCACCTCCGCGGCGGCACGCGCCTGCTGCTCAACGGCCTGTCCACGGTGGTGAACCCCGACCGCCACCACGGCCTGCGCGTACGGTCCTGAGACCCGGTTCCGCGATCATCCGGCCGGCGCCACGACCACGTCCCGCCCGGCGGCGCCGGGGTCGGTGAACTCCAGGACCCGCTCGGCCTCGGCACTCAGCTCCCGCACGGCCTTCGCCGGCAGACGCTCGAACGGGGTGAGGGTCAGGGTCACCGCCGTCCTGCGCCGGGTCGTGGCCCAGGTGCCGGCGACGAACCCGTCCCACAGGAAGGACGCCGGCACCCGCAGGTTCTTGGTGATCAGCCGGGGCCGGTACTCGGTGCGGACGATCCGGCTGCGGTCCTTGTGGGCGAGGACCAGACTGTCGAACTCCGGCAGCAGGCGGACCGGCGCCGGTGTGTCCGGGTCGGGGCGCGGCGCGCCGGGGAGGTCGTACACCACCCGGCCGTCCTCGGTGGTGAACGCGCGCAGCTCCGGGGCCAGCCGCTCGAACACGTCCGCCGCCTTCAGCCAGCCGAACTCGCGCAGGTCGGCGGGGCCGGCCGGGCCGTACGCGGCCAGGTAGCGGCGGACGAAGTCCTCCGCCGAGCCTGTCCCGGCCGGCTCCGTGCCGAGCCAGGACCCGGCCATGGTCACCTCGCTGGAGGCGGGGAACGCCCACCGGTCCGCCGTCGGCACCATGACCAGGGGCAGGTTCATGCGCACGCAGTACCCGAGCGCCCGGTCATCGGCGTCGGGGAACTCGCGCCGCATCCGCTCCCGGATCGCCGCGAAGTCCAGCGGCCCGGCGTCGAGGACGCCACGGGCGACGGCCACCAGGCGCTCCTGGTCGATCTCCGGGCCGGCGATCCGCTTGGTGACGCCGGCCGCCGCGGCCACCAGGGAGGGCTCCACCAGGGCGCGGAAGGCCAGGTAGTCGCGGGCGCTGAGCAGGTGCAACGTGGCCCGGACGTAGGTGGCCCGGACCACCTCCCGCTTGTCCAGGGCCGTGCGCAGGTCGTCGGCGCCGAAGCCGGCCAGCCGGTTCCACAGGGCGAGGAACGGTGAACTCGGCTGCTGGGCCTGGAGGGCGAGCAGGCGTTCCACGGCGTCGGCCACGGACGTCCGTGCCCGCTCCAACAGCAACTGCCGGGCCAGGGTGGCCCGGTTCAGCGCGCGACGGCTCAGGACGTCGGTCATGTCGCTCCTCGGCTCGGGGTGCGGCTCCCAAGCGCCAAGCTAGGGCACGGGGGCGTCACCGTGGGAGCCCGCCGCCGGTGACGCGGAGTGCCCGTGCGGCTCCCCGGCGGCCGACCACCGTCGGCGGCGGACGTCACCCCCGGCCCGGCTCACCTGCCCATCGGCGCGGATGCCGTTCGGCGGGACGGGTGACAGACTGAAGTCTCCGGGCCCGGGCCCGCGGCAGCCGGCTCGGGGCCTGCCCGTGCGCCGGCCGGATGGGAACCCTCCATGACTTCCGAGACCTCCGAAGCGCTGTACTCCCCGGACCGAACCGCCCTCCTGATCATCGACCCGTACAACGACTTCCTGTCCGAGGGCGGCAAGCTGTGGCCGCGGGGGAAGGAAGTGGCGGAAGGCGTCGGCCTGCTGGACCACATGCGCACCATGCTCGCCACGGCCCGCGGCCAGGGCTTCCGCGTCTTCATCGTGCCCCATCACCAGACGACGCCGGACGACTACGTCACGTGGGACCACCTGTCCCCGACCCAGCAGCGCATCGTGCGGCAGCAGACCTTCGCCGCGGGCAGCTGGGGAGCCGAGTGGTACCCCGACTTCCGGCCCGGGGAGGGCGAGTTCGTCACGCGGCAGCACTGGGCGTCGAGCGGTTTCGCCAACACGGACCTGGACTTCCTGCTCAAGCAGCACCACGTCCGGAACGTCGTGCTCATCGGCATGCGGGCCAACACCTGCGTGGACACCACCGCGCGCTTCGGCCAGGAACTGGGGTACCACGTGACCCTCGTCCGCGACGCCATCGCCGCCTTCAGCTGGGCGGAGATGACGGCGACCTGCGACATCAACGCGCCTCTGTACGCCCACGCCGTCCTCACCACGGACGAGTTCGTCGGCATCGTGAACGGCGGTGACAGCCGGTGAGCGCGATGGGAGCGACCGGAGAAGGAACCGGCGGAACGCGCGGAGGGCTGGCCGGGCAGACGGTCGTGGTGGTGGGAGGCAGCGCGGGCATCGGCCTGGAGACCGCGCGCCAGGTACGTGCGGCCGACGGCGCGCTGGTGCTCGTGGCACGCGACGCCGAACGTCTGCGGCGGGCGGCGGACGAACTGCACCCGCGCAGCACCGCCGCGTTCGACGCCCGGGACACCGGCCGTCTGGAGCGGTTCCTCGGCGAGCTGCCCGGGCAGGTCGACCATGTGATGGTCACGGCGGGCAGCCCGTCGTACACCCCCCTCGCCGAACTCGACCTGACCGACGCGGGACGGGACTTCGGCGGGCGCATCGCGATGCTGCTCGCGGTGGCACGGGCGAGCCGGGAGAAGGTCAGGGCCGGGGGGACGCTGTTGTTCATCGGGGGTACCGGTGGCCGCCGGCCCGCCCCCGGGATGGCCGTGACGGGCGCCCTCACCGCCGCGCTGCCCGCGCTGACCGCCCACCTCGCACTGGAGGTCGCCCCCGTCCGGGTCAACCTGATCGCCGCCGGGTTCGTGGACACCCCCCTGTCGGCCTCCCTCCTCGGTGACCGACTGGAGGCCCGCCGCGAGGAGTTGAGAAGGACCCTGCCCATCGGCCGGGTGGTCGGACCGGCGGACGTCGCCGCCCTCGCACTGCACATCATGACGAACGGCGCCCTCACCGGCGCCACCTACGACATCGACGGCGGCCAGCAGCTCGTGGCCCACTGACCATCGAAGCGCGAGCCATCGAGACGGGAAGCGCAAGCCATGGACATGAAACTGGAGATCGTCGTGGTGCCGGTGGCCGACGTCGACCGGGCCAAGGACTTCTACACCGCCCTCGGCTGGAGGCTCGACGGCGACTTCGCCCCCGAGGAGGACTTCCGGGTGGTGCAGGTGACCCCTCCGGGTTCCCCTGCGTCGGTCATCTTCGGCCGATCGGTCACCGACCGGCCCCCGGGCTCGGCCCAGGGCCTGTACCTGGTCGTCGACGACATCGAGGCCGCCCACGAGGAGCTGACGCGGTGCGGCGCCGACCCGAGCGAGGTGTTCCACGACGCCGGCGGGATCTTCCACCACGCCGGCACCGAGGCCCGCGTGCCCGGTCCCGACCCGAAGCGCGGCAGCTACGGCTCCTACCTGGCCTTCAGCGCCCCGGACGGCAACGGCTGGTTCCTCCAGGAGGTCACCACCCGCCTCCCGGGCCGGCTGGATCCCGCGACCACCGCGTTCTCCTCGGCCGACGACCTGGCCGGAGCCCTGCGGCGGGCCGCGGCGGCGCACGGGGAACACGAGGCCCGCATCGGCACGGAGGATCCGGACTGGCCGGACTGGTACGCGCGGTACATGGCCAGCGAACAGTCCGGCACGGAACCGCCCTCCTGACCCCGGCCGCCGGTGAACCGGGCGTCCAGGCGTGCGTACGGCTCGCACCCGGCCTGGCAGGATGCGCGGTGACATGGAGCGTGGGGAGGCGACGGCTGCGATGGACCCGAGTTCGATCACTGTGCTGGTGACCTTCGTCGGCGGGCCGGCCGACGGCAGGACCGGGCACCTGCCGCTGTCCGAGGCGACGAGTGAGGTCACCGTGGGCGGGGTGACCTACAGGTGCGACCCGGGCCCGCCTCCGGAGGTGCGCGACACCCCGGAGGGGCTGGCCCAGGTGATGCGGCCTGTCTGAGGCACGCCGGTGCGCTCCCGTGGGCGGCGAGCCCGTCCGGGGCCTGCGTCAGCCCGGGTAGCAGTCCTTGCGGGCCGCCACGACCATCGCGATGCGCCCTGCCGGGCCCGGAGATGGCCGACGCGGTACTCCTGCCCGGCGACGACGACGCCCGCGTCCGCTGCCGGGGTCGGTCAGTCCAGCTTCGACACCTGGTAGTGGGCGATGCGCCATCGGTCGTCGGTCCGCCGGACGACCACGCCGAGATTGGCCTTGATGGCCGGCCGGTCGGTGAACGAGAAGTCGACGTGCAGGTAGCCGAGCAGGGCGTCCTCGGCCAACTCCCGTACTTCCAGCACCCGGTAGTCCGCGGTCAGACCGAGAGGCTGTGAGTCGTAGTACTCGGTGACCCCCTGACGGCCGACGGTGTAGGGATGGAGCCCCTGGAAGACGGCGTCCTCGGTGAAGTTCGAGGCGACCTGGCGGGGTTCATGCGCGTCGACCGCGGACTTCCAACGGTCCATGACCCCACGCAGGACCGCTTCCTGCGCCGGTGTGCCGTTCATCGCGGTTCTCCTTCACGGGCGGGCCCACGGGAAGCACCCGGATCGTTGGGATGCGATTGCAGAGCGGTGACCACCGCGGTCATCCAGGGCCGCAGGGGGAGGGTACCGAGCACGTTCTCGTGCAGGTCCGTCTCGTCGTCGGCACGCCACACACCGATGCTGCGGAGTTCGCCCACCGGGCGCCACAGCCGGACCAGGCGGCCCTCGGAGGCCAGCTCCCTCGCCCGGACCGCTTCGTCGGCGCGGCGCCGGCTGACCTCGTCGGGGTCGGTGCCCTCGGGCACGGTGGTGGTCAGCTCGACCAGGAACTCCTTCATGGCCTTTCCTCTCTCGGCTCTCGCAGAGGCGCCTCGATGCTGGTAGGAAGCACCCGCGGTGAGCCGTGGTCAAGTCGATCAGGCGGCGGCCTTGAGGGCGGCGGCGACCCGGAGCAGGCGGACCTCGGCGCCGGCCTTGACGCCGGCGTCGCGAAGCTCCTTGGCGATCTCGGTGACGGTTCCGGTGGACGAGTAGTAGACGACGGCGAGCTTGACGGCAGTGGCCACGGGGCCTCTCCACTTCACGGGGAATCGGGGTGGGACGGTCGTGAGGTCGACCGGTCTGGCAATAGTAGACCGGTCGACTAGTGAAAAGTCCACCCGGCGCATGGGGATGTCCGGCTGCCCGGCTTCGCCCTGCGGGCGCCTGCGGTGGAGCGCACGGTGCGGCGCGGCCATGACGGGCCGGTCGTCCGTCGGCTGGGCGCTTGCGCCGCTCAAATATCTCGCAACACAAGGATGTTGGGGAGCTCGACTCCGCGGCCGGGCCGGGAGAGCACGAATGCGCTCGGGGCGCCGGTTCCCTGCATGCGTCCGGTCCGGTGTGCGCCTAGGGTGGGAAAAGTCGCATTCCACAACGAGCCGGGCGGGGCGAGGAGGCGGAGCGTGATGGCAAACATACTTTTCATAGTGAGCGGGGCGACGTACTGGGTGCTAAAGGACGGCACCAGATACGCGACCGGCTATTGGGCCGAAGAGTTCGCCGTGCCGTACAAGAAGGTCACGGAAGCCGGTCATGAGGTCGTGGTGGCGACACCCGGCGGCGTGGTCCCGAACGTCGACATGATGAGCCTGCGCCCCTCGATGGCGGGCGGTGAGGAAGGTGCCCTCGAACTGGAGGCCATCATCCGTTCCGCGGAGGTGATGCGGCGGCCACTGAAGCTGTCGGACGTCCGTCTGGAGGACTACGACGCGGTCTACCTGCCCGGCGGCCACGGTCCGATGGCGGACTTGGCGTTCGACGCCGACGCCGGCCGGCTGCTGACGGCGCAGCTCGCCTCGGGCAAGCCGCTCGCGATCGTGTGCCACGCCCCCTCCGCGATCCTCGCCACCAGGATTCACGGCGAGTCGCCTTTCCAGGGGTACAGGGTCACGTGCTTCACCGACGAGGAGGAGGAGGGTGTCGGGCTCGCCTCCAGGGCACCGTGGCTGCTGGAGACCGAGTTGAAGGACAAGGTGGGCGTCGACTTCAGCCGCGGTCCGGCCTGGGAGCCGTACATGGTGGAGGACCGCAACCTCATCACCGGTCAGAACCCTCACTCGTCCGCGGTCCTGGCGGATCGGCTGCTTGAGCTCCTCAAGTGAGACGCGTTCCGCGAGCGGGACGTGGCCGGTCACTGGGGGTGGACCCACGGCCGGATGCTCGGCGGTCAGTCCACGGGCCCCGCTTCGTCAGCGTCCAGGAAGGCGCCTGGGCGGCCCTGGACAGGTGCCGGGCTCCGGACGGGGTGGTCCGAGGCCGGCGCGTGGTGCGGGAATCCGACGCGGAGAACCAGGGCGGCGAGCGCCGCGGCCAGGACGACCGCGGAGGCCAGGACCAGGGCCTGGTGGTAGCCGTGGCGCAGCAAGGGCGTGGCGACCAGCGGGCCGAGGATCTGACCGGCCGAGTACCCGGCGGTCAACAGAGCCACCGCGCGAGGGAACCGCAGGTGTGCGCCGGCCGCGAGAGCCAGCGTGCTCACGCCGATGAAGGTCGAGCCGAAGAGCACCGCGGAGATCAGTGCGGCCGCCACCCCGCCGACCAGCGCCGGCAAGGCGATACCCACGGCCTGCACGGCGAGCGCGGCAGACAGCAGGTCCGGGCGGGACCACCGGCGTCCCAGCCCGGCCCACATCGCGGAGGACGGGATGGCCGCCAGGCCCACCAGCACCCAGGCGCCGCCGCCGATCCAGCCGGGCGAGGTCTGCTCGATGGCCGCGACGAGGAACGTACCGGCGATGATGTAACCGATCCCCTCCAGTGTGTAGGAAGCGAACAGGGTGCCGAACCAGCGGTGGGTGCGCGGTCCGGACGCCCTCACCCGCGAGTGCGCCGCGGGGCCCGGCCGGGGCGCCGGCTCGGGCCGCAACCCCCAGGCGGCGAGGGTGAGCGCGGCGGCCAGGGCCGCGGCGGCCCACCACGCGGCCCGCCAGGTGCCGACCGTGCGCAGCACCAGCACGAGCAGGCCCGACAGGGCGATCCCGGCGCCGACTCCGCCGAACGCCCAGCCGGGCAAGTGGGCCGGGTGGTCACGCAGATGGCTGAGCAGTGAGCTGGCGGCGATGACGAAGACCAGTGCGCTGAGGACTCCCGCGCCCAGCCTGAGCAGCAGCCACAGGGTGGTGGACCGGGCCAGTGGCATCGCGGCCAGAGAGGCGATCAGCCCCAGGAGGCAGGCGCGCAGCACGGCCGCGGAACGCACCAGCCGCGGCAGCAGGGTTCCGGCGAGAGCCCCGGCCAGGTATCCCCCGTAGTTGGCGGTGGCCAGGTTCGCCCCTGCCGCGGCCGACAGTCCCGCCTGTGCGTGCATCAGCGGCAGGATCGGGGTGTAGACGAAGCGGCCCACGCCCATGCCGGCCGCCAGCGCGGCAGCGGCCCGCGCGATGTGGACCCAGGCTGTTCGGGTCGCGTCTCCCGCGGCGCGGGCCCTGTCTCGCGGCGGTGTCTCGGTCATGCGGTCTTCCTCGGGGCTGTTCGACGGATCGGTCGGGAACGGCGGAGGCCCGCGCCCCCTCGCCCTGGGGGGCTGTACGGCGGTCACGCGGTGCCGCCGGCCTCCTCTGGGCTGGTGAGCGGCGGCTCCGAAGCGGTGACCGGCCGTTCCCCTCCACGGGGACCGGTTCGGGCCGCGGGGGGCGAGCCGCCCGGCAGACGCGGGCGGCGGCGCCGAACGTGGGGCCGCCCGGCCGTCACGGGCCGGTGCTCCCCGGCGGCGCCGTCGGCCCGTCGGCCGGCAGTGCGGCGACCGGCCCCGGGCTCCTGGCCGGCGGCTTCCGGATGACGTGCCGTCCGATTCCCATGGCCCCAGACTGCGCCCGTCACATGGCCGGACTCCAGGACCGGCTTCCTCCCTGCTGGGAGCCTCAGCCTCCCAGGGGCCGCCCTCGAACGGCTCGTCAGCTCGTGCCGGTGTGGTCCCTGGACGGCGCGTGCGTACGGCAAGGGTCAGTACCGGGCGCCGACGGGGGCCGGGATGGCGTCGAGGCCGGCGAGGTCGGCCGCGGACAGCCGGACGTCCGCGCCGCCCGCGTTCTCGGCCGGGTACGTCGGGGTCTTGGCGCCCGGGATGGGAACGACGTGCTCGCCCTGGGCGACGAGCCAGGCCAGGCGATCTGCGCGGGGGTGGAGCCGACGCGGTCGGCGACTGCGCGGACCTCGGCGGCGACGGCGGGGTTGGCCCGCAGGTTGTCCTGCCGGAACCGGGGCAGACGCCGCCGCTGGTCGTTCTCCGGCAGTTCGTCGGAGGAGCTGAAGCGGCCGAGGAGGAAGCCGCGGCCCAGCGGCGAGTACGGCGGCAGGCCGACGCCTTGGGCCGCGCAGTAGGGCAGGACCTCGGCCTGGACGTCGCGGGTCCACCGGGAGAACTCGGACTGCACGGTGGTGACCGGGTGGACGGCCTGGCTTGATCTGCTCCACGCCCACCTCGGACAGGCCGACGTGCCGTGCCGTGCCCGCGGTGACCGTCTCCGCCAGGACGCCCCAGGTCTCCTAGACGGGCAGGTCCGGATCGACGCGGTGGAGCTGGTAGGTCGATGTGGTCGGCGCCCAGGCGGCGCAGGCCGCCGTCGATGGCGGCACGCACATGCTCGGGCCGGCCGTCGGGCCCGACCAGTGGGGCACCGCCGGGGCCGCCGGTGGGGTCGACGCACTCCATGCCGACGTTGGTGGCGATCAAAGGTCAAGGGGGCTTCATCCGGGAGTTGTCGTCTCACACGTGCGAGGCCACGCTTCCCAGTCCGCGTGGGCGCGGCGGTGACAGTGCCGTCGGCCCGGTGCCCGCGGCGGGCGGGCGGCCGGTAGGCCCTCGGAGGAGCCACGCGTGCGGTTCCGTTCGACCGGCCCGGCATCGGGCGCGCACCCGGGACGCCGGTGTCCACCGGCCGGGCCCGGCATTCCCGCCGTAGGCGGCCCATGCCTCCCGAGTCACCCCCTCGGTTGCGCGTCGGCCGGATGATCGCCTACTGCCGATACGGGTCGTCGGCGGGGAGCCAGGCGTCAGGGTCGTGGATGCCGAAGTCGCCGACGCCGTCCGTGAGGGCGTCGACGGTGTCCAGGACGGCCGTACGTGTCTCGCCGCGCCGCCAGACCAGGGACCAGGTCCAGTAGACCTTGGGCTCGACCACCGGGCACGCGACCAGTTCGGGTGGGAGGGGGGCCGTCTGGGACTTCGGCGAGTTGAGGATCGGCCGGCGCGATCGGCGCACGTGGTCGAAGAAGGCCGGCCCCGTGATGCCGCCGTCGCAGATGCGCACCGTGCGGGCGCCGGTGTCGCGGGCGAACTGCTCGGCGTAGGCGTTCCAGGTAGGCCATGCGGTGGCGTCGTCGTCCAGCAGGACGACGACGTCCCGGGCGCGGACCTCGGCCGCGTCCTTGCCGGCGGAGACCGCGTACAGGCGGTCGGCGCCGATGAGCCGGCAATCGAGCCCGCGCGCGTGCAGGTCGTCCCGGCGGACCCAGCACACCGCGAGGTCGAGGCTGCCGTCCGCGACCCGGGCGGCCTGGGTGTGCGAGGGCGCGACCCAGGCGTCGACGTGCACACGCGCCACGGCCGAGGTCCGCGCGGTGAGGTCCGCGGGCAGCCGGCTGACGTAGCCGATCCGGACCGGCTCCGAGCCGGCGATCCTCGCCGCGTGGTGGCGGAGGTCGTCGGCGCTGTCCAGGAGGGCGCGGGCGCGGGGGAGAAGCGCTGTTCCGGCCGGGGTGAGGGCGACCGAGCGGCGGTCCCGGTCGAACAGGCGCACCCCGAGGTCGCGTTCCAGGGCCTTGATCTGCTGGGACAAGGAAGGACCGGCGATCAGGAGCCTGCCTGCGGCCCGGCCGAAGTTCAGTTCTTCGGCGACCGTGACGAAGTACCGCAACTGGCGCAATTCCACCCGGGCCATGCTAGCGCGCTGAGAGGCTGAACCTACCAGAGCGGGCTCGGGACTCCGTCGGTGCGAACGGGGAGCCCGGATTGCTTGGACCTGCTTCCTCCCGGCTGGAAGGCGCGGCCTCCCACCGCGCGTGGCGGGCCTGACGCGGGGTTCCGTCACGGGGTCGTCGCAGGGCATCGGTGCCGCGCTGGCGGACGCCTGTCGCAAGCTGGGTCACGGGGTGGTGGCGACGTCCCGCGGGATCGCCGCGACGGAGGATCCGGGTGTCGTCACGACGAGTCTGGTCGACCATGCCGGTTCGGCGGTTCCCTCGGTGCCGGCCTCCCTGACCAAGGATGGTCTTCAGTCCGCCACCAAGGCGCCGGCGATCGAGTACGCCGACCGGGGCGTGCGCGGCAACGCCGTCGCGCTCGGCGTCATCAAGACCCCGATGCACCCCGAGTCGTCCCACGAGACGCTCGCGGGTCCGCACCCCCTCGGCCGGATGGGCGAGGTCGGCGACGTCGTCGACGCGGTCGTCCACCTGGAGAAAGCACCCTTCGTCACCGGGGAGATCCTCCACGTCGACGGCGGCCAGAGCGCCGGCCACTGGTCCGCGCGGTCCCCGGGCGCCGTACCGGACGCCCGGAGGCGACGTCGGACGCCGGGGGCCACACCGGCCCCCCGGGGGTGACGTCGGACGCCCGGGGCCACACCGGACCCCCGGGGCCGCCGCACCCCCCTTATAGACGACCGGTCGTACACTTGCGGCATGGGACGCACCAGTGACGCGAGGGAGAAGATCCTGGCCGCCGCGCAGCCGCTCATCGAGCTGCGTGGCTACTCGGCGCTGGGTGTGGCCGAGATCTGCAAGGCCGCCGGGGTGCCGAAAGGCAGTTTCTACTACTTCTTCGAGTCCAAGGAGGCTCTTGCCCTGGCCGTCCTCGACGAGCACTGGGAGGCCCAGCGCGGTGACTGGGCCCGTGTCCTGCGAGGCGGCGGTGCACCGCTGGCGCGGCTTCGCCGGCTGTTCGAGGAGACCGAGGCCGGTCTGCGCGCCGGGCAGCAGAGCTGCGGGACCGTCTCCGGGTGCATGTTCGGCAACCTCACCCTGGAGCTGAGCAACCAGACCGAACCCATCCGCGAACGCCTGCAACAGATCTTCGAGGCCCAGGTGGAGATGGTCGAGAAGGTCGTCGCCGAAGCCAGGGACCGCGGGGAGGCCACCGTCGGCGACGCCCGGGAGGCCGCCCGGTCGATCGTCGCCCAGCTTGAGGGCCAGGTGCTGTTCGCCAAGCTCTACAACGACACCCGGCACCTCGATGCCCTGTGGGAGAACTGCCTGTCACTGCTGTCCGCCCGCCGGACGGACACGGCGTCCGTCAGCTCCTGACGATGTGTGATCTGCGCATGCAAGGTGCGTGCTAGCCTGCCCGCGGTCACGATCGAACGCGTACGGGGGAGGCGGCGGTGGGCTCGGACGGCTACCAGGTCAGGGCGGGCATGACCGGGCAGGCCCAGCAACTCGACGACGCCGGAACGGACATGGACGGCATCGGCTCGGCCGTGAAGTCCCGCACGAGTTACTCGTACGGCGAGGTCGGCGGCGAGGACGCCGCGTCGGCGCTGAACGCGTTCGTCACGGCCTGGGAGGCGGAGGCCAAGACACTGGCGTCGGCGCTGCACGAACTCGGCGGCAAGGTGCAGTTGGCCAAGAAGACGTACCACGGCACCGACAGCCTGGTGAAGACGCACGCGGACGGCGTCCCCGCCGGCGGCACGAGCGGTCTCGCCGGCACATCGACGCGGGGCGGGCGCACCTCGGTCCTGTCGAGCTACTGAGGAACGGGCCGGTGTCGTTCTTCTCCTCTCCTCTCGACTCCCCTTCCCTGCGCCTCACTTGGCTCGCGGGGCTGTCCAAGAAGATGCTCGGCGCCGGGAGCAAGAACGAGCTCCTCGACCTGATCGACGACGCCCTCTCGGTGCCCGAACCGGGCGGCGACCCGGCCGTGCTGGAGGGCCTGGCAAGCCTCTACCGCGGCCAGGTCGACCATGTCGGCAGCGTCTTCGACCAGGTCGACCGGGTGGGCCGCAAGGGCCTTCCGGAGGTGTGGGTCGGCGACACGAGCGTCCTCGCCTCCGACGTCGTGAAGGCCGCCGGGCGGTCCGTGAACCGGATGAGCGAGGCGTTCCAGGGCTGCGCGACGGTGCTGCTGACGCTGGCCGACGCGATCGGCGCCGCGCAGCGCAAGGACGAGCAGGGGCGCGGACAGTTGCTGGAGCAGAAGAAGACGCTCGGCGGCAAGGACGGCTTCTTCGACGACCTGCACGAGAACGACGAGGAGGAGTGGGACCGCAAGAACGCCGCCCACTTCGGCTCCTTCGCGGTCGACCTGATGCACGCCGCCGTGGCCGACGCCCAGGAGGCCACCCGCGTCGCGGCCCGGGACCTGAACAAGTGGGCCGCCGAGGCACGGGCCGGGAAGATGGAGACCAGCGAACTCACCGCCGTCGACAAGGTGATGCTCGCTGACACCGGCGTCGCGGGCGCCGACGCCGAACTGAACGAGATCCTCACGGCCGGCGACCTGGAGCGCGCGTCGGCGCGCATGGACCTGCTGAGCCTCGACGACGAGACGGCCATGGAGCGGATGCTGGCGAAGTCGGACAGCCCGCAGGAGCGGGCCTACCTGATGAAGGCCCTGGCCGCCGGGCACAGCGTCGCCGAGATCGAGACGTTCCAGAACAAGATCCACGGCAAGGACCCGGCCTGGCTGCGCCGGCACCTCACTCCGGTGGTCACCGCCTCGGACAGCATGGACGACGAGGGCCTGGCGCCGGACGGCTCGAACAACAACAAGGACTACGTCACGTTCGACGGCCAGCGCTGGGTCCAGGGCGGCGACGGCTCCGAGGGCACCTGCGTCGCCTCGTCCACCGTCACGTCCCGCGCCATGGTCGACCCCCTCTACGCGCTCGACCTCACCGGCGGCCCCGACGGGCAACAGGACGACCCCGACGCCTTCAGGCAGCGCCTGGTGGCCGAACAGCACCGGCTGCACACCGCGGGCGACGGCGGCGAGAACTGGGGCGGCATGGGGCCCGAGGGGCAGGAACGGATCAACGACACCACCGTCGGCAGCGCCACCGGCACCGACTACGAACGGCAGGACCTGAACAGCGCCGCCGACCGCAGGGCGGTCCTCACCGAGGTCGAGAAGTCGGTGGCGCGGGGACGGCCGGTGCCGGTCGACGTCTCGGGCAAGGAGGGCGCCCACGCGATGACCATCATCGCCCAGGAGGGTGACATGCTTCAGGTGTACAACCCCTGGGGCTCCACCACCTGGGTCAGCGAGGACGACTTCATCAACGGCCACATGGGCAAGGCTTCCAACAGTGATCTCCCCAACGCGTACAGCGTCTATCTCCCGCGGTAGCAGGGGCGGTGCCGCGATCGCGGTGGCCGCGCTCCTCGCTCTCGCCACGGGCTGCGGCTCGGGCACCGGCGAACCGGCCGACGGCTCCACGAGCACCACGGGCCGTCCGACCAGCCACCCGGTGCAGGACACCAGCATCACCGCCCGGCCGGGTGAGCGCTTCACGCTCACCGTCGACCAGAACGCCTCCACCCGCGAGTACTGGTACCTGGTCGACCCCGCGCCCGACAGCTCGGTGCTGGCCAGCCGAGGCCGTCACTACGCGGCCGACTCCGGCGACGAGCCGGCGGCCGGCGCCGGCGGCCGGCTCACCTTCACCTTCGAGGCGAAGGGCAAGGGCACCACCCAATTCACGCTGCTGCACTGCACGTTCACCACCTGCCAGGGCAACACCTCCACCCGGCCCCCCGGGACGACCGGCCCCTCCGCCTCCCCGACCACCCCCTCCCAGACCCCCCGGCGCATCACCTACACCGTCACCGTCCACTGAGGGACGGGACACCCGAGGCCCCGCCATGAACGACGACGCCCCGTACCCGCCGGACCGCACGGACGACGAGCTGGCCCGGCTCGACATCACCGTCCTGGTGCGGTACGGCCTCACCGCCGAGCCCGGCACCCGGCGCACCGCCCTGTTCGGCGACGGCGCCGCGGCTGCGGCCGTCCTCCTCGACCGCCTCGGCACCGAGCCGCGCTCGGTCGCCTTCCTCGCCGACACCGTGCGCGCCGGCGGACTCGCCCGCGCCGCGGAGCTGCCCGAGCCCCTGCCCCGCCCGGAGGCGGCCGTCCTCGTACGGGAGTGGCTGCGGGCCGGCGCCGAACTCGCGGGCGGGATCGCCGCCGACGACACCGCGGCCACCTGGCTGCACGCCGTCGCGACCGTCATCGAAGCGAAGCGGCTGACCCGGGCGCGGGGCCGGAGTGCGTGATCAGGCCGACCCGTCCGCGTCCGCCGGTGGCCGTGCCGATCACGCCTCGGGAATGGTGATCCCGAGGCTGAGGGGGTCCCGCTCGTCGGGGTCCGGTCCGTGGCGTACACCGGTGTCCAGAGCGTCGATGCGGGTGATCTCCCCGGCCGACAGTTCGAAGTCGAACACGTCGAAGTTCTCGGCGATGCGCGCGGGGTTGGTGGATTTCGGGATCGCCGAGCGCCCCTGTTGCAGGTGCCAGCGGAGCATGACCTGCGCCGGCGTCTTCCCGTGCGAGTCGGCGATCTCGCGCAGTACGGGGTCCGCGAGCGTGCTCCTGCGGTGCTCGCCCCAGCCTGGGTAGAACGTGATGCCGCCGATCGGCGACCACGCCTGGGTGAGGATGCCGTGCTCGGCGTCGGCCTCCTGCACCTGGGGCTGGGTGAAGTAGGGGTGCAGCTCGACCTGGTTCACGGCGGGCACGACGTCGGTGCGTTCCAGCAGCGGGGCCAGGTGCCAGGGCATGAAGTTGCTGACTCCGACGGACCGGACCAGCCCGTCGGACAGGAGTTTCTCCAGCGCCCGATAGGCGGCGATGGTCGCGTCGAACACCTTCGGAGCCGGCTGGTGGAGGATCAGCAGGTCGATCTGCTCCACGCCCAGCTTCCCGGCGGCCTTGTCGAAGGCGTGCAGGGTCTGCTCGTACCCGTAGTCGCTCACCCAGACCTTGGTCTCGATGAACACCTCCGAGCGGTCCAGCCCGGAGCGGCGGATGGCCTCGCCCACCTCCCGTTCGTTTCCGTACGCGGCAGCGGTGTCGATGTGCCGGTAGCCGGTCCGCAACGCGGTCTCGACCGCTTCGGCGGTCTCCTCGGGGGGTGACTGGAAGACGCCGAAGCCGAGGGCCGGCATCTCGACGCCGTTGTTCAAGGCGAGAGGAGGAATGGTCATGGCGACCACCGTAGGAAGTCCCGGCCCCGCGAGGGAGAGGAAGCCAGTACCCCCCTCGCGGGGAATAGCCGGGACGCCGAGCCGGCAGGTGGGTCGCGACGGCAGTCGGCTGCGTTGCTCGCCGTGCGGTCAGCGGTGCTTGACGCCGGTCCGGGCGGCGGGAGCGAGGGTGGGTCCGGTGACGGGGGCGTCGCCGAGGGCCCGGTGGACGGTCGCCAGCAGGTCGTCGGACAGGGTGACGCGGTGATCGAGGGGATCCGCAAGGGCTGCGGGCCCTGCCGCTCGGTGACGGGCGGGACCTGCTGCACGGCAGGTGGCTGGGGCACCTGGTGCATCCGCTGATGGTGCAGGTGCCGATCGGCGGCTGGTTGTCGGCGGCGGTACTGGACCTGTACCCCGGCGCTCCCGTGGTCTCAGGGCATGGTGCTCTGGGCGAGGATCAGGTCGGTGACGGCGGGCAGGCCGCCTTCGGCCAGCGCGGCGCGCTGCCGGTCCGCGCCGGTGCCGCTTTGCAGGAGCCGGTGGACCAGGGCCGTCACCTGCCGGTTGTCGCCCGACGCGTCCAGCGCGGAAGCGGCGTGGCGCAGCAGCTCGTACAGCATCTCGCCGGCCCGGCGTTGCCGGCCACCGGGGTCGACCAGGGTGCTGCTCAGTCCGTGGCGGGCCGCGTGCCACATGCTCGCCTGTAGCAGTTCCTGGTCGCAGTCGAGCGCGGGAGCGCCGACGGCGGTCTCCGCCAGCGCGGTCTCCACGAGCGCCCGTACCAGGCCCGTGAGCATCACCGCGTCGTCCGCGCGCAGCTGCACGTCCAGGCACCGCACCTCGATGGTGGGGTACCGGGCTGAGAGCCGGGCCTGCCAGTACAGCTGACCGGTGTCCGAGATCAGACCGCTGTCCAGCAGCTGCTGCACGCGCCGGTCGTGGTCGGCGATGTCGGCGAAGTGCGGGGGCATGCCGCTGACCGGCCAGCGGCTGAAGATCACGGTGCGCCAGCTGGCGAAGCCGGTGTCGTGACCGTCCCACAGCGGGGAGTTCGCGGACAGGGCGGTGAGGGCCGGCAGCCACACCCGGATCCGGTTCAGGACCTGCACGCCCGTCTCCCGGCTGGGCACACCGACGTGCACGTGCATGCCGTTGACCAGCTGCTCCGCCACGAGCTGGGGCGCCTGGGTGAGCATGGCCCGGTACCGGGCCCGGTCGGTGACGGCCACGGGGTGGCCGTGGCGCAGCGGGGGTGTGGCGCAGGCGGCGATCCGGCAGCCGTGCTCCTCGGCGGCGGCCCCGAGGGCGTGCCGCAGCCGCAGCAGGTGCCCGCCGACCTCCTCCAGCGTGCCGCACACCGGCGTGGCCACCTCGACCTGCGCCTGCAACAGCTCGCACTGCACCTCCCGGTCGGCCACGAGGTGCCCCAGGCCCGCGGCTGCTCGCACCTTGTCCCCCAGAGGGACGGGCAGACCCGTGACCGGGTCGAGCAGCAGGTACTCCTCTTCGACACCGATCGTCGTCATCGATCGCCTTCTGTTCCGCCCGACGGTGCTGCCGGGCTGGCTCCCGATGCGCCTGGCCGGTGCATCGCACGGCGAGGACTCGTCGGAGGAGCCACTCGCGTTGCCCGAGTGCCGCACCCACGCCGCGGTAAACCCTCACCCGCCGCCGAGCATCACATGACCCACTGCCGACGCCGGCCTGTCGCAGCCCTGTCCGGAGGCCGGCCGGCTTGGCGGCTCCCGGATCTGTGGGCTCTGCGTGAGTCCTCGAACACCCGGCGACAGCTGATCGAACCCGCGAAACGATGTAACCTCCGGAGAACGCCCTTGACCTGCAATAAGCGGGCAGGGAGCAGACAAACCGGGAGTTTCCTCGTGCTTCGAACCATGTTCAAGTCCAAGATCTAGCATCTGGACGCTTGTGCAGGTCAGGGCCCTGTTGGCTCGCCTCGGGTCAGCAAACGGTCAGCATGTGTCGCAGTCGAGTCTCCGCTTGCTGACCGCCCACCCGCTGCGTAGAAGCGGGTGTCTGATCACTGACTTGCGCTCGGAACGTTCGACACGTGGCCCGGCAGCTTGCCCGCGGCGTGGAGTCCTCCTTCAAGGCTTGCGACTGCGCCAAGCCGACCCGTTGCCCGAACCCGTACACGACTCGGGGCAGGGCGATCTCGGGAGGCAGTGCGAAGATCGACATCTAACCAGGGATTCCTTGGCAGCACATATGGATTTGTGTACACTGTCAACGCACTCTCTTGATTGATAGGGCCATAGGATCCGTGTACGGTGACGCGCATGGCAGACCATCCCGCCCCGCCAGTCGGTGGACCGCTTGTCACCGGCTCCGAGATCGCCCGGCTCGCTGGCGTCACACGTGCCGCAGTCTCCAACTGGAGACGGCGGTACGAGGACTTTCCCGCGCCCGCAGGCGGCGGTGTGAACAGTCCGCTGTTCGACCTGGCTGCGGTGCAGGCGTGGCTGGACAAGCAGCGCAAGGGCCAGGATGTCTCGGAGGAGGTGCAGCTGTGGCAGGCCCTGCGAGCGGCCTACGGCGACGAGATGATCGGTGGGCTCGCCGATGTCGCCCAGGTGTTCGCCGGTGTCGAGGGCGAGGCCCCGGAAGCTCTGCCAACGGATGCCGTTCGACTGGCGCGGAAGCTCGGCGACAGTGGATCACCCGGTGACGTGGTGAGCGCGCTTACCGAGCGCTTCACCGACTCAGTGCGCCGGGCCGGGTCCGACCAGGTCACATCGCCGCGCATCGTCCATGCGGTGCGGCACTTCGCCGGCGAAGTGCCCGCTGATGCCACCCTCTTCGATCCGGCGTGCGGTATCGGAACGCTCCTGCTGACTGTGGGACCCGAGCTCGGGCCGACGCGGTGTGGTCAGGAGGCTGACGCCCGCAGTGCTCGATTCGCGCAGTTGCGAGCCGATCTCACGGGACGCACCGGCGTCGACATCCTCACCGGAGATTCCCTGCGCGACGACCACTGGCCGGACCTCAAGGCCGATCTCGTCGTCTGCGATCCGCCCGTCGGTGCCACCGACTGGGGACGCGAGGATCTGCTCCTGGACCCCCGGTGGGAGCTAGGCACACCCTCGCGTGCCGAAGGCGAACTCGCCTGGCTGCAACACGCCTACGCGCACACCGCGCCGGGTGGCCGCGTCCTCATGGTCATGCCCGCCTCGGTCGCCTACCGCAAGGCCGGCCGCCGTATCCGGGCCGAGCTCGTGCGGCGCGGCATCCTCTCGGAGATCATCGCCCTCCCACCGGGGAGCGCTGCGTCGCACGCGCTTCCCGTACACCTCTGGCATCTGCGCCGCCCGCAATCCCCGGATGATGCCGTCGCCAGGGTGCGCATGGTCGACCTGACGGCGAACGATCCGGACGGTCCGCTGGAGCCAGGGCCCGACCAGACGGCGGAAGTACCCTTGATCGAACTGCTCGACGACGCCGTGGATCTCACTCCCGGCCGTCACGTCGAGGAGTCTCATCGCGACTACGCGACCGAGTACCGGGCTCTTCGGCGGGAGTGGGCCGAGCAGGTGCGGCTGCTGGCCGACCTGCTGCCGACCTTGATGGAGGGCGTTGGCCCCAGCGCCTTGGAGGGGCCCTCCGTCAGTGTCGCCGACCTCGCGCGTGCCGGTCTGGTCGAGTACGGCGATCCAGAGCCGGTCTCGGTGAGCGATCAGCTCGATACCGACTATCTCCAGGGTTTTCTGCGCAGCGCGGCCAACACCCGTCGGTCCACAAGCGCCAGCGGCACTTACCGGCTCGACGGCAAGGGCGTCCGCATCCCGCAGATGGACATCGCCGAACAGCGTCGGTACGGGGCAGCATTCCGCGCACTGCAGGAGTTTGAGGAGCGCGCGCGGAAGGTGGCCGAACTCAGCAAGCAGGCGGCGGCGCTGGCACGGGACGGGCTCGGCAACGGGGCGCTCGCGCCAGCAGATTGACGGGCAGTCACATCATGGGCTGTACGTCACTTCGCCTGCGGAACGAATGGACTGGCCGATCCGCTCCATGACACTGCCAGCGCCTCTCGCGCCCGTGTGCAGGCCACGAACAGCAGACAGCGCTCCCGGAGCAGGTCCGAGTCGTGTTGTAGCGCGTCCACGTACGCCGGAGTCACTTCGCGGGCGAAGGGGAGTGCGCTCGCCGTCGCTCCGAGGACGGCGACGCAGCGGAACTCCAGTCCCTTCATGGCGTGCATGGTCGCCAGGCGTACGCCCTCCGTATCCGGCCCCGGATTGTCTCTGACCCGGACCACCGGCACCCCGGCCGCAGCAAGCTTGTCGTACGCCTTGTCGAGCAGCACGTTGAAGCGGGCGCACACGCCGATCTCCGACGGCCGGATGCCTTGCGCGATCCAGCCCTCGACGCGCTCGACGAGCGCCGCGATCTCCGCCTGCTCCGAGGCGTACCCGTTCACGTGTGGTCTGCGCCCGTGCAGGAGCGACCGGTAACCCGCGAGGGTGTCGCTGCCCTCGCCACCCAGGTCGTCGACCGACACCGGGGTGAGGACGCCCGTCGACCAGGCGAGGATCTCCTCCGTACTGCGGTAGTTGATGCGCAGCCGGTGCGTGCGCCCGGCCACCGAGATGCCGAGCGAACCCAGTGAGACCTTCGAGTCGTAGATCCGCTGGTGCGGGTCGCCGGTGATGAACAGGTCGTCGCTGCCGGGCGCCACCGCGCCGCGCAGGACGCGCCACTGGGCCGGGTGCAGGTCCTGTGCCTCGTCGATCACGACGTGGTCGTGTGTGGGGGCGGAAGCGGCCAGGAGCTCGGCCGCGCGGGCGCACACCTTGAGGTGGGTCGTGGTCTTCTGGTCGCGCAGCATGGACTCGAACAGCTCGACGGCAGGCCACAGTTGCTCCCGCCTGGTCGGCGAGAGCGCGCTGCCGCGACCGCGCCGGGAGGCCGCGCGGTAGTCGTCCAGAGTGCGCAGATCCTGGGCGAGGACGACGTGGCGGTACTCCTGGGTCAGGAACTGCTCCGTCCAGGGTAGGCCGAGCTTCTTGACTACCCGCTGCCACACCTGCCGCTCCTCCCGGTCACCGATCGGGGAGGGCGTCCGGCCGTCGAGACGAGTCACGATGCCGTGCGCGTAGGCGTTGACCGTGGTCACCTCGACGCGGGTGAGCAGCGACTCGTCGTCGTCCAGGAGCACGGCAAGGTTCTCCCGCAATGACCCGGCCAGCGCGTTGGTGAACGTGGTGAGCAGCACGCGGGTGTCCGGGGAGCGGGTGAGCAGGTGCTTGACCCGGTGCAGTGCCGCGACCGTCTTGCCGGTCCCCGGTCCGCCGGTGACCTGAACCGGGCCGCCGTAGGAAGTCCGGTAGGCGACACGCCGCTGGGAGGGGTGCAGGAACACCCGCCAGGCCGTGAACGGCTTCTCCAGGATGTCGGCGAGTTCCTCCGGGCCGGTGACCAGGGTGATGCGGCTCTTGGTGTTGGCGATGACGACGGCCAGGCTCTCGTCCGGGTCGGGTCCCGCGTCGACGGGCCGTCGGACGGCGACCACGTCTCGGTACACCTCTTCGGGGCTGAAGCCCTCGGCGAGGTACTGCAGTACCTCACACTGGTCCTCCGGCAGCAGTGTCTCGAAGGCCCGCAGCTGCGCCTTGTCGACGATGGTCCGCACGGCCCTGAGTACCTGGTCGTCGATGCCGAGTTCGCGCAGGACGGTGTCCGAGTACCTCGCGAAGAGCAGCGCGTCGGCGGCCGCGGCGGCCTTCTCCAGGGCCGGGGTCAGCTGCTCGATCGCCTCGACGTTGCGGACCTCCAGCGCCCGGGTCGCGGAGTTCGTGGACCGCGTGCAGTTCGGGCACGGTGAGCTGCTGGAACTTCTGCATCGCCTTGCGCACACCGGCTTTGACGGGCCGTTCCAGGACGTCGTAGCTCTCCCAGAAGCTGTTGGCGAACGCGAGCTGCGGCATGAGGCGCACTCCCCACCCTGAACGGACACTCCGCAGTCGATCATACGCGCGGGGTGCTCACCAGCCGGTCGGCCACTCTCGCCACTTCCGCGAGCAGCCCTGAGGGTTCCTGGTCGAGGTCGAGGGCGTGCTGGTGGATGACGATGCCCGCGTGCCGGACCACGTGGGCCGCGTGTGGGGCGTTGCCCTTGGCGTACACCAGGTGACCTTCGCGCAGGCCGAGGGCGGTGCAGTAGGCCAGCATCTGGTAGAGGTCGGCGTCCGGAAAGCCGTCCCGCTTCTCGGCCTTGTACTTGGCGTCCATGACGGCGCACGGGGCGCCGTGCGGCCCGTAGAGCACGAAGTCGGGCTTCATGCGGATCGCGGACGCCTCGTCGAGGTGATGAGGATCCTGGAGCCGCGCCGAGTGCCCGAGGCCACGGCACGCCTCGCGCAGTGCCACCGTCACGAAGTCCTCGAAGAGCTTGTTCATGTCGAACAGGAAGCCGTCGACGCGCAGTTCACCGGCCGCGTGCTCGACGGAGGCGTTGTCCAGAACGACCCGGGCGAGGAGCAGGGCGTGCTGGTAGCGCGAGTTGAGCCGGCTCGGCTGCCAGGCAGGCAGCGGCTGACCCCGCACGATCACCGTGACCTCGGCCAGGCGGGCACGTTGGTGGAGCAACCCGCGACGCACGTCGTGGGGTACGCCGGGCAGTCGCAGGAGGCGCTCGACGGCGGCGCGCAGCAGTCGGTTCTCCGCGATGTCGGTGGTGAACTCGTCGTACTCCACCTCCACCGGCAGCGTCGCGCCGAACCGACGCCGTATCTGCTCGGCTTCCCGGATGCGGCCCCGGACGACCAGGGACGTCTCCTCGGTCGTCCGATAGCCCTGGAGGAGCCCCTGCCGCAGGGCACGGTCGATCTGCCGCTCGACGGCATGGGCGAGGGCGGGCAGCAGATCGCGGTGCCCGGTGACATCGACGTCCCCGTCCCGCCAACCGCCCTTCGGGTCGAGGCCGTACCCGAGGAGGAAGAAGAGACGGGCGATGGGGACCTTGGGGGTGACGCGTACGGTGATCGGCTCGTCGTCCCCCGGCACCGCGACCGCCACCGCGCCGACCTTGCTGCCGGCCCGCAGGGACCAGCGCCCAGGGACATACGGATCAGGAGCCGCGTCCACGATGTCCCCGGCCGCCAGTGCCCGCCCGACCGCGTCCGGCAGGGCGACGCCTGAGGCTGCCGCGTGCTCGACGAGTTCGACGACACGGGTCACCTCGACGACTCCCGCAGGGCGGCGAGCCCGTACCGCTTCTCGACGTCTACGCCTTCCCCGTAGTGGTACTCCTCCAGCAGGGGCAGGATCTTGGTCCGCCACGTCCGTTCGAGGCCGCCCTCCCGATAGACGCCCCGCTTCATCAGATACGAGGGCCCGATGCGGAAGTCGGCGTCGTCGATACGGGAGTTGAGCGCTTCGAGCAGGTCGGCCAGCTCGGCGTCGTGTCCCTCGCGGGTGAGCCAGCGGCGCAGCAGTCCGCTGGTCGGCTCGGTGCGCGGGGACAGTTCGACGAAGGCGAAGCGGCGGCGCATCGCCGCGTCGACGAGGGCGATCGACCGGTCGGCGGTGTTCATGGTGCCGATCACGAAGAGGTTGGGCGGTAGCGCGAAGTCGTCGCCGGAGTACGTCAGCCGGACGGACTTGTTGCGGTACTCCAGCAGGAAGTACAACTCGCCGAAGACCTTGGCCAGGTTGGCGCGGTTGATTTCGTCGATGATCAGGAAGTGCGGGATGTGCCGGTTGCCCTCGCGGGAGGCCAGATCGGCGAGTTCGCGCAGCGGGCCGGCGGTGAGCCGGAAGGCGACCTCGCGGGTCTGCGGATCCTCCTGCGGCCGGAAGCCCTCGAAGAAGTCCTCGTACGCGTACGACGGATGGAACTGCACGAGCTTGACCTGCTCGGGCCCGCCACCGAGGAACTCGGCGAGCTTCAGGGCGAGATATGTCTTACCGGTCCCGGGCGGGCCGTACAGCACCAACTGCCGTTCGTCCCACAGCAGATCACGCACTTCACGCAACCAGTCCGTGTCGTGTACGAGGAGCTCCTCGGCCAACTCGTCCGTGGGCTCGGGCAGCTCCAGCTCACGCCGGGCGGTGAGCGCGGGGACCTCCACGCTCGGGTCCCGATCGGCGGCCTCGGCCTCCTCGATCAGGTCCTCGTCGCTTATCCCCAGGCCGTCGATGAGGTCCTTCACCGCGGTCAGGTCGACGACGTCATGCTGCGCGGAAAGCTTCTGCTGGAGTGCCTCGGGCAGGCCCTCGTACGCGTGCCCGTCGTCCGCCCAGTCCACCGGTCGGCGCAGATCCGACCGGCCGTCCTCGGAAGCGAGCTGCTCGGCGTCGCCCGTGATCTTGCCGACGTACAGCCGACCGCCCGAGATGGTGCACATGGTGTCGCCGGGCTTCATCCGGGAGAGGAACATGTGCAGTTCCTCGACCAGCTGCACCTTCTGGTTGTACGTCGCGGTGGAGGCGTAGTCCTCCTCGACGGCGGTGCGCAGCCGGTCCTTGCTGACGCCCTGCTCGACACCTTGCCGCAGGTGGCGTGCGCGTAGGGTCACCAACCCCTCGGGCAGCCACAGGCGCCGGACGAGGTCGAGGCCCGAGACATTGGAGCCGCGTACCAGCCAGGCCCGGTTGGGCCCCCACCACACCTGGTCGAGATAGTCGGAGAGCGGATGGCCGTCGTCCGTCTTCCACTCCAGCCAGCCGTTGGCACTGCGACCGACCAGGATCTCGGCGGCGGCCGACGGCGAGTTGCACTCGACGTCCCGCGTCGTCTCCAGCCAGCCGGGCCACTTGGCCGATTCGGTGAGGACCCCTTCGTCGATCAGCCGCTGCCTCAGCCGGTACGACGACGGCATGCGCACGGGGAACGACGGCACCACCTCGGACCGGCCGGGAGAACCGGCCAGGACGACGAACTTCTGACTCCCGTTCGTCCCCTTCTCGGTCAGCAGCCGTCCCCGGGCCTCGGGGCCGCCGTTGGGCAGCCGGAGCCGGAAATCCGGGTACTGGGGGCCGTCGTCGGCCATGGGTTCCCCCTTGCACAGCTGGTGTGATCTCGATTGCAGCGTACGGGCCGGCACTGACAGCCCCGCAGGAAAGCCCGGGAGATTTTCGGCTCAGCTGCCTGTGGCACGGAGGACCGTCAGGAGGCTGGTGACCTCCCTCAGCCGCCCGTGAATCTCCTCCGGACGTGGCGGCAGCTCGTACGTGCGGTAGTGGCATGCCGCGCTCAGCGCCGACCAGGTGGTGCGGCATCGACGGGCGGTGTCGTGGCCCGCGTACCACTCCAGGCACAGCATGCGGTGCTTGCCGACCCGCGTCATCGACGGAGTGACCCGCTGCCAGTAGGCGTCCAGGGCCTGGTCGAGCGCCATGCGGAGCAGGACCGCGGCGGCACGGGCGCGGAGGCCGGGAGGCAGGGTGGTTACGGTGCCGGGGGCGGGCAGGAGGAGGCGGGCGGCGGCGGTCACCAGGGTCTCCGGGGACGCGCTCATCGGGCGCCCCCGGTGCTCTGGGCCCCAGCACTGCTCCGGATCGCCGCCGCGAGCGCCTTGGTGCGGCGGACGAGATCCTTACGGTCGTCCACGGTCGGCAGGGGCGTGTGGGTACCCGAGTTGAAGGCCTCGATCAGCGCCCAGCCACCGGGACAGATCCGCTCGACGGCTGCACGGGCAGGCTGCTGCTCGTCGCCGAGCAGGGCGAGCGACACGTACGTCTTGGTGCGATCGAGGGACTCCACGCGCTCCTCCACGGCCCGAAGCCCGAGTCCCTTCTCGTCGCGGAGCCTGCGTCGAGCCGTCTCCAGGCAGGCGGCTTCCACCGCCACCCTGCACATGGCGGGGAGCACATGGTCGGCCACGTCCTGCGGCAGGCCGCGGTCCAGAGAGACGGCCCGCGCCTCCGCGAGAGCCTGCTCCACCGGGTCGGTGAGCGTCTCCACGCCCACCACGGAGTCCGTCTGGCGGCTCACGCGCAGGACGGTTGCCTTGATGCCGAGGTGGGCGATGGCCTGCTGGAGCCGGGTGTCATGGGTGAAGACGATCACCTGCCGGTCCTGGGCGTACGCGTCGAGCACCCGGGCCAGACCCTCGACCTTCTCGGGGTCCATGGACTGCACGGGGTCGTCGATGACGAGGAACCCGAACGGACTGTCCGCGTGTGTGGCACGAGGCAGGAAGAGCGAGAGCGCGAGCGAGTGCAGCTCGCCCTGGCTCATCACGCTGTAGGCGGGGGCTGACATGTCGTCCACGGAGACGTCGAGCTCGACCTTGCCACGACCGGGAGTGCCCGCGAGGGTGACGGATCCGAGCGTGACGCTGCTGTGCTCGCACAGCTTCTGCCACACCTCCTGCGACCGCTGGGCGAACGGCCGCAGGCGCTCGTCACGCAGCTCGTCGATGATCGGCCGCAGCCAGGCCCGCGCCTTGCGCGCGTGCTTGCGGCGCTCGCGCGCGGCCTCGGCCGCTTCCTCGGCACCGAGCCACTCCGCCAGCCGTACGGCGAACGGCTGCCAGGCGGCGTCATGCGCGGAGAGCCGCTGAACAGCTTCTTCCCGCACCTGCCGGCAGGCGTCGTCCAGGGTGGCCGCAGCACGCTCGACGCGGTCCGCCAGCTCGCGGGGGTGAGTGATACCCCGGCACTGGACCCACTCCTGCCACACCACCGTGAGCGGGGAGTTCTCGCCGCGCAGCCACACCGGAACCGGCTGCACGAGGTCGTGCACGGCCCGCACGGCCACCGCCACCTCCTGCCGGGCGGCCTCGGCGTCGGCCGCCTCTGTCTGGAGCCGCTCCACCTCCGTCCGCGCCTGCTCGGCCCACGCCCGGTCCAGCCGGTTCTCGGCGCCGCAGACCGGGCAGTCCGCGCTCCTCGAGCGCCGCTGGTGTTCGATCGCCGCCTCCAGCAGCCGGGCCAGGCGGCGCGCCTCCTCGGCACTGCCGTACCGGGCCTCCTCGGCAGCGGCGGCGGCCTCCCTCAGCCGGCCGACAGCCCCGCCGACCTCCGCCAGATCCGGCCCGGCGAGGCTCGCGTGCTGTCGCAGCCGGGCCAGCTCGGCCTCGGCGGCCGGGGTACGGCTCCCCAGCAGCGCACGCACCCGGCCGAGGTCGCGGTTGGCTCCCGACAGCGCCTGGGTGGCCTCGCGGGACCTGGGGTCGTCGAGCGTGCCCAGCGCGTCGAGGAGCTGCGCGGTGAGGGCGTCCGCGTGCTTGATCGCCTGCTCGCACTCGCTCGCCGTGTCCTTGACCCGGCCGTCGAACTCGGCGAGCAGTTCGAGCCCGAGGAGCTTGAAGAAGGCGTCGTGCAGGCCGCCGAGCGTGCCGTTGATCATCGACCCGAGTTCGCTGTACGGCAGGAACGGCCGGGCGAGGTCCAGCGCCTCGGCGTCGACGACCTCCTCCAGCTTCCGCTCCGAGCCGTCCGGTCCCTCGACCTTGGTGCGCGCCTCGTCGACCTTGAGCCCGTGCCAGGCCCGCCGCACGGTGAGTGCCTCGCCCCGCTCGCCGACAGCCAGTTCGACGCACACCTCGGGGGTGACGTCGGGACTGTGCAGGTTGCGCCAGCCCTTCTGCCAGTCGGTGGCGCGCCGTCCGTCCCATCGGGAGTTGCGTCCCGTCAGCGCGGTCTCGGCGGCCTCGGCGAAGCTCGACTTCCCGGAGCCGTTGGGACCCGCGACGACGACCAGCCCGGGCCCGGGCGGCAGTTCGAGCGTGGTCCGCGGACCGACACCGCGCCAGCCGGCCGCGGTGATCGACCGGAGCTGCACGGGTCCAGCGCGACCTCCACTGCTCGTGGCCGGTTCGTCGGGAACCAGCTCGCGCAGCAGCTCCTGCACCTGAGGCGCGAGGTCCGAGTGGCGCAGGCGATCGAGGAGGAGAGCGCGGAGGGAGGCAGGGGGCTGATCGGTCATGGTCGTTCCCGTTGTCGGGGCGTGGGAGAAGGGGCCACGCGGACTGGTGATGCGTCTTGTTGGCGCTCTCAGCATGGCGACACCTTGTTAGCACTGTCAACGCATATTCAAGATTCCCGATATTCGAAATTGTGTACGCGCTGGAGATGTCGGACCGGTCGACCAAGCCAGATAAGGTGACCGCATGCCGTCCGCGCACCTGCTGATCATCGGAGACCGCGCCGCACTGAGCTGGGTGGTCACCGAGCAGCGGATGGCGTTTCCCGCTGGCCGGGCCGAGGCGGCGCGAGCACTGGGGGAGGGTGACGAGGTCTTCGTCTACACCACGCGCGGTTGCTTCCGGAATCCGACGCGTGACCTCGGCCGGGTCATCGGACGGGCGACGATCGTGAGTCCCGTGCGCGTCTTGGACGAGCCGGTCGTCTTCAACGAGCGCTCCTACTCCGAGGGTTGCCGCCTGAAGGTGTCGGGTCTGGCCCCGTTTCGTGAGGGGCTGGTCCTGCGCGATCTGGTGCCGCGGCTGTCGGTCTTCCCTGACCCGGCGACCTGGAGTGTCCGCATGCGTCGAGCGTCGCTGACTCTTCCACCGGCTGACGCCGAAGTCGTGCGCACGGAGTTGGAACCGCTGTTGCGTTCGTACGGCGAAATGCGCGAGAGGTACCCCTGGGAACCGGCGGAGGCTTGAGTGTCACCACGCGCTTCGGTGTACCGGCCACGTTGAACGGCCAGGGGGTGGAACAAGGAGGTCGATCCTCACCGTCCTGTTCCGCCCCCACCCGGCTGTCCCGGGTCAGCGTCGGTCTGTGGCTCGCGGGTGCCCCGTACTTGCGAAGGTGATCCAGCAAGTCTCCCGGACGGTGTCGAGGAGGTACCAGATGCGGCCGCCGCCTGTCACCTCGATCTGCCACTGCTCGCAGGTCTGCCCGCGGTGGGTGCCATGCGCCAGGCCACCCTTGAGGCGGTGGTGCCGGGGTGTCTCGGTGGCCGGTCTGGGGGCGGTGCGCATGGTGATCCAGGCGCGGTAGGTGTTCTCGCGGGCCTGCTGGGCGAGGCTCTCCCAGCCCTTGGCCGAGGCGGCGTCGGCGAAGCGGACTTCCCAGTGGCCGTCCGGTGCCGGAGGTGCGGCGCGGTCGCCGCGGCCGGCGGTCATGTGACGTCCCGCGGGTCCGGTACCGGGCCGTAGTCCTCGCCGTGATCCCTGGTCAGTGCGGCCAGCAACTCGGGGTCGGAGTAGACCTCGGCGGTGTGCTGCCAGGCGATGAGCAGCTGGGCGACGGACGCGCTGTTGCCGAGCGAGTCGGCGGCGCGCATGGTGTCGACCAGTTCGACGGCGAAGGCGTGGAGATCGGGCTCGGGCAGAAAACGGACCCAGGGGAACGCGTCCGGCAGTATGTCGAGGAGCAGTTCCATGCTGCCAGGCTCCCGGCGAGCCATCGCGGCCAGCATCCGGGTGGCTGCCGACACCACGGTCTGGTCCTGCTCGGCCCGGGCGGCAGTAGTGAGGACCAGATCCTCGCCGTCTCTGCGGTGCAGGAGCAGTCTCGGCGATTCCTGGAGCCGGGCAAGCGTCTGCTTGTTCTTGTTCACCAGCTCGGAGAAGTTCACGGCTGCACTCTCGGCACTCATGACTTTGAAACTACTTCGAAACTCACCCTGGCGCCATCACCCAGGAGAGGGACGCGGAGCGGTGGGCCGATCGCCCTGCGCAGTCGGCGGACTGAACGTAGGCCCGGTTGCGGTCGTCGACAAGTTCTCTTCGGCCGATCGGTAACCAGGTGTGATCAGGCTCGTGCCCTTGCGTTGATCCGGCCGTCGATCTGGCGCGGTGCGAGTACGGTCTGGACCGCAGCCAACGCCCACCATCGAACCGGGAGCACGACCGTGACCGCACTGCACGCGCAGCCGCAGCCCGGTGAGCCGCTCATCCCCATGCCGCCCTGACCCCCGACGCCCTGCTGGCCGCCGTCGAAGAGCTCACGCCGAGCCGTATGCCGGCGTTTGTCGGTGATCTCGTCGACGCGACCACCAGCGCTCAGCGGGCCCAGTCCTTTGCTCCGCTGCGCATCTTCGTTCACACGTGGGGTGTGTTCATCGCGATCCAGCGCTACCCCTCACGAGCCGCTCGCCTGCGTCACCTGGAAGACGTGGTGAGCGGCGGGGTGGTGGATCCGGCGGATGCCATCGCCGAGATAAGGAAGATCCACCAGATGCGGAGGCCGAGGCCGGCCTGTGACCGACTGGAAGTGGGACGACAACCCGAGCGAGGAGTACCTGACTGCCGGGCTTCCCGTCGGTGTTGTCGAAGAGGTGGAACGCATCGCCACCGAACTCGCCGCGCTGGGCATGACGCCGAGACGGCTGGAAGCAGACCCGAGGACAAACCAGGTGGCTGAGGAATTTCCCGATCTTCGGCGGTCGCGGCTTCATCCAGTTCCTTGCCGTACCCCGGCACGAGTGCGTCTACGTCTGCAACATCGTTCTGGAACGGGTGAGGCGCTGCGGCGAACATCGTTGCCACTATCTGCCGCTCAGTGCGGCGACGGTCCGTACATCGATGCGGACTGCTCGGTAAGCCACGCGACTGCTCGTTGAGGGGGTGCGTGGGTGTCGATGCCGATGACGTGAAGGGTGCCGAGCCTGCCTTGCGAGCCGTCGACCCGGAGGACGCGATGAGCGTGGCCGCCCGGCTGGGGATGGACGATCACCGCATTGGGGGCGTCGGCGGGGGCGTAGCCGGCGCTGTAGGTGAGGAGTTGGTGGATGTCGGCGGCGCTGACACCGTGGCGGTCGTAGCGCTTGTACTTGGCGTCCACCGGCAGCAGTGTGCGGTGAGGCCGGTCAGGCGCCGGGAGGCTCAGGAGCAGGTCGGGGCGGAAGGTCGAGGCGTTGCCGAGGTCCCCGCGGACGGTGATGCCCCTCTCGCCGCGGCTGGGGACGGCATGTCCACCGCACGGGGCGGCGGCCTCGGCGCCGAGGCGTCGTACCACGGCTTCCCAGAGCGCGGGCATGGGCAGCAGGAGGCCGTCCGCCGTACTGCCCAGGTCGGTGAGCAGGTCGGTGACGCCTCCGCCGCTCAGCAGCAGGCGTGCCCAGGTGTGGGCGGGGCGATAGCGGGCGTTCAGGCGCGTGTACCTGATGCGGTCGAGGGCGCGCAGTGCCGCGTCCGGGGTGGCGGCCCGAGGGAACGCACCGGCGATCCCGTGCAGCTCGCGAGCCAACTCGGAACCGGAGGTGAGGGTGAGCGCGACTCTCAGGGCAGTCCCCAGGACGCGGTTGTCCCAGATGTCGGTCTCGCGGTCGAAGGTGCCTATGTGCAGCTGGTCGAGTTGTCCGTACCGACGGGTGGCCTGGGCCGCGAAGTCCAGCCGCCCCCGCAGGACCGGTTCCACGCTCTGGTGACGTACGTAGTCGCGGCGCAGTCCCTCGCGCACCAACTGTTCGCACTGCTCCAGCAAGGCCGCGGCCACGAGGTCGGCGTAGCCTTCCGGTCCGGTGGCCCAGCGTCGTGACATTGTCCGAACGGGCGTCGGCGCGTCCAGGGCGTAGGCGAGCCAACTCATGAGCCGGTCACCCGGTATGGCGAACTTGGGCTCGACGACGATGCGGACGCGGTCGAGGACCAGGACTCCGACGCTCGAGTCCGCCCGGAGCCGCCATCCGGAACGGTCGGGGCGCAGAGTGAGGTGACCCCCTGCCTGGAGGGCGTGCAGGCGACCGACATCCCGGGAGGTGAGCTGTTCGATGTCCAACGGAACGGACTGGTACTCGCCGAGGCGGACCTCGGTGCGCTCAGGCATCGGGGCCCGGCTCACCGCCGCTGAACTCGGCTGCCAGCGCGGCGGCGAGGTCCTGGGGTGACATGAGCGCGGTGCGGCCGGTGTCCGCGTCGACCAGGCTGCCGAGGACGCGGTGCAGCAGGTCGGCACGGCCGAGGCAGTAGTCCTCCAGCAGCGGGATCACCTCGTGGTGGAAGGCTGCGGCGAGGTCGTCCTCCGTGGCGATCGGCGCGCCGTCACGCAGCAGGTAGGCGTGTCCTATCTGGTGATCGGCGTCGAGATGCCGGGTGATGCGGGTGTTGAGGGATTCGAAGAACTCCGCCAGGTCCAGCGGGCCGATCGTGCCCGAGACGGCGTCCGGGTCGGGGCCGACGGAAACGAAGGCGAAGCGGCGGCGTACGGCAGCGTCGAGGTGGCTGATGCTCCGGTCGGCGGTGTTCATCGTGCCGATGATCCGGATGTTCGGCGGCACGGAGAAGCTCCGCCCGCTCACGGACAGGGCGAGGGGCAGGCCGCGCTTGTCGAGTTCGAGGAGCGTGATCAACTCGCCGAAGATCCGGGGCAGGTCACCGCGGTTGATCTCGTCGATGATCAGGAGGTACGTCTGCTCGGGGTGTGCCGAGGCCCGGTCGCACAGGGCGTGGAACACCCCGTCCGTGAGGGCGAGCGTGAGCCCGGGGCCCGTGGCGCTCAGGTTCGGTTTGAAGCCCTCGACGAAGTCCTCGTAGCCGTAGGAGGGGTGGAAGGTCACCAGATGGACGTGCTCGCCGCCCAGCATCTCGGCCTGGGCCGCGGAACGCTGGGCGGGGCCGGCGTTGATCACGTCCGCGCGGCCGGCCATGAAGAGGGCGGCACTGAGCGCGAGCCGGGTCTTGCCGGTACCGGGAGGCCCGTGGAGGATCACCTGGCCCTTGCGTTCCAGCGCGTCCAGTACGGCCCGGACGTCCTCGGGTGCCAGCTCGGCGGATGACGCGGCCGTCTGCGTAATGGAGTCAGCCGCCCGATGTGCGGTGAGCCTGGCGAAGAGCGTCGGGTCGACCTTGGCGAACGTGGACCGCCAGCCGTGCTGGGGTCCTGACAGCTTCTGCGCGTGGGAGACGTCCCAGTCGACCGGGACCACGTGCCGGTACTCCGGCCGTTCGGGGTCGAACCGATAGCCTCCGGTGACAGTGCCCGTGGCCAGGACCTTGTCCATCCCACGGTTGGCCACGACCCGGTCTCCGGCCTCAAGGTCCCGGAACGCGAGGAGCCTGCGCGCGGTGGTGAGGCTACGACCGCTGCCGCTGGGCCAGTTCGCGTCAAGGGCCTCTTTCAGCTCGGAGTCGGTCTGATACTCACCCAGGTCACGAAGTTCGTCCCACCCTACGCAGATGAACCCGCCGTCGCGGCACTCCTCCCACAAGCGGGCGCGCTCGCCGGGGGCGATCTTCCAAATCGTGCGCGTCTGGGGACGCGGGTCGAATTCCTGGTAGAGGAAGGTCATCACCTCGTTCCCGGTCCAGCCCGCGAACTCCGGTCGGGAACGGACGAGTTCGAGGAGTTGCCGGTTGCTGCGCCAGGTCGGTGAGTCGGCGCCCGACGTGCCGCCCAGCAGGGCGAGGAACTTCCGTAGGTGCCCCGCGGAGTAGACGGGGAGGAAGTGCTCGGGGAAGTAGGTGGCGAGAGTCTTGGTCACCAGCGCGGGCCCGAACCGAAGGATTTCGAGGTCGTCCACGGCCGCGAAGTCGCCCACGCCCGTGGCGGTCAATGCCCGGAGGAACTCGGCCCGAAGACGCTCCCACGCGTCCTGCGGCTCCATCCCGCGCAGGGGCGCCGCGAGCCGCCACTCACCGGAGTTGTGACGGTACATGATGTGCTTCGCGGCGCTGCCGCCCTTGATGCTGCCCAGGCACTGGGTGCCGAACTCCATGAGTCGGCAGTACGTCATCATCCCGGGACCGGACGGGTTCAGGCCCAGGGCGTAGCGCTCCAGGGGCAGCGTGGGCCAGTCCTCCAGGGGGAACTGGGCCAGCACCTGCTTGCGCTCCTGCTCCGCGCCGGCTTCGTCCTTGGCAGCGGTGCTCCGGTCGAACCGGGCTGCTGCTTCCCATATGTCCACGCCGTCGGTCATGGGGGTCATGATGCCGGAACGGTGAGGGTCGCAGGGGGTGCGGGGCGTTTCGGGCCTGCGTGGCCGCGTCCGCCGCAACGGCCGGCAGGAGCCCTGCCGCTGCGTGTCATGCTGTGGCGGTCTTTTGATGGGGAGGGTGACATGACCGAGAAGCCGCTGACGCACAAGCAGGCACTCGCCGCAGTGATCCAGGCGCTGGGTGGCACCTGGGACACGGAACGTGCCGTACTGGCCCTACGGGTCTCGGGGTACCGGCCGGCGAACGACGAAGCCGCGGGCAAGGAAGCCCGGCGCAACCTGCGCGAGCTTGCCGACGACGGTCTGATCGTGAGGCCGGACGCGGACGAGGCCGTCTACCGGCTGGCGTAAACGCCACCGCGGGGCTCCGACGCCGCCCGTCAGGAAGCAGCGGGCTCCTGGAAGCCGTTTGTCTCGATGTGGGCGATGGCTGACGGGTGACTGGTCAGCCACTCGCCGCACACCCGCCAGTGATGAACGCTGCCGTCGCGGAACTTGGTGCGCACCTCCTCGACGAGCTTCTTGTCACAGTCGCCGCTCGTGGCCATGGAACAGATGACCTTGTCGTGTTGCTCGAACGCCGGAATGTACGGGTGGACCGACAGGATCGGAGAGAGCATCTCCCGCGCTGCTGCATGAGGCATGGCACGGGAGAGTAGCAACGTGGCTTCGCCGGCCGCCTCCACGCCGTGTGATGCCCGGTCGGCGGTCATGACTCGTCCTCGTCTCCCAGCTCGTTGACGAGTGGTACGAGGAGTGGGTGGACGGAGAAGCCGGACGCGGGGCCGGGGCCCGCGTTGTATTCGGCCTTCAGGACCTGGACGGCCGACTCCGGGATCTTGCCCAGGCTTCGCAGCAGGCCGGTGATGCGGGTGACCGGCTTCGTGAAGCCTCTGAGGGAGCGGTCCTCGGGGTAGTGGCAGATGTCGTAGACGCTCTTGGCGTCCGCGACGCCGTCCTTCTCGGCGGCGTACTTGATGACGGCGACCCTGTCTTCGTAGTTCTCGTACGTCAACCGGTCGAAGAGTTCCTGGAGCGCGTCGGTCGTCCAGCCGCCGTAGGTTCCGTCGTCGGTCCCGATTCGTTCGACGCGTTCGATGTCCTCGACGGATCCCTCCCGGAGACCGAACTCCAGGATCGGCGCGGCGACCTCCAGGAACCGTTTCGGCGTAAGCATGAAGAGCCGCCCGCCACCCCGGGTCCTGAGCTCCTCGGTCAGTTCCGGCCGCGGGCCGCGGTTGAAGCCCTGCTCCTTGCGCCACCAGTCCTCCTTGACGTCCGCCGTCACGAACAGCACGTCGCACCGGCGGCGGCCGGCCTCCCGGAGGATCTGCTCCCACACGAGATAGTCGGCGGCGGCTCCCACACCGTCCTTCGTCTTGTCCATGTATCCCGGAGGCAGCCGCTTCTCGACGCGGCGCATGCCCTCCGCGATCGCCTTGTCGTGGTCCTGCGGACTCAGTGGAGCGCCGACCCGGCCGTCGAGCGCGGGCTCCAGGTCCGCGATGACCGGATCGGTGCTCGTGTCATGGGTGATGTTCTGCCACTCGCCCTCGCCGACCTTGACGATCGCCTCCTGCACGTCGTCGAAGACCTCGTTCAGCTGACTGCGCAGACGGTCGGTCTCCTCCTCCGGCAGGGCCACGCGATTGGCCCAGGTGCGCAGGGTGCGTTCCGCCTGGGCCGCGTGACCGGCCATGTCCTCGGCGGCCTGCGCACCGGACGACCGGGCGTCGCTGAGGGTGCTCTCACGGTTCCGCCAGAACTCCACGAGGACCTGGTGGGGCACCCACAACCGGTCTTCCACGGCGCCGAGCGCACGCAGCAGGTCGCCGCGCGCCTGCTCGGTGTAGCGGTAGAGGTTCAGCAGGACGTTGGCGTCGGGGGCGACCAGGCCGTGGGTCAGCACAGAGGTGAAGTCGTCGGTGGTCGGCGTCCGGAAGGCGCCGAAGTCGTCGAAGAGGCCTCGGTTGTCCACCCCGGCCGTCGTGTCCTCTGCCACTGCGCCCCCTTTGTT
The DNA here is from genome assembly GCF_001514055.1 of Streptomyces corchorusii. Classification (NCBI taxonomy): domain Bacteria; kingdom Bacillati; phylum Actinomycetota; class Actinomycetes; order Kitasatosporales; family Streptomycetaceae; genus Streptomyces; species Streptomyces corchorusii. The sequence goes on along the minus strand of NZ_KQ948373.1, from coordinate 86,232 downwards.
GCCGTACGCCGCATCCAAGGGGTAGGCATACCGGCCCGCCCCCTTGCGTTCGCCCTGCTGGAAACGTAGCGCGTCGACGGTGACGACGGGCAGTGAACGGGCAACTCACGCCGATCAGTTGGTCGGGAGGCTCCCCGTCAACTGGGCCGGTGACCCACCTTGGTCTGGCGCCAGTGCGAGTGCTGCTCCAGGAGTGGCCCCGGTCGGCCAGGAAGGATGCCGGCCCGGGGCTGTGACGCGTCTGTCAGGCGCGGGCCTGGACGATGAGCGTGCCGATGTGCCCGGCTTTCGGGGCATCCACCACCGTCGCCTCAGCGGACGTGAAACCAGCTCGGAGCAGGTGCCGCTCCCAAACTACGGGCTTGTAGCTGTATCGATACGTGAACATGGCCTTCCCCGCGAACCCACCCTTGTACATGCCCTGCGGCCCGTAGGCACCCGGAATGGCCGGCGGCTGGGAGAACACGAAGACGCCGCCCGGGACGAGGCGCTTGCGGACGAGGGGGAAGAGGCGGGACGGGTCGGTGAACCAGGCCGCTCCGAAGATGGAGTACACGGCGTCGTACCGGCCCTCGTCGGCGGCCAGCCAGTCGAGGATCTCTGCCCGCTCGATCCGCACCCCGAGTGGTGCCCACTTCGCGCTCGCGAGCGCCACCATGCGCGGCGACAAATCGACCCCGGTGACCTTGACGCCTTGTTGCGCGAGGTGGGCGAGGGCGCGGCCGGTGCCGCATCCGATCTCCAGCACGGTCTCAGGGCTGTCGAGGAGTTCGGGTCCGGGGCCGTGGCCGGCGTACTGGGTCCAGCAGAATGACGGCTCGGCGTCGTCCTTGAACGCGGATTCGGCGTAGGCGTCCCACAGTTCGGTCTCGGCGGCGATGTCGCGTGGGACGGGCACAGCGGTTCCTCGTGTCGTCGGCAGCGGGAGCCCCCGCCCTCGGGGAGCCGTGAGGACCGGGGCGCGTAGCGGGGCTCAATGGCTGTCGGGGACCTTGTCGTCGCGCGGTGAGCAGTCCGCGCCGTCGATGACCCACAGCTTCTTGTCGATCGCCCAGCCCTGGGAACGCGCCCGTCACGGGCGGGCTGGGGAGCACTCGTACAAGCCACTGGTAGGTCCGGCAACGGGGCTCACCTCGGCCCAAACGGTCTTGCCGCCCGGCGGATGCGGATCGGTGCCCCAGCGGTCGGCCAGGGCGCCGACCAGGAGTAGACCGCGGCCCGTCTCGCCGTCCGTCGCCGGGTCGGTGGGTGCGACGGGGAGTTGGCCGCCCTTGGCGTCGGTGATCGCGATGCGGAGGAGGCCGGTCGTGGTGTCGAGAGCGAGGGCGAGCCGGAAGTCGCGGCCCTGGACGCGGCCGTGCAGGGCCGCGCTGGCGGCGAGTTCGGCGACGATCTGCTCGGCTCGCTCGGTCACTTCTGGTGACAGGTCCCAGATGCGGAGCTGGTTGGTGGCGAGGAGGCGTGCGAGGCGGGCTCCTCGGTGGGTGGAGGACAGGAGCTGGACGAACGTGACCACGCTGCTGGCAGGTTGGGGGGTGCGCTCATGGGGCCAATGTGGCGGGCGTACGGGGGCGCGTTCCAGGAGTGGCGTCCGTACGGTGCGTCGGCGTACGGACACAATCTGTGGACGGTACGCGGGGTCCTCCGTCACGCTGGGTGCTGTCGGGTGTGGAGCGACGGACAGTGCGTGTCACGTGTATGAACGGGAGGTGGCCGCGAATGTGGGGCGGCATCGACATCATGGCCGAGGACTGCGGCGACGGGGAGGCGGCCGGCGGTGAGCCGGATCGTGAGCCCGACCCCTCGGACAGTCTGCGGAGCTGGGGAGCCGTCCAGCAGGCGCTGCGCGAGCATGCGGGGTACAGCAGGGCCGAGTTCGCGGACCTGGTGCGCTTCTCCAAGCACACCGTGGAGTCGGTGGAGCTGGGGCGGCGGATGCCCGACGAATCGTACGTGGTGCGGTCGGAGGAACTTCTCGGGAACACCGGGGCGTTGCGGAAGTCGTCGAGCTGGAAGACTTCATGGTCCGGCGGATGGAGCGGCAACGGATGCTGTTCGAGCGACCGACGACGCCGTTCAGCTTCATCGTCGAAGAGCACGTCTTCCGGCGGCGCTTCGGGGACAGGGAGCTGATGCGGGAGCTGTTCGACCATGTACTGGAGCTGAGCGCACCGCGCAATGTGACGCTGCAGACCGTGCCGTTGGAGGCTGGGTTGCATGCATGCCTGGATGGGCCGTTGCGGCTTCTCGAAACTCCGAAGGGCCAGAGGTTCGCGTACTCCGAAGGCCAGCAGAACGGGCGCCTGATCTCCGACCAGAAAGAGGTGAGCCTGCTGTACCAGCGCTATGACTCACTGCGCTCGCAGGCCCTGAACGCCAAGGACTCGCGGGGTCTGCTGGAGCGACTCCGAGGAGAACTATGAGCACGACGGAACTGGCGTGGTTCAAGTCCAGCTACAGCGGCAGCCAGGGTGACGACTGCGTCGAGGTCGCCGCCACCGCACAGGCCGTCTGCGTACGGGACTCCAAGGACGTGACACGCCCCCACTTCGCCGTCGGCCGGGATGGCTGGTCGCGGTTCGTGGAGTTTGCGGCAGGGGCCTGAGTACGTTCGTCCCGGCGGTCGCGTGATGACATCCACCGCCGGGACATAGGCCCGCCGCCGTCTCAGTCGCCCGGCCTGACAAGCTTCTCCGCCTCGTCGCGGAGGCCCCTGATTCCTTCCAGCGCTGTTTCACGCGCAGCGCTGATCTCCGCACCCTGCTTTGTGAGTCCGCTGAGCGACTGCTCCACCTCGGTGATCCACTCGCTGAGGTGCTGCTCACCGGTGTCATTGAGGTCGGTCCGCTGCCTGAGCGCCACGTCGGCGAAGTGATCCCGGAGCGCCTGTCGGCGTTTCTTGATCGCCTTCCACTTGCTCTGGTCCTGCGCGATGCTCTTCACGTCCATCAACGGGCCCATGACCGCCACAGCCCACTGCACCTTTCCGGCCGCACCGGCGACCTTCTTGGTTGCTTTGATCCTGCCCCACGGCTTGAACTTGTCGACGCCGTTGGTGATCTTCCCGCCGGCGTCGAGCACCTTCTGGCCCGCGCGGGTCTTGTTGAGCCAGTTCGCGATCTTGGCTGCCGCTTCCGGCTCTCCTGCGACCTTCTCGATCAACGCGTGCAGTTTCTTGGCGCCCACCTTCTCGGCCTTTTCGGCGGCTTCCCTGATGGCTCGTTCGTACGGTGACTGCGTGGGCGCGGCGAGTGTCGCCTCGGGGGCGTCGACTTCGTTGACCCAGGCCTCGGGCTCGGGCACGGCATCTCCGTACTCAGCGGCCAGCGCATCGAACGCCGCCCTCACCGATGAGGAGAACCTGACGTCGAAGTCGGTGCGGGCATCGATCAGTTCCCCGGTGACGGCAGTGGCGATGTCGACGGGGACGGTGCCGTTCTTCTCGGAGACGCCATCGGCGGCTCTGCCTCCCGCCGTTCTGACCCTGGAGGCGACGATCTCGCTCTCCCGCTCCAGGGTGTCCAACACCGCCGTCTTCGCCCGGGAGATCGACTTCTCGGCCTTCTTCGTGGTCCGCGCTGCGTCGAGCTCCCTTCCGTCCAGTTCCCACCGCTGTTCGGCGTCCTCCAGAACCCGGACGAGTTCGTGCGCCTGCGCCTTGGGCCGCATTCCCTCGACACCAGGTGCCGTGATTCTCCGCAACTCGGCGGTGAGGGCGTCGATGCCACTCTCCGCCACGAGCAACGCACGTTGCGCGTCAGTAAGTTCGGGTTCGTTGCCCGCGTCGACATAGTCGCGCGCGTCGGTCGGGATGACCGGGACACGATCGGCGAAGGGCCCGAGCCGTTTGCGGATCTCGTCGAGGATGACCTCGCGGTCGCTGTTCTCGGCGCTCATCTTGTTGACGACGACGACACTGCGGTCAGCGAACCCGTCGGCATCGAGCGCCTGCAAGATCGCCTCGGTCTCCGCCTCGCCCGGCAGCTCGCTCGTCGTCACGATCATCAGCGCGTCCGCGCCGCGCACTCCACGCCGGGCTGCCGCGGAGTGTTCGTCGTTGCCGGACAGTGTTCCGGGCAGGTCGACCAGCGTCACGCCGTTCCACGGATACGGCGTCGCCTCCTGCGTCTTGGGTGCCGCGTCGACGAGCTTTGCGACCTCGGCCGCCGGAAGCCGACGCAGTGCCGCGATGAGCATCGACTTCCCGGCGCTGTACGGCCCCAGGAGGGCGATCCGTAGCGGGCTTGTGTCCGCCTCGGGCAGACTCGCTGTCAGGCGTCGGGTACGAGGGTGAGCGTCGAGGATCTCCTTCGCCTGTGCACTCAGCGCGAGTACGCGGGCGTCCAGCCTCCCGTCAGTCATGCGCGGTCCTATCTCCATCTCCGCTTACAGAATCAGAGCAGATCTCGATCCGCTCGGTGAGGACGTCCACGATTCGCTCCTGCAAGCACGCCCGCACGTCCGCGACGCTGGACGCGTCGGTCCAGACGCGAAGTTCGACTCCTGGCGTTCGGCGTGCCGAGCGGACGGTCGCCGGGTCACCGCCCGCAAGGGCCAGGAGCCGGCGCACGAGTACGAGGTCGATCGCGTCAAGGGCGGAGCGCACGGCCGACCTCAGTCTGCGGAGCTGCTCGAACCGCTCCCGAGTGCGACCGATGTCTGCGGACTGAGCTTCGAACTGAGCATTGACTTGAGCCGTTGCGTCGTCGACGACACGAGCCACCTGCGCTTCGCGCCCGTCGAACAGCTCATCGAGCCTGGCCTCGGCTGCGGCCGTGGTCTCGCCGGTCCACTCGTCCCGCGCCTGTCGCAGGCGATCAACCTCGCCGCTCACTGCTTTCGCCGCTCCGGTCAGGGGCGTCAGTACGTAGTCCGCCACCACCACGGGAGGGGGAGCGAGCTTCTTGGGGATTCCCTTGGCGGCGACGGAGCCCAAGAGGGCTGTCACCGCCCCTTTGGCAGCAGCCGTGCTCACGCTGCTGGGCTTCACGTCAGGACGCGGCCGCACTTCCAACTGCTCGTCGTCCTGCGGCTCTGGACCGCGTGCCCGCGTGCGCAGAACCTTCCCCCGTTTCCGCGCCTCCTGATCGAGGTCGCTTTCGAGACTTGAGACAAGTGCCTCCAAATCCAGACCGGTGACGAAGTCGCTCCACCGCTGCGCGTGATCCGCGCCGCCCAGCTCCCGAACCACATTCGGCAACCGCTCTTTGGCACGGTGCCGCTCGGCTTCGAGCCGGTCGTGCGTGTTCCGGCCCGCGGTCTGGAAAGCTTCGAGCAACGCGTCCCGTTCATCCGGCGCCGAGCGTTCGAGTTCGCCAAGCGCGAGGTCGATCCGGGGAAGTTCCACGGTCAGCCGGTCGTGGATCGCGGCGAGCGGCGCCCGTACGCCTTCGGCCAGCCGGACGGCGCGAAGGGGAATCGCGCGCTCGGCCAGGAGCTGTTGGAGGGACCGCTCCAGCTCGGGCAGCCTGCTCGCCCGAAGGGCCTTGTCTCCCAGCTCGCGATCCTCCGTGGACAGCGCCTCGTGCGCGGCGCCGGAGTGGACCGCGAGGATGACGGGCGGCGCGACCCTGACCGTTCTGGCGACCTGTTCGATCCGGACGGCGTGCTCCGGCGTTGACTTGAACTCTCTGTTCGGGTGATTGGCGAAGAGCTCAAGACGGACAGGTGTGTTGACCAGCCCCTTCACATTGACGACAGCCAGCAGAGGTTTCCCCGACAGGAGAAGTCGCTGGAGTTCGGCGGACTCCTCGTCGCGCAGCGTGTCGGCGTAGTTCCAGATGACAGCGTCGGCGCTGTCGCACGCGTCTCGGGCATGCTGGGCGTCGAAGTCGTCGTCCTTCGCGGCGACGCCGGGTGTGTCGAGGTAGGTCACGGAGCCGACATCGAACGCGGAGGTCTTCCGCGTGGTGCGGTGTGCGCCTCGCCCGATCCCGGTTCGGTCCGCATCGCGCGTGAGGGCCTTGCGGAGCGTGGTCTTCCCGGACTTGGTTCTTCCGGCGATGGCCACGAGCAGTCTGCCACCCACCGCGGGCACGGTCCGTACGGCATCGTGCAGTTCGCGTTCGAGCGAGCAGATACGGCTGATGGACCGGACGAGATCCTCGCTCTCGATCGCGTACGGGGAGTACGACGTCCGCTGAAGGCCGGCTTCGGCCTTGGCCCGGAGGATGGACTGGACATTGCGGTAGGCCGAGCGACTCACGTCCACCGCCCCGGGCGGAAGCGCGAGCTCGCCGATCAGGGACTCCAGGGCCTCGCCCAGACCCGGTTCGGTTCGTCGCGCGTCCATCGCGGCGGCCACGCGGTCGAACGACTCGACGTTCTCCGTGTACCAGGACTCAAGAGCACGCAGCTTGTCGATGTCGGTCTGGGAGGCGACCGCCAGTAGCCCCGTCGCGAGCCGTGCGGCCGAACTCGTGGCCGGCGCGTCGAGGGAAGCGGTCGGGCTCACGAGGGCCGTCGAGAGCCCATGCTCGATCACTGCCCGCGCACGGTCGTCCGCGAGCATTTCCAGAGTGCCTCCCGAAACGACGCCCGTGTCGCGAGCCCCGATCGCCCAGAGCAGGGCATCACGCCGATCCGCTCTGAACTTGAACGGCACGTTCGGCCCGAGCCAGCGCCACCATTCCGGTTGCACGGACAAAACCGCCTCGTACGACTCATTCGCGGCGATGAAGTCCTGCACCTTCCCAAGCCGCGTCACCAGATCCTGGTTCCGTAGATCCCGCGCTGCGGAGACACTGTGTTTGAGCACGAGCTCACGTGCGCCTGACGCCTGCCGACTACGTCCGCGGCGACTCAAGTCGGTCACTGCGCGATCGACGTCGATCTCAAAGATCGAACGCCAGATCTCCTTGGGCCACCCCTGATCCGCACGACGACACTGCTCAAGGACTCCAGGCAGTGTCCGTTCCGCGAGCGCCACAGCCGCAAGGTCTGCCCTGAGCGCCTCCGTCGTCACGCCCTCGAGAGCCTGGAGATGAGAACGCAGTCCTTCGAGCCGCATCAACTCTCGGAGGGCTCTGGCCTCGCTCGGTGTCAGAGTCCGACCCCGAGCCGTTGCCAGACGGACCAGTTCCCCACCTTCGACGCACGACGCCACGGCTTCGGACACCCACCGGAGAGTGCTCCCGGACGGTGGCAGTCCGGCACACCCGTATGCTTGGGCAACCGCCTCCACGCCCTTGGCCAGCCGCTGGAGTGGTGCTGACCCGGCCGTGGCGTCGACGCCCAATGGTTCGAGCAGGAGGGCAAGCACCTCAGCTCTGAGACTCTCCGTGTCATTCAGTGCCGTGTCATTCACCACTACTCCTCGTGAGGGCGGTGGTATCTGAACTCGGGGAGGGGACCAGAGCTCGGGGGAATCAGGGCCCTCGACTGCGGAGGCACCTCCGCTCGTACGATCTGGTGGCGAGGCGGCACGCAGGTGCGCGGTGTGAAAACCCACATGCCTTTCGACAGGGTGACTCCGAGCACCCGTTCCTTGTCCCGCAGCCAGGGATATCTGTTCTGCAACTCGACATAGTTGTCGTTGGTGACGACGGTCCCGCCGGTATCCTCCGCGATCGCTGTGACAAGAGCGTCGCCCTTGCCCTCGGTTCCGGCCGGAGGCTGGATGAGGTCCCCTTTGCTGAGCGCAGAGTCCACTGCCGCGCGTTCTCCCTCCGCCACCTTGTGTCTGAACGTGGCGTCGACGACAACGTGGAGTACGGCGTCGGGATACCGCGAAGTCAGGGCGTCACGGGCGGACAGCAGTTGGGCGAAGGACGGCCGGTCGCCGCTGTCGTACACACCAGGTCGCCGCGGTGACCTGCCGATCCACGCCAGGTTGGAGCCGTCCACCACGAGCACTGCGGGTGCCGAACCCGTGGCTTGCTTCCGGGGCTGCGCCGCCAGCGGCCTGGTGACGGTGTTGCCCGCGAGCAGATCATCGAGTTCCTTGCGCACTGCCGGCGTCGGACCACCAGAACTGAAACTCTTGATCTCCTCATTCAGCACCTCTTCGCCGGTGCGTTCAAGGGTTGCCTTGACGTGCAGGAGCCCGTTCGTGTCGTACGTGTACTCCAGCAGGAAGCGGGAGTCCTCACGAGCCCGGGGGTCCCGATAGGTGAGTCGGAGGTCTGTCAGCTTTACGTTGTCGGGGTGATCCAGGGGCCGGTCCGGGTCACCCTCCCAGATCTCCACGGCGAGACTGCTGGCGTTGTCCAGGCGCGGCGTGTAGTTCTTGCGCTCCTTCCACGGCAGCGGCGAGTTGCGCGGAATGATCTGACTGAACTTCTTCTGTCCGGCGTCGTCCTTGACGACTGTGCCCAGGGCATGGCTCGTCGCCACCTGGATCACGCCGTCAACCTCCCCCGACAGCACAGCTGCCGCGATGGAAGCGCCGCGGGCAACCGCCGTCATGGGATCGCAGAGATCGACCTCGACGGGCTCCTGCTGCATGACCTCGGCGACCGCCGCCCGGACGCTCGGGATCTGGCTCGTACCGCCGATCATCAGCACCGCGTCCACGTCCAGAGGCGCCATGTGCAGGTCGGTGAGGCACTGCTGGATCGGCGCGAGAGCGCGGTCCACAAGGTCGGTGATGGCTTCCTCCAGCTCCTCCTGCCACACCTCGACGGTGTCACCGTCCGGAGTCCTGACCGTGACGGAGTCTTCGGAGGACAGGCGGATCTTGCTCCGCTCCACGTCCAGTCCGAACTGCCGCTCTTGCGCGGGCGTCCACAACGATCGCGCCGGAGCCCGTTCAAGGATGAGGTCACGCAGACGACGGTCGATCTCCAGACCGCCCAGCTCGGTCACACCCCGTGACGCAAGCTCCTCGAAGAACCCGTCCTGGTAGTCGAGCACGGTGACGTCGATCGTTCCGCCGCCCCAGTCGAAGACCAGGATGGTGGGGTCCTTCTTCAGCTCATCTAGGTCATTTCGTAGGTCGTGCGCGTACGAGATCGCGGCTGCCGTCGGCTCGTTGAGCAGCGCCAGGACATTGATGCCCGCGAACTGCGCGGCGGCGCGGGTGCGATAGCGCGCGGCTCCCGTGGCGTTCGCGGGGACGGTGATCACGGCCTGGTCGATGGCGGTGAGGTTGTGCTCCGCGCCCTTCCGCATGGCCTGGAAAACACCGGCGGCCACCGTCGTGGCCGCGAATCTGCGGTCCTGGATTCTGACGTACTCGTCGCTCTTGAGGAGTCGCTTGCAGGCCTCGGCCGCCTCTTCGGAGCGGAGCTTGGCCTCCCAGCCGAACAACGCTCCCCGGCGCAGCGAACTCATGCCCACCACCGACGGGAAGAGGTATTCGAAGCCTGGATGGCGCCAGTCGGCGTCGATGTGGTGGGCGTCCAGCAGTAGTACGTCAGCCTCATTGCCCAGCCACTGGGCCACCACGGAGTTGGTGGTCCCAAAGTCGATCCCGGTGGCGGTCACATGCCCTCCCCGTTCGTCGCCTCGTCCCCGGCAGAGTGGTTTCCTCCGTCTGACCCAGGCAGGCGACGCAGCTGTCCGGAGAGCACCAGCTTGCCGGTGGCCTGGTCGACGTAGGCCGGACGCAACACCTCGAACGCCTCACCGTCGCCTTCCACCACCACGAAGAGTTCACGTTCGCCGTCGGGCGCGTCCACGCACCGTACGCCTTGGTCCAGCAAGGCGGTACGGATGCCCTTCCGAAGCGAACTGGCACTCTGGTTGGGCGCGCCGGCGAGCAGGTCGATCTCGACCATCCGGGCCACGTACTCCTCCCGCGAGCGAAAGGCCTCCAGAACGGCCTGACGCAAGGCAGCCGTCACAGCGGCCTGAGTGGGGCGCTCCTCTTCCGGGAGAGTGGTCAGAAGGTCGGTCGCCCGCTCGGTGAAACGGGAGAGGAGCATGGGAGGGCTGAGCAGTTCCTCGGGGCGGTAGGTGCGCGGGGAGTCCTGGGGGACGTCGGCCGCCGCCCGCCGCTTCTCCCGACGATGTTTGAGGCCGTTGTTCCCCTTGGGGGTGACCCGCTTGGGGGCCGCCGTGGTCTTCCGCTGGCTGCGGGGCACCTTTTTCACTGTGTGTGCATCCTTGCGTTGCGATCGGGGCGCCGGGGCGCGTTGAGCAGGTGCGGCAGCAGATCCGCCACCGCCCGCTGCCGGACGAGCGCCAGACTGTCGGGGGAGCGAGGCGTCGTGCGCCTGGTCAGCGGGGCCAAAGGCGGGACCAGCGTGACGGGCACCTCGTCCGGAAGCTCGAACACGTCCAGGTCGAGAGGCAGCACGAAGAAGCCGGACCAGTCCTCGTCGCGCTCGGCGTCTCTGATGCGTTTCATCGCGCTGTTGAGCCGCGCGCTCATGTCCACGTCGTGCACATGCTCCCTGCGGAGGTCCCGGTACCGGCTCTCCCAGCTCGGCGCGCCGTGCGGCAGGCCGAGATCCAGGTAGGGGTTGGACGCCGCCGGTCTGTCGTTGCGGGGAACCGCCCGACGCTGCTCGACCATGCGGAGGTTGGACTCGGCCAGCTCATGCGATCCACTGATCCCCTTGAGGACGACGGCCGCCGCGTTCAGTTCCTCCCGGAGCAACAGTGTGTACGCATGGAAGTTGAGGGCCTCGGCTCGGTAGGCCGGCTCAGCGGTCTCGAACGACACCAGCTTGTCTATCTGGGACGACGCACGGGTGAGGTCGTTCAGGCACAGCAGGTCGTAGGCCTGACGCAGGGCCATGAGCGCATGCAGGGGCGAACGCGACGGGTTGACGGCTGCCTTGGGCTCCCACAGAGAGAAAATGAATCGCCACAACCCCCTGTCTTCCCAAAGGTCACGGTCCCAGTTGCCGACATCGGCCCCGTCCAGGAGCCGGCGCAGCCGGAGCACCAGATCGCGGGGCAGCATCCCTTCGAGCTCCTTCACCACCGAGGCGTCACCGTCGGCAACTCGCTCCAAGAGGTCGTAGACGTCGCCGACGGAGGGCAGGGGCTCGCCACCGGCGAGGAACGCGCGTCGCCGCTGCGGGGCCGTCCACTCCAGTGCAGCTGCCTGCTCGGTGGTTACCTGCTCGGGTACCAGCCGGGCTATGAGGTACGCGTGCTCCGTCTTCTCGGCCCGGTACTGCCAGGGCTGGTGCTCGGGGCCTACCACCCCGGCGTCGATGAGGTCGTCGAGGGCGCTCAGGGGTATCCAGGGAAGCACACGCGGCAGCATTCGAGGGGGAAAGGCGGCCGTACCATCCGTCGCGAACGCACTGAGAAGGGCGAAAGCACCGTAGGGGTCCTCGCTCCCAGAGACGGCGAGCGTGTCGTCGCCCTCTATCAGGGCGGCGAGCCGTTGCTCCCCGACCTCGGACAGCCACAGGAAGCCGCCTGCGTGGATCGCCGTGAGCGTCGCGGCGATTGTGGCTGGGTCTGCCCGTTCGAGGACGGTCCGCACAGCGGGCAGTAGCCGGTCGTCCGGTTCGTTGCGCAGGGCGTCGGCCAGGGCGTCATGCGTCGCGTCCTGTGCGAGGGGGGCGAGCTGTTGGAGCAGAGCGAGGGCCTGCAGTACCGCCTGTGCTCCGAACACTCCCACCTTCCGCCACCTGCGTACGGTGAACCCGTCGACCCCCGCATCCGCGCTCTGCGCCTCCCGGCGCTCTCTGAGCACCCTCAGCCGCTCCCGCTCCCGCGCGACCGCCTCGGCCCGCGCCCCCGACACCGGCCGCCCCGGCCCGCCGGCCGGCGGCGGACTCGTCACTCTCCGGCTCTTTCGTGGCGGGGGCCGTGGCCCGGGGGAGGGGTGAGCGTGGACGTGTAGGTCTCGCCGTCCACGAGGGGGTTCTCCATGGTGAGTCCGGCCGAGGCCATGCGGTCGTACTCGGCGAGGACCAGGCGCTTGGTGCGGTACTCGCCGTACTTGGCGATCTCGTTGTTCTTGAGGCCGCCGTTCTCAGTCTGGAAGGACTCCAGGATGTAGTCGGCGTCCTCTCGGTTCACTCCGTAGAGGTGGAGGAAGTACGCGTCAAGCTCGGCGCGGAGCTGGGCTCGGCGGTCCTCGTTCCAGGTGAAGGGGGCGCCGGTGTCGCCGAGGTCTTTGGCGAGGGGCTTCATGTCCCAGGAGGGATAGATAAGTTCGAGGATGCGGTGGGTGAGGAAACGAGTGTGGCGGGCCAGGTCGTCGGGGTGAGGAACGGGGAGCTGCTTCCAGGTCCTCAGACCGGCGTCGATGCCAGCAACTTTCTGGCGTGCTACATAGTCGAAGACCAGGGAACTTTGGGCTCCCACGAGTGCCGCGCAAAGTTCAGCGGAAACGCTTGGGAACATCAACGGGAACGTGTTGCCCACACCTACACGAGGGAGGAACGCAGGGATCGCCGTGCGCTCATCGGTGACGCGAGCCACTCGGCGCCAGCCCATCAACCAACCCCGGTTCCACGCCACGTCCTTGAGGCGCTGATCGACGCCGGCGGCCTCGGTGGGTCTGCCGTTCCGAGTGGTTGGGATGACGCCGGTGTCCTGGATCCATTGCCGCGGTTGCGCCACTTCGTCCGGGTCTTTCTTTGACTCCGGCGGCACACGCTCGTAGTCGTCATTGCCGAGCCCGTAATAGCTGTTCCAGCGGTGGTCGAAGAGGTGAGCCATCTTTGCGTCATAGAGTGGCAGCATGCGCTCGCGGCCTTGAACGAAGACGTTTCCGTCCAGAAGCCACCCTTCTGATTCCAACTCTGAGCGGTCACGGAAAAGGTCCGAGTCGTCCGTGAGGTTGATGAACTGCTTGAAGACCAGGTGCCACGGGTTGCCTTGCGCGCTCTGATCGTTCACCAATACCGGCACTCGGCGCTGAATGGCAGCGGTGAGGTCAGCGTCCCGACGGGTGCGGAACACCGGGAGCGTTCCGGTGTTCGGGTTGATGAGAAGGATCTCCTCCGGCGACAGCGCGAATACGGCCTTCCCGTCGGCGAGTTCATCTGGGTGCCCGAGGAAGAAAGCGAACTGCGCGGCTGGCTCGACCCGCCCGCGGCCCGTAAGGGATACGAGCGCGAACTGGTAGCTAGCATGCACGGCTGGGAACAGCTTCTCCCGCTTGCCATTCTCAAAGTCGTACAGATGCTTTACCGCACCTCGGCGCGACAGATCCTGGAACAGGAACTGTGCCCCCGCACCCGTGGCGATCTGGGTCGGCACCACCGTCCCGCACCGTCCCTCGGGCGCGGTGATGGACACGAATCGCTCGGTGAACAGCTGGTCGGTCTGAAGTGAGTTGACCCCCTTGACCGCAAGCCCCTTGCGAAGCTGCGGGTAGGCACCAGATGCCCCGAGGAAGTGGAATGAGGACTTCACTCGGCGCCGTGCAGCTTGGTAGCGCTCAGCCTCGACCGGATTCTCACGGCTCCACTCGATGATTTCCGCCCGGCGTTTGTGGCCCGACAATTTGGCCAGCGACGGCTCAACGATGCTGAAGTACTCCTGATCCTTGAAGTCGACCTTGTCCCACGGTGGATTCCCCAACACACAATCGAACCCCCCGGCCCACCCCGTAACCGGATCTACCCCCACCGTCGCCGACGAATCGTCAGGCACGTTGAAAACATCTGGAAACTCCAGATGCCAGTGGAAGAACCGGTACTCCCGGCTGAGCCGCACGATCTCCTGGTGGGTCTCCTGCAGCGCACCCTCGCTCTCCGCACTCTGAAGTGACAGAAAGACGCGTTGCGTCACCGGCGCGGGCGCGTCCTCCGTCTTTTCCCACATGAACGCGGCACACCACGCATCCGCGATGTGCAGGGCGTTGAGGTACGCGGGGGACTCCTGCCACGTCCGATACCGCTCGGCGAGCGCCCGGACCCGGCCCAGCTTCGCCGTGGGGTCGTCGTCCTTCTCCACGACGTCACGCAGCTCGGCCGCGAACGCGTCGTTGGTGACGCTCACCTGGTCGTCGAGGGCCGCGTCCAGCGTGTAGACGCCCTCGTGCTCCAGCTTGTTGCGCTTGAGCCAGTCGTTGGCCACCGACTTGTCGTCACCCTCGACGACCTTGAACGCCTGCTCCGGAATCCCGCCCCGAAGCAGCGCGGGCGTGGCTCCGATCAGCCCGTTGCCCAGCTTCACGTGGGCGTCCAGGAAGCCCAGAGCCTTCCCCGGCTCCAGCGCCTCCATCCAGAGCGACACCTTGGCCAGCTCGACAGCCATCGGGTTCAGGTCCACCCCGTACACGCAGCGGGCGATGACCTCGTGCAGCGCGTGCCGGACCTTCTCCGGCGGGGGCTCAGGTGTGCGCTCGCGAACCGCCGCCACCCGCTTGGCGATACGACGTGCGGCGGCCACCAGGAAGTGGCCGGAACCGCAGGCCGGGTCGCACACGGTCAGCGACAGCAGTTCGGAGACGATGTCTTCCCGGGCGTCGGACCGTCCCGCCTCCGCAACCGCCCGCTCACCGCGCCGCTGCGCCTCGTCGATGACCGGGTCGAGCGTGGAATCGAGCAGTACGTCGACCAGCGAACTCGGGGTGTAGTACGAGCCGGTCTTCTTGCGTTCGTTGCCCGCGCGGATCGCGAGCTCGAAGGTGCGGTCGGTCGCGCTGTACTCGGGGACGAGGGCGAGCAGCGACTCGTAGATGGCACCGAGTTCCTCAGCGTCGAGGGTGCGGTAGTCGACGGTCCGCCAGCGCTTGGCCTCGGTGTCGCGGACGACCGCGAGGTGCCGTATGGCGGCCATGAGGTGCTCGTTCGAGAGGGTGAGGCCACGCAGTGGCTCGTCGGCCTCCGTGGCGTCGAAGAGGCCGCCGAGTCCGGGGAGGCCCAGTTCCGGCCGGCCGGCCTCGTCGCCCAGGGCGGACAGGACCAGGCGGAGGGCCTCCCAGCGGTCCGCGTGCGAGGTGCCTCTGCGGCGGCGGGACTGTTCGCGCAGCCGGGCCGTCGAGAAGTACTTGGCGTAGCGGTCGCGGGCCTCCGGGGTCGCGGAGGGCGGGTGGAGAGCGTCGCGGTCCTCGGCGACGAAGACGAACAGCAGGCGGTAGACCAGGCGGAGCAGCGCCGCGTGGTAGGTGTGGCGGTCGAAGTTCTCGCGGAGGGCCGTGTTGGCGGGGTGCCGGAGGAAGCCCGTGCCCAGCTCCCTGATCGCGAGGCGTACGCCCTCCCCGATGTCGTCGAGGAAGCGGGCGCCCAGGCGCAGGGCGGCGTCGCGCCACACCTCCAGCCAGCACGTCCACTGGGTGCCGCCGTCACGGGCCTCGAACCGAGAGGCGTGCAGCAGCCGGTACATGATCACGAACTCGCTGAACAGCTCACCGTCGAAGATCGCTTCCAAGTCGAACTCGACGTACGAGGCCGTGGCCAGCGCGTTGGAGTCGCGCAGCAGCCGCAACTGGCGGCCGTTGGTGAGCAGAGCCCACAGGTGGGCGTCGGTGCGGTTGAGGGCCTCCTGGAGCAGGGACTGCGGGGCGGGGGAGCCGGCGCCCTGGTGCTTGTTGAGCGAGGTGTTCCAGGCGGTGACGTGGACGAGGGTGTCGTCGCGGCGGTGGCTGACAGGGAACGTCTTCGTGCCGTCGTCCGCCGCGATGCCCGTCGCGCCGACCGCGGTGAGGTGACCGAAGCCGAGCGCCTCGAATAGGGGCTCCACCCAGTTGGCCTGGGCGTAGCCGGTGCTGTCGGGGGGCACGGACGCCTCCGGGGCGGCCGGCAGTTTCTCGCGCAGCTCACGCCAGAGCGATTTGAGGTTGTCCCAGTGTCGCTCGGCCTCGTCGCGTACGGAACGGGAGCCGGGGATGCGGTAGTCAGCGGGGCCGAGGCCCTTGAGGTCCTTGGTGACCTTGCCCTCGGAGATCCGTACCAGCATGTCGGCCGGCAGCAGACCGCCCACCGTGTGGACGGCCGTGAACACCTGGTTGCGAGTGGTGGCGGACATCAGGCGGACACTCCAGCGGGAACGGAAGCGGGCACGGAAGCAGCGGCGGGCAGGTAGACGTAGGCGCCAAGGATGTCGGCCGGCTTCTGGGCCGTCACCGACAGACCCCGGACGATCTCCCCGGACGCGGCCCGCACCCGGCGGTGGGCCGCGTCCAGCTCGGCCGCCAGCTCATCGCCGTACGTCTCCAAGTGGTCGTTCACATCGGGAAGTTGGTCCAGGATTCGCGTCATTGTCCGCTCCCCGAAGTGCGGGTCCGTGTTGCCCGACGCCGTCGCGTCCAGCAGGCCCACCGCCCGCTCCGGCGGCAGCCACACCGCATTCCTCGGCGCCCCCTCGAAGGCCAGCAGCCGCGCGTCCTCCGCCACCAACTGCCGCTCTCCACTCCGCGACGGCAGCGTGAGGTGGAAGCGGTACCGCACCAGCAGCAACGTCGTCCTCGTGCTCACCGCATCTGTCGTGATCACACCGCACCGTCGCGCCGGGCGCGCACCCTCCGCCTGTGTGTCCAGCGCGGCGTTGAGGACATGCGATGCCAACGCACCCACCACCGGGTCTGTACGGACCAGGGCTGCCTCGCCCCGCGCCACCGCCGGATCGCTGCGGAACGGGATCTCCCGGTCCTTCTCGACGACCTCCGCGCCCACCACCGGCGCAAGCGCGTCCCGCAGGCCCGCCGGTGTGCCGCCCACCTGGGCCGTGAAGTCCCCGGACTCGCCGTCCGCGCCGCGCAGCACCGCGTTCAGGGCGCCCAGTGACTCCCGTACGAAGGTCCTGATCTCGCCCGCACCACCCAACGCCTCACGGATCGAGGCGACCTCCCGGGCCACCTCCTCCGGGTGGATCGAGCGCTGCGCGAAACGGGAACGGGACGCCCGCTCGCGCTCCGCCGCCGAGTTCCAGTCGCTGTCCAGCTTCTCGGTGCTCACCCTGAACGCGTCCGCGCTGAAGAGGGCGTCCTCGTTCTCCCGGCCGCGCATCAGCAGCCACTCCACGATGGCGTCGGTCACGCCCGTCGACAGTTCGTCCGGGACGGAGACCGAGATGCCGAGGTCCTTCTTGATCTGGCGGTGCTTCTTGATGAGCACCTCCAGGACCTTGCCGTCGATGCCGTTGTCGTCGCCGTAGAGCGTGATGACGCGGACCTCGTCGCGGCGCTGGCCGTAGCGGTCGACGCGGCCCTCGCGCTGGTCGTGGCGGGTGGGGTTCCAGGCGAGGTCGTAGTGGACGACCGCGTCGAAGTAGTGCTGGAGGTTGACGCCCTCCGACAGGCAGTCCGTCGCGATCAGGACCCGGCGGGCCGCCGCGTCCTCGCCGGCCTCCGTGGCCAACTCCTCGATCCGCTCGATGCGTTGCTGCGGGGACAGTTCACCCGTCACCGCCTTGACCACCGTCTTGGCGCCCAGCGGGCCGCGCTTCTTCGTCTCCGGGTCGTTCGCCAGATGCTCGGCCAGGTACTTCGCCGTCGGGATGTAGCGGCAGAAGACGATCGGGTTGTAGCCGTCCGCCAGCAGCGCCTTGAGGTGTTTGATCAGCGCCTTCAGCTTGAGGTCCTTCTCCGGGCCCTCCAACTGCGTGGCCAGCTTCGCGAGTTCGGCCAGCGGGGAGCCCGCCGTCGTCTCCGCGCCCGGCGCCACGTCCATGCCCTCCATGGCGTCGCTGTCCGCGGCGTCGCTGTTCAGCGGGGCGCCCAGCTTGTCGGCCTCCTCCGCCGAAGCCGCGATCGCCGCCGCCGAGCGCGTCGTCAGGGTCTGGGCCGCCGCCCTCGGCGACGACACCAGCGAACGCAGCAGCGCGATCGCCGACCACCAGGCGATACGGGCCTCCCGCTTGCCCTGGTCGCCGGCCTCCTCGACCCGCTCACTCGCGTACGCGATCGCGTCGTCCAGCAGGGCCCGGTACTCGGGGGACAGCTTGTACGTCTCGTCCTTGAAGAAGCGGTCCGAAGGGAAGGCTGTGCGCTCGGCGAGGGAGTCGTCCGCCAGGCCGTCCTCCTTCGTCAGGTACTGGCGTACGTCCGCCCGCTTGCGGGCCACGAAGTGCTGGGCGAGCAGCTTCCTGCCCGCCTCCGACTCCAGGTTCACGTGCGCCAGCTCCGGCTTGACCAGCCCGAGCAGGTTCCGGAACGCCGACTCCTTGCCGCTGTGCGGGGTCGCCGTGACCAGCAGCAGGTGCCGTTCCGCGTCTTCCGCCACCCGGCGCAGCAGCTCGTACCGCAGCTGGCTCTGTGCGCTCGTCGACGTGTCGTCGGCCGCCACGCAGGTGTGCGCCTCGTCGACGATCACCAGGTCGGGGCAGTGGCGTACGAAGTCGTCGCGGTGGCGCGGGGACTTGATGAAGTCCGTCGAGACGATGACGTTCGGGTACTTGTCGAAGAGGGACTGGCCGAGGTCCAGGCCGCGCTCCAGCCGTGACACGGTCGACGCCAGCACCAGCTCCGCGTCGATGCCGAACTTGCCGCGCAGCTCCTGCTGCCACTGTTCGGCCAGGGCCGGGGAGCAGAGCACCGCCAGGCCGCTCGCCTCGCCCTGCGCCAGCATCTCGCTCGCGACCAGGCCCGCCTCGATCGTCTTGCCGATACCGACGTCGTCCGAGATCAGCATGCGGACCGTCCTCTGGCGCAGGGCCATCAGCAGCGGTACGAGCTGGTACGCGCGCGGCTCCACCGCGATCCCGGCAAGGGAGCGGAACGGGCCCGCCCCGGAGCGGAAGCCGACCCGCAGCGCCGTACGCAACAGCCCTGCCGCCCGCTGGTCGCCGAGGTCGGTCGGCTCCGGCGGCGCGAAACGGGCCTCCTCCACCGGCTCGAACGGGAACACCGCCGCGATGTCGTCGTCCGAGCCGCCCAGTGGGCGCAGGACGAGCAGGTCGGGCTCGCTCTCGGGGAGTACCACCCACTCGCGGCCACGGGCCTTCACCAGGGATCCGGCGGAGAACGTGAATGCCATATCGATCGTCAAATCCTCTTCGTCCGGCCGGTGCGTCAGTTGGTCTTGGCGGGTGAGCCGAAGTAGCGGGAATGGGCGGCGGCGATGGCAGCCCAGTCGGCGCCGTGCGGGAAGCGGACGACGTCCCAGGTGGCGTCGAAGAGGCGCTCCTCCGCGTCGGCGTCACGCAGCGCGCTCTCCTCCGCGCCCGAGGGGCCGTCGACGAACACGGCGACGTTGGCGCCCGGCAGCCGGTACACGAAGTCCGGTGCCGCGTTCGCCTCCGTCAGGAAGACGTCCTTCTCGTCCGGGAGGCGCAGCCCGCACGCCTTCACCCAGCCCAGGAAGTCGCCCTGTGCGGCGAGTTCGGACGCCGATGCCTCGACCGGCGTGGGATCGGCTGGGGTTTCGGCCATGAGTCGCCGGAACTGCTCCGAGCGGGACTCGCCCCGCGCCTCACGGCTCGCCGCCGCCGACGCGAACCGCACCAGCAGGGCCGCCACCGTGTGCCGGTTGATCTGGGCGTGGTCGAGCTGGTTGCCGTACGTGAGGAGGCAGTCGTAGCAGCCGAGCGCGCAGGCGCGTCCCGGGCGGTGTGCCTCGCCGCCCTCGTCCTTGCCGTCCTCGGAGAAGTGGCAGATCTCCAGCGCGCGTCGGGCCGCCTTGGCGAGGGCGTCGTCCTCCGCCTGGAGGCGGCGCAGTACGCCGGCGCCGCCCTCCGCGGCCTCCATGAACAGGATGCGGCGCCTCGGGCCGTCGTCCGGCGGCAGCAGCTCGCTGGACAGTTCGGCGTCCTCCAGCTCGAACTCCGCCTCAATGCCCCGCTCCAGCGCGTACATGAGCGTGAGCGCGACCGGCTCGGGCAGCGCCTCGTCGAGGGTGACGACGAGGATGTTGCGGCGGTCCTCCACGAACGGGATGACCCGCTTCTTACGGCGCCGCTCGTTACCGTCCGCGTCCACGATCGGCAGCTCGCTGGAGTCGCCGGACGCCTCGGCCGCGTCCTTGTCGTTCATCCAGCGGCCGTCGGCCAGGTCCAGCCAGTAGCCCGGTGGCTCGTCCGTACGGGCGCGTACCCGGCCGGTGTTGGTGATGCGGACGGTCGCGGAGTCGCCGTACGCGATCTGAGCGAGCTGTCCCGCCGCGTCGGCGACCGTGGCGTTCAGGCGGCCCTTGCGGACGCCGTGGTCGTGGAAGCGGTACGACGTCTCCAGTCGGAAACCGGCCCGGCGCCGCTCCTCCTCGTCCGAGGAGATCCGCTCCCGGCGCGTGGTGTACACGGTGTGCAGGTGGAGGAGGCCGTACGTCGCCGCGCCCAGCGTCTCGTTGCAGAAACCGCAGCGGTCCTCGCGCTCCTTGGGCTCGTGGTGGTAGCCGCAGTTCGCGCAGCGGCGCGCCTCGCCCGTGGTCAGCTCGCCGGAGGAGTCCGGGGGCAGCTGGATGCGGGTCACCTGATAGCGGGCGCCCTCGTGGTAGATCAGCGAACCGGGGCCGAACTCGCGAATGGCGAGGAAGCGGGGGCGCTGGAGGTAGTCGCCGTCGCCGCGGCGGCGGCCGATCGTCGGGATGTACGCGGCCAGCGGCAGGCGGGGGAAGCTGTAGCCGGGCAGGAAGCCCTCGGAGGCCAGGTAGCGGTACGGGTTGAAGTCGGAGAGGACCGACTTGCTGTCGACGCTCTCGTTCATCAGCAGGTTGAGCTGCGTCTCGGCCTCGCGGCGGCGGGCGTTGGCCCGGTTGCGGTCGCCCTCGGTGAGGCTGTAGTCGAGGCGGCGCTTGTTCTGCACGTACTGGTCGTCGAGCGCGGCGCGGAACAGGCTGCGCCAGCGGTCGAAGGCGCGGTCGAAGCGTTCTGCGACGGTGCGGACCTTGTCGTCGATCCAGTCGTCGTGCCACCACGTGGTCTCGGTGAAGTCCCTGAACAGCGGGCCGAGGACCCGCAGGGCCGCGGCGACCGTGCGTCGCTGGGCGCCGTCGTCGTGGGCGGCGTCCCGGATGTCGGGCAGCAGGTGCAGGGCGGGGTTCGGGCGGTCGCCCGTGTCCGGGTACGACACGTCGAGCACCTCGGGCAGGGAGCGGCCCAGGCGCAGGCCTGCCTCGGCGATCCAGATGCCCTGGAGGTGGGAGAGGACCAGGTCCTCGTTGGCGAGGTCCAGGCGCGGCGGGGCGACCGCGCCCGCCACCATGCGCTCGGAGCGGCGGAAGTAGTACTGGTCGTGGCTGTTGCCGGTCGCGCAGTACGTCGTCACCAGGGCGGGCTGACCGCTGCGGCCCGCGCGGCCCGAACGCTGGGCGTAATTGGCGGGCGTCGGCGGCACGTTGCGCATCATCACCGCGTTGAGTGAGGAGATGTCGACGCCCAGCTCCATGGTGGGGGAGCAGTACAGCAGCTTCAACTCGGCCTTGCGGAAGGCCTCTTCACGTGCCTCCCGGTCCTCCGGGGACACCTGCGCGGTGTGCTCGCGGGCGTACAGGCCGGACAGGGCGTCGGCGGTCTCCCGGTACAGCTTGAGGAAGAACGTGTTGATGCGCGGGCCGTCGCCGCTCTGGTAGGTGCGGGTCAGCGGGTCGTGCGCGCCCGACTCGCCCTTGCCGGCGCGCCACACCAGCGACTGGGCGGCCACCCGGTACCCGGTCGTGGTGACGGACGACGTCCGGCGGAAGCGGCCGGCCCGCTGCGGCGCTGCTTCCACCTCCTTCACCAGGCCCGCCTTGGTCAGCACCTTCAGCAGCTCCGTGATGATCAGCTGGAGGTCGTCCTGGTCGAGGTCCCGGAAGGTGCGGTCGGTGCGCTTGAGGTACTTGCCGTATTTGCCGCGTGCAGACAGGAACAGACTCGCGCGGTCCATGCCCGGCCGGGACGGGTGCGGGTAGGCGGTGCCGACGCGGGGCTTGTCGGCGGCGGACAGGATCCACGGGTCCACGAGCCGTTCCTCGCTCGCCCGCTGCAGGGATTCGAAGGTGTCGTCGCGGAAGTACGACACGTCGATGGCCAGCGAGCGGCGCATCTCGTCCAGCAGCGCCCTCATCACCTCGGCCCGCAGTGCCGGGTCGGCGTCCCGCAGCGCCTGGTGGGTGCCCTCCCAGCGGTCCTGCTTGGCGGCGATCCAGTCCAGGTCCTCGTAGTCGATCTCCAGCAGGCCGGTCTGCTCCAGGTTGGGCATGGTGATACGCCAGCCGCGCTCCAGGTCGAGGTAGAGCCGGAAGGCGATCACGTCCCGCAGGGTGCGGGCCGCGTTGCGGGCCAGGGACGGGGGCAGGTCGGACTCGCCGGTGTAGTCGACGGGGGAGACGGCGAGCGCGTTGGTCACGGCGGAGGCCAGCTCCTCGTGGTGCAGGCCCTCCTCGCCGACGTCCTGGGCCGCCCGGTACAGGGCGCCGCGCAACTGGGTGATCTGCACGAAGTCGTTGAAGTGGCCCGCCTGGAGGGAGGCGTCCTGCCGGTTGTCGACGAACGTGAGGAGCTTGCGCGCCTCCTTGTCCAGCGCCTCCTCCGGCACCGACTTCAGCGAGCGCACGATCGACGCCGAGACCAGGGAGGTCGCCGACGAACGGCCCTCCTGGTCCAGCGTGGCCAGCTTGGCGAAGTCCCGGCCGCGCGTCTGCTCGTACGCCACACCACAGTGCAGACAGAAGAGGAAGGGAGAGGGGATGAACGCGGCCTTCAGCTCGCCGCCCTGGCTGCCCCGGCCTTCTCGGCCGAACGGGTCGACGGTGACGGACTTCGGGACGCGGTCGCGGTACGCGCGCTTGACGACCTCTTGGCCCTTGTCGTCCAACTCCAACCAGGACTCGGGCAGTCGGCGGTCGTCGACGGCGTACTGGACGTTGGACGGCCACTCACGCTCGTGGTCCACGTACAGATAGCCGTCCCCCTGCCTGCCGCCGGTCGCCGAGGTGTCGCGGCGGGCCTCGTAGCGCACCTCACCGTCCTTCTCGGAGCGCCACACCGTCAGGTATTCCTGGCCGCACTCCCGGCAGAAGGCCAGAGGCATCAGCAACTTGCCTCCGCTGCCCGGCTGTTCGAGCTGGTAGGAACGAGTGAGGTGGCGGACGGACTTGTTCTCCAGGGTGACGTAGACCGTGTCGCCCTTGGAGAGGAACTGGTGCAGGCGGAACGCGAACAGCGGCCGTTCGTTGCGCGGGTTGAGTGCCTGGGAGCCGGCTTCCAGGGTGGCGCGGATCGCCTCCGCGCACAGCTCCTCCGCGACGCCCGACGTCTCGTGCAACTCGCGCGCCGCGACCTCGATCTGCGTCGGCGGCCGGCGTACGAGGCGGCCCGTGGCGTCGTCCTCGACGAGGCCGAAGCGGTCCTCGATCCAGCGGGCCAGGGGGTCCTGCGCCAGGTCGTCGTAGGCGCGCGGGGCGGGTGAGGTGAGGCGTTCGGCGGGTACGGTGGCGGGCGCCTCGCCGGTCGCCCGGACCAGGGTCTCGCCGATGACGTGCTCGGGCCGGACCGTCGTACCGAACAGCGTGCTCGCCACACCGGCGACCACCTGCCGCTGGTCCTCCAGCGTGCCCTCCGTGGACATGGTGGCCGACGTGCCGATGCACTGGAGGTCCTCCGCCCGGCAGGCGTCGCGGACCCGGCGGATCAGCAGGGCGACGTCGGCGCCCTGACGGCCGCGGTAGGTGTGCAGTTCGTCGAAGACGAGGAACTCCAGGCCCCGCGCCATCTTGATGAGGCTCGCCCGGTCGGCCGGGCGGGTCAGCATCAGCTCCAGCATCACGTAGTTGGTGAGCAGGATGTCCGGCGGGTTGTCGCGGATCTCCTTGCGCTTCGCGTCGTCCTCCTGGCCCGTGTAGCGGGCGAAGGTGACCGGCTCACGGCCCGCGCCGTAGCCGTCGCGCAGGTACTTCTCCAGTTCGCGCAGCTGGCTGTTGGCGAGCGCGTTCATCGGATACACGATGATCACCCGCACTCGCTTAGCTGCGTTCGGGCCCTCCTCGTCGCGCTGGCGCAGCACCTTGTCCACGATCGGGACGATGTACGAGAGCGACTTGCCGGACCCGGTGCCGGTCGTCAGGACGTACGACGCCCCGGACGCGGCGGCGTCGATGGCGTCGCGCTGGTGCCGGTGCAGGAGCAGCGGCCGGCCGTCGCAGACGGTGCCGCCCTCGGTCTTCTTCGCCTGGAAGATACGGGCGCACTCGGGGTGCAGCACCTTCTGCTGGGCGAGCTCGACCACGGTGCCGCCGCCCTGGAAGAACGGGTTGAGCGAAAGCCAGGGGTTCGGCCACTGGGACTTGTCGTCGAGGTCCTTCTCGACGTACGCCTTGATGCGCTCGTCGCGGATGACGGTGCCGCCCTCCGTGAAGGAGCGGTAATCCCGGATCAGCGCCTGGTGGACGCCGAAGACATCCATGCCGGCGCCGGAACCGGTCACCAGGGCGGGCTGCTGCGGGGCGACGGGCGCCGGGGCCGGGGTGGCCTCGCGCAGGGGGAGCGTCGGGTCCTGCCCGCTCCAGGTGGGGACGAGGCTGGTGTCGTCCGACGGTACGGCGAGGGGGAGCAGGGCGTCCCGTACGGTCACGGCGTCTGCCGGGCGGTTCGCCGGGTCCTTGGCCAGCAGGCGGTCGACGAGGCGCGCGAGCTCGGCGGGGGTTTCGCCGCGGATCGCGCGGACGGGGCTGGGCTCCTGGTGGACGTGCCGCTCGGCGAGTTCGTACGCCGACTCGCTCGTGAACGGAGGGACGCCGACGAGCATCTCGTACAGCAGGCAGCCCAGGGCGTAGAGGTCGGCGGCCTGGGTCACCTGCTTGGCCTGGCACTGTTCCGGCGCCATGTAGCGGGCCGTGCCCACGCTGACGCCCGTGCTGGTCAGGCGGGTCTGGTCCGGGTCGTCGACGATGCTGCCCATGCCGAAGTCGAGCACCTTGACGGTGCCGCCCCGCGTGAGCATGACGTTGGCGGGCTTCAGGTCCCGGTGGACCACGCCCTTCGCGTGCGCGGCGGCGAGGCCGGCAGCGATCTGCGCGCCGATGGCAGCGACCCACGGGATCGGGAGCTGCGGCTCCTCCTCGATGAGGTCGCGCAGCGACTCGCCGTCCAGCAACTCCATCGCCAGGTAGGGCAGATCGTCGCGGTCCGCGGCGATGCCGCCCTCGATGAGCCGGGCGAGGTTGGGGTGGTGGTCCAGATGCCGCATGATCCCCACTTCGCGAGCGAAGCGCTCCACGGCCTTGGTGTCGCCGCCGGTGTCGATCCGGCCCCCGGTGCGGCGGCGCAGGATCGTCTTCACGGCGACGGTGCGCTCCGGTGAGCCCTCGGGAGCGCGCAGGTCCTCGGCTTGGTGGACCTCCCCCATGTTGCCCCTGCCGATGACGCGCCCGATACGGAATCTGCCGTCGACGAGCTCGTGGCTCACTGCCGCTCCTCTACCTACTGCTCGCGTTCTTGCGGTTCCGAACCGGAACGCGCCCCCTGATCTGCTGCCGCACAGTCCATGGTGTCAGAACGGATAGTGAGGCCGTTGTTACAGTACACGAAGATGACGTTATTTCATAGATATTCAATACGTTGACATCGTCAACGCATTACCTAGCCCACCGTGAAGTGGGCGGGGGTGGGTGGTGTGCAGGATCGAATCGTCGGCGAAGTGGCCGCGCCCGGCCTGAGGGTCGCTGTGGGGGAGCTGCTGTCCGGTTGAGGGCGTGCCGTTGTGAACAGCGTCGTGCCCGAGTCGGTCTTTGCGTAGAACGTGCAAACCCTGGGGCTCGGTCAGGTCGAGCGAGACCGACTGCGGCACGAGTTGGCGCGAGTTGGGCCTGCATGTCCAGGACGTGCGTGTACATGTACACGCACGTCGTCTACATGTAGACGCGGACTCTCCGGATGTGGAAAAGGTTGCACGGATTCGTTGGGAAAATGCGTTCCTCGGTGTCGACCTGGTGGAAGCGCCGCTGCTGCGCTACGCGAACGCCGACGGATACGTGCCCTCCAGAGCGGTTGACGGCGTCGCCCGGCTGGCATGACTCGGTGCACGACAGACGGCTGTGCTGAGGGCCTGGGCAAAGGCGCGCGACACCGATGGAGACGCTGCGACGGACGATCCCCGCACGGAGGAGATCTCGGCCCGGAGGCGACGGGGGAGCGCCGTCGGCCCCGGAGAAGCCGAGGGTCGATCGCCTGGCTGCAGGGCTTTCGCCGCCTGCGGATTCGGTGGGAACGACGCGACGACATCCACGAAGCCTTCCTCGGCCTCGCCACATGCCTGATCATCCACCGCCACGTCCAACGCCTTTGTTAGGACCTCTAACAGGCTCCCGGGCGCCTATACCGTCCACGCCGCAGAGCCGGCACAAGGTTGGGACAGGGTCGCCGAGCAACATGGCACCACGGGCGTTGCAGCCCGGGGCGCAAGGCCGTGATCCACTGCAAGCAATATCGGGGCGAGGCTGTAGCCTGCGGCGGCTCAGGGGCTGGTAGGTGGTGACGTGAGAGACCGTGGAGGGGCCGACGAGCTGGCCAACGGTTGGGGCGAGGCGCTGGCGTGGAGCACTGCTGATCATGAGGGCGGCGCTGCCAAGGCCTTGGTGGACGAAGACGTCCTGGCCCATTGGACGGCCGAGGACGGCGGAATCGAACACCCTGGCTGGGGGCACTGTCGTCGCCGAGGCACCGGGTCGACCCCTTACGGCCGTGGCCGTCCCGCGCTGGCGCAGCCTGCCTGATGATGCATCACGAAAGTCAGCAACGGGTCAGTGTGAGTCCTGAGACACCCGAGGACAGCTGACCAGACATGCGAATCGTTGTACGGTCCGGAGACCGCCCTTGACCTGCAAAAAGCAGGCAGGGAGCAGACGAATCGGGAGTTTCTTCGTGCTTCGTACCATGTTCAAGTCCAAGATCCACCGAGCCACCGTCACCCAGGCCGACCTGCACTACGTGGGATCGGTGACCATCGACGCCGATCTCCTCGACGCCGCCGACCTGCTGCCCGGGGAACTGGTGCACATCGTGGACGTCACCAACGGCGCCCGGCTGGAGACGTACGTCATCGAGGGTGAGCGCGGGTCCGGGGTCATCGGGATCAACGGGGCCGCGGCCCACCTCGTCCACCCCGGCGACCTTGTGATCATCATCAGTTACGCTCAGGTCACCGACGCGGAGGCACGCGCGCTGCGGCCCCGGGTCGTGCACGTCGACGCCGGCAACCGGATCGTGTCCCTCGGCGCCGACCCGTCCGAACCGGTGCCCGGCTCGGACCAGCAGCGCAGCCCGCAGGCCGTCGGGGCCTGACCGGCTGACCAGGACAGGAGCGTGCGTGCCCATGAGCGAGACCGAGATCCGCGACGACCGGGCGGCGGGCCGTCTGGAGGCCGTCGGCGACGGTGAAGTCGTCGGTCGCATCGAGTACTTCGTCCTGGAGGCGCCCGAGCGCGCCCTGGTCCCCGTCCACACGATTGTCGAGCCCGCCCACGAGGGCAAGGGCATCGCCGGATCGCTCGCCCGTGAGTTGTACGCCCTCGCCGAGCGCGAGGGCGTCCCGGTGGCCCCGCTCTGCCCGTACGTCGTGAAGTGGGCCGAACGCCACCCCGAGGCGGCCCCGCCGGCCGACCCCCGACTGCTGTCGGCCGCGAAGGACTGGCTGCGCGCCCACCCGGACCGCTTCTGATCGAGCGGCGGTCCACCCGGACCGGTTCGAGGGTGCCGTCGCTCCTCGGGCCCGGTTCGAGGGTGCGGTCGGTCGAGGGGGCGGTTCCGGATGTGAGGGCGCCCATCGGGCTGTCTCTCCGTAAGCATCCGCCCCCGGACGGCTCTCCGCGTGCACCCGCCCCTGGCCGTGTCCCCGTGTGCACTCGCCCCCCGGACGGCTCTCCGCGTGCACCCGCCCCTGGCCCCCTCTCCGCATGCACTCGCCCTGGACGGCTCTCCGCGTGCACCCGCCCCCGGCCATCTCCCCGTGTGCACTCGCCCTGGACGGCTCTCCGCGTGCCCCCACCCCCGGCCACCTCCCAGCGAGCACCCGCTCAACCCCCCGTCGGCCACCCGCCCGGACCCGTTCGGTGCTGCCGTCGGGTGAGTGGCCGGGCGGCTGTCGGGTAGGCGGGGGAGTAGTCCAGAGGCGACGTCCCGTGACTGCCCGGAGGACAGCATGACGAACCCGCACCCCGACCCGGTACCGCCGGGCCCGACACCGGGTCCGGGCCCGACCCCGCCGGATCCGTACCCGAGCCCGGTCCCGACACCGGAACCGGGCCCGCAGCCCACGCCACCCCCGCCGGGCCCCAACCCGAGCCCGCCCCCGCCCCACCCGGGCCCCCCGGAGCCGTCCCCGTCCCCCATCCCGCCGGGCCCGGAGCCCGTGCCGAACCCGGAGCCGGGGCCTCCGCTCACCTGAGACACGGCAGGGGCCGGGCGCCTGGGACAGGAGAGGCGCCGGGCTCCTCCGAGGGGCGCGGGGCGGTATCCGGATGCGGGTCAGCCGCGCCGCGTGGGCGCGGCCAGCCAGGCCCCGTCCGCACCCGCACCCGCACCCGCGCCCCGACCGAACTGAGCAAGACGGTCGAGGCGGCCGAGGCGACCGAGACGGAAGGCGACCGAGACCCTCTAGCCGGACCGCGCTACGCGGTCACCTCGCTCCGGTCCCCGCCCCACAGCGTGTGGAACGAGCCCTCCCGGTCCACCCGCCGGTACGTGTGGGCGCCGAAGAAGTCCCGCTGTCCCTGCGTCAGCGCCGCCGGCAGCCGCTCGGCCCGCAGCGCGTCGTAGTACGCCAGCGCCGCCGCGAATCCCGGCGTCGGCACCCCCTGGCGGGTCGCCGCGACCAGCACCTCCCGCCAGTCGTCCTGCGCCTCGGCGATCTCGCGGGCGAACGTCTCGTCCGACAGCAGGCTCGGCAGGTCGGCCCGGGCGTCGTAGGCGGCGCGGATGCGGTCCAGGAACGCGGCCCGGATGATGCAGCCGCCCCGCCAGATCGAGGCCACCGCGCCCAGGTCGATGTCCCAGCCGTACTCCTCGCTGCCCGCGGCGATCTCGTGGAAGCCCTGCGTGTACGACACGATCTTGGACGCGTACAGCGCCTGCTCCACCCGGTCGGCGAAGGCGGCGGCCTCCGACTCGCTCAGCGGGGACGGCTTCGGGCCGGCCAGGTCCCGCGACGCGGCCCGCAGCGGCGCGTGGCCGGACAGCGAACGGGCGAAGACGGCCTCGGCGATGCCGGACACCGGAACGCCCAGGTCCAGCGCGATCTGCACCGTCCAGCGGCCGGTGCCCTTCTGCTCGGCCTGGTCCATCACGACGTCCACGAACGGCTTGCCGGTGGCCGCGTCCACGTGGGACAGCACCTCGGCGGTGATCTCGATCAGGTACGAGTCCAGCCGGCCGGTGTTCCAGGTGCGGAAGATGTCCGCGATCTGCGCGGGCGCGTACCCGGCGACGTCGCGCAGCAGCTGGTACGCCTCGCCGATCAGCTGCATGTCGGCGTACTCGATGCCGTTGTGGACCATCTTCACGAAGTGCCCGGCACCGTCGGGGCCCACGTGCGTCACGCACGGCGCGCCGTCCTCCGCCTTCGCGGAGATCTTCTCCAGCATCGGACCCAGCGACCCGTACGACTCCTTCGAACCGCCCGGCATGATGCTCGGGCCGTGCAGCGCGCCCTCCTCGCCGCCGGAGATGCCCGTGCCGACGAAGTGGATGCCCCGCTCGCGCAGCTCCCGCTCCCGGCGCCGGGTGTCCGCGAAGTGCGCGTTGCCACCGTCGATGATCATGTCGCCGGGCTCCAGCAGCGGGGCGAACTCCTCGATCACCGCGTCCGTCGGCTGGCCCGCCTTGACCATGATGACCAGCCGGCGCGGACGCTCCAGGGCCGCCACGAACTCCTCGGCGGTCTCGGCCCCGACGAAGTCGCCCTCGTCCCCGAACTCCTCGACCAGCGCCTTCGTCCGCGACACCGTACGGTTGTGCACGGCGACCGTGTAGCCGTTGCGCGCGAAGTTCCGCGCGAGGTTGCGGCCCATGACCGCGAGGCCCGTGACACCGATCTGCGCTGAAGTGCTCATACCGCCTGCTCCCTGGTTGCCTCGTGTACTACGGCTCCGTCAGTACGGGTCCTTGCCCATCCTGACGTGCCGCTACGGCGAGCGCACATCCGACCCGCCACGCATGTGTACGCGGCGGAGCCGCCGTCCGCCTCACTGACCGGCCCGTTGGATCAAACGGGGGCCGTTCCCGGCCACTTGGGCCGCACGGGAGGCCGATTTCCTGTCTTGTCATGGCCTGTTCGGGGCGCTTACTTTTGCCGCTCCTGACGCATGGCGAGGGGATTTCGGACATGGCCGTACGCGGCCGGCACCGCCGGTACCAGCCGAACAGGATCAACCGCGCCTCACTCACCGTCACGGCGGGTGGCGCCGGCCTCGCGCTCCCGCTGGTCGCCGCCGGCACCGCGGACGCCGCCGACGCGGCCACCTGGAACAAGGTCGCCGCCTGCGAGTCCAGCGGCAACTGGAGCGTCAACACGGGCAACGGCTACTACGGCGGGCTCCAGTTCACCCAGTCCACCTGGGAGGCCTACGGCGGCGCCCGGTTCGCGCCGCGCGCCGACCTGGCCACCAGGGCGGAGCAGATCGCCGTCGCCGAGAAGGTACTCGACGGGCAGGGGCCGGGCGCCTGGCCGGTGTGCTCGGTGCGGGCCGCCCTGACCCGGGGCGGACCCGCCCCCGACGTGCACACCGAGACCAGCACCACGCGCCCCGCGAAGACCGGTTCCGCGCACTCCGGCTCCGTCAGGGACGTGCAGCCGCAGACCACCCCGCAGTCCCGGGCCGGCCGGGCCGAGATGTACACCGTGGTGCACGGCGACACCCTCTCCGGCATCGCCGGCGACCACCACGTGACGGGCGGCTGGCGCACGCTGTACGCGGGCAACCGCGCCACGATCGGCACCGATCCCGACCTGATCATTCCGGGGCAGCGGCTCAGCCTGAACGGCACCCCGACCCGCTCCGCACCCCCCAAGGCACCGAAGAAGAAGGCCCCTTCGGAGCATCCCACCACCCACCGCACGACGCCCCCGGCCCGGCACGCGCTCGTCGCCCCGGTGACCGCGTCCGTCGGCACCGGCTACCACGTGGCGGGCTCGCACTGGTCGAAGGGCTACCACACCGGCATCGACTTCCTCGTGCCGACCGGCACCTCCGTGAAGGCGGCGGCGGCCGGGCGCGTGGTGGCCGCGGGCTGGGGCGGCTCGTACGGCTACCAGGTCGTGATCCGGCACGCCGACGGCCGCTACACCCAGTACGCCCACCTGTCGGCCATCGCCGTGCGGGACGGCCAGAGCGTCACCGCGGGCCAGCGCATCGGCCGCTCCGGCGCCACCGGGAACGTCACGGGCCCGCATCTGCACTTCGAGGTGCGGACGGGGCCCGGATTCGGCTCGGACGTCGACCCGCTCGCCTACCTCCGGGCAGGCGGCGTCAGGATCTGACGCGGGCACGGGTGCCGGTCCAGCAGCGGCAGGGGCACGGTGACACCCGCGGGCAGCGGGGTGTACGACGCCGGGAGCACAGCGTCGCCGATCGGCCCGGCCCCGTCGGTGTCCGCCCCGCCGCTCCCGGCCGGCCCGGACGCCAGCAGCCCGGACACGACCGACTCGGCCGCCGCGGCGCGGACCGCCCGCTCGACCGGCCCGCCGTGACCGACCGGCTCGGCCGGCCCGGCGTGCAGGGTCGCCTCGATCGGCCCGGCGTGCAGGGTCGCCTCGATCGGCTTGGCGCGCACCACGGCCTCGGCCGTCCCGGCGCGGGCCGTCGGCCCGGCCACCCCGGCGCCGCTCTCCGCGCGCCCGCCCCGTTCCGCCCCCGCCCCCACGTCCTTGCGCTGGTGCGGCATGGCGAGACGCGCGTCCTCGGCGCCCCGCGCCGCCGGCTCGCCGGTTCGCGTCGGCTCCTCGGCGACCGGCACGGCCTGCGCGGAGGGCACCTCGGCCGACGACCGGACGGCCGGTGCCGGAACAGCGGACACCGGCTCGTCCCAGGCTGCTGCCGAGGCCGGCGCGGGCTCGTCCCAGGCCGTCGCCGAGGCCGGCGCCGGCTCGCCTGTCAGCCGTTCCGTCGTCAGCATGATCAGTCCGCCCGCCGCCACCACCCCGCAGCCCAGGGCGAGCACGGTGCCCGTGGTGCCGTAGCGGAACGTCTCGCCGAACATCAGGATGCCGACCGCGGCGGCCAGCACCGGATTGACCACCGTCAGCGTGGCCAGCGGGGCGGCGAGGCCGCCGCCCCGGTAGGAGGCCTGGGACAGCAGGACGCCGGCGACCGAGAACAGGACGATCACCGCGAGCGAGGGCAGGTCGCCCAGTGCGATGCCGTGGCTCCAGTCGACGGCCACGGTCTTGGTGAACACCGACGACATGCCGAACGCGATGCCGGAGGCGGTGGCGAGCAGCACGCTGCGCACGGCGGGATGCCGGTGCGCGGCCAGGCCCGCGAACATCAGCGCCACCACCGCCCCGCCGGTGACCAGCGCGACCGCCAGCCGCTGGGCCGGGGTGAGGGAGTGCGCGGAGGAGGAGCCGACCAGGGAGAGCAGACCGGCGAGGCCCACCGTGGCCATGAGGGCGCCGCGCCAGGCGGTCGCGCCGGCCCGGCGGCCGACGCACAGCGCCGCCATGGGCAGCGCGAAGACGATGGTCAGCGCGCCGAGCGGCTGGACCAGGCTGAGCGGACCGTAGGCCAGCGCCACGACGTGCAGCACGCCGCCGAGACCGTTGAGCGCCAGCGCGCCCCACCAGCCCGGCCGGCGCAGCGGCAGGTACCCGCTGTCGGGGGAGGACACCGCGACCTGCTCCTGCACGATCGCTCCGCCCGCGTAGGCCAGGGCGGAGACGACCGACAGGAGCACGGACAACGCCAGGGCGCTCATCGGTGTCTCCTCTGGGTGCGACGGGCGTCCTGGGCCCGGCGCGGCGTACGGTCGGCTTCCATGGCCAACACTCTGCCCGCCCGGGTGCTTCCCGTCGTCGTACCTGAGCACGCAATGCGTCCTACTGCCGATGGAGTACACCAGCGGTCTGATCATCCCCAGGACGGGTGAGGGCGGGCGGACACCCGCCCGATCACCCCCGCGCCGCGCCTGGTACGAGTGTCTGTCGTGGACCTGGACCCCGCTCTCTCCGCCCTGCGCGCCCTCGGCGGCTTCTTCCCCCTGCGCACCCTCCCGGCAGCCGCCGACGGCACCGGGGCACGACGGCTGCCGACCCTCGCGGAGGGCTACGCGGGGGCGGGCACGCAGACCGGCCGCGACCCCCTGGCGCTGCGCGTCGCCACCGTCGCGGACCGGCTCGGGACCGGCGAGCCAAGGGTCGCCGCCTCCCTCGCCCAGCAGGGGCTGGCCGCCCGGCTGTGGTCGGCGGCCCTCGGCTGTGCCGTCCTGTACGGCCGGCTGCCCGACCTGGACCCGCGCCTGCTGCGCTGGGACGCCCGCGCCGCCGTCCCCGACGATCTGTGGCTCGCCGAGCTGCGCCCGCTGCCCGGGGACGCGGCCACGCTCGCCGACACCGTGCTGCACGGCCACCTGGAGCCCCTGTCGGCGGTCCTGCGGGCGCGCTACGGCGTCGCGCCGGGCCTGCTGCGGGGCAATGCGGGCTCCGCGCTGGCCGCGACCGCCCGGGAACTGAGCCGCTGGGCGCGCGCCCACGGACGTACCGACGTCGCGGCCCGCGCCCGGGCGCTCACCGGTGAACTCTTCGCCCACCCCCTGCTGAGCGCCACCGGCACCCGCACCGGGACGGCGTTCCGGCGCCGCAGCTGCTGTCTGTACTACCGGGTGCCCGGCGGCGGGCTCTGCGGCGACTGCTGCCTCACCCGACCCCCGCGCTCGACCCCGCGCTCTTCCCCGGGCGCCGCATCTGGGTGACCATGAGGGGAACCTGCCACCGAGACCAGGGGGTTGTCGGGTGCGAGTGGGACTGCTGACCCGGGAGTACCCCCCGGATGTGTACGGCGGCGCCGGTGTCCATGTGGAGTTCCTCGCCCGCGAGTTGACCGCCCTGGTGGACCTGGAGGTGCACTGCTGGGGCGAGGGGCGCGGCGTCGGCGTCGTACGCCACCGGCCCTGGTCCGTCCTCGACGGCTCCAACGACGCGCTGCGCACCTTCTCCGTGGACCTCGCCATGGCCGCCGCCCTCGAAGGCCGCGAACTCGTCCACTCCCACACCTGGTACGCCAATCTCGCCGGCCATGTCGCCAAGCTGCTGTACGGCATCCCGCACGTGGTCACCGCGCACTCGCTGGAGCCGCTGCGCCCCTGGAAGGCCGAACAGCTCGGCGGCGGCTACGCGCTCTCGGGCTGGGCCGAGCGCACCGCGGTCGAGGCCGCCGACGCGGTGATCGCCGTCTCCGGCGCCATGCGCGACGACATCCTCGCCTGCTACCCGGCCCTCGACCCGGCCCGCGTCCACGTCGTCCACAACGGCATCGACACGCGCCTGTACCGGCCCGACCACGGCACCGACGCGCTCACCCGGCACGGCATCGACCCCGCCCGCCCGTACGTCCTGTTCGTCGGCCGGATCACCCGGCAGAAGGGCGTGCCCCATCTGCTGCGCGCGGTACGGGACATCGACCCCGGCACCCAGGTCGTGCTGTGCGCGGGCGCGCCCGACACCCCCGAGATCGAGCGGGAGTTCCAGGAGCTGTTCGAGGAGCTGCGCCGGGTGCGGGCGGGCGTGTTCTGGATCCCGCAGATGCTGCCGCGCACGGAGGTGATCCAACTCCTCACCCACGCGACGGTGTTCGCCTGCCCGTCGGTGTACGAGCCGCTGGGCATCGTCAACCTGGAGGCGATGGCCTGCGGCACACCGGTCGTCGCGTCCCGGGTGGGCGGCATCCCCGAGGTCGTGGACGACGGCCGTACCGGCCTCCTGGTCGACGTGGACGACGGCTTCGAGTCCGGGCTCGCCCGGGCGCTGGACGCCGTCCTCGGCGATCCGGACGCGGCCCGGCGGATGGGCGAGGCCGGACGGGTGCGCGCGGTGGGGGAGTTCGGCTGGGACGCGGTGGCCCGCCGCACGGCGGGGCTGTACGAGGAGATCGTCAAGCAGGCTTAGTCCGGTCTGCTCGGGGCAACCATGGTTCAACCACGGTGAGGGGAGCGGCCATGCGTCGTGGAGGGCCTTCCGTACTCGGGATCGTGCTGGCGGGCGGCGAGGGCAAACGCCTGATGCCGCTGACCGCGGACCGCGCCAAACCAGCCGTCACCTTCGGCGGCACCTACCGGCTCGTCGACTTCGTCCTGTCCAACCTCGTCAACGCCGACGTGCTGCGCATCTGTGTGCTGACCCAGTACAAGTCGCACTCGCTGGACCGGCACATCACCACCACCTGGCGGATGTCCAGCCTGCTCGGCAACTACGTCACCCCGGTCCCCGCCCAGCAGCGCCTCGGCCCGCGCTGGTACCTGGGCAGCGCCGACGCCATCCTCCAGTCGCTGAACCTGGTCCACGACGAACAGCCCGAGTACGTGGCAGTGTTCGGCGCCGACCACGTGTACCGCATGGACCCGCGGCAGATGCTCGCGCAGCACATCGAGGGCGGTGCGGGGGTGACGGTGGCCGGCATCCGGGTGCCGCGCGCGGAGTCCTCGTCCTTCGGGGTGATCACCCCGGGCTCCGATGGCCGTACCGTCGAGCGCTTCCTGGAGAAGCCCGCCGACCCCCCGGGCCTGCCGGACGACCCGGAGAGGGTCTTCGCCTCGATGGGCAACTACGTCTTCACCACCAAGGTCCTGATCGAGGCACTGCACCGGGACGCCGAGGACAGCCAGTCCGTGCACGACATGGGCGGTTCGATCCTGCCCCAGCTGACCGCGCGCGGCGCGGCGCAGCTCTACGACTTCAGCGACAACCACGTGCCCGGCGAGACCAGCCGCGACCAGGGCTACTGGCGGGACGTGGGCACCCTGGACGCCTACTACGAGGCTCACATGGACCTGATCGCCGAGCGCCCGGCGTTCAACCTCTACAACCGGCAGTGGCCCATCTACACGCACTCCTACCAGCTCTCCCCGGCCCGCTTCAACGCGGGCGGCATCGCGAGCGAGTCCATCATCAGCGCGGGCTGCCTGATCCGCGGCCAGGTCACCCGCTCGGTGCTCTCCCCGGGCGTGCGCGTCGACCCCGGGGCGGTTGTGCAGGGCTCGGTCCTGCACGACAACGTCCACATCGGCCGGGGCGCGGTGGTCCGCGGTGCCGTGCTGGACAAGAACGTCGAGGTGCCGCCCGGCGCGACGATCGGCGTCAACCCGGAGCGGGACACCGAGCTGTACACCGTGTCCAAGGGCGGGGTCATCGCGTTGGGGAAGGGGCAGCGGGTGCCCTGACGGACCGGGCGTCAGCGGCCCCCGGGGCGCGACGCGTTCGACATCACCCTCTCGGAATGCCCAGGTTTGCACCGTCGGCCGTCCAGGATGCAGGCAACGATGTCCAACCTGCGGAGGTCATCCGACATGAGAGGGACCCGGCGCACGCGGCTGTGCCTGGCCGGGGTGATGGCAGCGTCCGCGCTGATCGCCACCCCCGCCGCACGCGCCGCCGAGCGGACCGACGGCCGCCTCACCGACCTGGTCAACCCGTTCATCGGCAGCCAGAACGAGGGCAACACCTTCCCCGGCGCGGCCGTGCCCTTCGGCATGGTGCAGCTCTCCCCGGACA
The DNA here is from genome assembly GCF_001514055.1 of Streptomyces corchorusii. Taxonomy (NCBI): domain Bacteria; kingdom Bacillati; phylum Actinomycetota; class Actinomycetes; order Kitasatosporales; family Streptomycetaceae; genus Streptomyces; species Streptomyces corchorusii. Next base: position 49,820 of record NZ_KQ948373.1, on the reverse strand, counting down.
CCGGGCACAGCACCGGGTACGACTACGCGCAGAACCGTATCCGCGGGTTCTCGCTGGTCCACCTCTCCGGCGTCGGCTGCCGGATCGGCGGCGACCTGCCCGTGCTGCCCACCACGGGCGACGTCACCCAGACGGACCACGCCCAGTACGCGGCGGCCTTCTCGCACGACGACGAGGAGGCGAGCCCCGGCTACTACCGGGTCGGCCTCGCCTCCGGCATCCGCGCCGAACTCACCGCGACCGCCCGCACCGGCGTCCAGCGCTACACCTTCCCGGCCACCCAGAAGGCCAACGTCCTGCTGAACGCGGCCCAGTCGCTGCACAAGGCGGTGAGCAGCGCGGTGCGGATCCTGGACGACCGCACCGTGCGCACCGAGATCACCGGCCACGGCTTCTGCCGGGACACCGGCCCCTACACGGTCTACACGATCACCCGCTTCAGCCGGCCCTTCACCGCCTTCGGCACCTGGGACGGCGGGACCGTCACCCCGGGCGCCCGCAGCGGATCCGGCGGCGCCTACGTCCGCTTCGACACCACCCGGGACCGCACGGTCGAGGCGACCACCGCCCTGTCGTACGTCGACTCGCGCGGCGCCGCCGGCAATCTGCGCGCCGAGGGCGGCCGGGCCTTCGACGCCGTACGCCACCGGGCCCGCGAGGAGTGGGAGCGCCGGCTCGCCGCCGTCCGGGTGCGCGGCGGCACGCCCACGCTGCGCCGGACCTTCTACTCCTCGCTGTACCGCTCCCAGCTCGCGCCCAACGTCGGCAGCGACGCCGACGGCCGCTACTTCGGCTGGGACCGCCGGATCCACCGCGCCCGCGGCTTCACCTACTACCAGAACTGGTCGCTGTGGGACACCTACCGCACCCAGGCCCAGCTGCTCGCGCTGCTCGCCCCGCGCGAGGCACGGGACATGGCCCGGTCGGTGGTCGCGGTCGACGAGGACGGGGGGTGGCTGCCCAAGTGGGGCTACGGGCCGGTCGAGACGAACATCATGAGCGGCGACCCGGTCACCCCGTTCCTGACCACCGCCTACCGGATGGGGCTCCTGAAGGGGTTCGAGGAGCGGGCCTACCGCGCGCTGAGGAAGAACGCCGACGGCGTGCCGCCCGCCGAGCACCCGGGCATCGGCCGGGAGGCCAACACCGAGTACATCGCCGAGGGGTTCGCGCCTTACGTCAAGGACCGGCCGTACGCCAAGATGGGCGACTCGGACTACCACCACGGCGCCTCCGTCACCCTGGAGTACGCGCTCGCCGACGCGATGCTCGCCCAGATGGCCCGCGGTCTCGGCCACGAGGACGACGCCGCCCGCTACGCCGCCCGCTCGCGCAACTACCGCAACGTCTTCGACCCGGGCACCGGCTTCTTCCGCGCCCGTGACGCCTCCGGCGCCTTCACCGGCTCCCCCGACCCGGCCCGCGGCACCGGCTTCCACGAGGGCACGGCCTGGCAGTACCAGTGGCTCGTCCCGCAGGACGTCCCGGGCATGGTCGACCTGATCGGCGGCACGCGCGCGGCCAACGCCCGGCTGGACGCCTTCTTCGCCTACGACCGGCTGCTCGCGGACCCGGAGGGGACCGCCCGCGAGGTGTGGGTGCACGGCGATCCGTACGCCTACTACAACGCCGCCGTCTACAACCCGATGAACGAGCCGGACCTCATCGCGCCCTACACCTACCTCTCCACCGGCCAGCCCTGGAAGACCACGGACGTGGTGCACGCGGCGCTCACCCTGTTCACCGACAGCCCCACCGGCATGACCGGCAACGACGACCTCGGCACGATGTCCGCCTGGAACGTCCTGTCCTCCATCGGCCTCTTCCCGGTCCAGCCCGGCTACGACACCTGGGGCCTGACCACCCCGGTCTTCGACCGCGTCGACCTCGCCCTGGACCGCCACTACTGGCCCGCCGGCCGGCTGACGGTGACCGCGCCCGGCACCTCGGCCGCCGACCGCTACGTCCAGGCCGTGCACACGGACGGCAGGCCGCACGGCCGGACCTATCTGACGACCGGCGCGCTGCGCTCCCTGCGCTCCCTCGCCTTCACGGTCGGCCCGCGCCCGTCGGAGTGGGGTACGTCACCCGAAGCGGCGCCGCCCGTCCTGAAATGACCTCAGCCGTCGCCTGCGTCCCGCCGCTCTCACCGGTGGCGGGACTTTACCTGGCCGTAACTGTGCGTAGCTTGATCGTACTTGACCGTAATCGCTCAGCAGGGATTGACTGCTGATCCACCCCTTGTCGACGCGTGAGGCAAGCCCTTGACTTCCGACCTGCTCGCTCCCCTCGACCTGGCCTTCTGGAACATGGAGTCCGACCGGCACCCGATGCACCTCGGGGCGCTCGGCGTCTTCTCCGCGCACTCGCCGACCGCCGGGGCCCACGCCGCCGACCTGCTCGCCGCCCGGGCCGCCGCCGTACCCGGCCTGCGCATGCGCATCCGGGACCTGTGGCAGCCGCTCGCCTTCGGCGGCGCCGCCCGCGAGACCGACCCGGACTTCGACCCCCTGAACCACGTACGGCTGCACGCCCCGACCGACGACTTCCACGCGGACGCCGGGCGGCTGATGGAGCGCCCGCTGGAACGCGGCCGGCCGCCGTGGGAGGCGCATGTGCTGCCCGGCGAGGACGGGGTGTCCTTCGCCGTGCTCTTCAAGTTCCACCACGCCCTCGCCGACGGGCTGCGCGCGCTGAAACTCGCCGCCGGCGTCCTGGACCCCGTCGACCTGCCCGAGCGCGCGCCCCGCGCGACCGAGCCGCCGCGCGGCCTGCTGTCCGACGTGCGCCGGCTGCCCGCGCGGATGCCCGGGCTGTTCCGGGACGCGCTGTCCGACGTGGGCCGGGCCCTGGACATCGGCGCCTCGCTCGCCCGGTCCACCCTCGGCATGCGGCCGTGCGCCGCGCTGACCTGCGCGCCCAGCGGCACCCGCCGCACCGCCGGGGTCGTCCTCGACATCGACGACGTGCACCGGGTGCGCAAGAACGCCGGCGGCACCGTGAACGACGTCCTCATCGCCGTCGTCGCCGGCGCGCTGCGCCGCTGGCTGGAGGAGCGGGGCGACGGCAGCGAGGACGCGGCGCCCCGCGCCCTGATCCCCGTCTCCCGGCGCCGTCCGCACTCCGCCCAGCCGCAGGGCAACCGGCTCTCCGGGTACCTGATACGGCTTCCGGTCGACGAGCCCGACCCGCTCGGCCGTCTGGAGACGGTGCGCACCGCGATGATCCGCAACAAGGACGCGGGTCCCAACCGGGGGGCCGGCGCGGTCGCGCTGCTCGCCGACCACGTGCCGGCGTTCGGGCACCGGCTGGGCGGGCCGCTGGTCGGCCAGGCGGCCCGGCTGTGGTTCGACATCCTGGTCACCAGCGTGCCGCTGCCCGGGTTCGGGCTCCGGCTCGGCGGCCACCAGCTGACCGAGGTGTACCCCCTGGCCCCGCTCGCGCCCGGCCAGGCGCTGGCGGTCGCGATCTCGACGTACCGCGGGCGCGTGCACTACGGGCTGGTCGCCGACGCGGTGGCCGTGCCGGACCTGGACCGGTTCGCCCACGCGGTGTCGGCGGAGGTGGAAACGCTGCTGACCGTCTGCGACGGCTGAGCACCGGGCACGGCACCGGCGCCGCTGGGCCCGGGGCACGGGTTCCCGCCGGCACCACCCGCGCGGCTTGCGCCACCGGGCGCGGGCGGGCCCCGCGGGGCGTGCGCCCCGCCGGCCGCCGCGGGTGCGGGGCCGTGCGGCCGGCCGGGTGCGGCACCCGCCCGTCCGGGCAGCGGTTTGGTGCGTCGGGCCGGGCTCCGTAAAATTCGCTGTTCGAAAGCGGGCGCGAGTCGGAGCGCTGCGCGGGTGATCAGGGAAGCGGCAGCGCGATGACGGTGACAGACGACGGCTCGGCGGCGATGGACGTGCCCACGGACGCCGCCATGGACGAGGCGGTCCACGGGCCCGGTATCGACCCGGAGCGGCTGGCCGTCTGCCTCAGCGTGCTGGAGGAACTGGACCGGATCGACGTCGACCACCCCGACGCCATCGCCGTGCGCCGTGCCACCTCGCACATCTACCGGACGGTGAAGCAGCGCCGCCGCCAGGAGCGCCGGGCCGCCAAGACCGCGCACGACCGCTCCGTCACCGAGGCCACCGCCACCGGCTCCGCCGAGCGCATCGACGACGAGACCGAGGGCATCCTGCCCTCCTCCAAGGTCGAGCCCGGCCGGATCGCGGGCATACTCCAGCGCCCGCGCTCCTGCTACATCTGCAAGCAGCGCTACGTAGAGGTCGACTACTTCTACCACCAGCTGTGCCAGAAGTGCGCCGCCGAGAACCGCGCCAAGCGGGACGCCCGCGCCGACCTCACCGGCAAGCGCGCCCTGCTCACCGGCGGCCGGGCCAAGATCGGCATGTACATCGCGCTGCGCCTGCTCCGTGACGGCGCCCACACCACCATCACCACGCGCTTCCCCAAGGACGCCATCCGCCGCTTCAAGGCGATGGAGGACTCGGCGGACTGGATCCACCGCCTGGAGGTCGTCGGCATCGACCTGCGCGACCCCGGCCAGGTCGTCGCGCTGGCCGATCAGGTCGCCGAGGCCGGCCCGCTGGACATCCTGATCAACAACGCCACGCAGACCGTGCGCCGCCTGCCCTCGGCCTACGCCGCCCTGGTCGAGGGCGAGAGCGCCCCGCTGCCCGCCGGGGAACTTCCCGCCCACCACGTCATCGGCGCGTTCAACTCCGGCGCGGTCGACGGCCTGGCCGCGCTGCCCGTCGGCACCAGCGGCCTCGACGCGCAGAAGGTCGCCGACCTCGCCCTGGTCGCGGGCAACGCCAGCGTCGCCCGGCACCTCGACGGCACCGCCATCGACGCGGGCGGCCTGCTCCCCGACGTCGTGGAGTCCAACACCTGGGTGCAGACGATCGAGCAGATCTCCCCGGTGGAACTGCTGGAGACCCAGCTGTGCAACTACACGGCGCCGTTCATCCTGATCAGCAAGCTCCGCCCGGCCATGGCCGAGGCCGCCCGGAAGGCGGCGAGCGGACGGGCGTACGTCGTGAACGTCTCGGCCATGGAGGGCGTCTTCAGCCGGGGCTACAAGGGCGCGGGCCACCCGAACACCAACGCCGCCAAGGCCGCCATGAACATGGTGACGCGGACCAGCGGCCACGAGATGTTCGAGACCGACCGCATCCTCATGACCTCGGTCGACACCGGCTGGATCACCGACGAGCGCCCCCACTACGACAAGCTGCGCCTCGCCGAGGCCGGCTTCCACGCACCGCTCGACCTGGTGGACGGCGCCGCGCGCGTCTACGACCCGGTCGTGCGCGGCGAGGCGGGCGAGGACCTGTACGGCGTCTTCCTGAAGGACTACGCGCCCGGCAAGTGGTAGACGACGGGCGCAGCCGCCGCGGGTGACACCCGGGCGTGAGCCACGGCGGCGGCGCGGCGCGCGAGCCACGGCCGCCGCCGTGTCCTCAGTCGACCGCGCCGAGCCGCGCGTGGCGGGCCGCCACCAGTTCCAGCACCGTGCGCCAGTCCTCCAGCACGCCCGCGTCGAGGCCGGACGTGCGGCCCTCCTCGTGGGCCTGGCGCAGCCGCAGCGCATCGTCGTCCGCCGGGTCCGCGTCCCCGCGGACCAGCCGGAACACCCGCTCCCCGAGCAGGGCGCGCACCGCCTCGGCCGCGCTGCGCGCCCGGGCCGCCTCGTCCCCCGGGCAGAGCACCGGCCCGATGCCCAGCACCAGCCCGGCCACCTGGAGTTCCTTGTCGGCGGGACGGCCGCGGCGCAGCAGCGCCGCGGTCCGCAGCGCGTGCTGGGGCCGGCCGGCGTGCAGCAGATCCATCAGCTCCTCGACACTGCGCAGCTCCATGCGTCAGCCCTTCCGCGAGACAGCCGTTGCCGCGTCAGCACACCATCACGAGCTTGCCGCCGGGCCAACAGCACTTGAAGAGGTGTTCGTCCCTGTAGGCCACACGGGTGATTCGCCGCGTCGTCCGAGTGAGCGGCTTGTTTCAAAAGACCCCATATTAGGGGGTATTGAGAAGCGGCAGGAAGCATATCCGTTACAGCTTGTTTGCACTCCCTATCGAGCGGACGCCCGCTCATTTGGTTAATCTGGAGCCGACGGACACCAGCACCGGGGTTCCACCCACACCCACCGTCCGTCCTGGGGCGAGCCGGCGGACAACGGCCTGCTCTGACAGAGGAACCGGCGCCACCGCGTCCGAACTGGCCTTCCATCCAGACCCGAGCGGGCGTCGAGCACCGGAGCGCAGACTGTCCGGTACGCCCCGAGGGTGACCCGACACATAAGGAGTGCGCGGTGACACCGGAGAAGACGAATCGCGAGCAGCGCCCCAAGGAACACACGGAGCGCCCGGGCCGCCGGCCCGGAGAACTCGGCAGCCTCGACGTGTGGGCCCGGTCCGCCCCGATCCGCCTCGCGGGTTACGAGGACGACCTCGCCGAGCCCCACATCCTGCCGAGCGTGGACTGACCCCGGGTCGGTCCCGTCGCGATCGCCGCCCGCGTGGGCGTGACAGACGCACGCCCACGCGGATCACAGGAACCGCGGCCCGAACACCGCCCGCCGATCCGGCCCGCCCCGCACCTCGGACACCAGCCGCCGGCCCGGCCACCGCGCATCACCTGCCGGGCGCCAGCCGCCGGTCCGGCACCGCGCATCACCTGCCGGGCGCCGGCCCCTCGCCCCACTCCGCCACCGGTGCCGTCCGCCGCCACGGGCTCAGCTCCTCCAACTCCCGCGCCAGTTCCAGCAGCACGGCCTCCGTACCCGGCCGACCCACCAGTTGTACGGCACAGGGGGCGCCCGAGGGCAGCCGGCCGGCCGGCACGGACATCGCCGGCCAGCCCGTCAGGTTCCACGGCGGGGTGAAGGGCGAATAGGCCGTGTTGGCCAGCACGTTGCGCAGCCAGCCGCGCTCGTGCCACGGCCCGGCCTGCGGGGAGCGGCGGGCGAGGGCCGGGGTGAGCAGCACGTCGTACTCGGTGAAGAACGGCGTCAGCCGGGCGCGCAGCCGCTCGCGCGCCACGCCGGTGCGGACCTGCCGGACGAACCGGCTGCCCACGGTCGCGTGCACCCGGGTCCGGCGGGCCAGCCGCGCCCGGTCCAGGCCCCGGGCGTCCACCGCCGTACCCGCCGTCCAGTGCTGGAGCGCGGTCACGCCGAGGGAGAGCGGGTACGGCGGCTCGGCCCGCCGCACCTGGTGCCCCGCCCGGGCCAGCGCCCCGGCCACCTGCCGGACCGCGGTCGTATACGGCCTGCTCACGCTCACCCCCGAGAGCGGACTGCGCAGGCCGACGGCGATCTTCCGGCGCGTCCCCGCCGGTGGCCGGACGAACTCCGTGTCCGCGAGGACCGCCAGCATCAGCCGCAGGTCCTCGACCGTCGTGGCCAGCGGGCCGTTCTCCGACATGCCGAACCAGTCGCCGTCACCGATCCCCGCCGGCACCACCCCGTGCCCCGGCTTCAGCGTGACCAGCCCGCAGTTCGCGGCCGGGATGCGCAGCGAGCCCATCCCGTCGTTGCCCAGCGCGAGCGGCACGAGCCCCGCGGCCACCGCCGCCGCGCTGCCCCCGGAGGAGCCGCCCGCCGTGCGGGAGGGGTCCCAGGGGTTGCGGGCGATGCCGTACGGGCCCTCCGTCGTGCCGAAGACACACAGCTCGGGCACGTTCGTCAGCCCGACGACGACCGCGCCGGCCGCCCGCAGCCGGGCCACCGTGACATGGTCCTCGGCGGCCGGGGCGTCCGGGGTGGCGGCGGAGCCGTTGCGGCACGACTCGCCGCGCACCGCGAGGTTGTCCTTCACCGCCACCGGCACGCCCGCGAGCGGCAGTCCGGTCAGATCGGCGCGGGACGCCAGCTCGTCGGCCTCGGCGAGCGCCGCCTCCGCCCGGACCTTCCGGAACGCCCCGATCCGGCCGTCGAGTCGCTCGATCCGCGCGAGGTGCCCGGCCACCACCTCCCTCGGCGTCACCCGCTTCTCGCGGACGGCGGCGGCGATCTCGGTGGCACTCCGGCCGGCCCAGCTGCTCACGGGCACTCCTCGTTACTCATGGGTACGGAAGGCGGGCAGGGAGAACTGTGCCCGCTCGCGGGGCCGCACGTCGAGAGGCCGTGCGCCGTCATTGACTTCCACCGAAGATCCCGACAACGATGTCACGGCGCAGTCGTCACAGCAGGTACGTCCCGTCCCTCATGGAGGCCTCCGCTCGTGAACCCCACCAGACGCACGGTCCTGATCGCCGCCGGCGCCGCCGCCCTGACCCCCGCGCTGCCCGTGCCGTCCGCGCAGGCGGCCCCGCGAGCCGCCGCCGCGACCCCGCCGTACGCCTCCTACTGGTACCCGGACTCGCTGCCCGCCGGCAGCCCCGGTCCCGGCATCACCTGGCGCAGCCTGAAGAGCTGGCGCGCCGCCGACGACCCCGACCTCGCGTTCAACGCCGCCTCCATACCGCTCGCCGCCCGCTTCACCCCGACCCCGGCCAACACCACCGCCCGCTCCGGACAAGCCCGCGTCCAGGCCCTCGTCTCCTTCGGACCCACCTCCGCCAACCCCTCCCAGGGCTCGGCCACCGCCGACTACTACGCCCTGACCCACTGGGCGTACATCGACGAGCTGGTGTTCTGGGGCGGTTCGGCCGGCGAGGGCCTGATCCTCGCGCCGAACGCCCCCATCGTGGACGCGGCCCACCGGCACGGCGTCCCCGTCCTCGGGAACATCTTCCTGCCCCCGGTGGCCTACGGCGGACAGCTCCAGTGGACCCGGGACCTGGTGCAGAAGGACGCCGCCGGTCACTACCCGCTCGCCGCGCAACTCGTCGCGGTCGCGGCGGCGTACGGCTTCGACGGCTGGTTCGTCAACGCCGAGACCAGCGGCGGCAACACCGCGCTGGGCACGGCCATGCTGGGCTTCCTCAAGGAGCTGAAGTCGCTCGCGGCGGCCCGGGGGCAGCGGGTGACCTGGTACGACGCGATGACCGTGAACGGCACGGTCAGCTGGCAGGGCGCCCTGAACAGCCAGAACCAGGCGTTCTTCCAGTCCGCCGACGACATGTTCGTGGACTTCCGGTGGAGCGCGGCCACGCTCGCCGCCTCGGGCACGCAGGCGGACCGACTGGGGCGCAGCCGCTACGAGTTGTGGGCGGGCGTCGACGTCGAGTCGAACGGGTCCGGTACGTCCGTGAACTGGGACGCGATCGTGCCGACCGGCAAGCCGCACGTCACCTCGATCGGCCTCTACCGGCCCGAGTGGACCCGCAACCACCTGCCCGCCGACCAGCGCGCTCCCGAGGACTTCCACGCGGCCGACGACCGGTTCTGGACCGGGCGGTCGCTGGACCCGTCGCGGCCCGACGGGAGCGATCCGTGGCGGGCGCCTGCGGTGTCCGTGGCGGACCGGTCGACGGTGACCTCGGTGCCGTTCGCGAGCGTGTTCAACACCGGGCACGGACTGCGGTGGTACGAGGAGGGGGCCGTCACCTCGGAGGCCCCCTGGAACCACCTCGGGCTCCAGGACCGGTTGCCGTCGCGGCGGTGGGCGGTCCGCACGGCGGGGGAGCGGCCGGCCGTGTCCTTCGACTTCGCCGACGCCTGGCGGGGCGGGAGCAGTGTGCTGGTCGCGGGTGAACTGGATCAACCGGCGGTGGTGGACCTGTACGCGACCCGGCTGCCGATCGGTGTGAACACCGTTGCCGAGCTGACCTTCCGCAGCGAGTCCGGGGATGTGGACGTCGAGCTGGCGGTGGCGACGGCCGAACCGAGCGCGCCGGGGGCGACACCGCCGTACACATATCTGGCTGTGAACCCGGTCAACAGCGGAATCCGGGTCCGGTCGGTCAACGGCTGGCAGACCGTGACCGTACCGCTCACAGGTCTTGCCGGCACCGTCCACGCGCTCGGCGTACGGCTCACTGCGACCGCGGGCCCGGTCCGCTGGCGGCTGGGCGGCCTGGCCGTACGCGACACCGTCACCGCACCCGCCGCCCCCTCCGGCGCCCGCGTCACCGCGGCGAACGGCGGCGACCTCCGCCTCGCCTGGACCGCCGCCCCTGGAGCCGTCCGCCACTACACCCTCCACCGCCTCCTCCCCGACGGCACCCGCCGCTTCCTCGGCGCCACCGGCCAGCTCGCCTACTTCGTCGCCGGCCAGCGGCCCGAACAAGGGGAGACGGCCGCACGGTTCGAACTGCGCGCGGTGGGGGAGCTGTACAACGCCTCGGCCGCGGTGACCGTGACCCACCCCTGGTAGGCACCCCAACCCGGAACCGCGGGGAGTGGCGTCGGGGTCGTCAGGACCCCGCCCGAGGCCACGACGCCACCAGCGGGGCCGTCAACGAACATCCCTGGCCGACGAGGCGGGCTGGCCGCCGAGCTGGGCCCGCAGCCACTCCTCCACCTCGCCCACGTGGGCCGCTGCCGCCGCCCGGGCCGCCTCCGGGTCGTGGGCGGCGAGGGCGCGGTGGATGGCGGCGTGTTCGCGGCGGGTACGGGCGAAGGCGCCCTCCTCCTGGTAGCCGCGCCAGACGCGGGCGCGGAAGGTGCGCGAGGACAGGCCGTCCAGGATGGCGGCCATGGTCTCGTTGCCGGCGGCGGACGCTATCTCGCGGTGGAAGGCGAGGTCGTGGGCGAGGATCTCCTCGGGGTCGTCGGTGGCGTTCATGGCCGCCAGGTGCTTCTCGACGGCGGCCAGTTGGCCGGCGGTGATACGCGCGGCGGCCAGCGCGGTCGCCGTCGACTCCAGGATCCGGCGCACCTCCAGGAGTTCCACCAGGCGCGGGCCCCGGGACAGGTCGGCGACCACCCCGAAGGTCTCCAGCAGGTCGCCGGCCTCCAGTGCGGTGACGTAGATGCCGGACCCGTGCCGTGCCTCCAGGACGCCCATGACCGTCAGGGCGCGGATCGCCTCCCGCATCGAGCTGCGCGAGATGCCCAGCTGAGCGGCGAGTTCCCGCTCGGTGGGCAGCCGCTGGCCCGGCTCCAGCCGGCCCTCGGCGATCATCGCCTTGACCGCCTCGATGGCGCGCTGGGTCACCGTGCCCTTCTGCGGGGCTGCCTCGTCCACGCCACTCCTCCAGTCACCGGGTGCGTCGCAGTCTAGCCAGCCGAGTGGTCCGACCACTATGCGGCGACAGCCGGAATTCTCGCTGCAAGAGGGTGTTCTACCGGTCGAGTGGTCTGATAAGTATGCGGTCGTCTGCTCGAACCCCCTCGACGAGGAGCCGCGAGATGCCCGCGAGCACAGTGACCAAACGCAGCAGGTCCCGGATCACCGGCGCGGCGGCCCTGGCCGTCGGCGCCTCGCTCGTGCTCGCCGCCTGCGGCAGCACCAAGGACACCGCGAGCGCGGGAAGCGGCGGCACCGGCAAGGTCGGCGTGATCCTGCCGCTGCTGACCTCGCCGTTCTGGCAGTCGTACAACGACTACGTGCCCAAGATGGCCAAGTCCGAGGGCGTCGAGGTGCTGAAGACGGTCAACTCCAACAGCGACCCCTCGCAGCAGATCACCGACATCGACAACGAACTCAACCAGGGCGTCAGGGGACTGGTCGTCGCCCCGCTGGACAGCGCCGCCATCCAGGCCGGTCTCGACCAGGCCGAACGCAAGGGCGTGCCGGTCGTCGCGGTGGACGTCGCTCCCGACAAGGGCAAGGTCGCCATGGTGGTGCGCGCCGACAACGTCGCCTACGGCAAGAAGGCCTGCGACTACCTCGGGCAGCACGTGGGCAGCGGCAAGGTCGTGCAGATCATGGGCGACCTGGCCTCGGTCAACGGCCGTGACCGATCCGAGGCGTTCCGGTCCTGCGTGAAGGAGAAGTACCCCAGGCTGAAGGTGCTGGAGATCCCCGCCAAGTGGGAGTCCGACACCGCCGCCGCCAAGCTCGACACCCTCCTCAACGCCAACCCCGACATCAAGGGCATCTACCTCCAGGCGGGCGGTGTCTACCTGGCCCCGACCCTCCAGACCCTGAAGTCGAAGAACATGCTCAAGGCGGCCGGGCAGCAGGGGCACATCGCGATCGTCTCCAACGACGGCATCCCGCAGGAGTACGAGGCCATCCGCAAGGGCCAGATCGACGCCACCGTCTCCCAGCCTGCCGACGCCTACGCCAAGTACGGCCTCTACTACATCAAGGCGGCGATGGAGGGGAAGAAGTTCAAGCCCGGCCCGACCGACCACGACTCCACGATCGTCAAGCTGCCCAGCGGCATCCTGGAGGACCAGCTGCCCGCCCCGCTGGTCACCAAGGACAACGTCGACGACCCCAAGCTGTGGGGCAACACGGTCCGATGAGCACCCCGCCCGTCGACATCACACCGCTGGTCGAAGCCGCGGACATCGTCAAGCGGTACGGTCCCACGGTCGCCCTCGCCGACGGCCGGCTCACCGTGCTGCCCGGCGAGTCCCACGCCCTCGTCGGCCGCAACGGCGCCGGCAAGTCCACCCTGGTGAACATCCTCACCGGGCTCCAGGCCCCGGACGCGGGCACCGTCCGCTTCGACGGCGAGAGCGCGCCCCCGCTCGCCGACCGGGACGCCTGGCGCCGCAAGGTCGCCTGCGTGTACCAGAAGCCCACCGTCGTACCGGAGCTGACGGTCGCGGAGAACCTCTTCCTCAACCGGCAGCCGCGGGCACGGGGGCTGATCAGCTGGCGCCGGCTGCGCACCGAGGCCGCTGACCTCCTCGCCACCTGGGACGTCCACGTCGACCCGGAGGCCCGTACCGCCGAACTCAAGGTCGAGGACCGCCAGATGGTGGAGATCGCCCGCGCGCTGAGCTTCGGTGCCCGGTTCATCGTGCTGGACGAACCCACCGCCCAGCTCGACAACCGGGAGATCGAGCGGCTGTTCAGCCGGATGCGGGCGCTCCAGGACTCCGGGGTGACCTTCCTGTTCATCTCGCACCACCTGCAAGAGGTCTACGAGGTCTGCCAGACGGTCACCGTGCTGCGGGACGCCCGCTGGATCACGACGGCCCCCGTCGCCGAGCTGCCCAGGCCGGCCCTGGTGGAGGCCATGGCGGGGGAGTCGATCGCCGAGCACGCGCGCTCGCGCGGCACGGTGACCGGCGCCGCCCCGGTCGTGCTCGACGTGCGCGGCCTGACCTCCACCGCGTACGACGGCATCGACCTCACCGTCCGCCGCGGTGAGGTCGTGGGACTCGCCGGGATCAGCGGCAGCGGCAAGACCGAGCTCGCCGAGACCCTCGCCGGACTGCACACCCCGACCGGCGGATCGGCCCTGCTCGAAGGGGAGCCGCTGCCGTTCGGAGACGTGCGGGCGGCCCTGGACGCGGGCGTCGGCTGTGTGCCCCGCGACCGGCACGAGCAGGGCCTCGTCCCCGGTATGACCGTCGGCGACAACACCACCCTGAGCGTCCTGGACCGGCTCGGCCGCTTCGGCTTCGTCGGCACCGACCGCAGAAGCGGCTTCGCCACCGAGCTGATCGACCGCCTCGACATCCACACCGAGGGCCCCGGACAGCCCGTCTCCGACCTGTCCGGCGGCAACGCGCAGAAGGTCGTCATGGCCCGCGCTCTGGCCTCCGACCCCCGTCTGCTCGTCCTGATCAACCCGACGGCGGGCGTCGACGTGAAGTCCAAGGAGTCCCTGCTGGCCCGCATGGACAGCGCCCGCGAGGACGGCACGGCCGTGCTCGTCGTCTCCGACGAACTCGACGACCTGCGCCGCTGCGACCGCGTCCTCGTCCTCTTCCACGGCCGCATCGTCGCCGAGCACCCGGCCGGCTGGCGCGACCACGAGCTGATCGCCTCCATCGAAGGAGTGGACCATGGCTGACACCAAGGCCCCGCCGCTCACCTCGCCCCGCCTGACCGACCAGCGGGCCGCCCGGGCCGTGCTGCTCCGCCGCGCCCGCGAACTGGCGCTGGTACCTGCCCTGTTGCTGCTCATGGTGCTGGGCGCGGTGGTCAACGACTCGTTCCTCACCGAACGGAACCTGATCTCGATCCTGGGCGCGTCGGCCGCCCTCGCCATGGTGGTGCTCGCCGAGTCGCTGGTGCTCATCACCGGCAAGTTCGACCTGTCCCTGGAGTCGGTCGTCGGCATCGCGCCCGCCCTCGGGGCGCTCCTCGTCCTGCCCTCGGCGCAGGCCGGCTGGGGCACCGGGTTCCCGGCGCCGGTCGCCCTGCTCGCGATCCTCGTCGCGGGCGCGGCCGTCGGCGCCTTCAACGGCGTCCTGGTCGTGAAGTTCAAGCTCAACGCGTTCATCGTGACCCTCGCGATGCTCATCGTGCTGCGCGGACTGCTGGTCGGCGCCACCAAGGGCAAGACCCTGTTCGGCATGCCCGACAGCTTCTCCTCGCTGGCCACCACCACCTTCCTCGACGTCCCGATGTCGGTGTGGCTGGCCGCCGTCGCCTTCGCCGTCACCGGAGGCGTGCTGAAGTACCACCGGGTCGGCCGCGCGCTGTACGCCATCGGCGGCAACGCGGAAGCCGCCCGCGCCGCGGGCATCCGCGTGGAGCGCGTGATGCTCGGGGTGTTCGTCGTCGCCGGTGTCCTCGCCTCCGTCGGCGGCATCATGCAGACCGGCTACGTCGGCGCGATCAGCGCCAACCAGGGCCAGAACATGATCTTCACCGTGTTCGCGGCGGCGGTGATCGGCGGCATCAGCCTGGACGGCGGCAAGGGCACCATGTTCGGCGCCCTGACCGGCGTCCTCCTCCTGGGCGTCGTGCAGAACCTGCTGACCCTCGCCCAGGTGCCGTCGTTCTGGATCCAGGCCATCTACGGCGGCATCATCCTCGTCGCCCTGATGATCGCCCGTGTCACCACGGGCCGCGCCCAGGACTGATGGACCGTCACCTTCCCCCGGCAGAAAGGACATCCGTGTCCGACGCTTCCGCCCGCGTCATCGCGGTCGACACCCACGACATCCGCTTCCCCACCTCGCGCGAGCTGGACGGCTCCGACGCGATGAACCCGGACCCCGACTACTCGGCGGCCTACGTCGTCCTGCGCACCGACGCCGCCGACGGCCTGGAGGGACACGGGTTCACCTTCACCATCGGGCGGGGCAACGACGTCCAGGTCGCCGCGATCGACGCGCTGCGGGGCCATGTGCTGGGCCGCGACGTCGAGGAGCTGTGCGCCGACCCCGGCTCGCTCTTCCGGGACCTGATCGGCGACAGCCAGCTGCGCTGGCTCGGCCCCGAGAAGGGCGTGATGCACATGGCGATCGGGGCCGTCGTCAACGCCGCCTGGGACCTCGCCGCCCGGCGGGCCGGCAAGCCCCTGTGGCGGCTGCTCGCCGACGCCGAACCCGAGTGGCTGGTCCGGCAGATCGACTTCCGGTACATCACCGACGCCCTCACCCCCGAGGAGGCCCTCGACCTGCTCAGGCGCGGCCGGGCGGGAGCCGAGGAGCGCCGGGCCCGGCTCCTGGAGCGCGGCTTCCCCGCCTACACCACCTCCCCGGGCTGGCTCGGCTACGACGACGACAAGCTCGGCCGGCTCGCCACCCAGGCCGTCGCCGACGGCTTCCGGCAGATCAAGCTGAAGGTGGGCGCCGACCTCGACGACGACATCCGCCGCTGCCGGGTGGCCCGCGCCGTCGTCGGACCGGAGATCCGCCTGGCGATCGACGCCAACCAGCGCTGGAACGTGGACGAGGCGATCCGCTGGACCAACGCCCTGGCGGAGTTCGGCCCGTACTGGATCGAGGAGCCCACCAGCCCCGACGACGTCCTCGGCCACGCCGCCATCCGCCGCGCGGTCGGCCCCGTGAAGGTCGCCACCGGCGAACACGTGCAGAACCGGATTGTCTTCAAGCAGATGCTCCAGGCCGGCGCCCTCGACATCGTGCAGATCGACGCGGCCCGCGTCGGCGGGGTCAACGAGAACCTCGCCATCCTGCTCCTCGCCGCCAAGTTCGGCGTCCCCGTCTGCCCGCACGCCGGCGGGGTCGGCCTGTGCGAACTCGTCCAGCACCTGTCGATGTTCGACTACCTGGCCGTCTCCGGGAGCACCGAGGACCGGGTCATCGAGTACGTCGACCACCTCCACGAGCACTTCGTCACCCCGGTCGTCATCCGCGACGGCCACTACACGGCACCCACCGCGCCCGGCTTCTCCGCCGCCCTGCGCCCGGAGTCCCTCGCGCGGTACACGTTCCCCGGCGGCACCTACTGGGCCGCCGACCCCGACACCCAGAAGGGACAGGCCGCATGAGCGACTTCGCGGGACTGAGGGCCCTGGTGACCGGCGGAGCGTCCGGCATCGGCCGCGCCACCGCCGACCTCCTCGCCGCCCGCGGCGCCCAGGTCGCGGTCCTCGACCTGGACCCGTCCGCGGTCGACAAGCCCCTCATCGGGCTGCGCGCCGACGTCACCGACGACGCCTCGGTGCGCACGGCCGTCCAGGACGCCGCCGAGGCGCTGGGCGGGCTGGACATCCTGGTGAACAACGCGGGCATCGGCGCCCAGGGCACCGTCGAGGACAACGACGACGCCGAGTGGCGGCACGTCTTCGACGTCAACGTCCTCGGCATGGTCCGCACCGCCCGCGCCTGCCTGCCGTACCTGCGCCGCACCGCCACCGCCCGTCCCGGCACCGCCGCGATCGTCAACACCTGCTCCATCGCGGCCACCGCCGGCCTGCCGCAGCGCGCCCTGTACAGCGCGACCAAGGGCGCCGTGTACTCCCTGACCCTCGCCATGGCCGCCGACCACGTCCGCGAGGGCATCCGCGTCAACTGCGTCAACCCCGGCACGGCGGACACCCCGTGGATCGGCCGGCTGCTGGACGCGGCCGGGGACCCGGCCGCCGAACGTGCCGCCCTGGAGGCCCGGCAGCCCACCGGACGACTGGTCTCCGCCGCCGAAGTAGCGGGCGCCATCGCCTACTTGGCGAGCCCCCTCTCCGGCGCCACCACCGGCACCGCCCTCGCCGTCGACGGCGGCATGCAGGGCCTCAGGCTGCGTCCGGCGGCGGACCGGTGACCCGCCTGGGCCGCGGCGGCGCCGAGGTCACCTCCCTGGGCCTCGGCGCCGCCGCCCTCGGCAACCTCTACACCCCGATCGGCGACGAGCAGGCGCAGGCGGCCGTGCGGGCGGCCTGGGAGCGCGGCATCCGCTACTTCGACACCGCCCCCCACTACGGCCTCGGCCTGTCCGAACGCCGCCTGGGCGCGGCCCTGCGGGAGTACGACCGCGCCGCCTACACGGTCTCCACCAAGGTCGGCCGCCGCCTGGAGCCGGCCGACGGCACCGGCGACGACCTGGCCAACGGCTTCGCCGTACCCGCCGCCCACCGCCGCGTCTGGGACTTCACCGCCGACGGCGTCCGCCGCACCCTGGAGGCGAGCCTGGAACGCCTCGGCCTCGACCGGGTCGACATCGTCTACCTCCACGACCCCGACGACCACGCCGAAGAGGCCTTCCGCGAGGGCTACCCGGCACTGGAGAAGCTCCGCGCCGAGGGCGTGGTGGGCGCCATCGGCGCGGGCATGAACCAGACGGAGATGCTGGCCCGGTTCGTCCGTGACACGGACGTCGACGTGGTGCTCTGCGCGGGCCGGTACACCCTCCTCGACCAGAGCGCGGCCACCGAACTGCTGCCCGAGGCCCTGCAAAGGGGCGTGTCCGTGGTCATCGGCGGCGCCTTCAACTCCGGCCTGCTGGCGGACCCGGCCCGCCACCCGACGTACGACTACGCCGAGGCGCCCCGGAAGTTGCTGGACCGGGCGCTGCGGATGCAGGCGGTCGCCGAGCGCCACGGCACCACCCTGCGCGCCGCCGCCCTGGCCTTCTGCTCCGCCCACCCGGCCGTGGCGAGCGTCCTGGCCGGCGCCCGCTCGGCGGCCGAAGTCCACGACTGCGCCGACCAGTTCGCGACACCGGTGCCGGACGCCTTCTGGCGGGAACTGCGCGCGACGGGCCTGCTGCCCCCGGAGGAACCGTCATGAGGGTCGCCCTGCACACCAAGGTCCGCGCGGACCGGATCGAGGAGTACGAGGCCGCCCACCGCGCGGTCCCGAAGGACCTCACCGACGCCATCCGCGCCGCGGGGGCCACCTCCTGGACCATCTGGCGGTCGGGGACCGACCTCTTCCACGTCCTGGAGTGCGCCGACTACACCCGTCTGCTCGCCGAGCTGGAACGGCTCCCGGTCAACGCGGCCTGGCAGACCCGGATGGCGGACCTGCTGGACGTGGCGCACGACTACTCCGCCGAGGGCGCGACCGCCACCCTGCCCGTCGTATGGGAGCTGCCATGACCGTCGACGCCCACCACCACGTCTGGGACCTGACCGTCCGCGACCAGGACTGGATCCGGGGCCCCGAACTCCAGCCGCTGCGCCGGAACTTCACCGTCGCCGACCTGGAACCCGAGGCACGCGCCGCCGGGGTCGACCGGACCGTCCTCGTCCAGACGATCACCGTGCCCGAGGAGACCCCCGAGTTCCTCGCCCTCGCCGCCGCCCACGACCTGATCGCCGGGGTCGTCGGCTGGACCGACCTCACCCGCCCCGGCGTCGCCGACGAACTGGCCCGGCTGCGCGCCCTCCCCGGCGGCTCCTACCTGAAGGGCATCCGGCACCAGGTGCAGGGCGAACCCGACCCCGAGTGGCTGCTGCGGCCCGACGTCCTGCGCGGCCTGGCCGCCGTGGCCGACGCCGGCCTGGTCTACGACCTGGTGGTCCAGCCCCACCAGCTCCCGGCCTGCGCGGCGGCGGCCCGTTCCCTGCCCCAGCTCACCTTCGTCCTCGACCACCTGGGCAAGCCGCCCATCGCCTCCGGGGACCGCGCGTCCTGGGCCGCCGCCCTGCGCGCCCTCGCCGCCCTCCCCAACACCGTCGCCAAACTCTCCGGCCTGGTCACCGAGGCCGGCCCGGACACCCGCAACCCCGCCGGTCTGCGCCCGTACGTCGACACCGCCCTGGACGCCTTCGGACCCGCCCGGCTGATGGCCGGCTCCGACTGGCCGGTGTGCACCCTGGCCATGAGCTACACCGACGTCCACGCGCTCACCCGGGAGGTGACGGCCGGGCTCGGCGAGGCGGAGCGCACGGCGCTGTTCGAGACCACCGCGACCCGCGTCTACGACCTCTGAACCGCGCCCGCGAGCCGGGTCGGCGGCAGGTACTCCCGCACGAACGTCCGCTCCCAGCACGCCCCCGTCTCCCGCAGCTCCGCCCAGGTCGTGTACCGGTACCGGAACAGCCGAGCCCGGACATAGCGCGGCGGGGTGTCCGGCGGGAACGGGGAGCGGCGCAGCAGCCGCAGCGTGTCCCGGTCGTTCTCCAGCAGGCGTTCCACCAGGCCGCCGAACCACTCCCCGGCGTAGGCCGGCGACAGCGCCGCGAACCACATCAGCCAGTCCAGGCGCAGGTGGTAGGGGGCGAACTGGCGCGGCCAGCGGCGGGGATCGCCGGGCTTGCCCTTGAAGGCGTACTCCCGCCAGTCCGAGTCCGGGTGCGGGGTGTCGTCCAGCGTGCCCTCGACCACCACCTCGTAGCGGACCCGGCTGACGCTGCCGAACGCACCGTAGGTGTTCACCAGGTGCAGCGGGTCGAAGGAGCGGTTCATCACCTGGCGGCGGGAGACCATGTTCACCACCGGGCGGTGGCTCAGGAAGAGCAGCAGCGCGCCGACCGCGAGCACCAGCACCTCGTACCACAGCGGTGCCGGGGGCACCGACGGCGCGGTCGCCGGCAGCCGGAGCGCGGACAGCGCCAGCACGATGGTGATCCAGTTCAGCCAGGAGAAGTTGCCGGAGAGCACCAGCCACAGCTGGGTGACGATCATCAGCGCGGCGGCGGCCGAGGCGACCGGCTGCGGGGTGAACAGCAGGACCGGTACGACGAGCTGGGTGACGTGGTTGGCGGCCACCTCCACCCGGTGCAGCGGCTTCGGCAGACGGTGGAAGAACCAGCTCAGCGGGCCCGGCATCGGCTGGGTCTCGTGGTGGTAGTCCAGACAGGTCAGCTGCCGCCAGCAGGCGTCGCCCCGCATCTTGATCAGCCCGGCGCCGAACTCCACCCGGAACAGGATCCAGCGCAGCAGGAACAGCACGACGACCGGCGGCGCCACCTCGCCGTTGCCGAGGAACGCGGCCAGGAAACCCGTCTCCAGCAGCAGCGACTCCCAGCCGAACGCGTACCACGTCTGGCCCACGTTGACGATCGACAGGTACAGCGCCCACGGCAGCAGCCACAGCAGGATCCCGGCCCACAGCGGCAGCAGCGAGTCGGCCCCGGCCAGCAGGGCCGCCGACACCGCGCAGCCCGTCCAGGCACAGGCCGCGAAGAAGCGGTCGGAGTAGTGCAGGTGGAACAGGCTCGGGGCGTGCCGGAACCGCACCCGGGCCAGGTGGCGGGGGATCGGCAGCATCCCGCGCTCGCCCAGCAGGGCTCGGAACTGGAGGGCCGCCGTCAGGAACGCGACCAGGTACACGGCGGCCAGAGCCCGCTGGAAGACCAGCCGGCTCAGCCAGTAGTCGGGTGCGGTGAACCAGTCCACGGCTGTGCGCGCCCTCCTGTGCGGCGAACCCGGCGCCGCTGTCGTCACGGCGTTCCCCGAGTTGCCAGCCAAACCTGAGCGATGCCAACAATAGGGCGTAATCACCCACAGTGATGCGGAGTGTGCGGTGCGGATACCCACCCGATCCATCGTCGCGGCCTTGGCGCTCTCGGTGGCGCTCCTCGCCGCGGGCTGCGCGGGCGCCGGTGTCAAGCAGACCAAGGCGGGCGAACTGGTCGTCCTGGAGGCCGCCACCGACCGGGGGCCCGACCCCTTCACCGAGCCCACGGACACCGGCACCCCCCGGCCGGAGTCCCCCCGGGGCACCGCCAGGGTCCCGCCCGGGGAGGTCGAGGCGCCCCTGCGCGCGGCCCGTACCGTGTCCGGCGCCACGCCCGGCCTGTACCGGGGCACCCCGCACGTCGCCGCCTGTGACGTCGAGCGACACATCGGCCGGCTGGTGGCGGACGGGGCCAGGGCCGACGCCTTCGCGCAGGCGGCCGGCGTCACCCGGTCGGCGCTCCCCGGCTATCTGCGCGGACTGACCCCGGTCGTCCTGGGTGGCGACACCCGCGTCACCAACCACGCCTACCGCGACGGCCGGGCGGCCCGCTACCAGGCCGTGCTCCAGGCCGGCACCGCGGTCCTCGTCGACGACCGGGGTCTGCCTAGGGTGCGCTGCGCCTGCGGCAACCCGCTCAAGCCGCCCGCGCCGACCCGCGGCGGTGCCGGGGCCCGCGGTACCCCCTGGGCCGGCTACCAGCCGAACCAGGTGATCGTGGTGGCCCCGGCGCCCCGGGCCGTCACCAGCATCACGATCATGGACGCCGCGACCCGCGCCTGGATCGAGCGCCGGGTCGGCCCCGACGTCCGCCGGGACCGGGTCGTGGCCCCGCCCGCGACCGCCGCCGCCAGCCCGGTCCCGTCCGGTCCGGCGGACGCCGGACCCTCGGTCACCGGGCGGCCCAGCCCGCGCGAGAGCGGCCCGGCCGCGTCGAAGTCCCCGGCGGGTACGCCGTCGTCCCCGTCCGGCTCCGCGCTGCCGGACGGCCGGGGCGATCACCCGGACGGTGCCAGCGGGCTCGCGGACCGGAACACCGGGACGACGGCGCAGGAGCCGCCGCCCGCCGAGGACGCCCCCGATCCCGACCCCGTTCCCGATCCGGCCCGCGATCTCTCCCTCGACCTCTCCGTGGACCCCTCGGACCCGGGTTCCTCCGATCCGGGCGCCGCCGATCCCGACGCCCTGGTTCCGAGGGCGCCCGATCCGGGTGCCGTCGATCCAGGCACCTTGGCTCCGGACGCCTCCGCTCCAGGCGACTCCGAGCCGACCCTCACCGCCCCGGACGCCTCCGCCGACACCGGCCCGTCCACCGCGCCCGAGATCCCCGGCCTCCCCGACGGCGGCGGCCTGATCCCGGACGCCCCGCCCGCCGCCCGGTCCGGCACAGTGCCCGGCACCGCCCCCGCCCGCCCCTCGGACGAGCCCGGCGGCTGAGCGCGCGCCCGGTGCCCGCCGGGCCCGTCGCCGATCAGGTCGAAGAATCGTCCGGTTCCTGGCAAGGCGGCCCCATGGCCGATCGGGGAGCGAGCGCCCTGTCACTCCCGGAGGACTGGCCCGCCCATTCGGCCCCGGTCCTCGCGCTCAACCGCATCGGCAGCTTCGACTGGGACCTGGACGCCGGCCCGTTCCCAGGGACGCCCAGGCCCTCGCGGTGTTCGACCTGCTGCCCGAGGAGACCGTCACCCGTGCGGGCCCTGGTCCCCGTGGATCGGCTCTCCGACGGCTGGGGCGTTCAGGCGCGGGGCGGCGGCAAGGCGGTGTGGTGCGCGTTCCGGGTGCCCCGGCCACCGCTCTGGACGTGACGGCGGGGGCGTTGTCGGTGCCGGATGGCACTCTGGACGTATGCCCGAACTGCCCGAGGTAGCAGCGCTGACGGACTTCCTCACCGAGCACCTGGTCGGACGGCGGGTGGTGCGGGTGCTGCCCGTGGCCATCAGCGTCCTGAAGACGTACGACCCCCCGGTCACGGCCGTCGAGGGGGCCGAGGTGACGGCCGTGCGCCGGCACGGCAAGTTCCTGGACGTCGAGACGGACGGCGGGCTGCACCTGGTGGCCCATCTGGCCCGCGCGGGCTGGCTCCAGTGGAAGGACCGGCTGCCGGACGGCCCGCCGAAGCCCGGGAAGGGCCCGCTGGCGCTGCGCGTGGCCCTGGAGACCGGCGAGGGCTTCGACCTGACCGAGGTCGGCACCCAGAAGCGCCTCGCCGTGTACGTCGTCCGCGACCCGGAAGAGGTGCCCGGCATCGCCCGCCTCGGCCCGGATCCGCTCGCCGGCGACTTCGACGAGGACCGCTTCGCCGCCCTGCTCCAGGGCGAACGGCGGCAGCTCAAGGGTGCCCTGCGCGACCAGTCGCTGATCGCGGGCGTCGGCAACGCCTACAGCGACGAGATCCTGCACGCCGCGAAAATGTCCCCGTTCAAGCTGGCCGCCTCCCTCACCCCGGAGGAGACCCACCGGCTGTACGAGGCGCTGCGCGACACGCTCACCGAGGCGGTCGAGCGCTCCCGGGGCGTGGCCGCCGGGCGGCTGAAGGCGGAGAAGAAGGGCGGCCTGCGCGTCCACGGCCGCACCGGCGAGGCGTGCCCGGTGTGCGGCGACACCATCCGCGAGGTCTCCTTCAGCGACTCCTCGCTCCAGTACTGCCCCACCTGCCAGACGGGCGGCAAGCCCCTGGCCGACCGCCGGCTGTCCCGCCTGCTGAAATGAGCCCGGGGTCCGGCTCCGGCTGTCGTGCCGGCGGGGTGAGGGGGCGCCGAGGAGCGCGGTCACGTCCCGGTGCGGTCACCGTGCCCGCACCGTGACCAGCCGTTTCCCGTCCGTCGTGCGGATCTCGAACCGGGCGATCTGCTCCGGGCGCATGGCGGTGGCGCCCATCGCGGTGGTGGGCCGGGTGCCGTCGCCCGCGTTGGTCCAGCCGGCGACGACCTGTTCCGTGCCGTCGCGGCCGACCGCGACCAGCCGGCAGGTGTGCGCTCCGGAGCCGTCCTTGACCTCCAGCCGCAGAGCGCTGCCGAAGTCCTCCTCCGCCGAGGTGACCCGCGCCCACACCCCGGTGTCCGGATCGGTCGCCGCGGCGACCTGTGCGGCCGGGGCCGTGTGGCCGGCGAACGCCACGATCCCGGGACCGGCCACGGCCAGCACCACGGAGGCGGCCAGGCCGTACAGCGTCCGGCGGCGCCGCGTGCGCCGCAGGCGCGCCGGCTCGCCGAGCAGCCGGTCCAGCAGCCGGGGACCGGGCTGTGCCATGGGGTGCACGAAGCGCGGCGTGGCCCGGCGGTACAGCATCAGCTGCCGGGTCGTGGCCCCGAACTCGGTCACGTGCGCCGCGCACCGAGGGCACTCCATGAGGTGGTCCTCGAAGCGGAAGGCCTCCGCCTCGTCCAGCACGCCGAGCGCGTACGCGCCGACGTCGCGATGCCTTTCCAGGGACCTCATGCCGAATCCTCGTGCCGAAGGGTGGGGGAAGGGTTACTCCTTGCTCCCACCCGTACGCAGCCGACCGCCGAATCACTCAAGCCACGCGCAGAATCGCGGACGAGGGATTCGGAGCGGCCCGGCCCGCGGATTGGTGTGAATTCCGGAAGGTTCAGAAGAGGTGGATCGCGAGGTGCCCGAGGGGCAGCCCGAGCCGCCAGGCCGGGGTCCACACCTTCGGCCCGTCGTCCTCCCCGTACACCGCCCCGCCGCCGGGCACCGCGTCCAGGTCCGGCGCGAGCAGTTCGGTCTCCTCCAGCCAGCGCCAGGCGTCCGCCGCCAGCGCCAGGTCGGGGCCGGGCGTCCCGGAGCCGGCCGCCCGCTCGGTCAGCTCGGCGAGGCGCTCGCGCACCCAGTCCTGCCACGGCTGGTCGTAGGCGGTCAGCGACAGCCAGTTCTCCAGTTGGGAGATCACCCGGATGCCGGACAGCTCCCCGTCGGTGTCGGACAGGAAGACGGTCAGCGCCAGCGCGTCCCGGCCGGCCCGGAACTCGAAGGACGTCGGTGGCATCAGATCGCCGGTGCGCAGCAGCTCGTCGGCGATGTACTCGGCGTACAACCAGGCCATCGGAACGGCCAGTTCACCGCCGTCGGCGCCGTCCGTGCTCTCGTGCCCTCTGTGCAGCATCCCTTCCTGCCTTCCTCCGGTGCGTGCGCGTCGCCCGGGCCCCGTCGGGGACCGCGGCCCCCGGTGCCCGCGAGAACGCGGATGAGGACAGCCCATGCCCGAACGGGGGCCGCAGCAAGGCGCTTTACCGAGGTTTGACCCGGCTCACGGTTTCACCGCAGGTCGGTCGCGTAACCCGGAAGGCCCCGGCGCAGGGCGCGCAACGCGTAGTACGCGCGGGATTTCACGGTACCGGGTGGAATCCCCAGGGTCTGCGCCGCTTCCGCCACACTGGCCCCGCGGAAATACACGAGTACCAGCACGTCACGGTGTTCCGGCGTGAGTGTCTTCACAGCCTCCCGGACGTCGAGCATCGCGGCGGCCCGTTCGGCGTGGTCCGCGGTCACCCGCGCGTTCTCGGGGACCTCGTCGCCGATCTCGGTCGGTCGCGCCCGCCGGGCCCGCCGGGCGTCGATCGCGAGCCGCCGGGCCACGGTGAGCAGCCAGGGCCGTACGGAGTCGTAGCCGTCGGCGTGCAGCGCCTCCGGATGCTGCCAGGCGCGCACCAGGGTCTCCTGGACGAGGTCCTCGGCGCGCTGCCGGTCTCCGTCGCAGAGCCTGAACAGCAGGGCGAACAGGGGTCCGCCGTGCTCGCGCTGGAGCGCGGCCAGCTCGTGCTCGGCGGTCGTCGTCCCGGGGGGGAGTGAGGTTCCGGCCGTCATGGCCGTATGGCAGCGCAGGGCGCGGCCGGCGGACAGGGGGCGGACCCGGTTGTGCGACGGACGGTCGAACGCGTCGGCGAACGGTCGGACGAGCGGTACGCCAGGACCCGGCGAGCCGTACGCCAGGACCCGGGCGGGCGGTACGCCAGGGCCCCGGACGGGCTAAGGACGGCTTCCGGGCTGTTTATCCGACTCGACAGATTCATACCCATATGCCCGTGACGGCTTCGTCTGTATATACGACAATCTTGGGGTGAGTTGATGATCGGACGCAGACAGCAGGTGGCCCTGGCCCTGACCGCCGTCCTCGCGGCCGGAGCCGCCTGCCAGAACCAGAACCGGGAGTCCGGCGCGGAGGGACGCTCCGCCCCCGCCGCCGCGGACGGCTTCACCCTCGTCGCCTCCGGAGACGTGCTGCCGCACACCTCCGTCATCGAGCGCGCCTCCTTCGACGCCGGCGGCAGCGGCCACGACTTCCGCCCGATGCTCGCCGGTGTCCAACCGGTCGTCGCCGGCGCGGATCTGGCGCTGTGTCACATGGAGACCGTCTACGGCGCCGACGGCGACTACGCCGGCTACCCCGACTTCAAGTCCCCGCCGCAGATCGCCCAGGCCCTCGCCGCCACCGGCTACGACGGCTGCTCCACCGCCTCCAACCACGCCCTGGACGACGGCGCCACCGGCATCCGGCGCACCCTCGACGCCATGGACCGGGCCGGCCTCCGGCACGCCGGGACCCACCGCACCGAGGCCGAGGCCCGCTCGGTCACGCTGCTGCGGGCGGGCTCGGCCAAGGTCGCCCACCTGTCGTACACCTTCGGCACCAACGGCAACGCGCTGCCGCCCGGACAGCCCTGGGCCGTCGACCTGATCGACGCCGACCGGATGATCGCCGACGCCCGCGCCGCCCGCCGGGCCGGCGCGGACGTGGTCGTGCTCTCCGTGCACTGGGGCACCGAATGGCAGGACGAGCCCGACCGGCAGCAGCTCACCCTCGCCCAGCGGCTCACCTCCTCGGCCACGGCCGGCCGCCCGGACATCGACCTGATCCTCGGCACCCACGCCCACGTCCCGCAGGCGTACGAGAAGGTCAACGGCACCTGGGTGGTCTACGGGATGGGCGACCAGATCGCCGGCGAGATGTACAACGGCGAGGGCGCCCAGGACCCGCGCGGCAACGAGTCCACCCTCGGCCGCTTCACCTTCGCCCCGCCCGCCCGGGCGGGAGAGCCCTGGCGGGTCACCAAGGCCGAGTTCGTCCCGCAGCTGTACGACCTCGACGCCGGCCGGGTCGTCGACCTCAACAAGGCCATCGCCGAGGGCGCCGAGCTGGAGGGGGTGCGGGACCGCATCAGGGACGTGGTGCTCAGCCGGGGCGCCGGGCAGGACGGCCTGGTCATGGCGGAGTGACTACGGGGCCGGCCGCTCCGCCAGCACCGAGCGGCGGTAGGAGTAGCCGAAGTAGATACCGCAGCCGATCACGAACCACACCGCGAACCGCACCCAGGTCTGCCACTGGAGGAACGTGATCAGCCAGATCGAGAAGACGACCCCCAGCGCGGGCACGACGGGCATCCCCGGCGTCCGGAAGGTGCGCGGCAGCTCCGGCTGCCGGTAGCGCAGCACGATCACCGCCGTGCACACCACCACGAACGCCAGCAGGATGCCGATGTTGGTCAGCTCGGCCGCCTCGCCGATCGGTACGAACCCGGCGATGACGGCCGAGGCCAGCCCCACGATCCAGGTCACCCGGGTCGGCACGTGCCGCGTCGGGTGCGTCTTCGCGAACCACCGGGGCAGCAGTCCGTCCCGGGACATCGAGAACCACACCCGGGTCACGCCCAGCATGAACGTGAACATGACCGTGAGGATGCCGATGATCGCCCCGACCGCGATCACGTCGGCCAGCGCGTCCAGCCCCACCGACTTGAACGCCGTGGAGAAGCCGCTCTCCTTGTCGATGTCCTTGTAGTTCTGCATGCCCGTCAGCACCAGACAGGCCGCCACGTACAGCACCATGGAGATCACCAGCGAGTAGATGATCGCCTTCGGCATGTGCCGCTGGGCGTCCTTCGACTCCTCGGCCGCCGTCGACATCGCGTCGTAGCCGAACACGGCGAAGAACACCGTCGCGGCGCCGGTGAACGCCCCGCTGATGCCGAACGGGAAGAACGGGTGGTAGTTGCGCGTGTCGATGTGGAAGACGCCCACCCCGATCACCAGCAGCACCACCAGCACCTTCAGCGCGACCACGAACGTCTCGAAACGGGCCGCGCTGCGGATGCCCTGGTTCAGCAGCCAGGCGATCAGCAGGCAGAGCAGGGCCGCGAACAGGTCGACCCGGTGCCCGGCCCCGGTGCCGGGCGCGCCCAGCATCCACTGCGGCAGGCCGGCGCCCATCTGCTCGACCAGGAAGCTGAAGTAGCCGGAGATGCCGATGGCCACCACGGCCACGATCGCGGTGTACTCCAGCAGCAGGTCCCAGCCGATGAACCAGCCCGCGAACTCGCCGAGCACCGCGTAACCGTAGGTGTAGGCCGACCCCGCCTTCGGGATCAGCCCCGCGAACTCGGCGTACGACAGCGCCGCGCACGCGCTCGCGACACCGGCGATCAGGAACGACACCAGCACCGCGGGCCCGGCCGTGCCGTTCGCCACCGTGCCGGCCAGCGTGAAGATGCCCGCGCCGATGATGCCGCCCACACCGATCGCGGTGAGCTGCCAGAGCCCCAGCGACCTGTCCAGCCGGGTGCCCTCGCCGACCTCCGTCTCCTCGATGTGCTCGATGGGTTTGCGGCGGAGAATCCCCTCACCCGCTCGGAGCCTGTCCATGGGCCTCACCTCTTCGCCTACGGCAAACGGCTGACGGCGGATCATGATGGCTCAGCGAGGAGCCCCAGGGAAGACGCCACGCACGGCCCGCGCGGTGCCCGGGCCCGGCCGGGGAGAGGGACGCGCCGGGTCTGCTCGCCGGCGAGGACGACGAGCCGGCGGCCGGCGACGGTACGGACGCCGCCCGGTCGCCGGGGCCGGATCGGGGCGCGCGGCGATCCTCACCCGTGCCGGTCGGGGACACCGGGCCGGCCGGGAGGCGTGGGCGCCCGGTGCGGCCTGCCCGCGCCCCTCGGCGGTCCGTGCGCCACGGGGGGCGGGCCGGGATCGCGCCGACCGCGGTGGGCGCGGGAGCTCACCCCCGCCGGCGCGTCCCCCTTCCCCGCCGCCCTACGGCACGACCGTGACCGGCCAGCGGCCCGTCTTCACCAGCCGGACCGCCACCGACCCGATGATCCGGTGGCCGGCCTGTTCCGAGGCGCCCACCACCACCGCGTCCGCCTTCAGCTCGTCCGCCGCCTTCACCAGCCCGTTGTAGGGGTCGCCGCGGAAGGTGTGGAACTCCCAGCGCACCTCGAACGTCCCCTTGAGCCGCTCGGCCGCGTCCCGGATCTGCGCGACCAGATCCTCGGCGATCTCGTCGGTGGTCTCCGCCACCGGCGCCCCGAGCGCCGCCCCGGCCGCGAGCACCGGCTGCACGTACACCACCGCCAGCAGCGCGCGCTGGCGCCGGGCCAGACCCGCCGCGTACGAGGCGGCGCGCATCGAGGAGTCGGAGCCGTCCACGCCGACCATGATGACCTTCGGTCCGTCCGTGCCCCGTTCGAACCGGTGCGCGTGCGAGTGCTGCTCGTGATGCTGTTCCGTCACGGCACGAGGCTATCGGAATCGACCGTTCCTGGTGAACGCCTGTTCACGGGGGCCCGCTCGACGGGCGCGGCCCGGCGGCCCTTCCTGGAGTCGGAACCATGACCGCCACCGCGCAGCCCGCCGCACGGAGGGACGCCACGCCGGCACACCCGCCCGCCGGCGGACACCTCAGCCGGGTCCCGCAGGGCTTCGCGACCCTCTTCGCCGCCCTCGCGCCTGCTGTGCGCCCTGCTGCTGCTCCTGCTCGTGCTCGCCCGCGGGGAGTTCTACGCCGTCTCCCGCCGCGGAGCCGTATGGCGGGCCCTCGCCGTGCTGCTGGCCGGGCTCGCCGCGGCGACACTCCTCGGCTGGGGCCTGGTGCTGCTCTTCCCCGGGACGCTCCCGGCCGGCCGGCACCTGGCCTGGGCCGCCGACCGGGTGCGCGGCGGGATGGTTCCGGGCAGCGCCTTCGACGGCCGCCCACCGCGCCAGGTGACCTTCCTGCTCGGCCTGTTCGGCGCCCTCGCCCTGCTGAACGCGGCGGCCACGCTGTTCCGCTCCCAGCGCCTGGAAGCCGCCCTGCACGGCGACGAGGAGGCCCACATCCGCGCCCTGCTCGCGGCGTACGGCCACCGGGACTCCCTCGGCTACTTCGCCACCCGGCGCGACAAGGCCGTCGTCTTCTCGCCCAGCGGCAAGGCGGCCGTCACCTACCGCGTCGAGGCCGGGGTGTGCCTGGCCTCCGGGGACCCCGTCGGCGACCCGGAGGCCTGGCCGCGCGCCATCGACGCCTGGCTGGACCTGGCCCGCCGGCACGCCTGGGCGCCCGCCGTCATGTGGCCTCCGAGGCCGGGGCCCGCGCCTGCGCCCGCCTCGGCGCCCTCCGGCTCGGCGACGAGGCGATCCTGCACGTCCCGGAATTCGATCTGGCCGGCCGCCGGATGCGCGTCACCCGGCAGGCCGTGCACCGGGTCCGCCGCACCGGAGCCGTCTGCCGCATCCGCCGCCACGCGCACCTCGGCGAACGCGAGATGGAGCAGATCGTCCGCAAGGCCGACGCCTGGCGGGACACCGAGACCGAACGCGGCTTCTCCATGGCCCTGGACCGGCTCGGCGACCCCGCCGACGGCGACTGCCTGCTCGTGGAGGCCCTCGGCGAGGACGGCCGGCTGCTCGCCCTGCTCTCCTTCGTGCCCTGGGGCCGCGACGGCGTCTCCCTGGACCTGATGCGCCGTGACCGGGCGGCACCCAACGGGGTCATGGAGTTCATGGTCGCCGAACTGTGCGCCGCCGCGCCGGAACTGGGCGTGCGGCGCGTCTCCCTGAACTTCGCCGTCTTCCGCTCGGCCTTCGAGGAGGGCGCCCGCATCGGTGCCGGACCGGTCCTGCGGCTGTGGCGCCGGCTGCTGCTGTTCCTCTCCCGCTGGTGGCAACTGGAAGCCCTGTACCGCTCCAACGCCAAGTACCTCCCCGAGTGGTACCCGCGCCCCGCGCTTCATCTGCTACGGCGACACCGCCTCCCTCGCCCGCATCGGCCTCGCCTCCGCCATCGCCGAAGGCTTCGTCTCCGTCCCCTCGCTGCGCAAACTCTGGAGAAAGGGGCACCCGGACAGCGGACGGCGGCCCGCCACCACGGCGGGCCCGCCGTCCGCGCCGGTGTCCGGCCCCGCCGGAGGGGACGGGGCCGGGCCCGCCGCACCCGGCCGCGGGTCCGCCGGACCAGGTCCGTGTCCGGTACCGCACCCTCGACCGGCTGCGGGCGACGGTGACGTCCGCGCCGGGGGTGCCGTCGGCGAGGGCGTGGGTCGGGGCGGGCACGCCCACGTGATAGGGGTCGGTGCCGGTGGGAACCCACCGTCCTCGTCACCTCCTGGCAGCTCACCGGCAAGTGCCTGCACCCCCTGCCCGACAAGCGGAGCGGCCTGACCGACCCCGAGGCCAAGGTCCGCCACCGCCACCTTGACCTGATCACCAGCCCCGACGCCCGTGCCGTCCTGCGCACCCGCTCCGCCGCCGTCCAGACCCTGCGCCAGGGGCTGCTGGACCGCGGCTACCTGGAGGTCGAGACCCCGGTGCTCCAGCAGGTCCACGGCGGAGCCCGCGCCCGCCCCTTCACCACCCACATCAACGCCTACGACCTCGACCTGTACCTGCGCATCGCCCCCGAGCTGTACCTGAAGCGGCTGTGCGTCGGCGGCGTGGAGAAGGTCTTCGAACTGGGCCGCACCTTCCGCAACGAAGGCGTCTCCCACCAGCACAACCCCGAGTTCACGATGCTGGAGGCCTACCAGGCGCACGCCGACTACGACGTGATGCCCGACCTCGCCCGCGAACTGGTCCAGGGCGCCGCGACCGCCGCCTTCGGCTCCCCGGTCGCCCGCAGGGACGGCGGGGAACACGACATCTCCGGGACCTGGTCCGTCAAGACGGTGTACGGGGCGCTCTGCGAGGTGTTCGGGGAGGAGATCGGCCCCGGCACCGTACTGCTGCGGCTGCACCGGCTGTGCGACCGCACCGGGGTGCCGTACACCGCGTACGACGGGCCCGGCGACATCGTGCTGGAGATGTACGAGCGGCTGGTCGAGCACCGGACCGGACCGCCCACCTTCCACAAGGACTTCCCGGCCGACGTCTCCCCGCTGACCCGGCGGCACCGCACCGACCCGCGGCTCGCCGAACGCTGGGACCTCGTCGCCTTCGGCACCGAACTCGGCACCGCCTACTCCGAGCTGACCGACCCCGTCGAGCAGCGCCGTCGGCTCACCGCGCAGTCGCTGCCGGCCGCCGCCGGCGACCCGGAGGCTATGGAACTGGACGAGGACTTCCCGGAGGCCCTCGCCTACGCCATGCCCCCGACCGGCGGCCTCGGCCTCGGCGTCGACCGGGTCGTCATGTTCCTCACCGGTCTGACGATCCGTGAGACGCTGCCCTGCCCGCTCGTGCGCCGCCGCTGAGACGCCCGACGCCCACTGCGCTGTCCGGGTGCATTACCGCCGCCGCACCGGTGCCGTTGTGGTGCGCCGGACTCCGTTGGGGCGACTGATGGGTCATGCAGAAGGATCAGTTGTTCACCCGGCGCCGGATGCTCCTCGCCGGCGTCGCCGCCCTGGGAGCCGCGGGCACCGCCGGAGTCGTCCTCGCGCAAGGCGGCGAGGAGACCGCCGGGACCGCCGCCGCCCCCGTCGCCGGCCCACAGGCCCGCCAAGCGCTCAAGCCCTCCGCCTTCCGGCTCCAGCCGCTCACCGGAGACGGACCGCCACGCGCCGCGCCCCGCAGGCTGAAGGTGCGCAAGGAACCCATCATGCGGGTGTCCACGAGCGGTCGGCACATGGTGCTGACCTTCGACGACGGCCCCAACCCGGCGTACACCCCGCACATCCTGGACACCCTCGCCAAGCACGACGTACGGGCGATGTTCTTCGTCTGCGGCGAGTGCGTCGTGCAGAACAAGGAACTGCTGGCCCGGATGGCCGACGAGGGCCACGTGGTCGGCAACCACACCTGGACGCATCCGCTGCTGACCGAGCTGAACCGCCGTGAGATCCGCTCCGAGATGGAGAGCACCAGCGACGCCATCGAGGACGCCTACGGCGAGCGCCCGCAGTGGTTCCGCGCCCCCTACGGCGCCTGGAACCGCGCCGCGTTCCAGCTGGGCGCGGAGATGGGCATGGAACCGATGGCCTGGACCGTGGACACCACCGACTGGATGGAGCCCGGCACCCGCACCATCATCGACCGGGTCGAGGGCGGCGCCGCCCCCGGAGTCGTGGTGCTCTCCCACGACGCCGGGGGCGACCGCTCGCAGACCGTCCGCGCGCTCCGCGAGTGGCTTCCCTATCTGATCGACTCCGGATACCGCCTCACCGTGCCGCGCCGGCGCGCGTGACGGCTTCCGGCCGTACCGGCGCCTCCTCCGCCCGCCGGGCCGCGGTGGTTCACACGACCGTGGCCAGGCGGGCGAAGACCACGACGTTCCCGTCGTAGCCGTTCTGCTTCGAGAAGCCGCCGCCGCAGGTGATGACCCGCAGTTCCGGCGCCCCCTTCGAGCCGTACACCCGGTCGCCCGGGAAGTTGTTCTTCTCGAAGACCTCGACCCCGTAGATCTCGAAGACGGCGGTCTTCCCGTCCTGGCGCAGGACCTCGACCTGGTTCCCCTTCTTCAGCGCCCCGAGGCCGTAGAACACGGCGGGGCCCTGCTTGTTGTCGACGTGTCCGACGATGACCGCGGTGCCCTTCTCCCCCGGGGACACGGCGCCGGTGAACCAGCCGGCCAGGCCCGGGTTCTCCGGCGGCGGCGCGGCGACCCAGCCGTCCGCGTCCAGCCCGACCTGCACGACGGGCGCGTCCACCTGGATCGCCGGGATCCGGACCCGCTGCACGGGGGAGAACGGCAGGGAGGCGGGCGCCGCCGGGAAGGTGCCCGAGATGGCGCGGTTGTCCGGGGCCGCCGCTGTGGCGGGCTGGGGCGGGCCGACGTCGAACTCGCCCGAACCGTTGCGCATGAGCGCCAGGCCGGTCAGCAGGACGAGCGCTATCACGCCCCAGGGGGCGCGCTTCCTCCGCCGCTCCTCCTCTTCGGCAAGCTGGGCCAGCTTGGACGCAGACATTTCGTCACCCCTCTCGACGCGGGCCTCGCCACGTCCCTCGCGCATGGGAAAACGCTAAGTCCCGCGCGTGCGGCGGGCGACGGGTCGAACGGCGAACGGGTGGCCTCGCACCCGGTCGGTGCGCCATCCGAGTTGCCGTTTCCAGGAAATTTCTGACGGTCCGTGACCTGCGGCAATATCCGATTGTGTGGTTGTCGGTCGGCGTGTCGGCTCACCAGGACGGACCATTCTCGACATGCGGGCGTGTTCTGCGCGTCTGAGGGTCTACCCGGGAGGTGTTTTCTCGCCGATCCACCGGGGACGGGACCCGGGGGCCTCCCGCGGAGGATCACATGCGCAACCAACGCGCCCTGGCGGCGGCGTGCACCGCGGTCGCCGTGCTCGGGCTCGCCGCCCCTGACGCCGTCGCGGACGGCATGGGCAACGGGGGCGGACCGAGCAGCACCGACAACAACGCCACGGTCGTCGTGCCCGGTACCGGCAACATCGGCACCTTCAGCGGGAACGGGGTCTTCCCCGGGAACGGCGTCTTCCCCGGGAACGGCGTCTTCCCCGGGAACGGGAACTTCAACGGGAACGGCCACTTCAACGGGAACGGCAACGGCAACTTCAACGGGAACGGGAACAACCACGGGAACGGGAACTTCAACGGGAACAACCACGGCAACGGGAACAACAACCACGGCAACGACAACGGCCGTGGGGGCGAGGGCAACGGCCGTGGGGGCGAGGGCAACCGCCGTGGCGATGAAGGCAACGGCCGTGGGGGTGAAGGCAACGGCCGGGGCGGCGAAGGCAACCGACGCGGAGACGACTTCGGCCGCGGGGACGATTTCGGAAGAGAAGGGTTCGGGCGCGGCGACGACTTCGCCAACTCGCGCGACATCTTCGTCACGCCCGACATCGTCTCGGCCGGGGGCCGCCTCACCATCATCGTGAACGGCTGCCGGCGCGGTACGGCGAGTTCCGACGCCTTCGGCACCATCGACCTGGAACAGGTCCACGACGACACCGCGCGGGGTGTCGCCATCGTCGACCGCGACGCCGGCCGCGGCCGGTACGACGTCACCGTCCGCTGCGACGGCCGCACCCTGACCCGCCGCGGTGCCTTCAGCGTCGTCGGCGGTGTGAACGGCGGCTTCGGCGGCAGCAGGATCAGCGGCGCGACGCCCACCGACATGGCCATCGGCGGCGGCCTGGTGGGCGCGGCCGTGCTCGGCAGTGGTGCCTTCTGGATGCGCCGCCGGCACGAGAAGCGCGCCTGAGTCCCCGGTGCGCCGCCGAGGCCACCGGATCCGTCCCCGTCCCCGAGCACACGCACGTCGGCAGGCCTTCGCCCCGGTTCCTCGCGGAAGCGGGGGCGAAGGCCTGCCGTGGCTGCCGTCCCGGTCCGGCGGCGGACGCCGCTCTGCCGGGGCGGCCGGGATCAGCCGGTGATGCCCGGGAACAGGCTCTGGAACGGTTCCGCCGTCACGGCGATGCCCCGGCTGTAGGGCGCGTCGAAGTCCCAGATGAGGAACAGCATGAAGGCGATGGTCGCGGAGAACAGCCCGGCCAGGACCAGTTCGCGCCCGGTGCGCCGGATCTGGAGCGCGAACACCATGCCGACGGTGATCAGCGCGCCGGTGAGCAGCCCCCACCACACGACCGGCGGCATGGTGGCCCCCGTGGAGTCGGCGCGCGCGTTGCGCGCCTGGTCGGCGGTGGCCATCTGGTCCAGCAGCGGCTGGTAGGCCTGCGCCTCGAAGTCGTTCTTCGGCCGGTAGTCGGTGACGGCCTCCCGGACCTTGTGCAGCAGTTCGGTGCCGCGGTCCGTGACCCGCTCGTCGTCCGCCATCGTCCGCCACTCGGTGTGGACGACGTAACCGACGTAGGCGTCGACGTCCGCGCGGATCGCGTCCCGGACGTCCGGCGGGTAGACCCGGACCCGCTCCGAGATCTCGTGCAGCGCCTGGGCCTCGGTCTGCACGTGGTCCTGGGCGGCGTTGCGCGCCTCCCACACGCCCGCGATGGCCAGGCCCAGGACGATGGCGTAGATGACGCCGATCCACATCGTCATGTACTCGATGACGTCCGGGGTCTCGTTGGGGTCCTCGTCCTCGGCGGCTGCCCGGTGCCGTAGCAGCGTGATGACGACCACCACGGCGCAGGCCGCCAGCATCGCGAGGACGAGAACAAGCCAATCCGACAACTGGTGCCTCCAGGGGATGAGGTGGCCGGCGCGTCAGCGCGGGCGCAGCGCCGCCACGGCGACGATCGCGGGGACGGTGATGAGCAGGACGTAGGTGACGGGCGAGGTGTGACCGCGCGTGGGGCGGCTGATGGCGTGGGGGTGGTACGCCGGGTAGCTCACCGGGGTCACGGAGGGCCGTGGGGTGGGCCTGGGCGTCGGCTTCGGCGCGGGTCTCGGCGGCGCCGGCGGCGTGGGGGTGGGGGTCGGCCGGGGTGCCGGGAGCGCCGGAGCGGGCCGGGCGGGCGGTCGCGGCGTGGGGGCCGGTCTCGGCGGCGGTTCCGGCGTCGGCCGGGGTGGCGGTTCCGGCGTCGGAGTCGGCGTCGGCTCGGGCGGAGGCGGCGGCTTCGG
This sequence comes from Streptomyces corchorusii, assembly GCF_001514055.1. NCBI lineage: Bacteria > Bacillati > Actinomycetota > Actinomycetes > Kitasatosporales > Streptomycetaceae > Streptomyces > Streptomyces corchorusii. The sequence continues at coordinate 13,586 of NZ_KQ948373.1, read as the reverse complement.
CGGCGGGGTCGGTGTCGGAGTGGGAGTCGGAGTGGGTGTCGGCGTCGGCGGACACGGTGGCGGGGGCGGCGGCTTGGGACAGGGCGGGTCGGGCCAGGGCGGGTCGGGCCAGTGGTGGCCGCCGGCATGGGCCACCGCCACCGTGCCGTCCGGGCCCGTGGAGGCGTACGCGCAGGCGTCGGCCGACGCGCTGCCGGCCGGCCAGCCCACCAGGGCCCAGGTCAGCGCCAACAGGGCCAACACCCGTGTGGTGGGCGCGCATCGGGTCACTTCGGGTCCAGGCACGACCGAGATCATGAGGCGCGGAAGGCCGCCGTACCCCGCAGTGGGCCGAGATTGCTCCGAAAGAGGGAGATGGGGTGATCAGAGGTTTGACGAGCGGAAGAGTCCATTATCGCCGGGTGTGTCCCCCCTGTCGTTCCCGCCCTGGCCCCGGCGCCGCGCGGTGGCCGGAAAGAATTTCCGGCCGCCGTTGAACACCGGGGCCCCTCCGGTGCGTACCCATGGCCGTGCGGCGGCACATCAGGGCGCTGCAACATCCAGGCGATAATGGGGAGTTGACGATGAAGACCTCCTGGCGGACCGCCTCACTGGTGGCGACAGCCGCTTCGGTGCTGGCGCTCACGACGGCGTGCGGTCAGGACAATGCCACCACTCCCGCGTCGGCGGCCCAGAACGTCGGGGCCACGGCCGCGGCCGGCGACTACGGCAACCCGGGCGGCGGCACCGCGCCGGGCGCCGGCAACGGATACGGCGCCGACGGCAACCAGAGTTCCGGCTCCCCGGCCCCGGTCACCCCCGCGGGCAAGCTCTCCGTGGCCAGTAACCCCCAGCTGGGCAACGTACTCACCGACGGCGTGGGCCTCACCCTCTACCGGTTCGACAAGGACACCGCCAACCCGCCCAAGTCCAACTGCGACGGCGACTGCGCCACCACCTGGCCGCCGGTTCCCGCCGACGACGCCACCGCCGGCGCCGGCATCGACAAGGCGCTGCTCGGCGAGGTCACCCGCGCCGACGGCTCCAAGCAGCTCACCATCGGCGGCTGGCCCGCCTACCGTTACGCCAAGGACGTCAACGCCGGTGACGTCAACGGCCAGGGCGTGGGCGGCAAGTGGTTCGCGCTCGCCCCCACCGGCAAGAAGGCCAAGCTGTCCGATCTGCCCGGCCTGTCCGTCCGCAAGGACGCCGAACTGGGTGACATCGTCGTCGACAAGAACGGCATGACGGTCTACCGCTTCATGAAGGACCAGGCCTGGCCGAAGTCCGTCTCGAACTGCACCGGCGCCTGCCTGGAGAAGTGGCCGGCGGTCGGCCCGGTCAACGCGGACGACACCGAGGGCGTCAAGAAGAAGGGCCTGATGCCGTTCACCCGCCCCGACGGGGTGAAGCAGATGACCGTCAACTGCTGGCCGATCTACACCTTCTCCGGGGACAAGGCCCCGGGCGACACCAACGGTCAGGGCGTGGGCGGCACGTGGTACGCCGTCTCGCCCGACGGAAAGCCGGTCGGCGCGCCGGGCGACTGATCACCTCCCCAGGTCGATCGCCCCGCCCGCCCCGGCGCGCGGCCGAAGATCCGCCCTCTCCGCACCGCACGGAGGGGGCGGATCGTTGTGTGCGCCGAGCGCGCGAGCCGCCCGTACAGCCGTCACACAGCGGGGTCATACGGGCACTTGCCGCAGGCAGTGACCGGGAACGGATGGTCAATTTCCGGTTGGGGTCGCTCCAGTGGCGGGCGATCAGTAGCCTCAGCTCGAACACCGGATCGCCTGCACCCGTCCACGCCTTGGAGAGATACATGGAGCGTCCCGCCTGGGCCCCACGGAGCATCGACATCTCGGTGCCCAGCGTCTCGCGGATCTACGACTACTACCTGGGCGGTTCGCACAACTTCGAGGTCGACCGGGAAGCGGCCCGCAAGGCGATGGAGTTCATGCCGGGCCTGCCGAAGATCATGCAGGCCAACCGGGCGTTCATGCGCCGGGCCGTGCGGTTCGCGGCGGGGGAGGGCATCACCCAGTTCCTCGACATCGGCTCCGGCATCCCCACCTTCGGAAACGTCCACGAGGTGGCGCAGGCGGCCGTACCGGGCGCGCGGGTGGTCTACGTCGACCACGACCCGGTGGCCGTCGCGCACAGCCAGGCGGTCCTGGCGGGCGACGACGACGTCGACGTGGTCGCGGCGGACCTGCGCAAGCCCCAGGACATCCTCTCCAGCCCCCCAGTGCACCGCCTGATCGACCTGAATCGGCCAGTGGCGCTCCTCCTCGTTGCCATACTGCACTTCGTGGAAGACGCGGACGACCCGTACAGTGCGGTGGCCGAGCTGCGCGAGGCGCTCGCGCCCGGCAGCCTGCTGATCCTCACCCATGCCTCGTACGAGGGAATCCCGCTGCCCGCCGAGCGGGCCCGGGGTGCGGTGGACGTGTACAAGGACATTCGCAACCCGCTGATCATGCGCTCGCGCGACGAGATCGCGCGGTTTTTCGAGGGGTACGACATGGTGGAACCCGGACTGGTGCTGATGCCGCGCTGGCGCCCGGACTCGGCGCCGGAGGACGAGGATCCGTATGCCTTCTCCGGATTCGCCGGCGTGGGGCGTACGGCGTGAGCGCGGAGCCGGACGGGCCGGAGGGCAGACTGCGCCGGCTGACGACGATCTGGAGCCGGGCGCTCTTCCCGGTGACCTCCACGTCGCTGACCCGCACCGAGTTCGAGGAACAACTCCTGCCGCTCGCCCGGCGGCTGAGCGAACTGCTGCGGGCCCGCAGCTTCGACGCGGACGCGGCGAAGGCCGTCGGCGCCGCCCTGGTCGGGGCGCACTGCACCGACCCCGAGGCACTGGCCCGCACCCTCGACTGCGTCGACGCCTACCTGGTCCTGTACTGCGGCGAGGACGGCCCGCAGGACGAACTGCGCATCCGTTCCTCCCGGTTGCAGCACGCCATGGCCGCCGGCTACGCCCAGGCGCTGCGCGAGCGCACCCTCGCCGAGCAGGAGGCCATCGCCCAGGCCGCGTTGCGGGCCCAGGGCGTGGTGGCCCAGGCGCTGCACGCGAGCGAGGCCCGCTTCCGCGCGGTCTTCGAGGGCGCCGCGATAGGAATCGGCATCGCCGACCTCGACGGCAACGTCCTCCAGGTCAACAAGGCGCTGCTGCGCATGTTCGGCCTCTCCGAGCAGACCCTGCGCGGCCGGCGCGTGCAGGACTGGGTCCACCCCGAGGACGCCCCGCAGACCTGGCGGCTGTACGACGAACTCGTGCGCGGCGACCGCGAGCACTACCACGTCGAGAAGGCCTTCAACCGCCCCGACGGGACGGTCCTGTGGACCAACCTGACCGTGTCCCTGCTGCGCGACGCCGACGGTGACCCGCAGTACCAGCTCGCCCTCATGGAGGACACCACCGAGCGTCGGTTGCTCAACCTCCGGCTGCGTTACGAGGCCACGCACGACGCCCTCACCGGCCTGCCCAACCGCTCCCTGTTCTTCGAGCGGCTGGAGAAGGCCCTCAGTGCGGGCGAGGGCCAGCGCTTCGGGCTGTGCTACCTGGACCTGGACGGCTTCAAGACCGTCAACGACAGCCTCGGCCACGCGGCCGGCGACCGGCTGCTGGTGGAGGTCGCCGACCGGCTCCAGTCCTGCGCGACCGCGCCCGGCGAGATGGTCGCCCGGCTCGGCGGCGACGAGTTCGTGGCCCTGACCACCGGCCCCGGCACCGAACGGAAGGTGGACGAACTCGCCGAGCGCATCATGAACGCGCTGGTCACCCCGATCAGCATCGACGGCCGTGACCTCATGGTGCGCGGCAGCCTCGGCATCGTGGAGGGCCCGGCCGGGGAGCGCACCGCGGCCGAGGTGCTGCGCAGCGCCGACATCACCATGTACCGGGCCAAGTCGGCGGGCGGCAACCGCTCCGAACTCGCCGACCCCGAGGCCGACGCCCGCGCCATCACCCGGCACGGTCTGACCACGGCCCTGCCGACCGCGCTGGAGCGCGGCGAGTTCTTCATCGAGTACCAGCCCCTGGTCCACCTCGGCGACGGCAGCGTGCGCGGCGCCGAGGCCCTGGTGCGCTGGCTGCACCCGCAGCACGGCGTCCTCGGCCCCGACCGGTTCATCCCCCTTGCCGAGCACACCGGCCTGATCGTGCCGCTCGGCCGCTGGGTCCTGGAGGAGTCGATCCGCCAGGCCCGCGCCTGGCGGGAACTCCACGGCGGGCAGCAGGCGGCCGGCCCGCTGCGGATCAACGTCAACCTGTCCCCGTGCCAGCTCAGCCACCCCGGCCTGGTGCAGGACACGGTCGACATCCTCGAACGGACGGGCGTCACCCCGGACGCCCTGTGCCTGGAGGTCACCGAGTCCGCGCTCATCGGCGCCGACGACGACCTGCTCAAGCCCCTGCGCCGGCTCGCGGAGATGGGCGTCGACATCGCCCTGGACGACTTCGGCACCGGCTACTCCAACCTCGCCAACCTGCGCCGCCTGCCGGTGAGCATCCTCAAGCTGGACCGCTCCTTCACCCAGGGCATGCAGCAGTTCCCCGCCGACCCCGTCGACCTGAAGATCGTGGAGGGCATCGTCTCGCTCGCCCACAGCCTCGACCTGGCGGTCACGGTCGAGGGCGTGGAGACCGGCGCCCAGGCCGAGCAGTTGCGGATACTGGGCTGCGACACGGCCCAGGGCTGGTACTACGCCCGCCCGGGCCCGCCGGAGAGACTCCACGACCTGGCCCTGGTGGACGCGACGGGCTGACCGGCCGCAGCCGCGCCGTCGTCCCCCTCCCGGACGGCCGCGGCGACGGCGGTGGCCGCCCGGACGAGTGCCGCGGTGGCCGTGGAACGGGACTGCTGCGGCCAGGCGACCGCCAGCAGCGACGGCGGTGCGTCCGGGACGGGCCGGTAGACGGCGCCCGGACGCGGATAGCGGTCGGCGACGGACGCCGGCAGCAGCGCGACCAGCTCGCCCAGGGCGACACGGGTGAGCAACTGGGCCAGATCGCGGCCCTCGTTCCGCAGGTCCTCCAGGAACCGGTGCACATCCCCGGGGCGCAGCCCGAGGTCGGCGAGGAGGACGTGGTCGCGGGCGGCGAGCGGGTGGGCCGCGCCGAGCACCGCGACCCGCGGCTCGGCGACCAGGGTCTCGCTGTCCAGGCCGGTGCGGTCGAAGGGCTCGTGGATCAGCGCGGCGTCGGCCTCGCCGCGCCGCAGCAGCCGCGGCTGTTCCAGCCAGCCGCACAGCCGGACCGTCACCGGGACGGCGGCGGGGTCGGTGGCGTAGCGCTCCAGGACCGGCTCCAGCAGTCCCGCGTCGCCGTCGGCCTTGACCGCCAGCACCAGCTTCCGGTCCGGGTCCGCCGCGCGCCGGGCCCGCCGCCCGGCGGCCTCCAGGGCGTCCAGCGCGAACCGCGCCTGGGCGAGGAGCACGTCGCCTGCGCGGGTCAGGGCCACGCTGTGGGTGGTCCGTTCGAAGAGGGTGACCCCGAGCTCCGCCTCCAGGCGGCGGATCGCCCGGGACAGCGGCGGGGCGGAGATGCCCAGCCGTTCGGCCGCGCGCGCGAAGTTGAGTTCCTCGGCGACGGCGACGAAGTAGCGCAGCGGGCGGGACTCCACGGCTTCGCCCTCCCTTCGGCAGTGCCTTCGGCCCGGCAGCGCCCCGAGCTCGGTATTGCCCTGAGGGTAACAACCCGGAGCGAAGTGGTTCTTCAGTTGCCGGGCGCCGGGCGGCAGGCTCGATCACGCCCCCCTCCCGTGCTTCCAGGAGCCTTCCATGATCCTTGTCACCACCCCGACCGGCCAGATCGGCAGCCGGGTCCTCGACTCCCTCCTCGACGCCGGGGACGCGGCGGGAGAAGTCCGCGTGATCGTGCGCGATCCCGAGCGACTGTCCCCGCGCGTGCGGGCCCGCGTCGAGGCCGTCACCGGCTCGCACGCCGACCCCGACGTCACGGCCAAGGCGTGCGCGGGCGTCGACCGGGTGTTCTGGCTGGTTCCGCCGACACCCACCGCCGACAGTGTCGACGGCCACTTCGGCGCCTTCACCCGGCCCCTGGTCGACGCGATCCGCGCCGGGGGCGTCGAGCGGGTCGTCGCCGTCTCCACCCTGGGCCGCGGTGTCGCCCGGAACGCCGGGCAGATCTCGGCCTCGCTGGCCATGGACGACGAGATCCGGGCCACCGGTGTCCACCACCGGGCGCTGTGCCCGCCGTACCTCATGGAGAACCTGCTCCACCAGGCCGCGGCGATCCGGGACAGCGGTGTGATCGCCATGGCGACGTACGGCGACCGGGTGCTGCGCACCTGCGCCACCCGCGACCTCGGCAGCGCAGCGGCACGGCTGCTGCTCGACGGCTCCTGGACCGGCCAGGAGGACGTCCCCATGGTCGGCCCCGACACGCTGACGCCCGAGGGCATGGCACGCGTCGTCTCCGAGGTGCTGGACCTGCCGGTCCGCTTCCGGCGGATCAGCGGGGCGGAGTACCAGGCGTCGATGCGGAAGCACGGCGCGAGCGAGAACTGGGCCCGCGCCCTGGCCGACCTCGCCGCCGCGACCGCCGAGCAGGGCTTCTACGGCAGCGCGGCGCCCACCACGCCCGAGACCGCGCCCACGTCCTTCCGCCGCTGGTGCGAGGAGGTACTCAAGCCGGCCGTACTGACCTGACGGCCACCGCCTGAGGTTCCGCCGGCGCCGCTGTCTTCCGCGGGTGCCTTCGGCGGCACCGCGTCGGTCGTCAGCAGGCTCCGGCCGTGCCGCCTACCGCTCCAGCAGCATCCGTTGCAGTTCCCGGGCCGCTCGCGGCGGAGCCACGTCGCTGCGGTGGGCGAGTGCGATGGTGCGGTGCAGGCCGGGGCGGGCCAGGGGGGTGACCCGCAGGCCCCGGCCCGCCCGGGCGGCCACCATCCGGGGGACGACGGCCACGCCGAGCCCCGCCCGGACGAAGCCCAGCACCGCGTCCATCTCGCCGCCCTCCACCGCGAAGTCCGGCTCGAACCCGGCGGAGCGGCACGCGGCGACGGTCAGTTCCCGCAGGTCGTACCCGTGCCGGAACATCACCAGCCGTTCCCCCTCCAGGTCGGCGATCTCCACGGCCCGTCCGCCCCGGCCGGGTTCCGGCGCCTCCGGCGAGGACACCACCACCAGGTCCTCGCGCAGCAGCTCGACGGTCGTCAGCGCGGGCGCCGGCGTCGGCAGCGGCAGCACGATCAACGCTAGATCGAGCGCGCCGCGCGCCAGTTGCCGTACCAGGTCGTGGGAGCCGCCCTCCTCGATCAGGAGCTGGATACCGGGATACCGGTCGTGGAAGGCCCGCAGCACGTCCGGCAGCAGTCCCGTGCACAGGCTCGGCGTCGCCCCCAGCCGTACCCGTCCCCGCCGCAGCTGCACCAGTTCCTGCACCTCGTGCCGGGCGGTGTCGGCGTCGGCCAGGATGCGCCGGGCCAGCGGCAGCAGCGCCTCGCCCGCGTCGGTGAGCGTGATGTTGCCCCGGGCGCGCAGGAAGAGGTCCGCGCCCAGTTCCCGCTCCAGCGCCTTGATCTGCTGGGACAGCGAGGGCTGGGCGACATGGACCAACTCGGCGGCCCGGGTGAAGTGCCGGGTCTCGGCGACGGCCACGAAGTACTGGAGCTGCTGGAACTGCACACCCCCAGAATAGCCCCGGCCTATGGAAACGAGCTGGACCATGTCTTGGACCGATCGGGTCCTTCGCCCCTAGCGTGCTGTTCCATGGCTCTGGCAACGCGGACGGACCGACGGACGTCCATGGCGCGCACGATGTGGGACTCCTCCGTCGGCAAGAAGACGGTGATGGCCGTCAGCGGCGTGATCATGCTGCTGTACCTGGTCGCGCACATGATCGGCAATCTGAAGATCTACTTCGGCGCGGGCGAGTTCAACCACTACGCACACTGGCTGCGCACCGTGGGCGAGCCCTTCATGCACTACGAGTGGACGCTCTGGCTCATCCGGATCGTCCTCGTGGTCGCCGTGGTGGCCCACGCCACCTCCGCCTACCAGCTCAGCCGGCGCGACATCAAGGCACGGCCCAGCAAGTACGTGCACAAGAAGCCGCGGGCGAGCTACGCGACCCGCACCATGCGCTGGGGCGGCGTCATCCTCGGCCTGTTCATCGTCTGGCACCTCCTCGACCTGACCACCGGCACCGTGCACTCCGGCGGCTTCCAGGAGGGCCACCCGTACCAGAACGTCGTGGACACCTTCTCCACCTGGTACGGCAACGTGATCTACATCGTCGCGATGCTCGCGCTCGGCCTGCACATCCGGCACGGCTTCTGGAGCGCCGCCCAGACCCTCGGCGTCGGCAGCCGCACCCGCGACCGCGCCCTGAAGACCCTCGCGAACGTCCTCGCGCTGCTGCTCACGGCCGGCTTCATCGCCGTACCCGTGGGCGTCATGACCGGAGTGGTGAGCTGACATGACTACCTACGCCGACTACGCGACCGGCGCGCCGGTCACCGACACCAAGGCCCCCGCCGGGCCCGTCCACGAACGCTGGGACAAGCGCCGCTTCGAGGCGAAGCTGGTCAACCCCGCCAACCGGCGCAAGCACACGGTCATCGTGGTCGGCACCGGCCTGGCCGGCGGCTCCGCCGGCGCCACGCTGGCCGAACAGGGGTACCACGTCGTCCAGTTCTGCTACCAGGACTCTCCGCGCCGCGCCCACTCCATCGCCGCGCAGGGCGGTATCAACGCGGCGAAGAACTACCGCAACGACGGCGACTCCGTCCACCGGCTCTTCTACGACACCGTCAAGGGCGGCGACTTCCGGGCCCGCGAGTCCAACGTGCACCGGCTCGCGCAGATCTCCGTGGAGATCATCGACCAGTGCGTGGCCCAGGGCGTGCCGTTCGCCCGCGAGTACGGCGGCCTGCTCGACACCCGCTCCTTCGGCGGTGTCCAGGTCTCGCGCACCTTCTACGCCCGCGGCCAGACGGGCCAGCAACTGCTGCTCGGCGCCTACCAGGCGCTGTCCCGGCAGATCGCGGCCGGGAACGTGGAGATGCACCCGCGCACCGAGATGCTCGACCTGATCGTCGTCGACGGACGGGCACGCGGGATCGTGGCGCGCGATCTCGTCACCGGCAGGATCGACACGTACTTCGCGGACGCCGTCGTCCTCGCCTCCGGCGGCTACGGCAACGTCTTCTACCTGTCGACCAACGCCATGAACTCCAACGCGACCGCCGTCTGGCGGGCGCACCGGCGCGGCGCGTACTTCGCCAACCCCTGCTTCACCCAGATCCACCCGACCTGCATCCCGCGCACCGGCGACCACCAGTCCAAGCTGACGCTGATGAGCGAGTCGCTGCGCAACGACGGCCGGATCTGGGTGCCCAAGGCCCAGGGCGACACCCGGCCGCCGAACGAGATCCCCGAGGACGAGCGCGACTACTACCTGGAGCGCATCTACCCCTCCTTCGGCAACCTCGTGCCCCGCGACATCGCCTCCCGCGCCGCGAAGAACGTCTGCGACGAGGGCAGGGGAGTGGGCCCCGGCGGGCAGGGGGTGTACCTTGACTTCGCCGATGCCATCCGGCGGATGGGGCGCAAGGCCGTCGAGGCCAAGTACGGCAACCTCTTCGACATGTACCAGCGGATCACCGACGAGGATCCGTACGAGGTGCCGATGCGGATCTACCCGGCCGTGCACTACACGATGGGCGGCCTGTGGGTCGACTACGACCTCCAGACCACGATCCCCGGCCTGTTCGCGATCGGCGAGGCCAACTTCTCCGACCACGGCGCCAACCGGCTCGGCGCCTCGGCGCTGATGCAGGGCCTGGCCGACGGCTACTTCGTGCTGCCGGCCACCATCAACGACTACCTGGCCCGCAACCCGCACCAGGAACCGGTCACCGAAGGCCACCCCGTCGTCCAGGAGGTGCTGGCCGAGACCGAGGACCGGATCAACCTGCTGCTGGCCGTGGACGGCGACCGCACCCCGGACTCCTTCCACCGCGAACTCGGCGAGCTGATGTGGGAGTTCTGCGGCATGGCCCGCTCCGACGCGGGGCTGCGCAAGGCGCTGGAGCGCATCCCGCAGATCCGCGAGGAGTTCTGGCGCCGGATCAAGGTGCCCGGCACCGGCGAGGAGTTCAACCAGTCGCTGGAGAAGGCCAACCGGATCGTCGACTACCTGGAGCTCGCCGAGCTGATGTGCCTCGACGCGCTGCACCGCACCGAGTCCTGCGGCGGCCACTTCCGCGAGGAGTCCCAGACCCCGGACGGCGAGGCCGCCCGCAAGGACGACACGTTCTCGTACGTCGCCGCCTGGGAGTTCACCGGCACCGGCGAGGCGCCCGTCCTGCACAAGGAAGACCTGGTCTTCGAGTACGTCCATCCCACCCAGCGGAGCTACGCATGAAGCTCACCCTGCGCGTCTGGCGGCAGAAGAACGCCGACGCCGAAGGAGCGATGTCCACCTACGAGGTGGACGACATCTCGCCCGACATGTCCTTCCTGGAGATGCTGGACGTCCTCAACGAACAGCTCATCCTCTCCGGGGAGGAGCCGGTCGCCTTCGACCACGACTGCCGCGAGGGCATCTGCGGCGCGTGCTCGCTCGTCATCAACGGCGACGCGCACGGACCGGAGCGCACCACCACCTGCCAGCTGCACATGCGGTCCTTCCAGGACGGCGACACGATCGACATCGAGCCGTGGCGGGCGTCCGCGTTCCCAGTGATCAAGGACCTGGTCGTGGACCGGTCGGCGTTCGACCGGATCATCCAGGCCGGCGGCTACATCACCGCGCCGACCGGCTCCGCGCCCGAGGCCCACGCCACGCCGGTGCCGAAGGCCGACGCCGACTTCGCGTTCGAGCACGCCGAGTGCATCGGGTGCGGGGCGTGTGTCGCCGCGTGTCCCAACGGGGCGGCGATGCTGTTCACCTCCGCCAAGGTCAACCATCTGAACGTACTGCCCCAGGGCGCGCCCGAGCGGGAGACGCGGGTGCTGGACATGGTGGCGCAGATGGACGCGGAGGGGTTCGGCGGCTGCACGCTGGCCGGTGAGTGCGCGACCGCCTGTCCCAAGGGCATCCCGCTGGTCTCGATCACCAGCATGAACAAGGAGTGGCTGCGGGCCACCCGGAAGGCCGGCAAGAGGTAGCACACAAGAGCGTTCGCCGACCGGTGGACGGGCGGGGCCGGGAATGGTGCTCCCCGGCCCCGTCTGGCTCTCCCGGTCCCGGTAGTCTCCGCGCATGATCTTCGCCGAACAAGGGGAGGGAGCGGTTCCGCGACGCCGCAGCCGGTTTCGAGGCCGCGGTCCGCGAGCGGGACACCGACCGGCCGCAACGGTACTTCCAGGACCTGCACCGGTTCCTCGGTGACGCGGCCGACCAGGAGTTCCTCCAGGCCGGGCCACGGCTCGCCGGGCGACCGGCGGCGGAGAGCTCCCCGACCCGGAGGCCGGGGAACCGGCCCCGGACCTCTTCGACCGGGCCGGGGAGGACGCGGCCGTGGCCTGGCTCACCCCGCACCAGTGGGAGACGGCCTCCGCGGCCATGCTCAACCACGCCGCCGTCCGCACCGCCCTCGACGCCGTACGAGCGGAGCTGGCCCGCCGGCCGGCTCTTCCCGCACATGACGGGCGACCTGGTCCTGGAGCGGGTGCTCGGCGAGGAGGAGGCCGGACGCCTGCTCGCCGGGTGCGTGAGCAAGGACGCGTGAGCCAGGACACGAGGACATGAACGGCACGCGCGGCCGGGAACGCCCGGCCCCGCCGGACCCCGGCGTTCACCACCCCCACATCCCCTCTCCCGGCACCGGTCACGCGCACGCCAACCGGCCTCGGAAGAACAGGAGCGGCGGGCCGTACGCCCCGGGCCCGCCTCCTCTGTCGCCGACCCGGCCCGTGCCCAGGAGAGAGCCATGACCGGCGTTTCCACCCTCGACCGTCCCCCGCAGCCCGCGGCCCCCACCCGCTACACCGTCACCCTCGCCCGCGACGAGGCCGACGTGCGTGCCGCCCAGCGGCTGCGGCACGACGTCTTCGCCGGGGAGATGGGGGCCCTGCTGGCCACCGCCGAGCCGGGACACGACATCGACGCCTTCGACGCCTACTGCGACCACCTGCTCGTGCGCGAGGAGGTGACCGGGCAGGTCGTCGGCACCTACCGGCTGCTGCCGCCGGAGCGGGCCGCGGTCGCCGGCCGGCTCTACTCCGAGGGCGAGTTCGACCTGGCCGCGCTGGACGCGATCCGGCCCGGTCTGGTCGAGGTCGGCCGCTCCTGCGTCCACCCCGACCACCGCGACGGCACCGTCATCGGCCTGATCTGGGCCGGCATCGCCCGCTACATGACCGACCGGGGCCACGAGTGGCTGGCGGGCTGCTGCTCGGTGCCCCTCGCCGACGGCGGCGCCCTCGCCACCGGCACCTGGGAGCGGGTCCGGAACAAGCACCTGGCGCCCAAGGAGTTCCGGGTCCGGCCGCTGCTGCCGTGGACCCCGAACGCCGAGGCCCCCGCCGCCCGCACCGAACTCCCCGCCCTGCTGCGCGGCTACCTCCGGCTGGGCGCCTGGGTGTGCGGCGAGCCCGCGCACGACCCCGACTTCGGGGTCGCCGACCTGTACGTCCTGCTGTCGATGCGCCGGGTCGACCCGCGCTACCTGCGGCACTTCCTCTCCCTCGTCCCGGCCTGATGAGTGTCTGGCTGCCCACCGCGCCCTGCACCCCGGGCGCCTGCCTGGAGCCGGTCCGGGCCGCCGCGGCCGTACCCCGCGCCGTGCTGCGGCTGACCGCGGTCGCCGTCCTGCTGCTGGCCGGGATCGTACTGTGCCCGCTCGGCGGGAGGATCCCCGCCGAGTGGGTCGGACGGTGGTGCCGGATGATCGTGCGGGCCATCGGGGTCCGGGTCCGGATCACCGGCGCCGCCCCGCCGGCCGGCGGGCTGCTGCTGGTCGCCAACCACGTCTCGTGGCTGGACGTCCCGCTGCTCACCGCCGTACGCCCGGCCCGGATGCTCGCCAAGACCGAGGTCCGGCGGTGGCCCCTGGCGGGCGCGCTGGCCGCGCGCGGCGGGACCCTGTTCATCGAGCGGGACCGGCTGCGCGCCCTGCCCGGCACGGTCACCGAGATCGCCGGCGCCCTGCGTGCGGGCGCGGCCGTGACCGCGTTCCCCGAGGGCAGCACCTGGTGCGGGCGCGCCCACGGCCGTTTCCGCCGGGCCGTCTTCCAGGCCGCGCTCGACGCGGGCGTACCCGTCCAGCCGGTCGGCCTGCGCTACCGGTGGCAGGACGGCGGGCCCGGCACGACGGCGGCCTTCGTCGGCGAGGACACCCTGCTGGCCTCCCTGTGGCGGGTGGCCCGGGCCCGCGGCCTGGTCGCCGAGGTGGAGGTCCGGCCGGTGATCCCGCCCGGCACCCACCCCGACCGCCGTGCCCTCGCCCACGCGGCCCAGCCGGCCGCACCCGAGCCGGCCTGGACCCACGCGGCGCTGGTCGCGAGCGCGCTGGAGGGCCCGCACGACCCCTTGGGCCCGGCTGCGCCCAGCCCGGTGCGGGGTACCCGGTCCGTCAGCACGAACGGGTAGCGAGCCCGGCATGATCCAAACGAGAGGCCCTAAG
>NZ_KQ948372.1:134487-150649 GCF_001514055.1 Streptomyces corchorusii | reverse complement strand
CTGGTACGCCAGCAGAGTTTCGCTATCTGGCCTGGTCAGAAGCGTCGTGGGGAGCGTAGTTGGCTACTGGCACGTCAGGGGCGGTCTCTTGGCTGACCGCACCTCCGACGAATGACATCGTCGTCGGTAGTGACAGTGCCGAGGCACGGCGTGAGGCTTTCTCCTCCATCGTGACCATCTCAGCGCATGGATGCGAAGTGGCGGCGGGGCCGGTCTGCGGGGCCAGTTGCCAGGAGCCGGCGGACTTCTGCCACGGTGAGCGGAACCAGGATAGAACCGTTTCTGCATCCCCCTCTGACCCCGCCTGCGCAGCCGTGGCCGCGAGAAAGACATGCGCGAGCATGGCCAGGGTGATGTGCCTCATCCAGCCGCGCGGTCGGATGCCGTAGTGGTCCGTCTCGAAGTAGCCGGCCTCCTTGGTGTCCTGGCGGCTGAAGTAGACGAGCCGCAGGTGGTGCAGCATGGCCCGGGCCATGGTCCGCGGGTGCTGCGGAGTACTTGCCAGGTCCAGGTTGGCGAGCGAGTTGATCTCCTGCCGCTGGCACTCGGTGACCAGGCGCTGCACGACACTGATCGGCCAGCGTGCCCCTTCGCGGGCCCCTGGGCATGCCGGTGCAGCACCCACTTGAAATCGGCCCGGGCCAGCGGCCGCAGTCCCCGCAGCGACAGCACTCCGTCCGTGCGTCCGGCCGGCGTGGCTTTGGCGCACCAGCGTCGGAAGGCAGCTTCGTCGGCGTAGGTCACCGTGAACATAGCGGGCTCGCCGCGGCGGGCACGCTGGTGGATCGCTCGTGCGTTGCCCTCCCGGCCCTCCCGGATGTAGCGCAGGAAGTGGTACGGACACAGGCCGATGTAGTGGCCGGCTCCCTCCGGGCAGGAGGGCACCAGGCAGTCACCGAGACGGGGAAACGGCTCCTGCCGGGCAGCCCACAGTTCGTAGTCGTCCGGCCGGCCGTTGCGGCGCTGGAACGCGCTCCACTTCACCAGGGCCCCGGAGTGCAGGTAGCACAGCGTCTGTAGGCCGGCACGTCCGGCCAGAACAGGCAGTTGCCGAGGTAGCGCCCGCCGCGGGGCTTGAGCGGTACGGCTTCCTTCAGGAAGGCGACGATGTCGCGGCCCTCGCACTGGAACTGGAGCCACTGCGCGGCGTGGCCGCAGCAGTAGTCCCGCCGCACATCCCGGATGCGCTCGCATCTCGGCACCCCGCACAGCCAGCCGTACACGGGGTGATCGTGTGGGACCCGAATGACGTCGCCGCGCAGCACCGGGTCGAAGGTCGGCCCGGCGATCAGGGTCTGAAGAAGCTCCAGCCGGTCCGACGTGGTGCGCGTCCCAGCGGTCGTGTCCGGCGCGAGCGCCAGGGTCGGGGCGCTCACTCCGTCTCACCCCAGACGGTCTGTAAGGCCGCGGAGAACTCGGGGGAGTGGAGCTCGGGATGCCCGTAGACCTCGTCCACCATGCGCGCCGAGGCCCAGTTGCCGACGGCTTGGCCACCATCGGATCACCCGACAGGTCCAGCACCTCGTTGGTCATCTGGTGCCGGAGCTCCTGGGGCTTGATGCGCCCAGGCAGTCCCGCCCGGCGTCCAGCCCGGCGCAGCACTCCGCGCGCTGCGTCGGCCGTCCACGGCTCGCCGCGCCGCGGCCCACTCAGCTGGATCAGCAGCATGCCGTGCCCGGCCGCGAACCGGGTGTACTCCGTCGTCATGTAGGTGAAAGTAGCGGCTGATCATCGCCGGGCTCGCACGGTAGATCTCGCCACCGGTGATTAGGCCGTCGACCATCTGCCAGTCAGGCTTGATCTTCGCCGCCGCGCGATTCTGGTTGCCCCACCGGTGGCAGACGTGCACGTGCGGGTCCCGGCACTCACCGCAGGCCGCGTCTCGCCGCAGGGTCAGGTCGACCAGGTGCAGGTCGGTCAGACCGCCGATGCGGATAGCGGTATCCGACAGCCACTGCACCACCATGGCGTCCCGCGCGGTGTTCACGCGCTCCAGCAGGCTCGGCTTGGCGCCGTCCGGCAGCATCTTCGGGTGCCGGCGCGTCGGACGGCCGGTGGGCGCCAGCGGGTTGGCCTGCATCGACTTCACCGCATGGCCCAGGAAGGCCCGGCTGCGGTCCGCCTTCGTCGGCAGGCGCTCCACCGCCAGCGCTGACCGGAGCTCGGTGTTCACGCCGTACGGACGCTTCGGCGGCAGCCGCCAGGGCTGCTCCCACGGCATCTGCACCTGCGCACCGACCGCCCCCATATAGCGGAGCAGGTCCCGCAACGTCACCGTCTCAGCCGTCAGCTTCTCCCGCTCGCACCACCGCAGGTGGTCCACCAGGGAGTACGCGTACGTCTTCTGCGTTCCCGACCCCTCGTACGACCGGAGGAAGTCATCAGCCTCATCCTGAACGGACCCGTCAGCACACAAGATCGTGTACGAGCGGCCACCTTCCGCACGCGTCAG
The DNA here is from genome assembly GCF_001514055.1 of Streptomyces corchorusii. NCBI lineage: Bacteria > Bacillati > Actinomycetota > Actinomycetes > Kitasatosporales > Streptomycetaceae > Streptomyces > Streptomyces corchorusii. The sequence continues at coordinate 148,197 of NZ_KQ948372.1, read as the reverse complement.
AACCTGCACACGCAGGTCGCCAACTACCAACACAGGTCGCGTCACTGCTCGCCCGCCCCACGAACTTCGAGTACGTGCCGGACCCTACGAGCGCGTTCGGTAAACGCGCCCGGACAGCTCATGAGGTGCCGTCCGCCACCTCATGCAGACCGTGCGCTCCCTCGCGCCCGTCACCCACGTGCTGGTGATGGGCTACTACCAGCCTCTGTACCGCTACGGCCTGCGTTACTGACTTCGGCTTGTCAGGGTGGGGGTGAATCGTCGAGGGTCAGGCCGGTGCCGGCTATGAAGCCGTCGACGGTGTCGGGCCGGTATCGAAGGCGCTTGAGCCGGTTGCGGACGAGGGCTTCGAGCCGGTAGAGCGCGACCACCGCGAGGTTCGCCAAGCTCCGCTTGAAGTGTGCCCATACCCACTCGACGGGATTGAGATCGGGCGAGTAAGCGGGCAGCAGGAACACCGTCAGCCATTTCCGCTCGGCGGTCAGCTCACGCATGGCGTGGGAGACGTGGGTGTTCAGCCGGTCCAGATCAGCACAACCGGGACCTTGACGAACTGGTGGACGCCGTCGATGAGTGCGACGCCGTCCCGCTCGCCCATGCTGCGGCGTGCCCGTCGCCCGCTCGGTGGGTGCGCAACCGATGACACAGCCGGGTGCGCGAGCCCGGCCGTACCGCGATCAGTCCGGCCACCGACAGGCACCCCGAGCGGCGCGCGCTGACGGTCACGACCGGGGTGCGACCTCGCCGGCCCCAGGTTCGTCCCCGTGGCGGCTTCCGGGTGAAACCTGCCTCGTCCTCGAAGCAGATGTAGCCCCCGCACGCCGCCCGGGCCCTTCTACCTCCGCCCAGGTCGCCTCCTTCCACACGGTGACGGCCCGCTCGTCGCGCTCGGCGACCCTGCGCGCGGGGACCTCCGGGCTGAAACCGAGCCGGTACATCAGCCGCGTGGCGCCGGAGGCGCTATAGGAGACGTGGAACTTCCCGCCGATCAGCGTGGCCACCCTCGCCGTGGTCCACACCTGGTCCTCCACCCAGCCGTGGGCAGCCGGGCCCTCATCGAGGTACCCGGCCAGTTTCTCCAGACAGCGCGGAGACAGCCGGCAACGCGATCCACGCGGGCCGCGGGAAGCCAGCGCCTCACAACGCTCGCCCGCGCCTACGAGACCCTCACCGCCGCCAGCTCCGAGGCCATGATCCACATCGCCTCGATTGAGAACCTCGCCAGGCGCATAACGGACGAGGCGACACCCACCTGGCGAGGAACGTACAGGACGTAAACGGCAATCTGCCCACCTCAAACGGCCTCTTACAGCCGATCTTGAGGCGTGCCATCGAGGAGGCCGATTTCACGGCGGCCGTCGCCGTCGACGGTGCTTCACTGGTTGTCTCCGTTCTCACCAGCAGGGCACCGTGGTACCCGATGACGCCTGAGGCGGCCCAGGAGTGGATGCGTAAGGCCGGTGTCCCGGGCGAGGCCGGGTGGGATGACATGTGGAATGTCGGAATCCGCATGCATGACGCGGTATCGGCGCATAGGTTCATTGAGGTCCTGCTGAAGCCGCCGATCCGCGTCAACGCGACCGCCGACCACCTCAGGGGCGTTTTGCAGGAGCATGGGGTGAACGGCATCACGGAAGCCGGCCCGGACATCATCTGCGTCAGACTGTGCGGTGATGACCTGGCTTCGGCTGTGACGTTCGCGGAGTTGCTCGGCGCCCCGGGGCATCGGCCGCGAACTGGAGCTGTGGCGGCCACGCGGCCAGCGACGTCTCGCCGAGCGCATCGGCTACCTCGTCACGGGCGTCGCTGGTTCTCCAGTCGACACAGTCGCTGAGCCCGGATTCGCTCACGATGAGGAGAGTCTGAGCCTGTGTCTGTCCGTCGACCAGGCGGGCCGCGTCCTCCAGCGTCTGCACCGCACCACAACGGAAGAGGCGGCTCGTTGTGCACTCGGGGGAGGGTTCGTGAAGCGCCCCCGCAGCGTGCAGGTGGACGTGCGGAAGCCCGACCGGCGGGACGAATGGGAGCTGTCCTGGTACCGGGAGCGGCTGGCCGAGCCGTCTCTGCTCGACCACGTGTTCGAGGTCGTCGTCGACGGCACCGGATACCTGGCCGGGCCGCGCTGCGGCCGACGCCGCGGCGGCTACGTGAGCGCGAAGGATACGGCGGTCATCTGGGCCGACGAAGGGGGGATCCGCCATCCTTATCCTGGTCCGCAATCTCACTGGAAGCGTTGCCAGACGTGTCGGTTTGAGTGTGTGGGGCTGCGGCGGATTTGGCCGTGTGTTTGTTTCCCGCCCGGCGGGGCTGGGCGGCTTCTTGATCCATCGTTCTTTCGGAAGGTTTGTCCTCCATGCGGGTTGTGGCTCGTGTCTCAGCGGCGGTCTTGCGGGACACCTGGTTGTGGTCGGGGCGTGTGGCCTCAGGGTTCAGGCGGGACTGCCACCGCTGTGCCATGGTCAGTTCGGTCTGCGCCGGCGTCGCGGCGAGATCCTGTGCGGCAGTCTCCCTGATCGCCGGGGCGGCGGCTTGTGAGGTTGTCGCTGCGGGCCTTCGCCCGGCTCCGCTCAGGCCGACGCTAGAGGGTGTCGATTGTCCCGAGGAAGACCCCGCCGCGCCGTCTGTGTCATCCGGGCCGGTGGGAAACCCTCTGTGCGTACCCGACGAGCTGCCAGCAGGAGCGGCCCAACCGTGGCCCGCAGGGGTTTCGTCGCCGCGGAGACTTGGCCGCTTCGGCGGGGGCGCCTCGAGCGCGTGAACGCCCTCCCCAGGACGTGATTGATCGTCACGGCTTTCGACGGAGAGATCGTCGACCGGCCACGGGTCCGCCCTCTCAGTCTTGTGTTGCAGGGGCGGGTCGGGCAGCGTCTGCGGTTCGGACGGAGAGCCCTGACCGTGGTCGTTTCCGGCCAACGAGGTCTCGACCAGGACGGTGAAATCACGCAGCGCGGCGTACTTCTCCTCATCTGCCCGAGTGGCGTTCACTGGATTGGCGGGCGTGGAATGAATCGCCGCCGGATCAGACCCGTACAGGGTCTCCAGCAACGGAACGAGAGCCGGTACGTAAGTGCGGACCCAAGCGGCACCGTTGTTGCGGCGCTGTCCCGTCTGCGGGTCCGTGCCGTGATTCGTGCCCAGCCATGCGTTGCTGAGCTGAGCGAAAAACTCCTCCACCGATGTCGAGGAATAGTTGTCGGCCTCACGGCCGTCCCCATCAGTGCGCGAACCGTCCGGCCACTGCGCGCCCATGCCTCTGTCTCGCATGGCATGGTAGACGTCACCGACCACCTGCTTGTCAGCCGGCAGCAGCCCGACGTCGAAGATCGCGTGGGCGATCTCGTGGGTCGCAGTGGAGAAGCCGTCCGGGTAGTGATGCCCGCCACCCACGAAGGTCTCTCCACCCAGCAGGTTTTCCTCCGTCACGGCACTGACACCGTGGGCGCTGACACCGCGGATCGTGTCGAGGGAGCGGCCGTCGCCGGCCCTCTTCCCCCGCAAGTGACGCAGCGCATGCAGGTCAGTCACGTGGACATCCCGAGGCGTAATCAGTACCTCCGCGCGGCCGTTCAGCAGCCGTCCCGCAACCTTGGGATTCTGTAGCATACGTGCCACCTGCGCACGCGCTTCCGCGCGTGCGGAGGCAGGCTCGTCTGCTCTGAGATCACCATGAACCAGCAAATGCGCTGCCGTCCAGGCCATTTCCTCCGATGACACCTCGCGCTGCAGCGCTGCGACAAACCGGACACTACGAGACAGCCAGCGCCGCTGACCAGGCGTGAGGCCTTCCAACGCCCCTACACGTTCACTGTGCGGCATACGCGGCAACTCCGCCACCAGCGTTTCGGCCTCCGGCGGCGCCACCACCGCATCCCGCGACTGTGGTCCAGTGAACTCTTCAGAAATCCCGCCCCCCGCCCCGTCGTCAGCATCACCGGTCGGACCGAGCCGGGTCTTCCCCAGTCCGAGGTCCTCACCACCAGTGCGTACGGCACTGTCACTGATCTCCTCCCAGGACTTGCCGCGCTTGCGCAGCCACTCCACCGACGGCCCCAGCGGATCCCCGTACTTGCGCAGATTCCGCTCGAAAATCTCCGCCCGCTGTTCCTCCGGCGTCAGGTTCTTGTACTTCACCCCGATGGCACGCCGCATGGCATCCAGTCCCCGCGCCGTGTCCTCGCTGCTGACCCCCTCGAAGGTCGCCAGCTCCATATACGCCTTCAGGTCCTGCTCGACGGCACGGATGTATTCCAACCGCAACGGCGGAAGATCACCGCCCTCGCCCGGAGCCATCGACACGTCAGCAAGGTCATACGCCGCGGCACCAGAGTCAGCAACAGAGACAGGTAGGCCACTGGTATCGGCTGGCAGACGGCCACGCCGGTTTTCGCTGGCGCCTGGCGCGGCGTTCTCCGAACGAGGCATGGTAACTGCTTCGGACTTGTCGCCGAGCCACCAGCCCTCGCTGTTTCCGAGCGGACCTGCCCCACTGTTCATTGTGAAGAGCGCCTCCGCAGCGGGGGGCAGATTAACTGTTTCGAGCCCACGGGTACCTGTGTCGTGGTGTGTGGGTGGAGTGGCCGTTGGCTGCGTGGAGGCCGCCGCCGGGCGAGTGGGTGCGCCGGTGGCTTTCTCGCCGTCCGGCTGCGGCTGGGGGTGCTGCGGAGTGTCCGGTCGCCATTGGCGGAGGTATCCGCGGAATCGGGGGTCTTCTTCCGCAATGGCGGCCAGTCCCCGGCGCATACTGTCGCTCGTGTCAGCCATCCGCACGATCCGGGGACTGCCGGTATCCAGCCTGGGTGTCTTGGGTGTCCTAGGTGTGCCTGGTGGCATGGGGAGCTTGTCGGGGGCGTGCCGGGGACTCGCCGGACTCACACTGGTCTCTGCGATCCGGCCTATGCGTGGACTGCCCCGCCACTGCGAGCCGTCGTGGGCCCGGGGGCTGTTGGTAGCCAGCCTTGGCGTTCTAGGTGTCCTGGGTGTGCCTGGTGACATGGGTAGCTTGTCGGGGGCGTGCCAGGGGCTCACCGGACTGACAGCGGTCACCGGGACTCCGCCAATACGTGGACTGGACGATACCGGTGCATCATTGCGTGCCCAAGGAGGCGGCGCAGCCTCACCGAAGAGTCCTGGTGACAGCGGACTCAGCAGCTGTTTATCTGTGGATTCCCAGGGACTGTCAAGCGAACTTTCTGGCAGGCCTCCTCCTATGAGAAGACGAGGTACGTGAGGCCGTGCATCAGACGCGGCGTGATCGGAGAGCGGGGAGCCTTCAGCCACCCCGGACGGCTCGTCAGGCTGGGAAATGGTGAACTGCCATCCCGAGGGGGATGCCAATTCCCTGACGTTGTTGTACATGCTTTCAACATCTTCGGCGATCAACTCCTCGAGAACGTCAGGGTGCGCCCACGCATCATACTGCGACAATCCGTCGTAAAAGTGGGAGATAGTCGCCTGGTCTACTGCTGGAACCCCTCGCTCGCTTAGTATGTGGTTCACCCCGGCGAGTAGTTGCGAGATTTCATCCTCCGACAGATGCGACCTCAGCACATTCTCGATCCGGGGGCCACCAAGAGCCAAGTACATACGTTCAAGTCGTGCCGAAGCTTCGCCGAAATCACGCCCCAGGAGCGTAGCAGTGCCGTACTCGGCAATGAATTCCGCCGGGTCGGAGGCGGCGTATTCACTGACCATCAGAGCATCTCGCACGAACTCCTGCCGAAAGCGAGTGGAGAAGATGTCCATGTTCGCGCCGCGATTGGTCCGTGCTGCTATCCAGTGCAGCCCCTCATGCAGGCCGGTAACGAGAGGAAAATCATGTGTCGACGTGGAGAGGTAGCGGGGATCGTAAGGCCGGTACTGGATTGTCGCGGACGGTGTAATGATAAGGGCACCAGGATCACAATAGAGCGCCGCTGTCTCCTCCAGATTCCAGGTTCCTATCTTCTCGACACGGAGATCCACTAGAATCCCGTGGTCGTCCATGACGGGGTAGACGTCCATACGTGCGCTATACAGCGGTGCGTACACATCGATGGTGTCAGGTATTGACAACCCGCCCGCGTCCAGCCCGTCAATCATTCTCAAGAAGAACAGCAGTGCCCTAGTGGTAAGGAACTCCCTGCCATTGACAGACCAATTCGGCTGAGCAGGCATTTGGCTGTACAAATCCTGCTGCTGGATTCCGTGATTCAGCGCATCGATAATATCTTCGCCACTATTCATCTTCGGCCTGGAATGAGGGTCAAAATGGAATATGACCCTGACGTCACGGTAGATGAATTCGTGCGGAGCCATGAAGGGCTGCATATCGTCGTGCCGCGAATTATCCGGCCTACTCAGATAGGCCAACAATTCGGGGTAGTCAAATCTGCGACGGTCGACCAGGAGACGAAGCGCCTCATCCTCGATTCCATGCACGGTGATGCGCGCGTCCTCCTCAATCCCCTGGACAACGCGGTCCACTGTTCCACCAGAAAGAGTGTCCCACGAAGCTGCCGCGCCTTCCGGCAGTTGACCATCAGGGGTGCGCGCAGATGCTACAAGATAATAGAAGGGCCCATCCTCATCCAGAAGACCGGCACGACCCAGCGGTTGGCGCTCCACATATTGGGCTCGCTGCGGAGACAATGCACTGTAACGACTAAGCAGCTCAGGAGAAATGAGACTGTCGCGTCTAACCTTGACCCCTTCGACTACCCGCATGACCTCCCGGGCATGATCCGGCCGTATCGCGTTGTCCTGCCCGGCATCGCTCTCTATGAACTGCAGGAACACTTCTGTGTCTTGCGGTACCTGTTTCCGATCAAAATTCGATGCGCGCAAGTGTCCCACGTGCTCTGCGACAAGGTCATCGATCTCATCAATACTGTAGCCAGCCCCGATCATCGGATAGGGAGTTCCGTGCGCCATCTGATTGAAGATCGCCTGGGCGACATCCCTCGAGTTGCGGTTCCGCACGGCGGTCGGCAGTGCCCCGTATGCCCGCTTGGCGGTGTCGTCCCATTCCTCGCCCGACATACCCTGTCTGGTGAAAATGCCCGACAAGGCAGCCAGAACGTGCCGAGACTTTTCGGGGTTCTCCGCTGCAAACTTGTCCCACTCGTCATGTGGCTTCTCAGAACCGAGGTGAACAGCCCCATCGCGCAAGGCACTGCCCCGCTCAGTGCCGACGACAGGCCGATTCTCAGCGGTGGCCCGAGTGTCCGCACCGAGAGCCTTGGGCCGTGCCCCATCCACTGCAATGCCCGTCGTCGGCTGGCCTTGGCCCTCCGGCACGACTGAACTGGTCTGAGTGCTCGCAGAGCCGCCGCGTGGGGGGGCTGGTGGGGTGGTGGACGTCAAGGGGTCCGTGCCGCCCGGGAACCACTTATCGAGCTGCTCATGCTGAAGCCCCAACTCTGTGACGGGAATCCGGCCTTCGGGATGCAGCGCAAACCGCAGCCGCACGGTCCGGGGAATCGATATATCGGCAGGGACCTGAGTGAGATCTGCCTTACCGATCAGCCGACGGTGCCAGGGCACTGCTCCGTCGTACTGGTCGTGGCCCGACCGGGGCTGCACATCGCGTGTCAGGCTGGGTTCCGCATCGAAGGACTTGACCACCGGAGCCTTCTGCGCCCAAGCCTTCGCCAGAGCCGACCGCACCGAGTTCCTATCGGCGCCTGTCCATCGCTGCACGGATGCGCCCGCACCCCGCCACACATCGTGCAGTTTGTCGAATGCGGACTTGTCCGGCGCCAGCGGCTTGACCTCATGGCGCCGGTGGGTGAGCTCGCCGGCAGGCACGCTGCCAGGGGAAACGAGGGCGCGGGGGGCGACGGGTCGGGTGGGGTGGGGTTCGCCCGGCAGGTATACCGATGCCCCGGCGGGCAAATTTTGCTGGGTCTGGTAGCGGTAGAGGTGGTGGACGTCGCCCGGGTCCAGGCCGGGGATGAGGTCCTGGGCGTTGTTGGAGGCTTCTTCGACCGCCGATTGCCTGTCGGAGATGTGGTGTGTGTGGTCTGCTGCAGGGTCCTGAACTGCTTGCCGGATGGCTTGGTTGTATCCGTCCAGGGCGGTGGTGATCGCCGTCAGGCGCTCGATGAGCGCCGCGTCGTATTCCGAGGTCGAGTCGTGCTCGGTCTCCTTGCCCGTCGCGGAGGTCGGGGCTTCGGCACGGGCCACGGCTACCGCGGCCACGACACGATGCAACCGATCGCGGTACTTGACTTCCGCAGACTCCTGGCCAATGACCGCGACGTAACCTAGCGCACGGTTCACGATGCCGGACGCTTCGGTGAAGCGTGTGATGGCAATGTCGATGGTCCAGTTCCGCGAAGCGGCCCACGCGTTCAGCCATGGGTCGTTCGGGGCGAAGCTGCGCTGCGAAACCGGCAGGTCAGTCACTCCCCCCCGTGTGGAGGCCGTGGGCGGAACGACAGCTGGCTGACCTGTCGGCTCGTAATCCCGCCCTGGTGAGTGGCGAGTTTGCCCGCTGCTGCCGGCCACATCCGCAGACCGGTCAGGGGCGGGATAAAGACGCTCCCGCCACTTGTCCCGCTCCTCGTGCGACGACGACACCACTCCTTCGGCAGCATCGGCCGCGGCCTGGTCACCACCCCCCGTGACATCCCGCGAGAGCACTGGTCCATCACCGGCCATCGAAGCGGCCACGGAAGCTGACACGCCATCGGGCTGGTTGGCCCACGTCTCGTCGGCGGCGGCTTCAGTGGTCTGTGCGGGGGGCCTTTCCGCTCGGCGCTCGCGAGCCGCTGCAGTACTTCCCGAACCGGCGGGGCCGTCGTCTCCGGGACTGCTGGAGACGTGCGTACCGACAGTGGGGGCACTCGTAGCCGTTCCAGGCGGCACGGCTGGGCCAGCATCCGCCATTACAGGCACCGCGTCAGACGCCGCCGACGACCCTGTCACGTCTTCCGTCGCCGTTGCCGAGGTGTCTTCCGCCTCTGCGGTCTGCGTCCGCAGCCCGGTAGCGGAGGGCGCGCTCGCCTGCGAGAGAGCGGGTTCACCGCCGGGGAAACCCTGCGTATGGGAGGGGACCGGTCGGGCGGGGTGTGGTTCGCCCGGCAGGTGCACCGATCCCCCGGCAGGCACAGTGCGCTGGAACCTGTAGCGCAGGACATGGTGGACATCGGCCGGATCCAGACCGGGGATGAAATTCCGGGCATCGATGGAGGCATCTTCGACCATGGATTCCATGTCGGAGATCCACGACGTGTGGTCACTTGAGGGGTTCGTGCGCGCCCGGTAAATGGCCCAATTGTATTCCGCCAGCGCCGTAGCCACTGCGCTGAGGTGTTCGATGAGTGCGGAATCCACTGCCAGGGCGGCGGTCTGGTCCATCTCCCCACCCACGGCTGTCGCGGCTGCTTCCTCGCGGGTCACGGCTACCGCGGCCACGACGCGGCGCAGCCGGTCACGGTACTCCACTTCCGCAGGCTGCCGGCCAATGGAGGGTACGTAACCCAGCGCGCGATTCACCACACCGGACGCCTCGACAAAACGCCGGACAGCAAAGCCAATGGCCCAGTTCCGCGAAGCCGCCCACTCGTTCAGCCACGGGTCATCGATCTCCAGAGCTGGGCCTGAGACAGGAACGTGCGGACCCGCCGCCAGGTCCGAACCACCCACACCCCGATCACCATCACCGTCCCCGCCCACAACAGCCACAGCCTCGTCCCCCCCGTACCCGGCCACGCCACCCGGGGCACGCCGCTGCGCGGGCGCAAGCAGACTGCTGGAGGCGTTGCCGAGGCCGCCTGAAGCACTCGTGGTAGCCGCCGCACCACTGCGGGGAGGGGCGGAACGGCGGGTGCTCTTTCCGGTTCCCAGTTCCTCAGCCAACTGTTGAGACATACGTAGCCCCGCCTTGGCATCGCGGGGGTTGGCAGCAACAGTATGGGCAACTACGTTGACGATACCGGCGTAGAGTTCAGCATATTTCTGGGCGTTCTGCTGAGCGCTGCCGCTATTTCCATCTGGAGCGATATGGACTGACTCAACGAAGGTCTTTGCTTCGCCCAACAGCCGACGGCGACGCTCCCATGTCTGCGACGATATATATGCGCGTGCATCGTTGAAAGATTTCGCCCACTTCTCAAGCGACTGAGGAGAAGGCTGAGGGTATGGGTTTCCTTGCGGGCGTGAACCGGAGGCGGTTGACGCGTGAATTCCCCGCGTTTCCGCGGCTGACGAAAAGTTCGGGAGTGTGCTCGACACACGTTCGCGGCCGCCGTGAGGTAGACTTACGGCAGATGGATTAGATATTCCGAGCGCTCCTGCTGGAGCATTTCGCATGCTGATCCGGGAACGTGTCTCGGCACGAGCAAATTCGACCACTTTGAGGCGGCGACGCTTAAGTAGTTCCTTTACAGTGTCGGCCTTGCTTGATTCGAAACCAACGGAATCGACCGCGAAATCGATCGCTGCGGAATGCACGCCGTGCACTGCTGCGGCAGACTCACGGATCTGCGTCGAAGAGATCTCTTGGAAAATGGCGGCGGACTGTGCGTTGACGTTTGGGTCTCGTAGGTCATGCCAGTCCGGCACGTCCGGCCCGAAATCAGTACCCTTTTCTTCGCCTCGAGCCCTGAAGAGGAGTGCGCCGCCGAAATCTACGCGGACCGGATAACTATTCCATGTGAGAATATTGTCGTAGAGTTGACCGGCAACGTCTCGGTTCGCCAGCCAGGCATCGACAGCGAAACCTGCTTGTACCTTCTTTCGGTACAGTTCCTCTCTCTTCCGCTCAAGCAAGTCGTTCTGTGCTCCGGGGAGAAATGGAGACGCGGTGCCGGGCGCTCCGTTGATCAGCACCAACGCAAGGCGAGGCACTTCCACGCCTGCCATTCGGTAAAGCGTCGCCGCCAACACCTCATTGCGAGCGTGATCAGCGGATGGGGCCTGCTTCACGTAGAAGCGATGCCCAGCTGAATCCCGATACACTCCCCCGGGATTGCTCCCGAGTCGGTCGCTTAGTTTTTCCCAGCCGCTGGTATCGACCCAGGTTTCACCAGCCTCACCTCGCCAGATGTTACCAGCCGCCCTTATCCGATGCTGGGGAAAATAATATGGATTGGGAATGAAATCAACGGGTCTGTCATACCGGCCTGTAACGGCATCCAAAGGTGTACCGTTGACTATCTCGACGCCGACGATGAGATGGTTTCTGATGCCGCCGGGAAACGCAATCTCGCCTTCATTAGTCAATCCCGCAAGCAGTGAGGCATTTACATCTATTCCCCCCGGTGCATCGATCAAGTAGCGGAAACGAGTTCCCCAGTTGCTATGCTGTGCAGTGTGATCACGAGTAGTGCTGACAAATATTGACGGATAGTGATCGAACACGTGAGACCGCAAGGGAATTACGTTACCACTGCGCGGCCGGAAGCCGTCTCGAAATATTTGTTCATGATCATTTCCTCCGACTCCGCGCGCAGCCTCCCAACGGAATAGAAGACTGCCATCTGTCCGGTACCTTGGCTTTTGGCCATTCTCACTCACGGACAATTGCGACCAGGGCACCGATGTGACTGCCGTGTAATTTCCAGAAATATTTTCACTGGATGCTGGCGTCGCTGCTGTCGCTACTCCCGGCATATCACGAAGGTGATCACTCGACTCGACGATTTGCACATTCCTGCCCAGGAAATATTCGGGCATAGCGGGCAGGGAAGAACCGGCAGAATCTGCCCGGACGGTAGCGGACGTGGCTGTCCCGTCGGACGATACCGAAGCCACATCTGCAGCGTGATCAACACCAGTGGGTTTACCGCGGACTTTACTCCTCTCCGGCGTGACATTCTGGGGGAGAGCGCCGCCGCTGCCACCAACGCCCTCTGGCCTCAGTCGAGGCGTCAAAGGTCTACTGCTACCGGCAGTCCCGATTCCCGGCAGCGGGGGCAAGGGCAGCCGCCTGCCGGCGCCGTGCTGGCGGCTGGGGGAAGGATCGACCAGCGCGGCGGCCATGGTAGGGGAAGGGTGGTGGGCCGGCATCACATCGGCCACAACCCGGCCGATGCTGTCCACGACAACTACACGTGCCTGTGCGGGTGTGATGCCCGGCGGACTGTCACTCACGCGTACAGTCTCATCGGAACCCTCACCCGAGAGATCGACCCACACCACCCTGGCACCGCCACCGCCGGTACTTCCCTCGGCGCCGGGGGTGGAAAGAGCATGGGCGGCGAGCGCGTGGCCTATGCGCTGCGGATGTCCCGCGAGAACGAACGCGGTGCTGCCCGGACCCGTCGCCTCACGTGTGAGCGCCCGCACCACCTCGTCCCACTCAGCCACGGGCTGCCACTCAGCACCAGGCACCAGACCACCCCGCTGCGGATGACCATCCAGCACACTGTCATCCACCACACGAGCCGGAACAACACCCTGCGGATACAAAGCCTCCCGCAAGGACTGCAAAAACGTCAGACAACGCTGTTGCGACAACTCAAACGCGGACAGCGATAGCCGGTCTCCCTCCACCGGGCCGCCCACCACACGCGGCCACGCCCGACGATGCGTCTCCACTGCAGCCTCGACCGCCCGACCCAGGCGCACCCGGTCCGGCACCTGAGGGCCGCCTTCCGCCTCCACCGCGTCCCGGCCCAAGCCTGCGGGAGCCTGCACCGGGCCCACCGTCTCCCCGAACCGGCCAGACCCGCCAGTGACCGGGCGCGCCGCACCCACAGCCCCTTGGCGCTCCTGCGAGGGGTATTCGTGAGCCGGCCCAGTTTCGGGTCGTACGTCCTGCCGTTGTTCTCCGGGCTCCCGCCCGACGCCGGTTTGCTCGAACGGCACGCCGGCGGTGTGGGGAGCACCGGGAACCGTCTGTTCGGCGGCCCTGAGATGCCCGTCGCGTGTCTGTCCGGCTGGCTCTTCACCCCGCCTGGACTCTGTGCGGACCTCTCCCCTGGACAGGCTGGGCTCCGGGACCTGACGGGCGGAGGCCCCGTGCGGGGACTGGCTGGACTGCCTGCTTCCTTCTGAATCCCGAACTTGATCCCGGTCGAGATCAGAGAGAGGGGCGGGGGTGGAGGGCGTGGGCCGGTCGGTCCCGCCTGCCCGGCCGCCCGGGGTGGCGGGGGCGGTTTTCGCCGTGTTAGGGCGGGTGGCTGGAGTGTGCCCGGGTGTTGCTTGCCAGCCGGAATTGGTGCCCGTGCTGGTCTCGTCGTGCGTGGCGCCTGCCGTGGCGGAGGTGGCGGGTGTGGTGCCGGGCGGGGTGGGGTGGTCTGCCGTCGTGACACGGTAACCGGAGGTTTGTTCGGTCGGTGCGGTCGGTGCTGTCGGTTCCGGGCCGGGTCCCCGATCTGTGAGGACGCGTGCGAACCGTTCGAGGTCTGCGGGGGTTCCCGAGCCGAGGATGCTGCCCAGTCCGTCTTTGAACGGGCCGCTCGTGCCGGCACTGAGGACCTGGACCTGGACACCCTCCGGGGGTGGGACAGGATGGCCGACGGTTTCACCCGTTCCCGGCTTCCCAGCCGACTGAAGGTGGGAAATGCCGCGACGCACCTGGGGATCGCGGTGATTGTCAGCGAAGGGATGGGGCTTGGCTTTGTGGTCATCGCCGTCCCCGACGATGGTGTCATCGTCGGGGCTCCAGAGGCTGTCGCCGTTGTCTCCGACGACGGTGTCGGTGTCGGAGCCGTCCCCGCTCGCGGTGTCGGGGCCGTCGTTGTCGGTGCCGGTGGTGGCGGGGTCGTTGCTGAGGGAGGTGGG
>NZ_KQ948372.1:132389-133853 GCF_001514055.1 Streptomyces corchorusii | reverse complement strand
GGTGGGGGTGGGTGACGCCGGCGAGGAGGGCGGGGTGGGCTGCGTTGTGGCCGTGGGGATGGTGGTGTGGTCTTTGAGGTGGCTGGCTGCGGTGGCCGCGGCCTGGGCTGCCTTGCTGGCACCGTCGGCGAGGGCGGGCTGGGCGATACCGGCGAACAGGGCGCTGACGAAGGTGAAGGGGTCGGTGGCGGCCTGGCCGGTCAGGGCGAGGTTCGACAGCAGGTCGGCGAGGGATTCCCCCGCGCCTTCCATGACGCCACCGCTCAGCAGGCCGGCTGCGCTGCGCAGCCACTGGACACCGGAGGCGGTCTCCTGCCGGATCACGCCCGGCAGCTCGTCCAGGACAGCCCGGACGGCAGCGGGAACAACACCGGCCGCCGGAAGGTCCCAGACCTCGCCGAACACCTCACCGTTCTTGCGGTCGGTGCGCGGGGCCAGGGCATGGAAGAGGGCCTGCCCGTAGGCGCGGCCCGCCTCCCGCACCCCGGCACCAGCAGCCCCGCCACCAGCGGTGCCCGCAGTGGGGGCGAAGTGGGTGACGAACACCTCCCCGAACGCCTCACCGAACCGGGTCGCGCCCTGCGCCCGCACCTCACGCGAACCCGCCCCGGAAGAGAACGCGGCCGGCAGATCACTCTCACTCCGCGACAGCACAGCGCCGACATCCCCGCCCAGACCCGCGGCCAGCTCATCACCCGCACCCAGCTCCCTCAGCCGTGCTTCCACAGCCGTGCGCACACCAGCACCCAGATGCGAGGCGAGCACGTGCGCGATCCGCTCCGCGGCAACACCCGCCGGGATCGCCAGCGCCCCGCCCAGCGCACCGCCCACCAGCGCCGACCGCGTCGCCTCACGGTCGAACTCCCGCCGGTACCCCCGCGAACGCTGCACCTGCTGCACGATCCGGTCCAACGCCCCCGCGACCCCGACCTCCAGCGTCATCGACGTCACCACATGCTCCAGCAACGCCGACAACAACCGCGACAACTGCGTCCGCGCCACCAGATAGATCTCAGGGATCAGATGGAACCGCAGCGTGACCACCGCGATGAAGATCTCCGCCACGAACCACGCCAGCATCGCCCACGCCATGAACTGCGCATACTCAACCGTCAGCGCGGTCTTCAACAACGCATCAGCATTCGCGTCATACCCATCCGCGACATCACCCAGCACCCCACGCAACACCCGCGACCGCTTCCCCAACGCCTCCTGAGTCACACCACCCAGAAACTGCGCCCGCGCCGCCCGCTCAACCTCCCCCACCACCACACCCAGCCGCCGCAACGCCGCAGCCGTCACCCTGTGCTGCTCCGCAAGAGCACGCAAATACCACGCCTCAATCTCCGGATACTCCGCACCCGTCAACAGACGAATAAGACCACGCGCCTCCTCACTCAACCCACCCTCAAACACAACGAATCAGACCCTGCCCACCCGGCCACCAAAACGAGCAGCCGCCGC
>NZ_KQ948372.1:106924-131851 GCF_001514055.1 Streptomyces corchorusii | reverse complement strand
CGCATTCGCCTCTTCTGTGGCCTCATTCTGTGCCGCTGTCCCCCTGGCGGTCCCCGCGATATCGTCAGCGGAATCTGCTACAGCCTCCGCCGCTTCGATCAACTGGGTGACATTCTTCTTGTATGCGCCGGTGAATTTCTGACTAACAGGGTCGTTATCCCACTTGGCAGGGGGCGCATTGAGCAGCTCCTGCGTCTTCTTCACGGCTGCCATCAGCTCTGCCTTGACCTTCTCGTACTCCTGCATCACCGCAGAGAATTCCCCGACATTCAGCCCGTAAGAATCGATCACGCTCCACCTCTTCCCCGCCCGGCCCGCTCAACGCGCTCACGCGGCCGAACAGCCTGTGGCCCGAAATCGCCGGACGGTCCGCATCCTGGAACCAAGCGACACATGTCAACCGCTCCGACACTGCCCTCGCGACCCTGACTGTTACACGCCGGGTTCTGGCCGGCACCGCACGGTGGCCACATCACCGACGCCCCGGGGGAACACAGGTTTCGCAGAGGTCGAATCAATCTACAATTCTGAGCAATACCGAGCACCGCCCACTGCACTTACCGACACCACAACGGGCACGAAAGGGAACCGATACTGCTGATGAGGTCCGAGCCTCGAAAGGTCTCCTCCATGCTCCGTCCGGGGGCACCTCACCATGAACCATCGCCTCTTCCTTCGCGGTCGGCGGGCGCTCCACAGTGGTCAGGGGGCCCCGTCGTTGATCGAGGGCTGCTCCTCTAGCGTGATCGCCGGGCGGCCACCGACGGTGAACCTGGTCTGTGACGACACCGTATGCCGCCCCGCGGGGCGGCATACGGGCCACGCTGGTCGTCTGCCCGGCTCCGGAGGGGAGCCGGCGCCGCACCACTGGGGACGTCAGTTCGCAAGGTGCCAGTCGCCCTCGCGCACCACAAGTACGCCGAGTGATTCGGGCTGCAGGCCGGAGTGATCCTGAGCCGTGTTGCGGATCGGCCCGGACACTCCGTCGAAGCCGAGTGTCTCCATGGTGTCGCGCAGCTTCGGGCCGTCCGTGGTCCCAGCCTTGGCGATGGCGTTGCGCAGCATCAGGGCGGCATCCGCCCCGAAGGAGGCGAACCCGGAGTAGTTCTGGTACTTGTCGGTGTACCGGTCCACCCATTCCTTCTGGGCGCGGACGGTCTTGTCGTGCGACGTCACGTCGCCGATCGCGAGAACCCGGGGGAACACCATGTGGATGCCCTCTGCGGCTCCCTGAGCGCCCTTGACGAAGAGTTCCGCGCCGGCGCCGGCATCCAGATAGACGCCTCCGCCGAATTCCGCGTCCCGCAGGTTCTTGGCGATGATCCCGGCCGCCGGCATGACCGCCCACACGACCACGACGTCGGGACGGCCGGCAACCAGGCGCTTCGCCTGGACACTCATGTCCTTGTCTTCCTGGCCGAACTGCTGGATACCAGTCACCTCGATGCCGGCCTTCTTGGCCTGGGCCAGCACCGCGGCGCGGCCCTCTTGCCCATAGGGGTTGTCGACGTTGAGCAGGCCGATGCTCTTCACCCCCTTCTTCTTCAGTTCGGCGAGCAGAACCCCGGCGTCCTGAGCTGGATTGGGCGAGATCTTGAAGGTGTACCGCCGTTCCGCCACCGGGCTGGTGATCGCCGTCGCCGAGGCCAGAGAGATCAGCGGTACCTTGCGCTTCTCCACAATGGTGGTGACCGGCACGGTGCACGCCGAGCAGCCGCCTGTGATCACCGCCGCGACGTGGTCATTGTTGATCAGGTTGTTGACATTGGTGATGTTCTGCGCGGGCTTGGTCTGGTTGTCCTTGACGATCAGCCTCAGCTTGCGTCCGCCCAGCACGCCGCCCTGCTTGTTGATCAAGCCCACTTGGAGTTCCAGGGCCTTCTCGTACGCGGTGCCGATGCTCTGTGTGGGCCCGGACAGCTCCAGGCTGGCGCCGATCATGATGTCGGCCTCCTTCCCCTGCCTGCCGCCCGTCGGGTCGTCCGTCTCCGGCGACGCGCAGCTGGTGAGCCCCAAGGCACCGACAACAACCGCCGCGGTCAGCGCCAACGAGGTACGTGTCCGGATCACTGTGTCTCTCTTTTCTGTGTACGAGCGGTCGCGGCGGGGGCAGGGCCGTCCTGCCCCACCCAAGCCGACCGCTTCCTGAGTACCGCCGACGCGCCACCCACCCCTCTGGGCAGGAACAGCAGGACGGCGATCAGAGCGATCCCGTAGACGATGATGTCGAAATTCCCGGTAGCGGACGGGAACACCTGCGGGATCAAGTCCTTGGACGCCTCGGAGAGCGTGATGATCGCCAGAGCGCCGAGCGGTGCGCCCCACGGAGTGCGCAGTCCACCGACCGAGGCGATGACCAGCAACTGCACCGAGTTGAGGAGTCCCGCCTGGCCGGGATCCATGAAGGACGACCAATGGGCGTACAGACTGCCCGCGATCGAGGCGAGCCCTGCCGCGAGCGCGAACGCGCCACGGCGCAGGGTGGCGGCCGAGACACCGGCCGCCTCCGTCGCCACGGGGCTGTCGCCCAGCGCACTCAACGCATCGCCCGCGGGCGACCGCAACAGCGCGTCCACGGCCAGCACGGCGAACAGCAGCACGCCGGCCACCAGGTAGTAGATCGAGAGATCCGTGTCCAGTTCCACCCCGAACGGTGCCAGTGACGGGATCCCCGAGAGGCCGTTGGATGCGCCGGTCAGCGGCAGTTGGTTGGCCAGGGAGCTGACCACCAGACCGAACGACAGGGTCGCCAGGGCCAGGTACTGGCCCTGTGCCCGGAAGATGAACAACCCCACGGCGTACGCCACCCCCATGGCCAGGGCGGCGCCGGCAAGCAACGCGAGCAGGGCGTTGACATGCCATCTGCCGGTGAGGACGGCAGAGGTGTACCCGCCCACGGCGAAGAAGGCGGCCTGCCCGAGGGAGATCTGCCCGGCACGGCCGAGGAGGGGTATCAGCCCCAGAGCCGCCGTGGCCTGAAGACATATCAGCACAGCCACTGACATCGTGTAGAAGGGCACCCTCGTGAAGACGGCGGGCACGACCAGCAGCAGCACGACGAAGGCCGCGTATCCGGCGGCACGGGAACCGAGCAGAGCGTGTGCCCTGTGCGACGTGTTCATACCCGCACCGCCGACGGCCGGC
Source organism: Streptomyces corchorusii (assembly GCF_001514055.1). Classification (NCBI taxonomy): domain Bacteria; kingdom Bacillati; phylum Actinomycetota; class Actinomycetes; order Kitasatosporales; family Streptomycetaceae; genus Streptomyces; species Streptomyces corchorusii. The sequence goes on along the minus strand of NZ_KQ948372.1, from coordinate 128,707 downwards.
GCAGCAACCCGGTGGGCCGCAACAGCAGCACCACGAGCAGCAGCCCGTAGGTGAGCGTGTCCTTGTACTCGCTGCTGAGGTATCCGGTGGCGTACGCCTCGACCAGTCCGACCAGCAGCCCGCCGGCCACGGCTCCCGCCGGGGAGACGAGTCCGCCGATCACTGCCGCCGTGAAACCCTTGAGACCGAAGGGAATACCCACTGACGCGTCCGGCGGTTGCAGAGGAGCCAGGAACACTCCCGCCAGAGCGCCCAGCGCCGCGGCCCAGGTGAACGCGAGCAGGCTCATCCGGGCCGGCGAGACGCCCATGAGCCGGACCGTCTCGGGGTCCATGGCCGTGGCGCGCATCGCGGTACCCCACAGGGTCCTGGTGAGGAACGCCCACATCAGCATGACCGCCGTCGCGGTGGCGACCCCGCACCACAGGTATTGCCGGGGCACATAGGCGCCGAACACGTCGAAGGCGTCTCCCGGGGAGAACGGGGGGACGAAGTGGGAGTCCGCGCCGAAGGCGAGCAGCGCCGCGCCCTGAAGAGTCACCGAGGCGCCAATGGTCAGGATGATCAGCCGTTCGCTGTCGGCACCCCGTGCTCTTCTGATGACGACGAGGTCCAGCAGACCCCCCACCGCGGCGGTGAACGCTATCGCGGCCAAGGCCGCTACCCACAGGGGCGTGCCCGCCTCGTACAGCACGGCGGAACCGAGCCCGCCGAGCATGACGAAGTCGCCCTGCGCGAAGTTGATCACGCCGGTGACCTGGTACACCAGAGCCACCCCGAGTCCGACCAGGGCATAGGTGGTGCCGGTCCCGAGTCCGGAGAGAGTGAAGTCGAAGAACTGCGACATGCGGGCCTACCGGGTTCCGATCCTGAGTGTGGGCGAGGCGGGTACGTTCATCCGGCGGGCCCTCCGAGGTAGGCCCGAAGAACCCTGGGATCCTTACGCAGGTGGTCCACGGGTCCCGAGGCCACGAGATCGCCCCGCTCCATGAGGTAACCGCGGTGTGCCACTTGGAACGCGACGCTCGCGCTCTGCTCGACCAAGACCAACGTGGTGCCACGCCCGGCCAGTTCCACAAGGGCGTCGGTCACCAGCCGGACCGCCTGCGGGGCAAGTCCTAGCGACGGTTCGTCCAGCAGCATCAGTTTCGGACGGCTCATCAGCCCGCGGCCGATCGCCACCATCTGCTGCTCGCCGCCCGACAGGGTACCGGCGGGCTGTCGCTGACGGACGGCGAGCGCGGGAAACAGGTCATACACCGCGTTGAGCCCCGGCGTTGTCGCCGCCCGCCCCGCCGCGTAACCACCCAGCCTCAGGTTCTCCTCGACGGTGAGCCCGGCGAACACGTGCCGGCCCTCAGGAACGAGCACCAGACCTGCTCGGGCCCGCCGCTCAGCAGACCAGTGGGTAACGTCCGTGCCGTCGAACTCGACGGTGCCCTGCCACGGGCGGGACAGCCCCGCGAGGGTACGCAGCAGCGTCGACTTGCCCGCGCCGTTGGGTCCAATCACGGTCACGGCCTGCCCGGCGTCCACCGCGACGTCCACGCTGTGCAGGGCCTCGATCCGGCCGTATCCGGACACCAGCCCGGTGCCCAGCAGCAGTTCGGTCACCTCTCCTCGCCCAGGTAGGCGGCGCGCACAGCGGGATCGGCGGCGATCCGCTCGGATGTGCCGTCCGCCAGTAGTCGGCCGTGGTCCAGTACCACCACCCGGTCCGACACCGAGAGGACTCCGGCGACGTCGTGCTCGACCAACAGTACGGTCACGCCTTCGGCAGCGATGTCGGTGAACAGTGACGTCAGATCGGTACTCTCTGCGCGGGCGAGACCCGCGAGGGGTTCGTCCAGGAGCAGGAGTGCGGGGTCTCCCGCCAGAGCTCTGGCGATCTCCACCCGGCGCTGAAGTCCGTAGGCGAGACTGTTCGCGGAGAGATGTGCGTACTGGGCCATCCCCACTCTTTCGAGCAGTTCGTGCGCCGTGCGGCGCTCGACGGCGATCCGGCGCCTTGCGGAGGCCAGACCCAGAACGTGCCCCAGAGACAGGCTCAGGCTTCGGGCCGTTCGCGGCAGCATGACGTTCTGCAGCACGGTCAGCGAGCCGAAGATCTGCAGGTTCTGGAAGGTCCTCGTCACACCGAGGCGGGCGGTACGCACCGGGCCGACGCTTGTGATGTCGTGACCGTTGACGCGGATGGTGCCCGATGTCAGCGGCGTCACCCCGGAGAGGGCGTTCATCAAGGTTGTCTTTCCAGCACCGTTGGGTCCGATCAGTCCGATCACACCGCCGCTGGAGTGCGAAAACGTGAAGTCCTCCACGGCCGTCACCCCGCCGTAGCGCACCGTGGCTCTGAACACTTCGACTGCCGTGGTCACCGGCCGCCTCGGCCAGCGCGTATGACTGACACTTCTCTCCTCCACTTTGTCCGACCGGCGGCTGAAGCGCTGACGGTCGGAGAGTTCACGACGCCACGCGACACCCGCGGAAGGCACGGGTACCGACGCGCAACTGGCCTGTCGAGTACAGCTGTTGAAAAGGAAGACAGCTTCGGCACCTCGGTTGTGACAGCTTTTCCATGACATGGCCGTCGCCGTCCTGCCGTCGTGCTCCTTGGCACGGGGGAGCCGGGATCCTGGGACGTCGGCGGCCGCGGCCCTCGGTGCACGAGCTCCCGCTGTCGGAGCGGATGCCAGGTCCGTCTTCGCCCGTATGACCACTGCCCCGGAGGCCGGCCGGTTGCTTCACGCAAGGAAGCCGCGGCTGCGGCCTTCGGTCAGAAGCTCCTGGAAGTGCGGTCGTCGCGGACACGGCGGCGTGCAGGGCTTCTTAGTGTCCGGGTACCACGCCCGATCGGAATGACGCAGGGACTGACCAAATGAACGATCTGGTCAGTATGATAGGCGCATGAACAAGAACGAGCAGAAGCGGGCCCTTGTCGTAGGCATGGGCATCAGCGGGATGGCCACGGCGAGTCGACTACGTCGGGCCGGCTGGACGCCCGTGATCGTCGAGCGTGCCCCCGCCCGACGCACGGGCGGATACTTCGTCGCACTGTTCGGCGCCGGTCTCGTGGCCGCACGTCGTCTGGGCGTCCTGGAGCATCTGCACGACCGCAAGTCACTGATACGCGGGGTGGACATGGACCGAAAGGGCAGGCAGCGGCCGGGTCTCTCCTATACGGAAATGCCCGGGGAACCGTGGCTGTTACTCCGCAGCGACGTGGAAAAAGCCGCGTTCACAGTGCTCGCCGATGACGCAGAGGTGCGGTATTCCACCGTACCGGCCGCCATCGAACAAGACGAGCACGGCGTGGACGTGACCCTGCGGGACACCGCCACAGGCACATCCACAATCGAACGATTCGACCTGGTCATAGGCGCCGACGGCATCCGCTCCACGGTCCGGTCCCTGGTGTTCGGCCCGCACGAACAGTACATCGAGCGCATGGGTTACATGATCGCCGCGTTCGAGTACTCCGGCACCCCGGCCGGGCTGACTCCCGGACTGGGGGCGACTCTGCTGGAACCGGACCGGTCCATGTGGGTCTACGCGTTCGCCGACCACGATCCCACCATCCTGCTCAGCTACCGCACGGACGACGTGGACGCAGAGCTGTCCCGGCCGGTGGCCGAAAGCGTGCGCGCCGCGTTCGGTGAGGGGCGGCCCCACATCCTCGAAGACGTCCTGGACGCGCTGGAAGCGAGCGACACCGTGCTGTTCGACTCGGCCGAGCAAGTACGCATGAACACCTGGCACAAGGGCCGAGTCGTCCTGCTCGGCGACTCCGCCTGGTGTGTGACTCTCTATGCCGGCATGGGCGTCTCGGCGGCACTGGCGGGTGCCGACCTGCTCGGCACCCTGCTGGAGCGTCAGCCCGACAACCTGGAATCAGCCCTCACCGCCTGGGAGGGGGGATTGCGGCCCTACATCAGCTACTACCAGGTGAACGCGTTCAAGGACCGTGGGTTCTTTGTAGCGGACAACCGCCTGCAGCTCATGTTGCGTCGGGTCATGCCCGCGCTGGGACGGACACGGCTGGGCAGGCGCCTGATCGATAGAATGTTCCACGTCGACGGGGTCGTGAAGTACAAGAGCGCGGACATCCTGAAGGAGGTCCTGAGCGACCCGCCTCACCGGTACGAGGAGCCGAACCTTGCCCGATCCGTCCGAAAGCCTCCCACCCAAGGCGGCACGTATCCTGGCAGCCGCGGGTGAGCTCCTGCTCGCGCGCGGCAGCAAGGGTGTGACCATCGCCGATGTGGCCCGCAAGGGCCACATCGGGAAAGGCACTGTCTACCTGTACTGGAAGACCAAGGAAGACCTGCTGCTCGACCTCCTGTGCCGCGACTTCCTCGCTCTGGCGGACGAGGTGATCAGCGCGGTCGCCGCCAATCACGAGCTGATTCGTCCCTCGCGCCTGTGTCCGAACCTGCTCCATGTGGCAGCCGCACATCCATACGTCCTGGCGGTACGGAGCAACGACGCAGAACTGCTGGGCGTCCTGACGGACGACGCCCGCTCCGCCACGCTGCTCGACGCTCTCGGACCCGACGCCATGGTGCGCCGGATACTGCCGATCTGGCGCACCTACGACCTGGCCAGGACCGACTGGTCGGTCGCGGACCAGGCGTTGGCGGTCGACTCCCTCTTCTCGGGATTCGTGATGGTGGCGGGTGGCTGTTCCGCGCGGCAGGTCGAAGACCCCGATCGCGTGTTCGCCGCGTCCTTCACGGCACTCCTCGGCCCGGAGAGGGCCGCGCCCGAACAGGTCGAGGCCGCAGCCGCGGAGGCCGTCCGGGCTCTCGGCGAACAGTCCGCCGTCGTCAGGGGTCTCCTCTCCCAGCCCGCCGCGAGCACCGACTAACTACGGACGTCTCCGGCTGGTCCCCGTGTTCCGGGCGTCCCCGCCGACCGACGCGCAGCCTCAGGTCCGCCGGAGACGCCTCGTGGGATAGGGTCGTCAAAGAGCCGGGCAGGGCATCCGTCCGAAGATCTCAGAGCGCGGCGACATCACCGCGGGTGCGCGCCAACCGGGGACCCACTGCACAACACATAAGTTCCGGGTTCGTTGGGCGACGGTGCTGGTCGCAGCCAACAACAAGTGGCCGCGTCCCGCGCTCACAACACACCGTGGCGCAACGAAAAATCTACCTCCAGCAACCAGCGCGGCCCGTCCGAGTGAATCCGTCACTGTGTTGTCCGTTCCGCGCCGACGCGACGGCTGGCTGATCAACGCCCTGACACCGTGTGGCACTCCGTGGCAAGGTCGGCGGGAGATCACCGGTCGTATGAGAGGGGATCCGTGGACACGCGGGTATGGAAGGCACTGGTCAGTACCATGAAGACGGCATACACCACAAGCCTTCGGCAAGGGACCGTGCCGCGGCCGGTCATCATGCCCCTGGTTCGCGGCCAGTTGATCGGCTTGGCGTGGGTACGGCCGCTCAAGGTCGGCGAAGACGCCCTGACCGGGATTGCGCAACTGGCGCACATCGCCGCGGCGGCCAAGGCTGACGAAACGGTGCTCGCTTGGGAGACCCACGACGTCGCCAACGCCTGCCGATTGCCCGTCGGCGGCCCAGCACCGTGCCTGAACATGGTGGCCGCCACCCGCGACGGGCACGTGCTGCACCAGTTCCCTTATGACGAGCAGCTCCTCAGCCGCAGCCCCGACGGGTTGGTCTCGGTAGCCCCCGACTGGCGGTCAGCCCCGCCGCCCCAGCCGGGCGGCAAACTCGTCCCGCCGATCGAGGCCGCGGTGCGCTACGCCTTCACCGCCGTCGAGCTGAACCACCTGGACCCGCTCGGTGCCACTGCTGTGTTGATGGAAGAAGACGGTTATAGCGTGTGGTTGAACCAAACGTTCGCCCGCTGATTCGGAATCCGAAAGGCAAGCAGAGAAACCGTGCCCCGAGCTTCGACGACACGCCTCGCCGTATGGGGCATGCCGGTACGCAGCGCAACGCCGCTCGGAAGCAAGCCGCCGTCGGAGGCCGGCTGCGCAGCCGTCGTCGCGTAGTCAACAACCTGGCGCGGGGTGTGCCTCGGCGTCGGCGGAGCGCTCGCTGGTGATTGTCGATGCTGTCACAGCCGCCGGTGCCTCTCTGACAGGGCGGTGGGGACCACCATGGGCTCCCCCTTCCCCGCTTGTCCGCATCGACGTCACCTGCGGCGCCCTTCGACCATCGACTCGGCCACCGTCGTGAACAGTCGATTGAGTGAACCGCGGTCGGCGTCTAGGGCATCGTCTCCGTGCGGCTGGACGGGCCCACGATCCCTCAGTGTGGGCCTTGCGCAAACACACGGTTCGCCAGGCAAAACATCGTCGGTGCGTTCACCGGTGCACCGGTAGCCCCGGCGCACGCGGCTGCTGGGGCTGGCAGTGCCCGCTGGGCTTCTGCAGGATTTCGGCCACGGCGCACTCTCCCAGCGAGGACCTGGGACATGGGTTGTCGCGCAGCGCGTGGTGTAGGAACGACTCATTCCCCCGGCAATACCTGCTGCGGACAGACGGGCTGGATCCCGTGCCCGCCGCCGGGAACGCGTCAGCACGGACGATGGGTCGGCGTGAGCGGTCGCGCTCGGTCAATCGTGGCCGGCCCGGCAGTTTTACGAGCGAGAGCTACACCTACAAGTCCGCGGAAGGCCACAGAAGGCTCAGCTCTTCCCGAGGCCCCCTTCTGCGGCGGCATGAACGACCCTTGGAATGGGGCGCACCGTCACCGGCCGGGAGCCAGGTCGAAACGGGCGATGGTGTCCTGGCGTATCTGCCGGACCTCGATCCGCTCACCAGCGAACTCGATCCCCGACCGTGCGCTCGGGTCCGGCAGCTCACCGCCGGCCCGCCGCACTTCCTCTGTCCACGGGCTGCGCACGGCGCGAGACCGCGGTCGTCGTTACAGGACGAGAAGCGGCCGTCGGCACCTGGCGCCATGTCGGCACGCAGTTCGGCGCGATTCTTCCAGCATTGGGTGCCCGCACGGCAGGTGCCGATCTGGCCCGGCCCGTGACGGGCAGCCTGTGTCGCCGGATGAGCCGGTTCCCGCTGCCGTGGCAGCCTGGCCCCCTCCGGCTCCGCCCAGAGCAGCTGTCCCCATCACGGATGCGAAGAGGTCCCCGCATCCGCCGCTCCGCCGCTGACCCACCGTCGAGCCGCGACGGAGCGGGGACGACATCAGTATGTCGACCGGAGGGTAGGGAGGGCATGGACAGGCACATAGGGGAATCGTTTCCTTCCTCTATGTGTCCAGTTGTTTGCGTGATCGATCCCGTGTATCAGGTCCTCATCGCCTCACTCGACCTCAGGCCCCGCGCAGAAGGAGACTGAGCCGCACCTGCATCGGAGAATGCGTGAGCTGGATCAGTCGACCAGCCACCAGCCCCCGCCGTCGACCCACAGACAGTGGGTGCACGGCCACTTCTCCGCCTTGACAAACTCACAAAACCGCCGCCACGTACGAACTGCTCGATGGACTCATACGGCAACCAGGACAGGACCAATGGTGTCTGCAGCCAGCCCGCCCTCGGCCTCCAACTGCCGGACGACCCGATGCCCATATGTGCTCGTGCCCGCCAACCGCTCGACATGTGTCTCGCTGGCCTTGCTCGGCGGCCTCGGTCCTCGACAGGAGTTCCGGCTGTTGGTCGTACTCCTCGGCGTGGCTGACCAGCGGCGGCGAACTCGATGCCGCGACAACGGGTGCGATCATGCCTGGCCTCACCCGGGCACGGGTGAGGGAACTGAAGCGGCCACCACGTGATCATCAAGTGTCGCGGAGACTCCTGAACACCGTGCGGTGGCCGCGAGCCGCCGAGGAGACGCAGTTCGATGGCGGGCAATGTTCGACCAGGCCGTGTCCTGGGTCGTGGGCTGGTTCCGCGCGGTGGTCGGACGACCGCCCGTGAGCCGGCTGCGCGACGACACGGTCGCCGCACTGCATCTGGCCGCGGACCTGTCCTTCGGTATCACCGAGCAAGGCCCGTACCAGGTGCATCACCTCGACGCGCGCCGCACAGGAGTACCGCGTCGCCAGCTCAGAATCCGTTGTCAGCCCTTTGGCCGGGTGACCAGTCGACCCCGGACCTTGCCATTGCGGATCCGGTCGAGGCCTTCGTTGAGTTCGCGGAAGGGGATCTCCTCCACTACGGGAGCGATCCGACCCTCCGCTATGAAGCTGAGCACTTGGCGGTACTCGTCCTTGCTCGCGCCGTACGACCCGCGCAGTTCCACGCTCTTGCGGATCAGGTTGCCATTGGAAATGGTCGTGTTCCTCGCGCCGAGCCCGACCACGACGACGCGGCCGAGCCGGCGTACGACGTCGACAGCCTCGGACGTCGTGGCACCTACGCCCGCGAAGTCAATGACGGCGTCAGGTTGCAGGTCGGCGAGCGCGGAGAGGTGAGTGAAGCATTCTCGGGCACCGGCCGCGCGAGCGGCTTCGAAAGTGTCAGGATTGACGTCTACGCCGTAGACGTCGGCCCCCGCGATCACGCCCGTACGGACCCCATTGAGGCCGAGGCCGCCCAAGCCGACAACGGCAATCACCTCGCCCGGCCTGACTCTGGCCTCCGTTCGGACTGCGTGGTAGGCAGTGACGACCGAATCCGTGGCTACGGCCGCATGGACTGAGGAAACGGCGTCGGGAAGCGTCACCAGGGTGGAGGCATGGGCCACCAGACGCTCGGCGTAGCCTCCGTCGACCCCGATGCCCGGCGCGTAATGCGCTTGTACCTCTGGGTGCGCGATGATCGCTACGGCCACACGGTCGCCCACCGCATGGTCAGACACTCCCTCGCCGAGGGCGGAGACGACCCCCGCGACCTCGTGCCCGAGAGTGAAGGGCGGACGGCGCGAAGGCTGGATCGTACCGTCGACGAGGTGCACGTCAGAGTGGCACAGCCCCGCGACCTCGACATCAATTACGACCCACCCCGGATCCGGCACCGGATCCGGCAGTTCGACCCACTGTAACGGGGCACCTTGTGACACGTATCGGAAAGCCTTCATCGATCACTCCAATCACTTTGATCCACGACGAACTTCAACACTCTAACGATTACCAACGAGCTTTTCATCACTGGCACTTGACGACAGAGCACACTGCCACCGCAGCTGCGGCTCGCTCCAGCCTCGAGCGCGTGGGGGCAGGTGACGGAGCCGTAGCGTCGCCGTACAGTGCTACCGGGTGGTCGCGAGGCGACCAGCAGTCGGTCTACGTACCCTGCCCGCTTCGCCGCACTCTTATTTCGGGGGCAGGCCACTGACCGGCCCCCAGCCCATCGCGACGGTGATCGGACTCACTGTGCGCGGCTACTCGGACGGGCTCCGGGGCAGCCGGCCGACAAGACCCAGCGGGTGACCGCCGGGGGAAAGGCTGCCATTCACTTACACACAGCGGAAAGCTTCGTGCGAGATAAGAGGAGTACGCCCGGGTCTTCTCCTCGACGAAGGCCCCACTCCCGATGGCTGGACTGGAGCTGACTTCCAGCAGATACCACTGCCGGGCCCGTACCACAGTCCCGTGCCGTGTGGCTGGGCGCGTTCAGCGATCGCGAGGCGGGTGCTGTGTTGCCGGAGCAGACGCCGGTACGTGTCGTGCTCGTAGCCGCGGTCCACCAACAACATTCAGGCCGGCGTCTGGCTCGGCCGATGACGCCGGGCGCCGGGGCCACCTCGTCCTGCAGCGGCAGCAGCTGGTGGTTCCTGCCGGTCAGTGGGCCTGCGAGGGGAGGCCCTGTCCGTCGCGAAGGACTGATGCTTGCTGCACGACCGTGCGGCGCGCCGGGGAAATACTCGGGCGCGGCCAGAGCGTCGGCGTGGCGGCGGCGGGCGCACCGAGCGCGGAGTGGAAGACGGCGCAGGCGGATGATCGCTAGAGGGACGCGCACGTGGCTCTCTTGTGCGGTACAGTCGTTTTTTCGATAGTTTCGCCTCATGGTGTCAGAGATTGACGCGTTTCTGCACTCTTTGAGTGAGAGTCTCCGTCCGCAGGTGAATGAGTCGGCTGCGGCTCTGTTGCGCCGGATGGGCGGGGAGCTTCCCGAGTTGTGGGAAGACGATGACCGTACGGCTCTCACGCGTGAAGAGGCGAACGCGCTCGTCACCGCGTTCCTGGACATGCTGGACCAGGGACGGAAAGCGACGGTGATCAAGATTCCGAACCGGACATTGCAGGTCTCCCGTATGTCCGCCCGGCGCGGTATCCCTCTCAGGAGACTGCTGAGGGCCTTCCATGTCGGTCACCTTCCCATGATGCAGTATGTGCAGCAGGAAGCCGCTCGCCGCACATCGGACTGCCGGCTGCTCAACGAAGTGACCTTGCGTCTGATGGCGACGGGCTTCGACTACATCGACCGTGCTTCGCAGCAGATCGTCGCCGCCTACCAGGCAGAGCGGAACGACTGGCTCCAACGACGGCTCAACCTGACCGATGCTGCCAGCAGACGCATCGGAACCACCCTCAACATCGCCAGGACCGCACAAGAACTGGCTGAAGTCGGGGCTGAAGACTTCGCGGACCTCGTCACCGTCGATCTGCTGTATTCCGCCCTGCATGAGGAACAGACGCGGCACCCGCGGTCGGCGGAGCCGCTGCTCGTGCGCATCGCGCAGTTCCCGGAGTCCGGCAGGGCCTCCCTGCCCACGGGACTCACACACACCTACGCGCCGAACTCTGAGCCGGCTCACGCCTTGAACACCGGGCAGCCGCTCCTGCTCGACTTGAGTGCCCCACACAGCAGCGTCTTCCAGACCCTTCTCCCTGAGCGGGAGGCGCCCACGGACGCGTCCGGCTTCCACTCCATGCTCCTGGTTCCCCTGCAAGCCCGGGGAAGAACCATCGGCCTGGTGAACTTCTACCGGGACCGCACCGAAACACCCTTCGACGAAGATGATCGCCTCCTCGCCCAGCAAGTCGCGGCTCGAGCCGCCGTATCCATCGACAACGCCCGCCGGTACACCAGTGAGCGTCGTACCGCCCTCACCCTCCAACGCAGCCTGCTCCCCCGACGACTGGTAGCGCACTCCGCCCTTGAGACAGCCTTCCGATACCTGCCGAGCAGCGCCCGAGCCGGCGTGGGCGGCGACTGGTACGACGTCATCCCACTGTCGGGAGCCCGCGTCGCACTCGTCATGGGCGACGTCGTCGGCCGTGGCCTGCAGGCCTCCGTCACCATGGGACGCCTACGCACAGCCGTACGCGCCTTCGCCGAGATCGACCTCATGCCCGACGAGCTGCTCACGCACCTGGACGACGTCGTCATCAGGCTGCAACGCGAGGAAGGGCGGAGCGACGCAGAGCTGAGCGCCACGTGCCTCTACGCGGTCTATGACCCCGTATCGCGCAGTTGCTCCATGGCCAGCGCCGGTCACGTCCTGCCGGTAGTGGGCATCCCCATGACCGCCGACAACGACGGCAAGGTGCCGGACAGGTCGGTAGGCCTGCCCGACATGCCGGTCGGGCCCCCCTTGGGCCTGGGCGGGTATCCGTTCGAGACCGCGGAGATCGCATTGCCCGAAGGCAGCGTGCTGGCGCTCTACACGGACGGCCTCATCGAGGGCCGGACGCAGGATGTGGACACCGCGCTCCGTGCGATGAGCGACATTGTCGCCGCATCGCACCAGTCCCCGAACGGCCTCTGCGATCAGCTCCTTACTGCGTTGCTTCCCGTCCGGCCCACCGACGACGTAGCCCTCCTGGTGGCCCGCACCGCGGCGCTGGATCCCGACCACGTCGCCATCCTCGACTTCCCGAGCACCCCGGAAGCCGTTGCCCGATGCCGCACCTTCACCACCGACCGGCTGACATCCTGGGGGCTGGAAGCACTGTCCTTCACCACAGAACTCATGGTCAGCGAACTGGTCACCAACGCGATCAGATACGGAAAGAGCCCGATCCAGCTCCGGCTGATCTACCAGACCACCCTCACCTGTGAGGTATCCGACACAAGCAGCACGGCACCGTACCTACGCCGAGCCCACACCTACGACGAAGGTGGCCGCGGTCTGCTACTCGTCGCGCAGCTGTCCGACCGGTGGGGAACCCGGCACAACCGCGACGGCAAAGTCATCTGGGCCGAACAGCTCCTCCCCACGCCTGACGCGCCGTAACGACGCGTCTCCCGCACGGGAGCCCTTCGCGGACTGCCGCCGACGGGATTCTGCACAACATCCGCGGCGAGCGGTTGCGTCCCCGTGGGACGCTCCTCGCGGCCCGCGCCCGGCCGCGCCTCGGTCTCACTCCGCACCATCGGGCACGCCGCGGGTCAAGCTCTTCGCCAGGACCAGAACCATCAGGTCGGCGACGACCACGACCGACACCCCGGCCCGCAGGCTCACCCGGTCACCGAGCAGTCCGACGAGCGGAGGTGCGGCCAGGAAGCCGGCCCGGGCCAGCCATGAGACCACGGCGACCCTGTCCGAGATCCGGATGCCGGGAATGTTCCCGGCCGCATGCATCGCGGCCGGAAACAGCCCGGCGGCGCCGTGTCCCGCGCAGGCGAAGGCGGTGATCACTGCGACAGCAAAGTGGGTCAGCAGGGCGCAGGCCATCGGCACCGCGATGAGCAGGCCGGAGCCGCGGGCGACCGTGGCTCGCCCGAAGCGACGCAGTGGAACACCCGCTACGCCCGGCAGTGCGGCGTCGAGCATGGATGGCACACCATCCACAGTCAGGAGGGCGACACCAGCCGCGCCAAACCCGCCCCCCGCCTCTACCGCGAGGCCCTGGCCCGCCTCGGTGTCGCCCCGTACGAGGCCGTCGCTTTCGAAGACTCGCCCAGCGGGATCCGCGCCGCACGCACCGCGGGAGTGCGCTGCGTCGCCGTGCCCAACACCATGACCGCGCAAGGTGCGACCCCCGCTGATCATGACGACCCAGGAGGCCGACGAGATGTGCGACCGGCTGGACCGACTCTTCACGGACGCGCTGTGAGGGCGCTCGCGCAAGGCGTCGCCGACCACATCGTGCAGGCCGTGCACGACGAGCGGGCGACCCGCGCCGGGCGCTACCAGGAGGGCACGACGGCCGGCGGCGACGCCGAGTTCCCCGTCGACGTGCTTGCCGAGCGAGTGGCCTGGGAGTACCTGAAGGCTCAGGGACGTCGATCGCCGTGTACGCCGAGAGCGAGGGGCTCCGCGTGATCGGTGACGACCCGCATCACGTCCTGGTCATCGATCCCGTCGACGGCACGCGGGGGGCGGCGGCGGATCTGGAGATGGCGTGCGGCCCCGTCGCCGCCGCCCGCTTCGGGCCGGCGCCGACCATCGCCGACATCGAGTACGCGATGCTCAAGGAGATCAAGATCGGACAGTGGATGTACGCCGACGTCCACTGCAACGGCATCAAGAGCGGCGGCTATCCCGATCCGGTCCCCAACGTCGGCAAAACCGAGGATCCGGAACGTATGTTCTGGTCACTGGAGTTCAACGGCCATCCGGCCAGGCTCATGATCGACGCCTACGGGCACCTGGTGGACGCATCCGCCAATCGGGGCGGGGTTTACGTCTTCAACAGCGCTTCCTTCTCCATCTCCCGCATCATCACCGGGCAGATGGACGCCTACGTCGGCATCGGCCATCGCCTGCTGCGCGACCACCCCGAGACCGAGACCGACTTCCGGCGGGTCGGGCACGGCAACATCCTGCACCTCTTCCCCGACGACATCGCAGCATCGGTCTTCCTCGCCGAACGGGCCGGCGTCGTCATCACCGATGCGTACGGTGTCCCACTGGGCGACACGCTGCTCCTGGAGATCGATCCGGGAAACCAGCGTTCCTGCATCGCCGCGTGCACCCCCCGGCTTCACGCGTCCCTGCTCTCGGCGATCCGCTGGTGAGCGCGTCCGCGGCCGAACCGCAGGAAGGACACCCCATGGCCGTTGCACAACCCAGGCGCAGCGTCCACTCCACCGGTCCCATGCCTGGTGCCGTCTCAGCCGCGGATGGTGCCGCTGTAGCCGCGGCGGCCGACCGCCTCGCCTTACCGCCGGTGAGGAGATCCTTTGAAGGCGGCTCACCCGCGCGCGTGCACCGGGCCCGCACCGCGGACGGTGGCGAGGTCGTCCTGAAGGCCCTCGCCGCGCATCCCGGCGCGGTGGATGGACACGACCCGGACTCCTTCCACGCCAAACTCCGGCAGGTCAGTCGCCTCGGCAAGGAGGCCCCGAAACTCGTCGTTCGCTATCTGCCCCGTCCTCGACTCCGTGGAGGGCGACGGCTGGGCGGCGACCACCACCGCCTACCTGGCGTCCGAGGACCTCGGTGCCCCGCTGCGCCGAGGCGACTGCGACGGCGACGAGGAACTGTTCTTCGCCCGCAACGCCTCCGCCGTGCGTTCCCTGCTGAGCGACGGATACGCATCCGTTGTCTCCCCGGCCCCGCCCGGATACCTGGCCGAAGTCCACATAGGCCGATTCCTACGCCGCCTGCCCCTCATGGAGAAGTACTTCCCCAAGCTCGCCGGAGAGCGCGAACTCGTCGTCGGCGGGCGTCGTCTCGCCCCCGCACCCCTGCTCCACCGGCTCCTGGAAATCGAGGCGGACCGCATGGACGCGCTCGCGCCGACCCGGCTGGGGTGTCCCGCACACGGCGACGCCAACATCTGCGAACCTGCTGTTCGCCACGGACGACGATGCGGACAGCGACGTCCACCTCATCGGTCCCCGCGGCGCGACCGCACCATGGGACCCGATGCTCCGGCTGGGTGTCCGCGCCGTCCGGGAAGGCTCCGACGGCGGATACCGCGTCGCATTCAGGCGCCCCGTGTATCCGGGCTACCGTTCGGCAGCCCACCAGTACCTGGACCGCCTGGACGAGACGGTCGCGGACGAGCTCTTCACCGATGACCCGTACTGGAAGCAGCGCCTGCCGCTCACCCGCGCACTGCACGTCCTCGCCGAGACGCCCTGCCGCCTCTCGGACCGCGATCAGCGTCGTCAAAGTCACCGTGCACTTGGAAGATCCGCCCTGGAGCGGCGCCGTACTCGGTCGTCGGCTGTCTCCTCGAGCGCGAGTGCGTGAGCCACCGCGGTGACCATGACCTGTTTGACGGACTCGCGCTGACGGGCGTCACAGAACATCACCGGGACACTACGGTCGATGTCCAGCGCCCTGCGCACGGTGTCGGGGTCATGGGTACGCACACCGTCGAAGGTGTTCACCGCCACCATGAACGGGACCGTGTAACGCTCGAAGTAGTCGATGGCCGGGAAGGAGACCGCCAGCCGGCGGGTGTCTGCGAGAACCACCGCACACAGAGCGCCCGAGGCCAACTCGTCCCACATGAACCAGAACCGGTCCTGACCCGGCGTCCCGAACAGGAACACACTCAACTTGTCGTGGATGGTGATGCGCCCGAAGTCCATAGCGACAGTCGTATGGGACTTCAGCTCGAGTCCCTCGGTGTCGTCGACTCCGACACTTGAACGCGTCAGGTTCTCCTCGGTGTGAAAGGGAACGATCTCGCTGATGGCGGACACCAAAGTCGTCTTGCCGGTACCGAACCCACCGGACACGAGGATCTTGACCCCCTGGGGCAGGTCATCCTCGGGCACCGACGAGGCTGTTGTCGGTGACTTTCCCCTGATCATGAGCGATCCGTTTCTTGGCAGTGCCTTGTCGAGTGCGTCTTTTCCGTTCACGGCCGTCCCGGTCGCCCGGGCCGACGGAGGTGCCGGCTCATAGCGCGCGGAGGCCCGCGAGCACCTCTCTAATCAGGCCGACGCCAGGCCGGCCGTCGCTGTGGGACGAACCGCTCACCCGGATCGCGCCCATGTCCAGGAGGTCACCGAGGAGAACCCGGACCACCCCGAGAGGCAGGCCCGTTCGGGATACCAGCTCACTGACCGACAGGGGCTCCCGGCACAGTTCGAGCACCGCTTCGTGTTCGGGTTCGACGTACTGCCAGTCCCGTATCGAGGCGACCACGCTCATCACGAAGGTGACAAGGTCGAAGATGTTGTGACGGGAGTGGGTGCGGCCCCGCACCATGGCATAGGGCCGTACGAGAGCGACGGTTCCGTCGTCGGACCATTCGTTCCGCTTCATACCATCACGTGTTCGTCTGGCCGCTGTGCATCGTGCGGTCCTGCACGGCCAGATGCTGCCCGACCCTCACCACCAGACGAGCCATCTCGTAGGCCACGAGGCCGATGTCCACACCCTCTGGTGCGAGCACGGCAAGGCACGCGTTCTCCCCCGCGGCACAGACGAAGAGGTAACCCATCTCCATCTCCACCACGGTCTGGCGTACGGCACCTCCTCCGAAGTGACGGCCTGTTCCCTTGGCGAGACTGTGAAAACCGCTTGCGACGGCCGCGAGACGCTCGGACTCTTCGCGGGGAAGCCCCTGGGAGCCGGCGAGCAGGAGCCCGTCCGAGGAGAGCACGATCGCGTGCCCGACCTCAGGCACCCGCTGTGTCAGGTCGTCCAGCAGCCAGCTGAGTTGCGCCGTCGTTTCCGTGGAGACGAGCAGTGTCATCGAATTGTTCCCTTCCGCTGTCATGACTGGTGGCGCGTCGCCGATCGCTACGAGCGGGTACCAAAGGAATGGCCCTCAGAGGGGGCGTCCCGCCCCGCGCGCCGACCCCGTGCGCTTCCCTCCTGAAGCGCCGACATCAGGGTTCGCACCTGAGCCGGACGAGCCGACTCGGCATCGGTCCGGCCGGAAAGGCCGGCCGTGCCGTCGTGCGACGCGTGAGGAAGCGCGGAATCGGCTGCGCTGCGCCCGGAGAAGGCGGGTTGCGCCGCGCTGCTCCCCTGCCTGCCGCCGCTCCAGTCGATGGGGGCACTGACGAGTGGGATGCCCGCCCCCCGCAGCTCAGGAGCGAGGCTGGCCTGACGGACGCGTCGGGGCAAACCGTCGATGAACTCCGGCTCCTGGGCGACACCCTCGTCAGCCGCCGGGGCAGGAAGGACCGGACCGGCGACGGGCGCGTCCTGGGGCGTCGGGAGCATCTGCCGGCGATGAGCGTCCCGCCGTGACCACGTCGTGTCCCCGCCGACGGCCGATGACCCGTCACCAGGGTCGGTGGCCGGCGGACGGAACGGGAGGCCGCCTCCCGCAGGCAGAGCCCGAGCGGGCCGCTGGTGCTGCTGCTGGGGCTTTTGGTGGCCGAGGGCGGCGCTCGGCGTCCGCAGACGGTGCGGAGAGGCGCCGGGGGCGGAGTGCCGCGCTTCCGGCCTCGGGTCTTCCAGAAGAGTGTGAGGGATGAGGACAACGGCGGTCACGCCTCCATAGGGCGAGTGGCGCAGTGTCACACCGATACCGTGACGCTTCGCGAGCCGTTGGACGGTGATCAGGCCCAGGCGGGTGCTGTCCAGGGTACTGACCTCGACCTGTTCCCTGAGCCGTGCGTTCGCGGCCTCCAGACCCTCCTGACTCATGCCCAGACCACGGTCGTCGACCTCCACGACCAGACCTTTGGTGCCCGTGCCGACGTTCACGCGCACTTCGGTGTCGGCGGGTGAGAAGTGCTCCGCGTTCTCGATGAGCTCAGCGAGGAGATGCACGATGTCCGCGACCGCGCGTCCGGCGATGCTCACGTCTGGCACCGGCAAGACGGACACCCGCGCGTAGTGCTCGGTCTCGGCGGCAGCGCCGCGGACCACGTCGACCGCGGGCACGGGACGGCGCCACACACGGCCGGTGGATGATCCGGAAACGGTGATCAGGCTCTCGGCGTACCGACGCAGGCGCATGGCCATCTGGTCGAGGCGGTACAGGTCCGCCAACCGGTTCGGATCCTCCTCACGGTGCTCCATGGACTCGAGCAGGCCGAGTTGGCGGTGCACCAGTACCTGGCTGCGCCGGGCGAGGTTCACGAACACGTCATTCACGTGCCGGTGCAGCCTGACGTCCTCGGCCGCGAGGTCCACGGCCGTCGTCTGGAGCGCGAAGAAGGCGTCCCCGAGGTACGCCAACTCCTTGGTGACGAAAACCGGTTGTGTCATATCCGACCTGACGTCCACCTTCTCGCCTCGCCGCAGCCGGCCGACGACGTCGCGAAGACGGTCCTCGGTGAGATTGCGGGCCGACTCGCGTAGCCGGGAAACGTCACCGACCAGCGAGCGTCCCATGCGTACGGACATCAGGGCGGAGACGATCAGGGCGATCAGCCCGAGTGCGCCCGCGATGCCGAGCTCCCACAGCGCACGCAGTGCCGGTGGCCCGGTCATGGTGAAGACGACGTCGATGTCGTCGAGCGCCAACTCGTTGGTGGCCAGCCACTGAGCGTCGTAGGCGGCACGCCAGCGGGAGACGGGGAACGGAAGCCGTCCGGCGGAGGGGCCGGCCTGGGTGAGCTGCTCCTCCATCGTCCTGACCTTCTCCAGTGGTCCGCCCGGCTGGGCGTACTCCATGAAGGCCTTGCGCTGGGTGTCCGGCATACCTCGCATGGCGAGTTCGACGAGGCGTCGAGAGGCGCCGATGTCCTGCACGATGAGCGCGTAGGTCTGCCGCGTCATCCGTCCGGAGAACGCGGAGGCTGATATCAGCGCGTCCTCCTGGGAGAGGAAGTCACTGGCCACGGTCTGGGTGTACAGGCTGTGGCCGAACCGCTGGGCCTCCTTGTCCGGCAGCACTGTCATCGCCTCGAACGCCTCGGAGATGGCTGCGTTGATCGCGGTGTACTCCTCCAGAGCGTGCGATGCGTCGATCCGTCGTTTGTCGACGCGTTGCCGCAGCAGCCCGAGATCACCCAACGTCTCACGCACGGTGGCGATGCTGCGCTTCACCTGAGCACTCTCGCTATCGCGTACTTCGCCCATGGAGGCGTGCTCGGAGAATTCGGCTACGGCGCCGTCCGTCATCGCACGGCTCCGGGCGAGCGGTGACTCATCCGCCGTGACCCCGGGAAGCCGTCCCTGTCCCCCGCTGGCCGCGGGTCCGGAGGACAGATCCATGAGGCTGGCACGTCGCTCCGTCTGAAGTTCGATGAAGACCTGCCCGAGGGGGCGGGCCAGGTGGTTGCCTATGACGTCCACGTGCACCAATGTCAGCGCGTTGTCCAGGGACAGGTAGGCGGCGTAGGTCCACAGTGCCGAGAGTGACAGCAGTGGTAGCAGCAGCAGTGCGAGCATCTTGCTGCGAAGGGACCAGCCTTGGTGTTTCATGCGTGACTGCTATCTCCGCTGGACAGTGAGTCGTCCACTCGTGGCGGAGCCGTCCCGCCGGCGTGTGGCCGACGGGACGCCCCGTTCGTCTCCCGCAGTCACGCGGCGCGTGGCCTGGCTCGGAGACCCACCGCCAAGGTTGTCGGGATGGGGGAAATCGGTTGAGTGCATAGTAGTAAGTGAATCCTAGTGTGCACCGTGTGACTCGCGATGTTGTGAAGCCATCTGCTGAAGAGCAGGTAAAGGGATCGCAGCCCGGATACTCGCCGTGGCTTGGTTCGAGTCGGCCCGGCCACGCTCGTGGTCGCCCACTGGGCGCGGCTTCGGGCGCACCGGCGGCAGGCTTCGGCCGGTGCGCCGTCCTAGCCGCTCCGGCCCGCCTGACCGGTCCGGCCGTGATGCCCTGGACGGAGGGTCCCACGGCAGGGGCCATCTGGCCGGTGGCTGATCGACGCCCAGGACCGGTTCCGCGGGATCGGTGGCGGAGTCGGGGCGGGCCGTCGTCGCCCCCCTCCGCTGCCGTTCGGCACCGCCGCGGTGGTGTTGCGGGCAGGCATGCCTGCCCTGCCCGCCTCTCAGGGCAGCCAGGCCCGCTAAGACGACAACACCGCAATCTGGGAGACGTCGTGAAGCGAAGGACCACCGGTGTGTTGACGTGACACGGGTCCACCTACTAAACATGTGAGTAGGGAGACAACAACACCACCCGCATGCCGCACGAGTGGTCAGCAAGGAGCTTCGTCAGACTAGTTACCGGTTATTCATGAACTCCGTCCTCGTGGCAACCAGCCGGACACACGATGTTGTCGTCGGCCCCTTTGCTTCCGAAGTCTCGGAAATGCGCTGCGTCGTCAGGAGGGATTGGCTCTGTAGAGGCCGCGTCCCGCACGTTGGATGCGTGAATTGGCGACAAGCCGGTCCAGCGTGCTGCGCACCCCGTTGATGCTACCGGTGTCGGAGTCCCGGCCGAGTGCGGCTGCGACGTCCCGCGCCCGAACGGTGGCTCCCTGGGCAGCGCTCACGATCTTCATGACCTCTTCGGTGAGACTGCCGTATCTGCCACTGCCGGGGTTGCCCCGTCGGGCGGTCGGCACGACAGCGTGCTCGTGCGGCCGCTGGTTCTCCGCCCGCCTCGGCCGTGTCTCGTCCTGGCCGGCGGGTGGCGCGGGAACCGTCTTCATGAAGTGCTGGAGGGCCCCCAGCGCCACCAGAACCGAGTCGAGATGCGCCGCCACAGCGGCTAGCTCGCGTTCCAGCAGCTCCTTGCGGGTCGTGAGGCGATGCAACTCGCCCTGGAGTTTACCGACGGTGACTTCGATGTCCTGCACCGTGTGGGCTACGGCAACCATGCAACTCCCTCTCATACCATGAGACCCTTTCCCGCTCAGTCGGGCAAGGCCGTTAGCAAGGTGTTAAGCGGCGCACGGTAGATATTAGGGTCTGTTCGAAAGGTCGCTCAAGGTGTCACAGTAACTGCCATATCAATCTCGGCAGGAAAATAGCCGCATATCGGTCGGTGACTCGCTGTCTCGTTGACCTCGTCGGCCGGTCCATACGTCACGGTCCGGCACTGGCGGATCAACGCGACATGGCTGGTGACCTGGCACACGAGGATGCGTTTGTGTGGATGACACCGGTGCGATGGCGTCGGCCGCCATCGAGTTCGTGCGGGCAATGGTCAAAACGCGTCTCGTCGAGCCTAATCCGGGCATGCGGATCCATCGCCCCTCGTCGGCTGCGTAGTGTCGTCCTCCAAGCCCTTCGGCCTGACCGTGACACCGGCCTTCTCGCGCGCGTGCCGGACGGCGGTCGCGCTCTCCTGCCGTCCCGACGTCCTTGAGGCCTGGGGCGCCCGACCGGCCCGTCCCAGGCCCTGCCCATGCCTCCCTCACCGCACCCCGGGGCGTCGGACGGCCGCCGACACCCTGGCCGCCTACGCCTTTACCGAAAACACGACATGCCCGCTCCGCCGGCCAGCGGAGCGGGCATTCCGATGCGGTCACCGCGCGCCTGTAGGAGCCGGTGCCGGTTGTACGGAACCCTGCTGTCGATGTCAGCCGTTGCCGTAGGTCGCGGTGCATTTACCGTTGTCGAACAGGGGTCCCTCGACGACAGGAAGGCCGTCGGAAGGGTTCTGGATCACCGTCTTCAGCCCGGTCAAGCGGTCCGCGCAGCTCTGCACGGCGGACTCATTGTCACCGCTGCCGCCACCGATGTAGAGATCCAGCCACGTGGTGGCTCCCTGGGGAGCGGTGTCCAGCTTGTGGCAGGGCCCGTTCTGCGGACTGGCTCCGTCCCCGCAGGCATCCTCGACGATGAAGTACCGCCGCACTTCAGGGACGTAGAAGCGCGTGCCCGCCGGGTAGTCGAGGGTGTCCTTGCCACCCTCCATGGTGTGTCCGACCGCCAAGGTGATCGGGTCCTTCCAGGTGCCTGTGCCGTCGGCCCGCTGATGGAGCACCGGAGCAGAGATCTGAGCGCTGCCTCTCGGAGTGTTGTCGAACCAGGTGTAGCCGGTGGTGAAGGCGTTCTCGATGGTCTTGCCGGAACCGGAGCCGGAGCCACCAGGGGTTCCGGCAGTGGGCTGCGGGGTCGCGGTGTGCTTCGCCTCGGGGATGCCGCTCGTCTCCGGTGCGGGGGAACCGCTCGCGGCCGGTACGGGCGCCGTACCC
>NZ_KQ948372.1:84782-106219 GCF_001514055.1 Streptomyces corchorusii | reverse complement strand
CCCGGGACACACCCAGCGTGTCCACCACCGTGCGGTACTGCTCCTGGAGCGCGTCCACCGAGTCACACGCCTGCCCCAGCTCCGTCCCCGACGCCCCACCGAACGACACGATCACCTCGCCCCCGGAGCCGCGAATTCCCTGCACCGTCGACAGCCAGCCCTCGTCCGTGATCGGTGTCTTGCCGTTGTAGGTCGCCTTGCACCCCCCGCCGTCCAGCACGAACGCCAGCGTCACGTACCGCAGTCCGGCCGCACGCGCACCCGCGAGCACCGACGGCGACTTCCACGTCTCCACGTACGGCGCCGCGAACCGCGACGGGAAGCCCATCGAACCCCTGCCGCCCGTGAGGCCGCCTGTCGGGGCCGGCGAGGCCGGAGCGGAGGAGGACGGCGCCGGCGACTGCTGCCCGGTCGGCGGGCCCGCCGGATTGTCGGCGTGGGTGAGCGTCTCCCAGGCCACGAACAGGTTGTTGGAGCCCGCCGGCCGGTTGCGCTCGGTCAGCTTCCCGGTCTCCGGCAGCTCCTGACCGAGCCGCGTGTGCAGCGCGTTATAGCCGACCTCCGTGATCGGTCCGAGGTCCTGCTTGAGCGACCCTCCGCACAGTGAAGAGGGCACGTCGGCACCCAGCTCGTACTTGGACTGGAATTCCAGCGCCTGCCCCAGCCGCTGGCCCACCTGGCCGTACAGGTCCTGTCCCTGGATCCACGCGGTTTCCGCGACGTGGGAGATCGCGGAAATGCCGTATCCGGTGTGTGTCAGGTCCCGGCACGTCTCCTGGGTCAGTCCCGAGGTGAACGTAGACTGTCCCTGCCAGTAGCCGACCACGCCCGACTGCGAGTTCTGCGCACCCGATGCCGTCTTCGGCAATGCGCCGTCGGAGTCGACATAGACATACGCCGCCACCCGCTTGAGGTAGCGGTCCACCGCCTTGTCGTAACTGGCCCGGTCGTCCAAGAAGACGGAGATGCCGACCGCGGCCTCCATCATGCTCAGTTCCCAGTTGCCGTTGCTGTCCGACCCGTTGATGACCTCGGGTAGGTAGACGTCGCGCAGCATCGTCGCGAAACGGTCTGCCTGTGACCAGTTGGTGTACGTCGAGCGGATGATGTCGGCCGCCCGCGGCCACACTGAACCCGCCCAGCCGGTCTGCAGCGGTGCGTTGCTGTTGGTGTGCTTCTTGATCGTGGACGACCAGGCGTCCATGATCTCTG
Source organism: Streptomyces corchorusii (assembly GCF_001514055.1). Lineage (NCBI taxonomy): Bacteria > Bacillati > Actinomycetota > Actinomycetes > Kitasatosporales > Streptomycetaceae > Streptomyces > Streptomyces corchorusii. The sequence goes on along the minus strand of NZ_KQ948372.1, from coordinate 105,007 downwards.
TCGCCTTCGCGGCGTACTTCTCGTCGCCTCCGATGTACCAGATCAGCGCATCGGTGTACGCGGCGATCGCGTCCTCCCGCTCGTCCGTGCACCCATTGTTCGGCTTGGAGTACGACCCGCACTCCACGGTGGCCCGGGGGCTGGGGCTGCGCGACAGCGACGCGTACTCGCTGCCCGTCATCTGGGCGTAGGCGCTCTTCCAGGGCTCGCTGCCCGCGTGTACCTTCTCCCGCACGAAGTCCAGCTGCGGCTTGCTCACCATCACCCCTGGATGGGCGAAGGCCGTGGGCTCCGTGCTCTGTCCGGCGATCGCCGGTACCACCACGACCGTCGCCATGAGCAGCGCGATCACCGCGCCGAGCGCGATCCGTTTGTTCTTCTCCGTACTTCGCTCCAGGAAACGGCGGAGAAGCGCTTTCGACATGAGGAAGCCTTCCAGCAGGCGTTGGCCAGTTCCGTCAGGGTCCGCCGTGGGGGGCGTGCCGCACCCTCGGCCGGCGACAGGGGGACGCAGCTCCCCCGTCACACCGTCCGCATGGGCAGCCGTGAGGGAAGCCGCTTCCTCGCGTCATCCTTCTCACCTCACGACACCGTCCGCCAGCCCGGGAAACACACCCTGCCCGTTGAGCCGGGGAGACTGTCCGAACGGCCTCTGCCGCCCTTCCGAGGCGGGGCGGCGGACCGTGGGCGAAGGTCAGGTACTCGCGTGAGCGCTCCAGTTGCGCCACGCGCGGATGAGTTCGCGCGCCGCCCGGTCGTCGAGTGCGGGGTCGTCCGGCGTCCCGTCCGACGACAGCTCGCGCATCATGACCACCTCGGGGGCAGCGGGATCGGGCGGAAGCACGCGGAAGCGGGAACCAGGCAGGAACAGCACCCGGTCCGGGCGGAGCGGATCGAGCAGATCCGTGCGGCGGCCGTTCACGGACCAGATGAGGAAGTCGGTGTTGCCCGGCGCGTCGGCGGGTCCGAGCGTCGATGCCTCGCACGCCGTCGGGTCGGTCACCACGAGCTGTCCTGCGTACCAGCGCCGCATCGACGCGTCCAGCGTCGCGCGCAGCCCGGTGGGCCCCCGGTGAACGGGAAGGATGCGCAGCCCCTCGCGGAGCAGAGCATCGTCGGGCTGCTCCGGCCGGCCGTCGCCTTCGTCGTTCCCGGCTCCACCGCGGGCGTCGGACATGTCATCACCCGCCAGTGTGCGCAGCACCGCGGCCAGGGCGGCGACGGTACCGGTCCGCGGACCGGGTCCGGACAACCCGGGGTGCCTGCGCAGTGCTTCGGCCGCAACGGACATCAGACCGGTGTGCCCCGCGTGCTCGCCCGTGGGCGGGCGGGTCTCGGCAGTCGGCACGGGGCGCGGCGCGGGACGGAGGCCGCCGGACGCCGGGGGACGCCCTGCGGTGGCACCCGGCTCCTTGATCCGTGCCGGGGAAGAAGCTGCGCTGCTGCGCGGGGCCTCGGCGGCAGGTGCCCCACCTCCGGACGGGTCCGTGGGCCGGCACACTCCCAGACGCACCGAGTGGCGCAGGTCGGGGGGAAAGGACCGCACCAACTGCCGGGCCAGCCGCCGGAGACGGGGGAGTTCCTCCGTGCGGCCGGCGTCGCACAGTACCCGCTCGTATTCCGGGTCGGGGTCGGTCGACCGCACCTGCACGGCGTGCTCGGGCTCCTGGGCCAGCCGTACCCACAGCCCCCCGCGGATCACCTCGACGACGACGTCGTCGTCGAGGCGGTGGGTGCCGGGACGGACCTGCGGGAGTCCGGCGAGCGGCCACCGGTGTACCGCCGCGAACGGCGAGGACGACGGACCGGGGTAGCCGGGGGGCAGGTGGACGAACTCGCCGGCCCGGAGGGGGCGGCCCGGTGCCCCGTCGGCGCCCACCACGAGCACGTCGTCACCGTCGCCGGTTCCCTGCGGCAAGCCGCTGAGAAAACGTACGGGTTCGCCGGTGCCCTGGGCGAGGACGTCCCCGAAGTGCCGCCCGCCGTTCAGCCGTGCGGGTCCGTAGCACATGAATCGCACCGCCGGCCGCAATACCGGTGGCAGGTCCTGCCAGAACCGCGCGACGTCCGCCACCGGCAGGACATCACTCCCGGGTACACCGATCACGACCGTGATCAGGTCGGCCGACACCGCCATCGTGCGGGCGAGACGCGTCCAATGGCTCTGCCAGGCCCGGTTCTCCTCCGCGGGGCGCAGCCATACGCCAGAGGGAACGGTTTCCACCACGATCCGCCCGAGCGAGCGCGGCGCCGCGGGGAGGACGGACTCCCACAACGGTTTCGGGAACACGCTGGAGTCCCACACCTCCGGTGCCCCCGGCGCGCAGCGCACCCATCCCCGTCCTTGCTGTGGGCCTACGAACAGTCCGCCGCCCGGGGTGAGCAGCGGATGCCCGGCCGTCGTGATCACCGTCCGGCCCAGCCGTTCCGCCAGGCGCCGGGCGATGGGCACGGCCTCGCGCCGGGGGCGGCCGAACACCAGCCTCAGATCGTCCGGCCCGGCAGGGACCGCCAGGGCCAGCAGCTCGATGATCCCGTCGTCCGCCCTGTCCGGCAGGTCGGCGACGACCACGGTGCACTCAGGGTCAGGAGCCAGGTGCGCGGTGAACGTCAGGGCGCGCGGGTCCACGGGACCCTCCGGGCACAGCAGCCATGCCTCGCCGGCGGGGTGAGCCACGAAGCCGAGGCCTTGGAAGCCCTTGCGTGCGGCCGGCGCGGACGCCCCGGCGGGGTGGAGCGGGGTTTCTTCGAGCCCTCTTCGGGAGGAGGAGTCGTAGGACGGCGACGGCCTCCGGGGTCCGGGCCGTGCCGCGTTCCTCAGGTCTTGGACCACTTCTGGTTGTCAGTACCACCGCAGGACCACAGCTGGAGGTGGGTGCCGTTGGCCGTCTGCATGTCCCGGACGTCCGCGCACTTGTCCGCGTACGAGTTGACCAGGTCGTGCGCGGCATTGAGCCGGAACTGCTGTGCGCGGCCGCCGTTGCAGTCGGCCAGCACCAAGGGAGTACCGTCATCGGTCGAACCACCGGCGAGCTGTACGCACATGCCGAGGGTCCGCATGGTCCCGTCACCCGGGAACGTCCACCGCTGGGAGGCTTTTCCGAGGCAGTCCCAAATCTCCAGCGCCGCACCCCGCACGGCGTCTCCTCCCACGACATCGATGCAGCGGCCGGAGTCGTGGCTGAAGATGCCCACGCCTGGAACGGTGTCCGACGAGCCGGACGAATGATGCGTGGTCGTGGCCGGCTTGGGTGTCGTCGGGCTCGGCTTCGGGGAGGGCGCGCTCGGCTTGCGGGTCACCCCTGGCTTGGCGGTCTGTGAAGCGGACGCGGTCTCCCCCGGCTCCTTCACCCGGGTGGGCGCGTTCGCGGCCACCGCCGAAATCCGGTCGTGTCCGCCGGTCTTGCCGATGCGGTCGCCGTTCGGCGCGTCCGAACTCCGCGGTGCTGACGAGGCGTCGGTGATGGCCGGGAGCCTCCCCTCCGGCGCCTGGCCGGGGTCCCTGTCCTGCGGCCCGGCCTGGACGGTCTGCGCGGGCTCGTGGAGGCCGTACACCATGGGGGTCAGCAGGAACACCGCGCTGAGCAGTCCGGCTCCGGTCAGTATCGGCTTCGCGAGGTGGCCCTTCAACGGGGTCGGCTCGTGAGTGTCACGTCCGGGCTTGCGGACTCGGCGCTGGGGCCCGCCGCCGCTGTCCGGGCCGAACTCGGCAGGGAGCGGGTCCGCGGCGGGTGCGGCGGAGCGGGTCGCAGCCCCGGTGGCCGGGCCGGTTGTGCTGCTTCCCACTGCCTCCTCGCCGAGCGCTTCCGCCGTCTCCTGCGGCGACGGCAGCGCCCAGGGCAGCTCGCCCTCCCACAGCGCCTCGCCGGCCGGCGCCCCTGCGGACTCGTCAGAGCGGCCGGACTGCGGCTCGCGGTGTTTCATCTCCATGCCCTTCCCCGGCCTGACGGCACTGCACGATCGATCAGCGGCGGCCAAGGCATCGCTTCGCGTGTTTGGCGGCCGATCGGCATCAGATGTGCGCCGTCACTGGCCATATGCGCCTTCTGTCACGGTGGTCACCAGTCGAGGCTCTCGCGGGAATGATAGGGACAACGTGTGACGGCTCGCTTCCCACGTCCTCGGTCGTGCACGCAGGGGCACCGTCGGTACCCTTTCGGCACCGCGCGGGTCACAAGATGCCCGTGCGGATGGCGAAGGCGACGGCGTGGGTGCGGTTGCGCAGCCCCAGACGCTTGATCGTCGACTGGATGACACTCTTGATCAGCCGCTCCGAGTAGCTGAGGTGGTTGGCGATCTCCATCGTGTCCAGCCCCTCCGCCAGCAGTCTGAGCACCTCGATCTCACGCTGCGACAGTTTTACGGGCAGGAGTCCGGTGGCGGATTCATCCCGCTGCATGGTGCGCATCCGGTCCAGCAGCATGCCGAGCAGTGCGGGCGGCACCATCGAACGTCCTTGGTGCGCGTCGAGGACCGCCGCGGCAATGTGGCGAAAGGTGGCGTACGACCGCACCAGGAAACTGACCAGGCCGTGATGGACCGCGAGCGCCAGTTGCTGTTCCGAGACGCGGTCCGCGACCAGCACAATCCGTATGCGGCCGCCGGTCGTGTGACTTGCACGGCTCATCATGGACAGCACTTCGCCGGTGACCTCGGTCGTGAGCATCACCAGGACGTCGGCCTCCGCCAGTTCGTCGGCGCGTAACAGCTTGAGACGGTTGTCGGCGTCCAGGAAGGCGACCGTACCGTCCTGGGTGAGGTGATCGTCAGCCTGCACGACCACCCCCAGGACGGGGCGCACTTCGTCTGTGCGATCAGGCATGGGGCTCCTTGTCACAAGCGCGACACCGCGGTGAACGGGCCTCGCTGCGGCCGGCGTTCAGCAGCCATGGCAACCGAGGGGGGCCGAGCCGGTCTGGGGTCCGGACGGGAGTCCAAGAACGCGCTCTTTCAACTATTGCAATGATATGAGGTCCGAACCACATGCAGTCAAACGCTCCCACCAACCGTGTGGCTCGACGTGGTGCGGCCGGCGGCCGGAATCGGTCACATCAAAACATGGTGTGAACTCTCCATGACGCACAGACCCTCGCCGACCCGTCGCCGCACCGGACCGGGCTACACGGCCTTGAGCCGCTGCTTCTCCGCGAAGATGCAGCTCACGTCGGACGTTGCGGCTCCGAGTCGCCGCTTCGGAGACACAGAGAACAAAACAGGCGTACACCGACGCATCCGAGGCAGGAAGTTCCTCCGAAGCAGATGAACACGAAACACACGGTGTTAGCCTGACGCTCGCTCGACGCGCCCTCCCCTCGGAGCGACCGCGTGGTTGGCCCGAGCTCGCGAAGCGCATGGCAGGACCGCCGTCGACGCAAAGGGTGTCCGGACGCCGGGGACGGTCGGCCCAACTCGCCTTGATCGATTTTCCGAGACCCGTTCTTGAGGGAAAAATGAAGAACCGCGAACTTGCTCCTGTGCTGCTCGTAGCCGCCGGCCTCGTCGCCGCGTTGCTGACCGGTTGCGGCGTGGGTATGGAAGGCAACTCGCCCCGTCTGGTGGTGGGGATGTCCGACAGCGTTCTGTCAGTGGATCCGGCGTCCGGCTACGACCCTGGATCTTGGGTGGTCTTCAACAACGTCTTCCAGTCCTTGCTGAGTTTTCCACGGGGGTCGACAGAGCCGCAGCCAGAAGCCGCACAGGAATGTTCTTTCATCGATAAGAGCACCGAGGTGTACAAGTGTAAACTCAAGGACGGACTCAAGTTCAGCAACGGTGACCCGCTCAATTCTGACGACGTCAAATTCACGTTCGACCGCATGCTGAAGATTAACGACCCGAATGGGCCGGCGGTCATGTTCCAGGTACTCAGGCGGGTCGAGACTCCGGACAGGAGAACGGTGGTGTTCCGGCTCAAATCGCCGGATGCGACATTTCCGAGCAAAATCGCGTCCGGTGCCGGCTCGATCGTCAGCCGGCGGCAGTACGATCCGGACAGTCTACGCCAGGACACCCGCGCCATCGGTTCCGGCCCTTACAAGTTGGATTCGTTCGACAATCGAGAGGCCGTTTTCTCGGTGAACGAGAACTACAAAGGAACCGCGAAGGTCAACAACAAGGGAGTGGTGCTGAGATTCTTCAACGGTGACCAGGTGGCGTTCAAGCGGGCCCTGCTCCACGGTGACGTGGACGTCGCTTACCGTGGTCTTCAGGCGCACGACATCGCGGACATCGACCTTCATGGGAAGAAGCAGGGTCTTGATGTCGTCGAAGGAACCGGCGTCGAGGTCCAGCACCTGGTTTTCAATCTCAAGGATCCGGTGGTCGGACATCTGGCAGTTCGGAAGGCGATCGCTTACCTGCTCGACCGCGACGACCTGATGAAGAGCGTCTACCATGACACTGCTGTCCCGCTTTATTCGACCATTCCCACAGGCATCGTCGGCCACAGCGCTGCCTTCTTCGACCTCTACGGCTCCACTCCTTCCAAGAAAGCAGCGGCTGAAGCACTGGCGAACGCCGGCTTCCTTGGGAAAGTAAAGCTCACTCTCTGGTCCACACCAACCCGTTATGGGCCGTCGACGGACGCCGAGCTGGCGGGCATCGCTCAACAATTGAACGCCAGCGGTCTCTTCCGCGCCGACGTGAAATCGGTCAAGTTCGAACAGTACGAGAAGGACATCCTGGCCGACAAGTACGGCGTGTATGTGAAGGCATGGGTGCCTGACTATCCTGACGCCGACAACTTCACGGCCCCCTTCTTCGGTCCGGGCAACGTACTGAACAACCACTACCAGAACTCCACGGTAACGAAGAAGATCATTCCGTCCACCGCAGCCGAGCGCGACCGGCGCAGGACCGAGGATCAGTACCGCCACTTGCAGACCATTGTCGCCGAGGATCTGCCCGTGCTCCCGGTATGGCAGAGCAAGCAGTACATGGTGGTGAAAAGTACGGTCCGCGGGTACGCGTACTGTCTCGACGCGTCGACAGTGTTTCGCTTCTGGGAGCTGTACAACACCTGATCGTGCCGGTTCCGAAGGGGGTCGGCGGTGACCAGAGGACACGGACCCCTTGGTGCATGAGCCATGCCCTTACAGGCCCTGTCCGGGCGGCGCGGACATGAATCACGGGGCCGCCGCCTAACCTGTGACGTGTGCTGTCGGGCGACGGCCCTGCCCGTGTGTCCGGGCAGCTTTCCCCCAGCCGCCTTCCGGAGCCCGACGCCATGGTTGACCACCGCCGTCCTACGTACACCGCGCCCGCGCGGCCCCGCCGCTCACACCCGCACAACAAGCGGCGGCCGAGACAGCCGGCGGCCGGCGGCGGGTTGCTTCCGACTCCCCCGGATGACCACGAGAAATACTCCTACGTGGTGCGCCGAACCTGGGTGTTGACCACGTTCTCCTTCCTCGGCTTCATCTGTGCCCTCGGCAGCCAGGTCGACTCGGCTCGGCACGGGCCGTGGATCTGGTTCTTCGCTCCTGTGCTGCTGTTGTCCGTGGTGGGTGTCGCGATCTCCCTGCGGCTGGAGCTGTTCACCCCCGACTTCGATCTCGAGGCCCACCGCGCACTGGTCGATTCGTGGTGGCCGCGCGAGTATCCCGCGGTGGACGTCTTCCTCCCGGTGTGCGGCGAACCCATCGAGGTGCTGCACAACACATGGACACACCTTCAGCGGCTGGTCGATGCCTACCCCGGACCGGTGCTCCCACTCGTCCTCGACGACTCCGACAGTCCGGAGGTCGCGGCCATGGCGGACGACTTCGGCTTCCGCTACCTGGTGCGGCCCGACCGGGGCTGGTACAAGAAGGCTGGCAACCTGCGCTATGGATTCGCCAACACCGACGGCGAGTTCATCCTGATCCTCGACGCCGACTTCGTTCCGCGCACCGACCTCCTCGACGAACTGCTGCCGTACATGGACGCCGACCCGGACATCGGGATTGTGCAGTCCCCCCAGTACTTCCGCATCCTGGACCGGCAGAACTGGATCGAACGCGGCGCGGGGGCCGTGCAGGAGCTGTTCTACCGCTCGGTTCAGGTCTCCCGACAGCGCAGCGACGGTTCCATCTGTGTCGGTTCCTGCGCCGTCTACCGGCGCACCGCGCTCGCCGAGGTAGGCGGGACCAGCCTGATCGAGCACTCCGAGGACATGCACACCGGTTTCGACCTGCGGGCACGCGGCTGGGACCTGCGCTACGTGCCGCTCGCACTGGCCACGGGTCTGTGCCCGGACACCATCGGCGCGTATTACCACCAGCAGTACCGGTGGTGCATGGCCTCCATGAGCATGCTGGGCAGTGCCGAAGGCTTCTGGAAGGTGCCGATGCGTCTGGCCAGCCGCCTGTGCTACGTCTCCGGTTTCGTCTACTACATCGAGTCCGCCCTGACCCTGTTCACCGGGCCGCTGATCGTCTCGGTTCTGCTCCTCTTCTTCCCCGAGCAGATCAAGTTCACCGACACGTGGCTGCTGTTGCCGGGGGCTCTCTACCTGGTCGTCGTCTACCCCCTGTGGCACCGCAACCCCTACCGTCTGGAAGCATGGGCCGCGCGCGTGCTGTACTGCTGGTCGCACGTCTTCGCCATCTGGGACACACTGCGCCGCCGTGCCATGGGCTGGCAACCCACCGGCTCCGGGCAGGCGCGCAGGAACAACACGGCCCGCCTGTGGATCGGCATCTGGACGTGGACCGTTCCGGTGACCGCGCTGTGGATCGGTGCCGCGGTGTGGCGGATGGACACGATGGTGCCCGAGGACTTCGCACTGCCTCTCGCCTCGGGACTCTTCTACGCGGCGGCCGTGCTGCGCGTTCTCGTCCTTCCGCGACCCGAGGCACCGCAGGGCGAGGGCGCCATCACCGTGTCCGGCTCCGCCGCACCGGCCGGCGTGGCGGCGACCGAGAGGGCCCCGATATGACCCCTGTCAGTCGCAGGAGAGCGCTGCGCTGGTCGCTGGCGGCCCCGGCCTCCGCGGTGGCCGGCTGCGCCCCCAGCCGCACGGCGCCGATCGGCGCGGGCGGGGAAGGATCTGAGAAACGGTCCGCGCCGTACGTACCGTTCGACGTCACCTGGATGATCCGGCCCCCGCACCACCGCAAGTACCTCGGGGTGTCCTTCGCCGGGAAACCGGTGACGCCCGGCTATCTCTCCCTGTGGTCCGGGAGGGCGGGCAAGGCACCCAACCTGCTGTCCCTGCGCATGCCCTGGTACGGGGGTCCGCTGACGGATCAGGTACTTGCGGTGTGGCAGCAACGGTCGCTGCCGTACCTGTCCTGGGAGCCCCTTGCCTCGGCGCTCCGTGACATCGCCGCGGGCCACCACGACGGGTACGTGCGGCACACCGCGCAGACCGTCCGCGACCTCAACGTGCCGCTGGCGCTGGCGTTCGCCCCCGGCATGAACGCCGGCGGGCGGCCGTGGGGCACCGGTGAGGCCGATCCCGCGGACTTCGTCACCGCCTGGCGGCGCGTCCACGACCTCTTCCAGGACACCGGAGTGTCGAACGTCATCTGGGTCTGGAGCCCCACGGCGACCAGAAAGGGGCCGGCGCGGCTGAAGCCGTACTACCCGGGTGACGCCTACGTCGACTGGCTGGGCCTGGTCGGTCACTGCACGGAGGACGGCCCGCATACGTTCGCCGCCCTTTTCGGCCCCACCGTCGAGGAGGCACGGGCGTTCACCCGCAGCCCGGTGCTCATCGCCCGGACCGCGGCCCAGCCCGGAGGCCGCAAGTCCGCCTACATCGAGGACCTGGTGCACACCGTTGCCACCCACGCCGACGTCGTGGGTTTCGTCTGGTTCGACGCGGACGACGGCACCGACTGGCGGATCGACAGCAGCCCCGAGGCGCTCGCCGCCTTCCGCCGCGGTGTCGCCGACCCGCGGTTCGGCTTCGACGTGAGGCACCCATGACAGCGACCGAGGACCACGGGACCACCACCGGGCGGTACGACGGCGAGACCACCCTGAAACTGCGCGTGCCGACGGTGCGGGGTGCGCGGTCCGCTCCCGGATACCTCTTCGAAGAGATCACCCGGGCCGACTGGGTGCTCGGACGGGTGCCGGACACAGGCTGGTCCGCCGCGCCGAGCGGCCGCCGGACACGCGTGGCCCGTGCCCTGCTGGCCTGCCTGCTGCTGGTGCAGGCGACCCTGTCGCTGCGCCTGCACAACAGCGCCTTCGAGGACGAGGCGCTGTACGTCTACGCCGGCCACGCCATGATCGACCACCTGTTCCACGGCACCCCCGACTACGGAGGTTTCGACAATTATTTCTCCGGCTCGCCCGCCCTGTATCCGGTGCTCGCGGCATGGGTGGACACGGCCGCCGGGCTGACCGGGGTGCGCTTGATGAGCCTGACTTTCATGCTGGGCGCCACGGCACTGCTCTATTCCCTCACCCGCATGCTCTTCAACGAGCGCACCGCGCTGTGCGCGGCCGGGATCTTCGCCGTCGCCCAGTCGACCCTGTTCCTGGGCAACTTCGCGACGTACGACGCGATGGCCGTCTTCCTGCTGGCGCTCACCTCCTGGATCCTCGTCCGGGTCGCCCCGGGCCACTGGGCGCTGCCGCTGACCGCGGTCCCGGTGGCCACGCTGACGGTGGGGGTGAAGTACGCGTCCGCGCTGTACCTGCCGACCCTCTGTCTGCTGCTCGTGCTGGCCGCACACCGGCGGCTCGGCGCGCGCGAGGCCCTGCGGCGCGGCGCGGTGTTCACCGCGGGCGTGACGGTCCTGATCGGCATCGGCCTGTCGACCACCGACTACCTCGAGGCGATCCGGAGCACCACGACCGACCGCGCCCACGGCGGGACTTCGGCCGGGCTGATGCTCTGGGACTGCGCCAGGTGGGGCGGGCTGCTCTTCGCCCTGGCGTGCCTCGGCACGCTGCTGTACTGGCGGCGGGCGGGACTCGGCGAGGTCCCGGCCCGGAACCGGGTCACGCCGTTGCCCCGGTGGCGGCTGGCCCTGGGCGTCCTCTTGACCGGTACCGCGCTGCTCGCCCCCGCCTACCAGATCCACCTTCAGACGAGCATCTCGCTGCACAAGCACATCGGATACGGTCTCCTGTTCGCCGCACCGATGGCGGGCGTGGGCCTGAGCCGTCTGATGGGGGCTCATTTCCGTTTCCCCCAAGCCGTCGTCGCCGTCGGCGTGCTGGCCCTCACCCTCGGCATGTCACAGTCTGCGCACAACTACGGGGTGTGGCCCGACACCACGCATCTGATCCCCGAGCTGGCCAAGAACGTGCGGCCTGGCCAGAAGTGGCTCGGCCAGCCTCACGAGGCACCCGTCTATTATCTCGGCAGCGCAGGACTGACGGACTACACACTCTGGACGTCCATCTACTACATCGACTACGCGGGGCGCGAGGGTCGCCATCTCAGCGGGCCGGACGGCTACCGGGCGGCGATCGACGACGGCTGGTTCGACGGTGTCGTGCTGGACTGGTCCGACCAGCCCGGAGCGATCCAGACGCTCATCCGCAAGGAGATGCGTACCAGTAACCGCTACCGGCTCGCCAGTGCCCTCGTGTACCGCACCTCGGCGGGCTCAGGCCACTTCGAGATCTGGCTGCGGATCCCCTCCGCGCACACACCCTGATGCCGCGGGCCGCTCCCGAGCCGGTTTTGTCACGTCAAGCACCGCGATCCGCGTGCTGCACCCAGGGGCACAGCCTGTTCCCCAAGGGGCGCCGACAATGTCGGCCATGGCCGGTTTTCTATATGATCACCCGGCCGGTGTGCTGGAAGCAGCAGCCCCGGCACGGACCAACGGGGCCTCAGCAGGAGATGCCGCGGATGAATCGCAGTCAGGTGACGGGGACAGCCGGACCCCGCTCCCCGTTCGTCCTCACCAGGGACGGCGGACCCGGTTCCCGGACCGGCGGCGCACGACACGTGCACCACCCCTGCGCTCAGTGGTGGCCCGCCACTTGACACCGACGAACAACGGCGGAGGTACGTCCGGCCGCAAGCGCCTGTGGCGGCCGTCGCGGACCCGCTCGGCCTCCGCGACCGAGCCGCACACGGCGCCCGCCGTCCACCCGGACGAGCGTCACGACGCACCCACCGCGGACCTGACGGTGCGCCGGGTGGGTGGCACCTGGCTGGTGCATCCTGCCGCCGGTCCCGATCGCCAGTCCCAGCTGTTCGCCGCGGGTGTGGCCACCGATCCCGAGTACGCTCTGGTCGTGGTCGACCTCCCGCGCGCATCCTCCCTCGACGCGGTGGAGGAGGTGGTGGCCCGCGCGGTACCCGCCGGCCCGCGCGGTCTGCGTGTCATCTTCGGTCGACCGCCGAAGGGCGGCGTCGCGGCAGCGGGACGCCTGCTGGCCCGGCGGCTGGCACTGCCGGTGGTCGTCCCCGACGGCGTGCTGCGGCCCTCTGCCGGAGGCGCCCTCTTCATCGGGGCGGACCGGGGCCAGGGCTGGGTGCTGTGTACACCGGAGGGGCAGGTCGAGTACCTCTCCCGCCGCTTTCCCCAGCCCAAGTGGGACGAAAGCCTGCCGAACCGCCCTCGGGCGATGGGTCGGTCCGCCGTGGCGGAACCCATGCCGGCCGGTGTGTGGCTGCGTCCGGTCCTGGAGGACGCTGCCCAGCACCGGCACCGCGGCCATCTGGCCGCCCGGCTGCGGGGCCGGAGCGACGCGGCGACCGTCGTAATCGGCACCCCTGGTGCGCCCGTACCGGAGACAGCGGACATCGGCTCCTTCTGGCGCAGCCTGCCCGAGGACACCGCGGCCGCGCTGCGCGTCGTGCCTTACGGCGTGGTCCACACGCCCGGGGACCGGTCCTTCGGCGACACCCTCGCCGCCCTGACCGGCGAGCCCGTCCACGTGTACAACGGCTTCCCCACCGGGGATCCACTCGTCGGTCTCACGCCGCGGGAAGACGTCGTCTTCCTGGGTGAGGGCGGGGAATTAGGGCGTCCCGTCTTCGCGCGGGAGTTGCTGTACCTGCCCCCGGAGCCTGACGGTTCGTCCCACCCCGCGCTCGCGGTGGATCACCGTTGGCCACTGGAGCACCTGCCCATGCTCCGCCAGGGCCTGTACCGCGGCGGGAACGGCATGGTGCTCGAAGTGCTGCCCTGGGGTCTGTGGATACGCCCTTCGGCCGAGCCCTGGTACGCCGACGAGGTTCGCGCGACCCACGCCGACCCGCACCATGAACTGATCCTGTGCGATGACAGCCTGCCGGAGAAGCTGCCCCAGCTGCAGCGACTGGCCGAGGACGTCCTGCGGCGCCTGCCCGCCCAGGACGGCCTGCTGGTGCGGGTGCTGACCGCCAGCCGCCCCTGGGGCGCGACCGCCCTGCGCTCCGGGCCGAAGGCACCGGCCGCCCTGGCTCCCGCGGTCGGCCACGGGACACTGCCCGGCCCCGGGGACGGGCAGGACGAGCGGGAAGGGCAGGACGGCTGCGAGGAGCAGGAAGCGGGGGAAGGACGGGAAGCCCCCACTGCCCGGGCGCCATCGGGTGCCGCCGGTTCGCCCGAGGACGAGGCTGTCGTCGCCCGAGCACTGCGACACGATCCCGGGCTGGGCCGAGGACTGCCGGACGAGACCGCGTTCGCCGGACTGCTCTCGGTGCGGCGGCGCCTCACCGTCCACGCGTGGTGCACAGGCCAGAACCCTAATGACGCCGGAGCCGGGGCGCCGGCCGCCGCCGACCCGGCCGCGCTTGCGGCCCTGGCCCTGCTACCCGCGTACGAGGGCGTCGTGGCGCTGCGCACACACCTGGATCCGGCGGCGATCCGGTGGTACCGGCAGCACCGCGTGGCCACCGCGCACTACGTGTGCGCCGCTTCCCTCACCGGTACTCCTGGCAAGCACGGCGATGCCGACGTACTCATCCGCTCGATCACTGGTCGCCGCACGGCCCTGCTGGAGCCCGAGTTGCCGGACCGGGTTCTGTTCCCACCGGGCACACAGTTCGAAGTCCTCCACGTGCACGCCCGGCCGGGGGAGAGCACGGTGGTGATGCTGGACGAGCGGCCGCCCGCGGACGAGCGCCGCAGCGACCGTGCCCGGCGCGCGGCCGTCCGCGAACTGATGGCCGCGCTGAGGGTCTGGCGTCAGGACGAGATGAACGGCGTCGTACGGGACCTGACACCCGATCCGTTCGCCCGGCCGCCCGGACCGGAGGGTCCGGACGGCCCGGGGAGGCCATCCGACGCGACCGGCCGGGCCTCCGCGCGGGCCCGGTCAGCGGCCGGAGAACGGCCGGACGCACTCAGTGGGCGGTTCCGCTGACCCACAGCGAGGCGCCCTGCTGCCGGATCACCACGTCCCCGTCGTCCTGCAGCACCAGCTCGGCGCCGTCGTGTCCCGCGGTCCCGGAGGACCAGGCCGTCTGGCCATCGCTGGTGTAGACGACGAGGTGGCCGTCCGCCTGGAAGACAGCCTTGTTGCCCCTGCCCTCGGTGTGCGTGGACCAGCGGACCGTGCCGTTCTCGTCGGTGATGATCAGGTTGCCGTCCTCCTGCATCGACAGACGGGCCCGGCGGGACTCCACCGACTGACCGACGTGCAGGACGCGGGTCGCCTGGACGACCGTGTCCCCCGTGGTCTCCGGGAGTGCGGCCTCTTCCTCAGCGGTTTCGGTCCCGGTCTGCGGCGCCGGTGTGCCCGAGGCGGCCGGTGCCGCCGGCGAGTTCGTGCTGCCCGGCGCCCGGGAGTTGCCGGCTGGGCTCGCGTGCCGAGGGCCGGTGGGGTGGCCGTGGTCGTGTCCGGGTCGGCCGTGGGGTCCCGAGTGCTCGGGGTCATCGTCTCGGCCGGTACGACGGGTCGTGTCGTCACGTGCCGCGGTGTCCTGGACCGACGACGTGGCCTCGGGCGCGGGTTGCGCGGTCTGTGCCGACGGCGTCGCGGGGGTCGTGCCCGAAGATCCGTGACCGGCCGGCGGCTGGGTGCGCGCCACGGTGGCCACTGTCGCGGTGTCCGACGCCTCGGTGGGTGTGGATGGGGCGGAGCCGCTGGGCTGGACGGCGGGGCGTGTGGTCTGCGTGCGGGCGGGAGCGGGGTGCGGGTCGGCCTGCGCGTGAGCGGGGGTGGAGTGGGAGAAGGCCTGTCCGGCGGTTCCACCGGACGAGCGTGGACTCTGCGGGGCGGACGCGCCGGTCGACGGCTGAGGCGCGCGAATGCCGGGTTTCTGGGACGCCTTGGAAGGTGAGACGCGGATAGTGGGAGGGGGCGCGGGGGTGGACGACGAGGAAGAGGACCTCTTCGGAGGGGTGTCGGGTGTGTCTTCGTCGGCAGTGGATCCCTGTGAGTGCTGAGGCACCGGAACGTCGAGCAGGAAGTTCGGGCTGTTGGTCTGCGGCGAGGCTGTCTCCCCGCCCGAAGCCTCGTAGTCGACGTCGTGGTCCTTGTTGTCCATGGCGTTCAGCGCCAGGGGCAACGCGACAAGGACGGCACCCGCGACCGCCGCGGCGGCGAGCATCGGCTGGTGGCCGGGCTTGGCACCGGCCGGGTTCGCGCCCTCCTCCTCGCCGCCCTGCGCTCCGCCCGTCCTGTTGCGGCCGCGCCGTCCCAGCCATCCCGGCCGGGGCTCCTCCTGCGGGCTGGGCACCTCGCCGCCCTGCTCCGCGGCTGTCGCCCCGCCGCGGGAGCCCGCGCGCCGCGTCTGCCGCGTGCCCGGCTCGGTGGGACCGGCCGGAGGGGAGGGGGCGGCGGAGGATGCGGGCAGAACGAGTCCTCGCCGTATCCTCAGCTGGTCGCCGCCTTCCGGTGGTGTGTTCCGCCGCGGCGTCCTGCGTTCAGCGGACATGTGCGTCCTGCCTCTCTGACATGGGTCTGTAGTGCGGACTCGGTTGATCCGGGGGCTCCGGAGACGGCCGGCGCCCCCCGGGAGTGCGGCACGGCCCGGGGGCGTGGCCGTGCGTTCCCGCCCGACGGCCCGACCGTCGGCCGGACGACGTGACAGCCTCCGCCGCGCGGGCATTCGAGACGATCATCGGGCGGTCTCCTCGGCGGTGGATGTGCGGTCGGCGCGGTCGGGCCGCCCGGCGGGGATCAGGCGGTGGTGTCCCGGTGCGGGACGTGTTCGGGCAGGAGGCCGGAGAGCCGGGCCGGCCACGGTACGGCGGACGCGGCCTCGGGGAGTTGGTCCAGGGCCTGCACCAGTTGTTCCCTGGCATCCCGGTCCAGGGCGTCCTGTGTGCCCTGACGCGCGGCCGGCGAGCCGGCGGCCACCTCGCTCAGCAGCACGGTCGTGGCTCCCGGTCGGTCAACCGACCCGAGGACCCTGAAGCGGGTCCCGGGCCCGAAGACGATCTCCTCGCTCTGTTGTCCTTGCGTCACCGGTGCGGAGAGGCTGCGCACCCGCCTGCCGGTCACCGACCTGATGAGATACCGGTCGCCCGTCGCCGCGGGCGCCCCCTCCAGCACGAATGTGCTGACCGGCCCCGGCTCGGACAGTTCGGTACCGGGTGGCAGCGCCCTCTCCCGCGAGGAGAGCGTCCCGGCATCGCGGACAACGATCCCCCGATACGACGGGAGCCTGCGGAGACCGGACGCCTGACAGGCCAGACAGGGATATGCGTCGGCTGATCCGGCCGCCAGCTGTTGCTCCAGCCATGGCCGGCTCAGCGGACCCTCGTCGAGGGTGAGGTAGGAGCGTACGGCGATCAGATCCGCGAGCACGGCGTCGTTCTGGTCCTTGCCGCCCGGCATCACCGTCAACGTGCTGGTCACCGCCGACTGTTGCTGCCACCACCGCTCGCCGGCCAGGGCGCGCAGCGCCTGCCTCTCGGCGGGGCCACTGCGGTGCATGGGGCCGACCGGGAAGGGCAGAGCGGTCCGTCGCACGGGGGTGGCGGGGGCGGGTACGGAGGTGTCGGGGACGGGTAGGGGATCGACGGCAGGTGGCCGCTCGGGTGCGACCGGGCGGGGTGGACCGGGGGGACTGCTCGGGCGAGCGGAATGCGTGGCTTCCTCGGACGACGGCCCGACGGGGGCGACGGGAGCGGTGCTGGTCTGCGCGGCGGGGCGGCCCGGGGAGGCGGAGTTCCCGGCCGGTTCCCGCGCCGGTGTCCCGCCGGGCGTGCTCCAGGACACCGGCACCGAGCGGCCGAGCGGCTTGCCCACGGAGCGGCTCGCGGCGAACGCCTCGGCGAAGCCCGGCGGAAGGGCACCTGGCGGGCCCGACGTGGCCGGAGCGCCGGACGCCGGCGAGGAAGCGGCGGCGTGCACGCCGGCGCGGGAGGTGTTTGAGGCGGGAGGGGTACCCGGCGCCGAGGCGGAGCGCATGGCCGACGCCGCCGGTGCGGCAGGGCTCCGGGACGCCGCCGGGCCTTCGGACGCCGCCGGAACGGGGGGTGGTATGTGCCGGATGCGCACGCTCATCGGAGAGGCGTGCCAGGGCACCTCGGTGGAGGCGTCGCCGCCTGCCGCGGCCGACGCCCTGTTCCTTGCCTGTTCCGCTTCAGGGCCCATCGCCCGCGCACCCGTCTTCGTACGTTCCCCGGACGTCTTCTCGTCGTGGGCCAGGGACAGTTGGTGCCGTTCGGCGATGCGCCGGATCTGCCGTTTGCCCTGAGCGGTGCAGACGCCTCGTACATGGAGCGTCGCTTGCTCGACGGCGGTCGGTTCCAGTTTTCCGAGGAAGCCGTCGAGCACCGGCCACAGCCCGTCGTCCAGCTCCCGGCCGGGCACACCGACGTCAATCACCATCCTCCGGGGGTCCAGTGACCAGCCGAGGCCGCCCGGCCGCGTGTCCTCGCGCGGTCCCACCCACAGCCCCGCGCGGGTGACGGCGACCTGCCACATGTCACCCAGCGGAAGTACCCCGTCCGCGGACGGGGCGCCCGCGAGGGGGGATCGCCACTGCACCATGCGGGGCGGGGGGGCATGGCCGTCCCGCCCAGGGAGACAGGCGACGGCTTCCGCGTAGGGCCGCCAGGACGGTTCGCCGTCGGCTGTGATCAGCACCACGGCTTCCGTCGTCATACCGTCCGCCGACTCCAGCAGGGCGGGCACCCCACTGACGATCTCCACCTCGGCGCCGAGCAGATCTGCGGTCTCCTGGCCGGTGGGCAGCAGGTCGCGCGCGTCACCGGGTATCAGACGGGCGGCGTGCCGGGCCCGCGGAGGCAGCCGGGTCAGCAGTTCGGTCAGTGCCTCCGCTCCGACTGGGGCGGTGCCGGGAACGCCGACGACTACGGCGAGCCGCTGCCCGTCCACGGGGATGGATGCGCCGACGGCCTGCCCGGTGTCGGGCAGCGGCTCCGCGCGGCGGATGTGCACTCCCGCGGGTATGGGTTCGACCGCATAGCCAGCGACGGCGTCGGAGGTGAGGTGAAGCGCCGCGTCCTCCCAACTCGGCACCGGATGGCGCAGCCCCAGAGGACGGGCGTGCAGACCGGGGCTGAACCGCCACCATCCGCCCGCCCCGTCGGGACCGGGAGGCGCGAACAGCGCGCCTCCGGGGGCGACCACGACCGGCCCGGCGGGAGCGAGGACCTGTACCTGCCAATCCTCGCAGATCCGCCTCGCGGGAGCGGGCCGGTCCGGCAGATCCGCCCCGGCCCCCGCCCACACCAGTCGTACCGCGGTGACGCCGTCCTGCTTGAGGCCGTCCAGCGCCGAAGCGAGCCGCCTCCACAGGCTCCTGGCCCCCGCGGAGTCGGTAGTGACGATGACGGTCGCGTGGTCGGGATTCTCCTGCCGCAGGGCGTCGACGGCCGCCGAGAGGTCCGCCGACCCCCCGGCGTCCGGGCCCAGATGGACGACGGGACCCGAGGCGGGGGCCCCTGACACACCCCCGATTCTGGCGGCGAGCGTTCGCAAGGGGCCGAGCCCACCGGTCCACCGGCTCATGGGAGGACGATCCTCACGGTCGTGCCACCACAGTTCAGCGGACGTTCCACGGCTGGTGGATGCGTACGCGCTCCGGCGTTCCCCAAGAGCTTGCCTCCACCGGGCGTTCCCCGGCCGGTGAGCCGGTCAGGAGTTCCGCTCATGCCTTCTCACCGCTCGCGTCCCTGCCGCTTTGTGTGCGTCTCCCTCGCCGCAGGAGGTTGCACCTGACCTCGCCATCGCAGCAGACATGCGTGAGGACCGGCAATGCCGGAAGACAGACTTTGCCTGTTCGCAGGGTGGTCGTGCACGAATTGCCACAACGTCGGCCGTGCGCACGGCCACGACGGACCAACTCACCCCTCGCGTCCGGCGTGCCGGCCCTGGAGGTTTCGGGTCCCACCGACGCGGAGGCGAGGTCCGAAAAGGCGCTGCGAGTGCCTCGCCGGGCACAGGCCCGACGGGTTTCCTTCCGCGTCCGCTCCGTCTCTTCCATGATTGGCCCGGCCCGGTCCGCCCAGCAGGCCCCGCGTGGCCCTCCGCCGGCCCTGGTGATCCGGGCCGTGAGCCCCTCCACGACACATTTCACCGAGACCAGGAGATATGCGTGTCCATCCGGAATCGGGTCATCGCGGGCGGCGCAGTCGCCGTGCTGGCCGTCACTCTGGGCGGTGTGTCCCTGGCACTGGCCGACAACTCGGTCAGTACCCAGGACATCTCCGGCCAGATGACCTACTACAACGACAGCGGCTACGGCGCCTGCGGAACGGTCGTCGACGCGGCGACCCAGGACCTCGTAGCGGTCTCTCACGAATGGTGGACGGCGGCCAACCCCAACGAGGACCGGCTCTGCCACGGTGTTTCCGTCCAGGTGTCCTACCAGGGCAAGTCGATCACCGTGCCCGTCATGGACATGTGTCCGTCCTGCGACGCGGAACACATCGACCTCAGTCAGAGCGCTTTCCAACGGCTTGCGCCGCTGGACAAGGGCCTGGTCGACGGCATCACCTGGAAGTTCCTCGCCGGGGACGGCTCCTGGACGATCCCCGCTCCCCTCCGGTCGGCCACGCCCAGCGGTGGCACCGACGGTCCTGGCGCGCGTACGTCGTTCCCGTCGCGGTTCGCGGCGCCGTACGTGGAGACGTGGAAGTCGCCGTCGGTGCTCGCGGGTGCGCGTGCGGCCGGACTGCGGTACGTGACGCTGGCGTTCGTGCTGGACGGCGGGGGGTGCAAGGCGACCTACAACGGCAAGACGCCGATCACGGACGAGGGCTGGCTCTCCGCGGTGCAAGCGCTGCGGGAGGCGGACGGCGAGGTGATCGTGTCGTTCGGTGGGGCGTCGGGGACGGAGCTGGGGCAGGCGTGTGACTCGGTGGACGCGCTCCAGGAGCAGTACCGCACGGTGGTGGACACGCTGGGTGTGTCCCGGA
>NZ_KQ948372.1:0-84215 GCF_001514055.1 Streptomyces corchorusii | reverse complement strand
GGACTCGAACCTCTCCAATCCCACCCCGCCCATTGGCAGGCCCTTGGATCCCCAGGTGCCCCGCGTGCCCGAGGTGCCGGCTTCCCCGGAGCCCTCGGGCACCGGCGACCCCTCCGGGGTGGTACCCGGGGAGCCCTTGGCGTCCGGGGAGCCCTTGGCGCCGCGGTTGTCCGCCAGGCCCATGGACCCTCAGCTGCCCCGGGTGCCCGTTTCACCGGCCCCCTAGATGACGGGGCGCCGGTCCACGCCGCTCGACGACTGACAGCAGGGGGCCGGCTCGGGCCGATGGCGCGATCGCAGGCTGCCGGAGTCGGCAGGAACTTCTGGAGCAGGGTGATGTCCGCCTCCGACAGGCGTGCGTCACCCTGCTCCTGTCGTCGAGCGTGTCCGCTCCGGTCGCCCATGTCGTGGCGGATACGGGCATCTCCCGCGTCACGGCCGCTTCGCCTTGCGGCAGGCGCTGGCCGGCCTCGGTGCGGGACTTCTGCTCTATGGACGTCACTCAGCCGGGTCGCCCGAGGAGCTCGTGATCTGTAGTGGCGTGGTGGTTTCCGGGACGCCGCTGAGTGCGCGCCGGACCTGCTCGCTCAGCGACGGGTTTCCCGGGCGTGCCGGTTCGGCGAACCGGGCACTGGCGTGATTGCCGGACAGGCTCCGCACGGGCGTCGGCACGGGCAGCGCTGTCAGCGCGGTGTGGCGCTGCCGCGACCGGCGCTGGCGTGCCGTGTCACCCTCGGACCCGGCCTGCGGCGGCACGGCGGGCGGTGCCTCGTCGGCGGCGAAGCGGACGACGGCAGTCGCGTTGAACGACATCGACCGCCCGTCGCCGGTGCCCGCCTGTCCGGGCCTGGTGATCGCCTGCGTCGCCGCGCTCAACGCCATGGTCCGCACGGTGACGGTGAAGGTGAACGGAACCCGGAACTCCGCCGCTGTCTTGTGTGCGGCGTTCGCGCCGACGATGTCCGTGTCCGTGTCGGCCGACGGGAAGGCGAGGTGGGGCGCTTGCTCCGGCGCCCCCAGTGGAACCTCCGCGGCAACGAGGTCCAGTGACGTGTCGAATGCCAGCCGGCTCCCGCTCGTGCGGGTGGCCGACGGTGGGGTGGCACGGTTCTCGGTGAACATGCCGGCCGCGACCTCGGCCGACGGGACCAGCCGGCCCGGTTCTGCTGCCCCGGGTCCCCGGCCCGCCGTGCCGTCATGCTCACCTCCACCACCTTGGGCACGGTGGTCTGGTCCACGAAGCGGAAACTGGTGGAACTGCCAAGCGTGGAGACCAGCGAACGCATTCTCGCTGTTGCCGATGTGAGTTCGGCTATCTGAGGCAGAACCCCGTGCAGGTAGCCGCTGCTGTCCAGGCGGGTGACACCCGGCGAAACCTTCTCGACGAAGTCGGCGACGAGATCGCGTACCAGACCTGGACCGCCTTCGGGGCGTACCGACACGACCACCGACGCCTGCGTGCCCGGGTGGGGGCTACCGCGGGAGGCGTCGGCCCAGGCCGCCCGGTCACCTCGGGCGCGGGGATGCTGTCGTAGTCCAGCACATTCCTGAGGCGGTGCAGTTCGTCATCTGTGACGAGGAGCTCGACGCCGTCGGGCTCGATCACCCGGCCCGGCACAGTGGTGTTGCGGTCCGCCGAGAAGGAGGTCGGCAGTACGCCGTCGCGCGCGGTCTGCACGGTGACATGTATGCGGTGCATGGGGGAGGAACCCGCGCTGACCATCCAGTGTGTGGTCGTCGCGTCGTTGAGCGTCCGCACGGTCGAGTCGGGCGGATGGCCGCTCAGTTGCAGGTCGGAGGAGATCGCTTCCAGTGGGGCGAGGTCACCGCTGAGGACGGCCTGGGGACCGCTGTGGGACGTGATGGTCCGGGTCGTCGCCGCACCCTGGGTCGTGGCGAGGCTACGGCGGTGCTCGACGGCCCCGACGGGGCCCGCGTAGTGCAGCCCGTGCAGGCTGCCCTCAACGGTGATCCGCACCCGGGTACCGGTGATCCGCCCCTCCCCCATACCGGCTTCCATGACCAGACCGCCCCCGAAGACGGTCTGCGCGTCCGCGACCAGCCGCGCGGGGTCGAGTGCCTGCCGCCCTCTGCTGTGCAGCAGGTTGGCCCGGCTGTCCAGCGAAACCCCGCTCAACTGTGTCGTCAGCCATTGTCCGGCGATCGGCAGCGGCACACGTGACCGGGAGGTGGCCGGAGCCCCTGTGAGCAGTGGATTCCGCTCGGCGTCCGCTGCCTCCTCGTTGGCCTCCGCCGCTCCCTCCGCGCCGTCGGGGTCCCGCGCGGGGGCTTCGTCCTCGGCCAGGTTCCTGGCGGGCGTGGTCCGCTGTTCGACGCCAAGGAGCTTGGCGATCTCCCTGGCGAGGGAATGACTGCCTGCCACCGATTCGACATGGACATGCTGTAGCACTTCGCTGGCGTCGGCGGTGCTCAGGCCGGCGGAGCGTGCGGCCAACCCGCCGGTTCGGGTGGCGTCCTCGGGACGCGCACTGCTCGGGGGTTCGGCGGTGGTCCGGTGAGCCGGCACCGCGACATGGACGGTGACGGGCGTCTTCACGGTGCCCTGGATGGGCCGGTCTCCCTCGGACTCGGCGTACAGCCAGGCGGGGACGGCATAGACGTCGACGCCGGCGGCGGACACCACCGGAGCATGAATGCGTTCGGTGACCGAGGCGGTCCGGACGTCCGTATTGGTCCTGGCGTACGAGCTGTGCCACTGGCCCTTCGCGGTGCGCAGATCCACGCCGAGCATTTCGAGGTCGGGACCGGCGGAGCCGCCTCCACCTACGGCGACGTGGATCGGGGTACCGGCCAGACGATCGCCGCTCGGTACGTCTGATTCGATACGGTTGTCCGTCCGGACCGCCGAAAGGCTGGCCACGTGTCGGACCGGCCTGTCCTTGTCCCTCTCGACGTGCAGGCTCAGCATCGGCCGCGGGCCGTCGACGCGATCCGTTTCGCTAAATCCCACGAGCAGTCCGGTCAGCAGCTGGGGCAGCAGCGCACGCTGGACCGACTGCGGACGCAAGCTGTCGAGGGTGCGCTGGTTGAGCAGCCGTTGTTCCCGCCTTTGACCTGGTGTGATCCAGTCCGAGGCGGCGGCGTTCGGCAACAGCCCCCTCTGGCTCATCTCACGTTCGACGTGGTCGAAGAGACGGTCCGTGCCTTCGACGCGCTGGACGGTGGAGGACATGCCGAGGCTGCGCAGCTCCGCGACCTCGGGCGGCGGGAACCGGTCCGCCTGCCCCCGGTGTCCGCAGCGCCGAGGCGGAGGGCACGTGGAACACGACCTGACCCGGAACCCCGTTGGTGGTGAACTCGTCCGGTGTACGTGTCGGCTCCACCAGGGTGACCTCGTAGACGACACCGGCCTGGACCAGCCCCGCCGGTCCGGTGATCTGCAAGCCCGTCAGCCTCTGGAGACTCCTCATGGGCTGCCAGGCAGTGGCTTCGCCTTCGCTCAGCCGTGCTGTCACCCGGAAGTACCCGACGGCGTCGCCCTTCGCGGTGCGCAGGACGGGAGAGGTGTGCCGGCCGCCCAGCAGCGTCGGCATCCCGTCGGCCAGCGCGGCTGCGCTGAAGAAGTCCCTCATGGTGAGGAGTGAATCCTGCGACACCTCGGAGAGCTGCTTAGCGAAGAAGGCGGTGACGTGGTCCAGCAGTTCGCCGGCCCCGAGCACGCTGTGCACCGCGGCCAGCGGCAGGTCGTGTGTAACGGCGTGCACAGCAGCCGGCCGGTGCCAGGTCGCCGCCTTCGGCGTCTGCGGGAACCAGGCACGCAGGGACGGCCTTTCACCTGCCAGGGCCGTCCAGTCAGCGTTCTCGCCGGGCGCCTCGATGCGGAGCTCCCACCGCATGGCGAGGTCAACCGCCTGCGGACGTCCGGGGATGTGCGCCGAGGTGTGAGCGCTCGTGGTCGCGCTGACCAGCGTGGTGGTCCCGACCTCGTTGAGCGTTGCCGACACCTCAGGGGAGACCGGCAGACCCAACACCGCGGCCAAATTCAAGCTGAGGGTACGCCGGTTGCTGCCGCTGGACGTGCCCGCGATGGCCGTACCGGTGGAATCGGACCATGTGCGTGCCACGGAGCCCGGCGCGTGCGCCGACTCCACTCCGCGCGGGTCAGCCAGCCGGAGACGCAGGGTGACGGTGTAAGAGCGGTCGCCGTGCCGCACGCTGACCAACAGTCCCTCACCGGTGAGCGCGGACCACCGCTCCGACAGGTTCCCGGGGGCGAGCGTCTCACCGATCCGCGCCCGCAGGACCTCGTACGGCACGCCTTCCAGGGCGCGGACAGCCTAGTCGCTGATGCGGTCCAGTACCTGGTCAGGCACAGGCTCGATGTGCACGGCTCCCACCACCGGTTCGGGGACGCCGTCTTCACCCGGCACGGATCGGACGGAGCCGCCGGCGATCCTTGGCGTCGGACCGACGGCCGAGGCATCGTGGTGGGCTGCCCGCCGCTCGGGGTTGAGGGCGGCAGCCCATCGTTCCCGCACGGTGGCCCCGCTGTCCGCGGCGCCCCGTCTGCTGGCCAGGCCCTCCGACGCACCGCCGAGGACCGGGGCGGACCTCGACGACGAAGACGCGGCCCCGCTCTCCCGGCGGGCTTCGTGCCCGGTCCGGGCGGTGGCCGGGGCACCTCCCGGCAGAAGGAGCCGACGCTCCGCCCCCCTGCTCCGTGCCAGGTCCTCGGTCAGTGACGCAGCACCAGCCTCGTCGTCGGGGTTACGGTGAAGGTGGTCGGCGACGAGGACAACGTCCTGCAGCTCACGACCGAGTCTGCCGAAGTCACCCTCCTGTTCCTCGATCCGCGCCACCGCATCGAAGCTCCCGGACAGGAACGGCGCCGCCAGCTTCTGCGCCCTGACGAGAGCGCCACGCAACGCACCGACCTCGTCTCCGCTCACCTTCTTCCCGGCCGAGACCCATGCACGCCGGAAGTCCTCCAGCACCGAATCCCGCTGCGGCGGCACACCGGACGCCGCAGCGGTCGCCCGACCGGCCGGCGGTTCGTCCCCGACGAACTCAGCACGCGCCCCCGGACCCCTGGGCGCGGCGCCCTGATGGTTGCCCGTCTGGTCGGCACGCCCGGTCCCGAGAGTCTGCGGGACCTGCACGGACGCCAGGCCCTGGGAATTGTGCAAATTATGCGGTTCCCGGGCGCCGAACGCGGCGGCTTCGTCCGTCCCGTCCGACGCGGTGGTCTGCCGGTCCCTGGAGCTCGGTCCCGGGTCGCCGGCGGTCGATGCGGCGGGGCTGGCCGCCACCGTTGCTCCGCCGCGCAGACCCGCACCTCTACGGTGGCGCGACGTGGAAGCCGAACCCGTTGTGCCGGTCCGCTTGGGGGTGGCGTGCTGCTGCAGCGCCTTGACAACGGTCTGTGCCGCTCGATCGCCGGCAGCGGCTCGGGCCCGCAGGACCGCGCCTGTCTCGAAGTCGCCTGGGCGTTGAGTGGTCTGCGGGTTACTGCCCCTGGCGGGGGTCGCGAACAGAGAGGTCACCCGGGCGATCGCCTCTTCGGTCTCCGTGTGCGCCGCGGTGGTGAACAGATCCAGGCCCTGGTCGGCAAGGGCCCGCGCAGCCTGGATCCAGCGGGACGCCGCGTCTTGTTTGTCCGGCGTGGCGATGAGGGCGTCTCGGGCCCGGCTGTATGCGGTGAGGCTCTGTGAGAGGCCGTTGACGCGTTGGGGCAAGCCCTCCATATGCGCGTGGTCCGGAAGCGGTTCCTGCTCGCGCGGCGGCGGGATCTCTGTGCTCTCCGCGGCCACGCGTGACCGGCTGGCCACCAGGCGGGCATCGTCGGCGACCGCCTGGAGTGCAAGGGGGCCGCTCGCGTATCTGCTGCCGGCGTTGTCCCACCGGTAGTCGTTACCTTGCCTGGCCCGGCTGACCGCGTACACCACCAGGTCCACACGCGCGTCATCCGCCAGAGCGTAGAAGAAGGAAATTCCGCCGGTGTACGTGGTGTGGGCGTGCAGTGCCACATTGACACCGATCGCGCTGGAATTCTCCCTGACCAGCTCGGTGCCCCTCGCGAGGCGCCTCAGTCGGGCCACCTCGCGCGGCTCGAAGGATTCCTCGCTCAGATTCCGCGCGTAGTGAATGCGGCCGGAATGCTCCCAGGTGTTCGGATCCCTCGGACGGAAGCGGTCGCGACGGGCTTTCTCCTCCGTCTGCGCGGCCCTCTCGTGCTCCCTCCGTTCCCGGACGACAGCACGCCAGGTCAGCTCGGCATGAGCTCTCACGGTGGCGAATTCGGCCTCGGCATCGACCGACTGGAGGTATGCGGCCAAGCCCCGTTCGAACTTCTTGAGGACGTCCGGTGAAGCGTCAGCGGCCACCGTGAGGAATCGGCGGAAGGAGTAGCTGCCCAGGGTGGTGGGATCGTCCGCGATGTTCGCGGCGACGTCCGGCCGGACAGTCAGCAGCGGCAGCAGCTCTGGGGAGGCGATGAGCTCCTGCGCGACGCGTGCGCCAGCCGGGCCGGCGAGCAGGTCCGCCGTCTCCGCAGGCAGCGTCACGCTCGCGGCGCCGGCCTGCTGAGCCGCAGTCTCGTCCTGACCTCGCCGCCCCGGAACCACAGGTTCCTTGCCATGTGTCGCGTCCTGCGTGTCATGCCCGGCCTGGGTTGTCCTGCCACCTGCTGCGCCGTCCTTTCCGGATGCGGCACGGGCAGGCAGGTCTGGTGCCTTCTCCCGCGTAGGCAGGGCATAGAGGAGATCTTGTGGGTCGTCGCTTTCGACCAGGCGCTGGAACTCCTGGGAATCGGCCTCGATCAGCCGGCGTACCTGCGCGGGGAAGTCCTGGTTGGCCACGGCCACGTCCTGCCAGGGCGGGCGCGAGAGGAAAATCCGGGCGAAGGACGGCTGTTCTCGCAGGAGTGCTTCGACGGGGCGGTTCAACAACGCTCGGCGGAACACCTCCGGACTGTTCACGACGAGCTTCAGATCGAGCTCCGCGAGCTCGCCGTCCATGTCCAGAAGCCGCTTGAAAGCCCGTTGCAGTGCGAGATTCATGTGCGGCGCCAGCCGCGGGTTGCGCGTCAGCGAGCGCCATAGCGGGGTGTCGTCCAGCAGCTCATTCATCAACTTGCGGTTGGTGCGCAGACCATGGACGAGTTCCGCGGACTCGATCAGCGTTCGTGCCAGGCCTTCCCTGTCCCGCAACGCGGCCAGCAGCGGCTCCGAGGACATGACCAGGGCCCGCAGGTCCGAGCGGTCCGCCAGCACAGCGGCCAGGTCGGGGTGCGCCCGCATCGCCCCGAGGAAGTCGTCCGACTCGAGCCTGCCACGCTGGTGCGGTTCGATGGCCTTCAGGAGCCGGATCAGGTGCGGGGCCTGCGTCGCGGTCCTGAACCTGATGTCGGAGCTAAGCATCCATTCGGACGCTCCCGGTGACTGGGCCAGCGCTTCCAGCAGGGTCTGGTGACCGGCGAGCGTAGCGAGATCACCCTTCGCCACCGCTACGTCCGTCCGGGCGGCAAGTGCCTCCACAAGCCCCGGGACCTGTGCCAGCCTCCGGACGTCCGCTTCCTCAAGGCCCTGGAGGTCGCTGATCCGCTCCCCCACGATGACCGCGCCCAGAACCGCGGTCGAGAAATTCTTCAGGCGGTCGACAAGCGCCTCGTCACCCCTCAGATATTTCACAAGAATTGATGTCGACTGCCGATCAATCTGGCGGGAAATCTCTCTCGCTACCAACGGCGTATCTTCGATAAGCACCCACCACTTAGGGTCTCCGAGCTCGGGAAATGCCAGATTTTCAACGAGGGGCAGAATATCTGGATTAGAAAGGATGACCTGCTTCAGCCTCGGGCGGACAGTCACCGCGTCTCGCACGTGCTGCACGGAAGCATAAGCCGCGAGCGCCACGTAGTCTGACGACAGCACCTGACTCAGATCGGGATCCCGGATGAGCTCTTCGAGCAGTTGACCATCTTCCTTGATCATGTCCAGCATCGCAGGCTGGCGCTTCATAGCCTCATACAGGTGATCCGTGAAAAAGACACCCCGAGCCAGATGAGGGTTCACCTCCATAGCTTCGATGAGTGCGCTGTAGGCCACGCGGTTCTCGGGGGTATCAATATCCGTGTACACCGTGATGGCTCTCGCCGTCAGCTCATCCAGTCGATTGAGCTCCTCATCATCGAGCTTGTTACTCAGTTTTGCCCTTGCGCCCGCCAGGGCGGAAGTCACGCTGAGGGCAGGCTTGTTCAGTTTTTTCGCGTTGGAGCGAATCTCTCCCAGCAGCAACGTCTGCGCTCTGTCTACGGCGAACCCTTCCTTCGTCAACTTGCCGGTTCCCAGGCCCTCGATCTGGTTCTTCAACCAATGGGTGTTACCGGATTCGACTTGAGTATCCCAGCGCTGCCGATGCCTGGACCATTGATTGAGGAAGGCAGGCTGCCGAGCGATCGCCTCGGCCAGTAGCTCCGGTGTCTGGACCAATGCACGTGCAACCGGGGTGTGCATGTTCTCGTGGAGATGATGCAGCAGGCGCCTGTCGGTCAGCAGCGACTGCCAATGGCCGGATGTGAGATGAACAGTATTTTCATCGAGCCATCGCAGCAGACCCGTGACCTCGGTCACATTGTCGAGGACGTCGGCCAAAAGGTCACCACGCTCCATGAAGCGCCTGATGAGATCCGGCTCCCGGATCAGGAGGGGCAGAAGCTCTTCTCCGGCCAACGCGTAGAACTTGTCAGGATAAGCCCTCGCCAAAGCGTAGAACATCCTTGTATTGGCCAGCACACCGTTGACAAGGCGCGTGTCATTGATCATTCGGTCAACATACATACGACCGAAATCGCCGTCACGGGCGACCATAGTGATGGCCGTAGCATTCTGCAGAAGAACGGCTGCGGACGGGCTTTTATCCAGATCGATCAGAGCCGCCAATTGCCGGAATCTCAAATAACTTGCATCTCGGTAAACAGAGGAAAGTGCGGGCAGAGCGGCGATCGTTCGAAGATCCGCGTCAGGAATGTTCTGCGATTCGGCCACTGCAAGGAAGGCCCGCAGATCCGGAGAGAGAAGGTTTCGCACCATCTGTGGCGTCAGACGCGCAGAGGAGATCTTCGACAGAATGAACTGATACGAAGGATGCTCAACCAACGGGCGAAGATCCGAGTAAGCCACGAACACCTGCCATTCGAGCCCCAGGGCGGCCAAATCTCGCAACTGCGGATCCTCGGGCATATTCAGCGTGAGTTTGGTGCCCTGTCCCTTGAAGAAGGCAAGCAGGCGAGCGTCCGAGAGAGTGTCGAAGATCCTGGGATTTCCCGATATCATGAGAGCAGCCCGCTCGCTGTGAACCGCCGCTTCCAGCAGTGGGCGGTTTCGGATCAGCCGCTCACCGAACCGCGGAGCATACGGCAAGGCCGTCAGCAGGCGGTCTCCAGTCGGAGCACCGGCGAAGACATCCCTGATCGCAGAAAAGTCAGACTTCAGCCCTTCGTACCATCCGGGAACCGAGAACAGCGGCGCAGCCAGCCGTATGTTGGCCTCCGCATCGCTCAGAAATCGAGAATCCGCGAATAGGTCGTGCAGAGGGATACGCGAAAGAAGCCGTTGCTCGAAGTACGCAGAATTAAAGGCGAACGTGAACCCCGGTTTCCCAATAACTCGATGCAGGACCGCCGCGCGCTTCGCCGGGTCTTGTTTCATGAGGGCTTCCACGAATGGCGGCACCGCCTGCAGTTGACTGAAGGTTCGATTTACCTCATAGGCAAGCGCCGCTTGCGACAGGCTTATGTCGCCGCGAAAAGTCCGCAGATAAAGGAGGGAGCTATCGAATCGAATGTCCGTGTTAGCTCTCTTGTTGCTGTCCAGGTAACGAACCGTCTCCTCGCGGTCGAATATATCGACCAGGGGGCTCGCTTCCAGCTCGGCCGGAGTGGCAAGACGGCCACTTTGCACTATGTCCAGATAGACCCTATCGGCGAGCACGTCCAGAAAATGCACGAGCCGTGGCCTGCCAGACAATCGTTCGAGCAAGGAAGGCCGCGACGCCAATAGGCGGGCCGATTTGTCGTGCGAAGCGGCTTTTTGCAACAGGTGCGGATGATCCAGAAGAGCGGCGGCCATGCCGGACAGATCGGAACTCATGCCGAGGGAAGCGGTAACAACACGGATCAGCCCGTCGACGGTCTGCGCGTCAACTTTCCTTGTCGGCCCCACAGCCGTCTGGGCTGTTCTCTTGATCCGATCTATTACCTTGATGTCAGGCGAGCCTGGATACATCTGCCTGTAGATCTGCTCAATCCTTTGCGGAACTGCACCCCAATCCACCTCTGCGGGCTCAGCGGCAGAAGTGTCATGATGCTGCTTTTTCTTCGCACTGGCCGGTACACCCACCGGTGTGCGATTACCTACGAAAGCCCAGGCGATCCGGCTTCCTACCGCCACGGCCGGCTGCCTTTCCCATCCCTGCTCACGCAGAAGGTTGCCGGCCTCAGCCTCTACCCGGTCCAGGGTGACTCCATCAGTAGGCACTCCCCAGTGACCGAGCTGTCTGATGACCTCCCCCCTCAGTTCATCGAGATCGAAGTTCCATGTATCCGGGGACCGCACGCTCCCACGCTTCGCTCTGCCGGCGTCCGGCGGGGCGAACTGGGCGGCCAGGCGGTCGAGGAAGTCCGTGACGCGTCGGTCGTCGGGGTCCCAGTCGTCCACCTCCTGCTGATGCAGAAGCAGTGCGAGGTCGCGCAACGCACCATCCCGGCCGTCGTCCTCGGCACCGATCCTCACCGGGACGTACACGGTCTGCTGGAAGAGTTGCAGGGCCCTCGCCATCGTGCCGGGCGTTACGCTCCCCTCCAGCCCGAGTTCCCTCGCCAGGGACTCCACGGATGAAGTGTCCGGCGCACCTGGGCCGTCGAGGTGCCCTCCACCGGGAAGCACCGGTCGTGGGTCCCGCACCGGTCTGTTCACACGCCGACCGGTCGTCCCTGTCCTGCTCGTTGTGACGATGTCGTCCCGGTCGTCCTCGGAGGTTCCGGCGTCGGGCCAGGCGCCCGGCATGTCGCTGGGCCCGGCGTGGGCTCCGGAAAGGTGGATGGTTTCCGTGTCGGCGGCCGCGTCGGTCGTACCGGCATCGGTGAGGGCGAGGAGTTGCTCGGCCGTGGTGCGTGGGGGGTAGAAGACGACCGCCTGGGGCCCCCTGACGTGGATGACGAGGGACTGGGACGTACCGCCGCTGCGTAGCGCGATGTGGTAGCTGACGTGTCTGGATTCCAGTCGGACGGTCGTTCTGCTGTCGGGATCGGCGTCGGACCATCCGGTGTTGGGGGTCGTCTTATTGCCGGTCTCGCGCATGGTCTTGGTGTCGGGAAGTCCGCCGCCGCTGCTCTTGGAGCGGGAGTAGGACGGGCTGAGGCCTCCCTTGGCCGTGGCGTCCGCCTCGATCTCCCGTCCCTGGGCTCGAAGGGCGCCGCTGACCGACGCGGTCAGCCCGGCGCTGTAGCCACCACCGGCCGCTACCGACCTGCGCTGGTACTCCTTGAGGATCGTCTTGTTGTGCTCGGGTGAGCTACCGGGCCCTACGGGTGCCGTGGCGACATCGTGGATGGCCATGGACAGGGTGAGGACGTCGTCGGCGTCCTTGAAGGCCCCGGGCCGGGTGATAGGGATGTGGAGCGGTTCGACGAGGGTTCTGCCGAGGCGGTTGGCGCTGATGCTGGAGAAGACTGTCTTGATCAGGGTGTTGAGCTGTTCCGGGTTGGTCTGCCGGGAGGCTCCGCCGGAGGCCGACCACAGGAAGTCGCCGACGTAGGCGATGACGGCATCGCTGACCCGGTCCAGGCCGCTGAAGGTGGCGAAGCTGGTCTCGGCGAGGTGGGCGTGGGTGAGAGCAAGGCCGTGCGGCGCGATCCTGTTGGTCTGCTCGGCTTGGACTTCTGTGGGACCGAGGGCGTCGGCCGCGTCCGACTGCCCGAAGGAGCGTGGGTGGGCGAGCACCAGCGGGCCGTCCGCGGAGCCTTGGTAGAGCACGGTTTCCCGGGTGGTTCCGGCGAGGCGGGAGAACAACGGGTCCAGGCCGGGTGTGCCTGTCTCTCTCGTCTGGTGCGACACAAGCGTGATCGTGAAGTGGGGCGTCACCACCGTGTACACGTTCTCATCGACATGCAGGTGGGCGACGCTGTCCTGGATCTCGCTCTCGGTCTTCCTGCCGCGAGAGTACGAGTCGGAAAGCGCTCCGCCGAGGCTGTAGGGCATGGCCCGCTTGCTGTCGGCGGGGTTGTCGACGAGGTCGGCACCGCCGATGAGCGTCACCGAAAGGTTGTGCGACCGGGCGTGCCGGCGCTCGTGGCTGCTGCCGTCGACGACGACGTTCTTTCCCTCGGTGACGAACTTCCCCTCGACGACTCCCCCGGGTTCCGCGGCGGCGACCGTGGCCCGCACGGTGATCCGGTCGGTGTAGGAGGCGAACGCGGTGGTCGTGTCGGCCTGGATCACGATGCCCGTGGAGAACGCCGTCTCCATGAGCGCCTTGACGGCTTCGCGCCACGTCAGGATCTGCAGCGCCTGCTTGATCCTTTCGATCCTGACGGGCTCGAACCGTTCCTGCTCGAGTTTGCGCACGGCTTCGTCGACTGCGCCGCGCAGGTCGGGGATGTCGGCGATGTTGGCCTGGTCGAAACCGTCCCCTCGGAGAACGGACAGGGGGGCACGCAGTGTCCGGTTCTGCTCCTGGTTGTCGTCCTGTGCCGGGCCGGCGGGGCGCGGGGGAAGCAGCCCCATCGTGCGGGCGCTGTCGGTGGGTACGAGAGCCAGGATGTCCACCGGCACGGGCTCGAGGTCCTTCTTGGTGCCGCCTTCCGCGACGATCGTCACATGGACCCGCATGGTGCCGCGGGCCACCACCTTCGGACCCCCGATGTCGATGTTCACCCGGTCCGTCTGCGCACTGATGGTCCTGCTCTGGGACGTCGCCCCGTTCCGCGAATATCCGCCGCCGGGCGAGAGACCTATGGACGGGTGCCCGTCGATCGTGTGTCCCTGCTGGGCGCCATTGCTGTAGTTGGCGGTGAAAGAGCCGGCGAAGCTGAGTGCCGCGGTGTCCTGGCTTTCGTTACGCGAGACGTTCGCTATGCCGAGCGCATGGTCGTAGATGTATGCGTCGGCGACCTCGCCCATCTTGTGCAGTTCCACATCGGAGAACGTGACGCGGACTTCGACCTTCTTGCCGTTGTACAGAGCCGTGTCGACCTGCCGTTCCCAGATGGTGAGCGGACTGCGCAGTGCGTCCTGCGCGCGCTGGCCCAACTGCTGGAGCACCAGGTCGAGGTCGGTGCGGTCCCACTCGCGGGAGAACCTGACACCGAAGTCCCGCAGGCCGTTTTCGATGTGCCCGCCCAACGCCGTGTTCGCCATGAGGAGCAGCCGGTACGGCAGGTTCTCGCCCGCCGCCTGACGATATGTGCTGTACTCGCGCGGCTCGTGGCGGACTCGTCGCGTCGAGTCTGCCTCGCCGGGTTCGGACGAGTACTGCAGAGTGGGGTGAAAGGAGCCGGTCTCCCGGTCCCTCTCGTTGAGGAGGTCTCTCGCGGCCAGGAGGACGGCATTGACCGAGACCTGGGCCGGGTCGGAGGCTGCACGCAGAGCCTGCGGGTCCTCCGGGTCGGGCACGTGCCGACCGGGTGCGGGGGGTTGGAGCGGTGAGACGACCTCGACCCGGATCCGGAAGGTGCCCGGCACCTCCGACATGCCGGTAAAGCCGCCGCCCGTCGCGCCGATCGCGATGTACCCCGCGGTCTCGGTGGTGGAACCGGCCCAGCGGTAGGATCCGGAAACCCGGCCGGAGAGGTTGACGTAGGGCACCGGCGAACCCCCTGTGGCAGCCGCCCCCGACACGGTCGTGTTCCACGAGCGTGTCGTGCTGTGTGTCAGGTCGAGGGAGACGCCGTAGTACGTCTCCATGTTCCCGTCCACGTGGCCCACCACGCCGTCCGCGTCAGGGACGAACTCCGCGGTGAAGCGGAGTTGTATCTGGTCCGACGCCAACGTCAGCGATCGCAGATGCTGGGTGAGCGCGTTCCACCGGCCAGTGGGCTTGACCAGGGTGACCGAGTAATACCCGTTCACCATGGCCGGAGCATGGCGGGCCAACCCCTCGCGGCTGATCACACCTATGATCTTGTTGATGTTCTCAAGGTGGCCCGGCCACGTTCTGTCGCCCGGGTCGGTTCTCCAGAACTGTTCGTACAGCCCGGTCCCGGCGTCGGGCCGCCGCACGCCGGGCGGCATGAATCCAGGGTGCCGGCTGAGCAGGTCGTACACCGCCGTTTCCAGCGGTCGGACGCCGTCGACCGAGATGACCCTGACATGCGGCGGTATCCATGTGCGGAACCAGTCGGGTGCCAGCAACTCGCCACGTTCCGTGTCAGCACGGGCGGTCCCGGCGCCGCGCTCGGCCGCGGCTTCGCCGGCTGGGAGCCCCCACCCGTCGCGCAGTCGCTCAAGGTCCTTGACCGACATCCTGAAACGGGCAGGCAGACATACGACCCTGTCGGGTTTTCCCTTTCCACTGACGACGAACCTGATCAGGACACGGATTACTGCCGTTGGCGGGCGGCCCTTGGTCTTGCGTACTTCGTTGCTCCCCACGCCCCGGGGCGGATTCTTGACCGTCACACTCCTCGTGTGGGACAGATCTGGGGTGACCGTCCAGGGGCTCGCGGGCGGCTCCCAGACCTTGGGAAGGGACGCGACCAGGTTGCCCGGGTACACGTGCGTCTGTGTCTGGGTCTCCGACCACTGCACGGAGACGTTGTGGTTGTCCGCACCGTCGATCCGGGTCTTGCCGTCGTACTCGTCGATGATCTCCGGGTTGTGGTAGGTGGCCTTGACGAACACCGTCTCGGGCCCGGAGTACTTGCTCCACAGCACCGGCGACGACACCCCGCCCGATGCCAGTTGGTGGAGCCCGCCCTTGAGCAGCTGTGGATCGGTGAAGGCCGCCAGTTCCCGGTACGAGCCGTCGAAGGGGTCGCTATGGGCGGAGTTGGCCGCTTCGAACACCGCGGCACGCAGCAGCGACCATCCGCCCACCGTTTCGAACACGCCGGTACGCGGCAGGTCCACCGGATCCGACAGGTCCGGGTCGCCGGGCCCGGCTTCGGGCGCACCCAGGCGGATGCCCTCGACACTTCCCCTGACCACTCCGGACTCTCCCTCGGGGAAGGCCCGGGCCAGATCGGCGTGCAGGTCCGGGGCCCCGTAGCCGTGCTTGTCCGCCCAGGTGTCCGAATCGGCGTACGCCGCGTCGTCGCGGTTGCGTTCCGCGGAACGGATGATTTCCCGGGCAAAGCGCCCGATCAGGGCCCGGTCCACCACTTGCCGGTGGTAGTGAGCCCCGGCACCGTCCTTGGCCTGCACTGTCGTGACGACGGCCACGTCGAAGAGGAAGTCGACCGCACGGTACCCGGAATGCTTGACCACCCACTCCGACGACGACGTCGACGCCACCGAGACCGACTGCGTGATCTTCTTGTTGAACGAGTTGACCGAGGCGTTGGCGGTGAGGCCGTCGAGGACGGGATTCCCGGTCTTCGCCTCCACACCGACCGGGAGCGGCCATGTGACATTCTGGCCATACGAGTTGCTTGTGCCGGCACCCTGTGCCCACTGCAGCAACTGGTGCGTCCGTATTTCGCGCCTGTCCGGAATCGGATCGAGATGCCTCAGAGGATCGTCGAGGTTATCCGCGGGCAGCAGGACATGGCCCCGTGGATCGGTGATCTGCTGCCACGCGCCCAGCCGGAGACCGACCGTGAACGAGAAGTCCTCGGTCGTGATGACCAGCCGGTCGGAGAGTGCCGCGTGCAGTGCGGTGTTGAATTCGGTCGGCGAAAAATACCCTCGCAGGAATTCGGCGACCTTTTCCTTGTTTTTCTCCGGCACATTGACCAGGATCGATTCGATCACCGTATTGACCAGGCGGGTGTCCGGGAACTCGTAGCTCTCCGAGCCCACGGACCGGCCGAATTCGGGGTCCATCGCGTAGGCAGGCGGTGCGAAGATCCGCCGGCTGTCCGCCTCGTCCTCCTGCTGGACCTCGGTCCACTCCTCCTTCGGCACCGCAGAGAGCCGGCCCGGTGCCGGCGTCTCGGTGACGTCGTCGGGATCCTCGACGTCCTTCGGTGGCATCGGCCGCTTGCCGCGGGCCTTGTCCGACAAGCCTCGCTCCGGTGCCGTTCCGGACCCGCTCGCGGCGGACGAGCCACTTCTGTCCTCGTGGTGCCCGGCAGCCTCCTCGGCCCCGCTTCCAGGGGCGCCGCCGAGGAGCCGTGGCTGGGTCCGGGCGAGGATGTGGTTCGCGATGGCGTCGACCAGCTCGGGGAAGGTGCGAGGCCGCACTGGAAGAGGGTCGTGCGCCCGCAGCTCACGCATCTCCCGCCTGGCACGCTCGATCGCCTCCCGGCTTGCCACCCGGTCCAGGTCGTCACGCTTCCCGGCGAGGGCGCTGGTGACCCAGACCTTGAGGTCGTGGAGAAGCCGCTGGGGCTCGGCAAGGTACAGGTCGTCGTCAGGAGCGTCGGCATCCCGTGAGGTCCCGGCAGCCGGCTCGTCCCGGGGCCTCGGGTTCGGAGCCACTTCCACCGCCTCGATCAGCTCGTATCCCCAGCCCGGCACCTCGCTGTCGTCCGCCACCCACCGTCGGCCGGTGACTTCGAACCGGGCACCGGGCAGGAAGACGACCTCCTCTTCCCCGGCGGAACGGGAGAACAAGGAGACATCACGCCCGTACAGACCCTCCAGGCGAATTTTCAGCAGGACTGGACGGCGCAGATGGTTCAGGTTCTGCTGGCGCAGGAAGGAACGCGCCGTTTCCTCGTTCCGAGAGGCGCTGGTGACGTCGTCGACCTCGAAGAGCCGCGAGTTGTAGCCCACAGGCACTGCCTTGAGAAGCGAACCAACCGCGTGCTTGCCCCCCACGGCCCAGTTTCCCCGCCACACCGTGCCCCTGGCCGGTGGGAGCGCGCGCAGCGCGGAGGTCAGCATGTCGGCGTGCAGGAGCGACTGGAGCACCAAGTCGGGCAAAATCTCATTCAATCGCTTGAACAGCCTGCCCCGCCACACGGATCTGGCCCCTTGGACGGCGGCGTCGTCGGCTCCCGCTTCCTGCAACCTCTGGAAATCCTTCTTGTACTCGTCGAACAGGGCGATCAGACGCTCGTCGTGCATCAGGTAGACACTGATGTCGTTGTCGCCCAACTTCAGGTTGGAGTCGATGGCCTGACGAGCCGAATCGCGCACGGCGCGGTCTACCAAGCCAGGGGCCACACGCACGGAATCTGCCCAACGACTGGTCCGCAAGACCCTGTTGATCAGGCCGTAATGCGCTCCGGTATACATCTCTATCGCGACGATCTGGGCGTAGCTAATGCGCTCGACGAGGTCCGACGGCCTCAGGTTGTTGGCACGCATCCACTTCGAGATGGCCTGGCTGCTTTCGCCATGCACGGCGTCCCTGAGGTCCCTCAGCAGGTTGTCGGCGTTCAGTTGCACGTCCGTCTGCAGCAGCCGGTCGCGTCCCAGCACCCGGTCGAGGTAGACCCTCTCGTCAGGGAGGTTTCCGGCGTCCTGGCCATCGCTGCCGTGGAACAGGCCGGGGCGCTCGAACCCACTGCCGAGGGCGTCCATGGTCCGGTACATCGAAGGCCCGTCCGCAAGATTGACGCGCCGACCGCCGGAACCGGTGTAGCCGGCCATCTCGGCACCTCGGATGATCTCGTACAGCGAGTGGTCACCGTGCACGCCCATCCAGCCGATCAAGCCCTTGAGGAAGTGCGACGTCTCGATGTCGGGGACCTTCAGCCAGCGGAAGGCGCTGAGCAGCAGCGTGGTCGTGCCGGACACACCCGAGAGCGTCCTGATGCCCTGTGCGCGCAACTCCTGTGCCCAGGACACATCCTCCACGCTGTTTTCCAGCCGCCCTTCCCGCCACATGAGCGGGACGTCGCCCAGCAGGTCGGCGACGCGTCCCGTACGTCGCACGACCTTCGTGACGTTCCTGACCACGAACCGGTCCCGCATGGGCACGCCCTCGACCTTGATGTCGATCACGTCGGCCTGGTTCTTTAGATGGTCCACCAGTGGGAATCCCGCACTGTCGAACGCCAGGGTGTTCAACGGGACCGGTACGTGGGACACCCCGATGGGGACCCGGTGCTCCTCCTTCCCTGCGAAGAGGAAGTTCGCCTCACGCACGCTCAGTGGAGCGCCGGCCTCGTGGTAATAAGCGGGGGTCCGCCGCCTGACGATGCGCTCCTCCTCGCTGAGGGGTCTCCGCGAGCTCCGGCTGGCCATGAGTTCCCTGCCGTCGTGCAGCCAGCTCTTGTTCTGCGTGATGAGGCTGCCCAACGCGAAGGGCTCGTGGCCGAGGAGCCGTGCGTAGCCGGGTGCGGTCATCTCCAGCAGCGCGTGCCCGATACGACGTGCCGGGCTCTGCAACGCCCGGTGGTACCGGCGCAGTTCGTCGACGTCCAGGCCTAGGCGCTCGGCCAGCCCCCAGTCGGCGTTCGTCAGGATGTCGTCGAGCACCGTCTTGAGCGTCACCGGTGCTTCCGCGTTCTCGAAGGCGGCGTTGAAGAAGGCGGTGTAGAGCTCCCGGAGCGTGCCGGAACGCAGCATGTAGTCGATCTGCTCCGGGGTGAGTTGTGTGCCCACCTGGCCGGCGTAGGTCTCGGCGTCGCGGACGAACGCCCCCAACACCTCGTGTTCCGGCCGCTTCGTGTAGTCACGCAGCACCTGGACCGTACGACGCAGTGCGTGACGGATCGCCCGATCCGCCTTGGGGTCCTGGTAGGCCTGGCGGGCGAACTTC
This sequence comes from Streptomyces corchorusii, assembly GCF_001514055.1. Lineage (NCBI taxonomy): Bacteria > Bacillati > Actinomycetota > Actinomycetes > Kitasatosporales > Streptomycetaceae > Streptomyces > Streptomyces corchorusii. The sequence continues at coordinate 65,384 of NZ_KQ948372.1, read as the reverse complement.
TCCTCGAAGTCCTCCGCGGCCCGGGACCAGGTGTCCAGCTCCAGGAAGGGCGACCGGCTGAAGGGGCTGGAGCCGTTCAGAAGACGCGAGGCGCCGACCGGCCGGTCATCGTTTCGCGCTCCTGCCCCCATCAGGTAACGCTTGCCCGACACGATCTGGTTCTGCAGCAGTTGGGCGATGGCGCGGTGGTTGAGCGCGCGGTCCCGTTCCGTCAAAGCGCCGTACGCCCGCTTGGCCGCGTCGTGCATCTCCCCGTCTGGGCCAGGGAACAGGCGGTCCACGGCCGCGAGAATGTCCCGGGCCTTGTTCCCTTCTTCCCGCTCCAGGGCGTCCCAGGCGTCGTAGGGCGACTCGGAACCCAGGTGGACCCGCTGCCCGGTCCCGGCTTCCGTGTCATCGGTCCGGTCATCACCGCTGCGCAGTCGCTTGAGCCGGCCGACAAGTTCCGCGCCCCAGTCGGCGTCCTCGGGGACCGGATCGAGCTGGGGCGGTTCGTTCGTGAACAGCCGGGTGGTCCCCAGGCCGCTTTCGAGAGTTCCGTCCTTGCTCATCGGCACCATGGCGATCAGACCGCCCGGCACGTCGATCTTGAGCGCCCGACGCGGGTCGCGAGCGGGAGTCATCGTGACGATGACGTGGAACCGGTAGTAGCGGAAGTCACGGCTGCCTTCGCTGTTGCGTTCCAGGGTCTCCCCCGTGGACGCCGTGCTCTTACGGCCCTTGTCATCGCCTCTCTCGCCGGCGACGACGCCCATCTCGTTGTCGTCCTCGCCGCCGGCACCGCCTTCGGGCCCGGCCGTATGGGTGATCTCCCGGCTGCGTTCGGCACCCGACTCGAACTCCTCGTCGCGCTGGGTGTACCGGCGTGCCTTGAACGGCACTCCGGCGGGATCCCCGAGCACCACGGGATTCGACAACTCGAAGCCCACCAGCACCCGGTCGCCGTCCACATGGACCTCGTACCGTCCCGCCAGCAGGTCGGGCAAGTGCATCCGCAGCACGTCGTGGTCGGTCTGGTGCTGGAAGGTCGCACCGTCCCGGCTGACGAAGTCCATCGCAACCGCCCGCGGCGGGGTCTGCGACCGCAGGTCGCTCGGGCGCCGTACCGCCTGCCGCACCCACCTGCCGAGTGCGTCGGCCGCTGGGATGTCCCACGGGTGCAGCTCCTGTGCCAGCGTCCTGACCAGTTCGTCGGCCTGTCTGGCCGCCTCCGCCCCAAGCCGCGGACGAGCCGACTCCCACCTCGGATTCTCTCCCACTCCGCGCTGTAGCAGATCCGCCGCGTGGGCAGGGGCGCCCCCATGGGGCCGGGTGAGGTGTGCGGGCACCACGAGGCGCATCCGACCGTCGACCGCGTCCTGGACGCTGCCGTCGTACCGTGCGAACGACAGGTATTTCTTGCGTATGTCCTGCCACTCGTGTTTCTTCCCGACAGCCCATGCGGCAGTGTCGGCGAGCCAGAGCACACCGTCGGCAGGACCCGACAGTATGCTCGGCAGGTCGGTCACCACCGCGGTCTCCACCCGGAACCGCACCTCGTGGTCGAAGGCGTAGGAGCCGTCGGGGTCCTTGGTGTTGGCTCTGATGATCGACAGGGTCTTCTGCACGTCGCTCTGACTGGTGACGCGCGTACCTGACCCCTTCAGCAGGTACTCGACGCCACCGTGCTCATGTGCCGTCTTTCCGTCCGCATCGGGCTGCTGCCCTTCTCCCCGCGCCGTGAACTTGATGGTGCCCCCGCCGGTGACACCGCCCGTCCAGGTGGTCTTGGCCGCTTCCAAGAGCTCGCCACGAAGTGTCAGCCGGACGTTCGGCAGATGCTGCATCGCATGGGCGGGCTGCACCTCGGCCAGGGACACCCGGACCCAGAACAGTCTGGAGACACCACTCGCCGAACGAACCGGAATCCACGCCCACACCCCCTCGCCCAGCAGGCTCGTCACCTTCGTCATCAGGGCGTCCGGGCTGAAAAGGGTGTGCACCTGATGGCGCAGCTCGTTCGCCGACGGCCCGTCCGCCAGGTCCTTCGGGGAGAGATGCCCGGAGTCCCGGAAACGCGTGAGGATCGCTTCCGCCACACCGTTCGACCGCAGGGCCTCCACATACACCGCGGTCCTGGGCACCGCCCCGGTGAGGTAGCCGCGCTCCACCGGCGCGGTGTCCGCGGGTCCCTTTTCACTGCTCTCCGGTTCGGCCGGGGCCGGGTGATCCACTTGCAGGATGTCCTTGAGACGGTGCGGCGCCAGGATCAGCTCAGCGCCGTGGTCCACCTGGAGATAGACACTTCTGGGATTCCCGGACTCCTTCCCGTCGATCACCTTGTCGGCGGATACCTCAAAGACCGGAGTGACCACCATCTTGTTCGAGGGGCCCGCGTAGGTGGCGCGGGCGATGGTGACGGCGCTGTCGTCGCGCACGGTGCGGCGGCTCACCAGTGCCCGCACGTCACCCGACCCCAGACCGATGAGGCGAGCGTTGCCCCCATGGTGCTCGGATTCGTCGTCGTACGTACCCGGGCCGCCGTCATGGCCGTCCGCGTCGTCACCGAGCGCCGCGTCCGAGTCGGGCAGCACCGCGAGGGTCGTGGAGAGCGGACCGGTGTCGTCACCGGACCCGATCCGCCCGGACACCCCCAGCACCACTTGACCGCCGACCGATCCCTTGACGCCGAAGTCGGTGGTGAGCCGAGCGACGCCCTGGGAGTACTGCTCGATTTCCGCGTCCTGCGCGTCCGGCAGCATCTTGTCGAAGTAGAGGCGCATCTTCAGCCGTATCACGGTGCTGGCGCCCCCCGTGCTGTAGGGACCCCGACGGCCGGGAATGGTGAAGGTCAGCCCCTGCTCGGAGGTGAGCGGTCCCACGTACGACGTCAGCGCGGTCGGGGTCAGCATCCGCACGATCTCGTCCGGCCAGTGCAGCGGCTCGTCCAGCAGAGAGTCGTCGAGACCGTGGATCTTCCTGTACAGGCCGACGGTGTGGCGCCGTACGTCCTCCATGTCCAGGAACACCGGGTAGAGAGCCGAGGTACCGTCCGACAGATCCAGCCGGGCTCCCCGGCCGCGTCCATCGCCGGCATCGGTCGGCCAGGTGGACAGGGCGGTCGTCCTCCCAGCCGCGTCGGCCGCCGGGGCGTCGACCGGGGACGACGCGGCATGGGTTTGCGGCATGGCGATCAGGGCGACGTGGTTCTCGGTGCCCAACCACCACTTGGCCACCTTCCGGTCGCCCTTCACATGCATCGACAGGTGATAGGCGTTCTCGATCGCGTGCACGTCGACACTGCGCACAGTCTCCGTACGCCGGTAGCCCTTCCACGCGTTCGCGGCGCCGTGCCCTGGTCCGAGGCGGATGCCCCCGGTGATCAGGCCGAGGAGCCGGCCCGTGACGCCGTCCTGTTTGAACCGGCCGCCGCCCCCCAGTGCGAAGTGCAAGCCGCCGCTCGACTCGCGCGTGCCCTCCACCGCGTCACCGACCACGGCACGGGTGTTGACGGTCATCGGATAGCTGGCCGTGCCCCTGGAGTCGAAGAGCTTCGTGGCGACCCGGAAGGTGACGTCGTACGGACCGACGCGAACCGTGTGTGTAATCCCGGACATCACGCGGGTCACATCCGCTTCCAGCGCCGGTGTCCCGAAGTACGCCGCCAGCTGCCTGTTGACCGCCGGCCAGTCGACCTTGCTGATACCGCGTTCCCGCACGAGCCGCTGCACGGCACCTTGCAGTTCGGCCAAGACGTCGCGCGACTGCGTCAGCTCCACGACCGCGCCGAAGCCGACACTGGACCGGGTCCGCAGCAGCAGCGGCTCGTTGTCAGCGCGGTTGGCGACGTAGTCATCACTCAGACGCCGGCTCTGTCGGTACATCTCGCCGGACTCGAGGCGGCCAGTGCTGCGCGCTTGGGTCAGCAAGGCGCGCACCCACGGCTGCGCGCCGAACTCTTCGACGCGCGGCCTGACGTTCGTCTCTCCCGTTACCGCCGCCCACACCACCGGGCTGATCACGTCCCCGAAATTCTGGCGTTCGAACGTCGCCGGACCTTGGCCCTCCCGCCACAGCACCGCGACTTCGGATGCCACCCGCACCGGCGGCAGCCGGCGCCTGGTGCCGTCAGGCTTGGTGACGACGACCTGGGCTGTGTACGCGGCGCTGTAACGAGCCGCGGCATCCTCGGTGTTGAAGATGGTGTGGTTGAGGACCTGGGACGTGTGCCGGCTGCCGGAGCCGGTCATCAGAAAGCCACCGACGCGTCCCTTGACCAGGCCCTGGTCCTTCGTGCCGTCCCCGGCCACGGCAGCGACGCCGAGCGCCGCGAGGACGTCGAAGGACACGTCGACGCTGTTCTCGCCACGCCGCTCCGTGACGGCCGAGACGCCGACTCCCAGGTCGTCGCGGATCTTGACGCCCTCCCGCACGTCCAGCAGTTGCCCGCCGTCGAAGGCGAGCTTGATCTCGACAGCGGCTTCGAACCCCGACGCCTTGAAAGTCGGAGAGTGGTAGCCACTCGTCAGCAGGGACCGGCTGTGATTGCGCGCGGTCCGTTCGTTCAGCACCGCCCGCTGCACACGGGTCGTCCACTTGGCCACGGCATTGGCGGACACACCGTGTTGCAGCAGATCCTTCTGCAGTGCCCGCACTATCGGCCGCGTATCGATCGCGTTGAGCACCACGGTGGGATGCAGCGGGCCGGGGTGCTCGCGGGCGGAGGCCGCTGGGCCGGCGGGTGCACCCTCCGGTTGCAGTTCCCCCGCCACAGGGTGATGGTCTTCGAATTCGGTGGCAGCGCCCTCGTACCGCGGCTCCGTGGCGCTGGAGAACACCGTGGGGAAGTCGACGTCCAGCCCCGAGTCCGTCACGACCGCGTCAGCGACGTACGACCGGCCCGGCGCCGGCGTGCCCAGCGGGTCTCCGTTGAGGAAGACCTGGAACGCGACACGGCCCGTGAACCGCGTGGATCCCTGGACGAAGGGCTTGCTGCCACTCAGGACCGCGCGGTGGTCATCCCGGACCAGCTTCGTCCGCTGGGTGACCTCGACGACCGGGGAAGCACCCAGGGTGAACGCGGCCAGACCAGCCGTGAAGCCCTTGATCAGATGAGTGAAATTCAGGTCAGCCGCACGCAGCTCCTCCTTGACCCGCGCCGTGCCGACCGCGGCGTTCGCGAACGTCACGTTGTACTTCCGCGTCGGAGACTCCGCGTCCGGACCAGCCCACCGCACGTCCGTCAGCTGAGGAAGGACCCAGAGGAGACCGCGGCCGGCCACCACCTCCGTCATGCCGTTGACCAGCATGTTCGCCCACTGCTCCGGTTCACGCTGGAGAAGGGCCTTCTCGATCAGGCCGCTGAGTGCGCGTTCAGCCCCAGGGACGTCCTGGAGCAGGGGGGCGAAGAGCCGGGCGATTCGGGCCGCCTCCGCACTCGCCGCCTCGGGGGTCAAGGGTGCGGCCGCGGTCACCGAGAACTCGCCCATCATGCGGCCCACGAACCACGGGGGACGGGGCTCCGCCTCGGACTGTCCCGGATGCGACGGGCCCAACCGGAGACTGTCGTACTCCGCGCCCCTGTCCGGGGCTGCCGGAACGACACGATCGGGCGTGACGGTGCCCGCGCCGTCCGACCGGAACTCACGTACCTGCGCGGCCAGATCCGGGTCGAGCCTCTCGTTCTTCAGCAGGAGGGTCTCGAGATCGCGATCGGTCAGCCCGGTCTCCTCCGCCCGCAGCCGCTCGGCCGGGTTCACGGCGAACCGCACCGTCACGGCCGCCACGACCGGCAGGCCCTGGACGTCGTGGGCACCGACGTGCACGTTCCGCAGACGGGTCAGCAGGTGTTCGGGCAACGCCACCGGCCCGAGGGCGTTCTTGGCGGTGGTGGCGCTCTCGATGCGGCCGTCGGTATGCACGTCGACGTTCACCTGAACCGCGCCCGGCATCCGTTCACCGCGCGGCGCCGCTTTCCACAACGGGTTCCGGAACAGGGGGGCCTGCCGGGCCGCGCCCGGCACGGTGAAGTTCGTGATCGCGTTGGTGCCGGTTATCGCTCGTCGCAGTGTCCGGAGCATCTTCCGCGCGACGGCGGCGGGCTTCGCGAACGCGGAGGCCGTGCCCCGCCGCGTACGGGGCGAGGACGGTTCGGTGCCCGCCCCGTCCGCTACCGATCCCGCTCCCGCTCCCGCGGGATGTTCAGGGGTTTCTGCGGGCCCTGTCTCTGTCCGGTGGACGTCGGTGTGCAGGTACAGGTACACGTCCGCCGGCGAGTCCACGTGCTGGACATGCTGGGGAAGGGATCCATCCTGGACGATCTCGACTCCGCTGCTGGTCGTACCGCGCTTCGCGGCGGCCCTGTCCAGAGCACGGCGCAACGCCGACTCCACGGTGTCCAGAGCATCGCTGCGCCGGGCCGGTGCGTACTGGTCGAACGGCCGGGGCGCCTCCTTGATCAGCACCCGGGTCGTCTCGCCCCGGTCCCGCCGAGCGAGGGCCTGCGTGAGGGCGTTCTCCGCGAATGCCTCGACGCGGGCGCCCGGGAACTTGCCCGTGAGATCGAGCCCCACCAACGTCGGGCCTTGAAGCATCCGACCGTGCCGGTCGTCCTTGGCAGCAACGGGCTCGCCGACCGTCGCTTTGTTCGTGACGCCCGACTCCAACGAGCCCGGCGCTGCCGCCGCGGGTTGCACAGCCGGACCGGACGATTGATCCGACGGCGACGAGGTCACCTCGGTGCCGTACCGGCCCTGCGCACGGTAGGCGCTCTCCGGTACCCCCGGCTCCTCACGCCCCGGACCCTCGGTGCTCGTGGTGTGCCAGTTGAAGGCTTCCCACATGGTGCGGTCCGCGGCGGTGACGGACAGCGCGTTGGCGCTCAGAGGAGCGTCAGGCGGCGTTCCGTAGAGCTCGCTGAGGAGTTCGTACAGTCCCGCATCGTGCTCGGCCAGCCACGCGGAACCGTTGTGGCGCAGTTGGCGTGTGGTCGCGTCGCGACCGTGGTTGGCACCGAAGTAGGCCACCGTGCTCTGCGCGAAGTACTCGGCGGCGTCGGCGGAGGAGTGATTGTCGGCTGGTTCGCCGTCCACGTTGCGCAGCGGACCGTCGACCCACTCTTGTGGTGGGTTGGCAGCCCGCCGCAGGTCGAACGCCTTTTGCACCCGCTCCCTGCGGGTGTCGTCCAGGCCGAACGCGTACACCAGGTGGGCGGCCTCGTGCAGCACCGACGAGTAGCCCTCCGGGTGGGTCCGGCCGGCGCCGACGGCTTCCTGACCGAGCAGGTTTTCCTCACTGACCGCCACCAGGCCGCGCTGCTGGTCGGCCCAGCCACGCGCCGTGGCCGGCGGGCGGTCCGCGTCTTCCATGCCCATATACACGGGAAGATCGGTGAGACTCTGGTCACGGGGGATGACGACGACTCGCACATCACTGGCCGCGACGTTCTCCGCGACGGCTTCGTCGCGCAGGAGGAGCCCGATCAGACGGGCTGCCTCCGTGCGAGCGGCGACGGGCTGCTCCACTGCGGCGGGCACGTCGATCAGCGTGCGGGCAATTTCCATCGCATGTGACGAGTCCCCGACACCTTCGAACCCGGTAGCCGCGCCGAATGCCCGGCCGTCGCCGGTGCGTACGCCGGAGTCCGCACCCGGCGCAGGCTCGCTCCACTGCTGGGTGGGCACGCTCCGGGTGGGGGCGGCCGACGGGTTCGGAGTCCCGAAGGTGTCGGCCAGGTCCGGGGGGTGGCTGACGAGCGGACCGCTATTGGTAACGCTCGTCTCACCGCGGGGGCCGACAGGAGGCCTACCAAGTGACGCCTCGTCCTCGACAGCGGGGCGGGCCTGGCTGGCCGGTCCGGCCGCCGGGGAAGCGGGTGCCTGCGGAAGTCCCCGTTCACGACGCGGTTCGGTGGCCTGAATCGTGGTCTGCTCCGGTTCGACCGTCCCCGTCCGGACACCAGACGCCGTGGGTGCGTCCTGCGCGGGAGACGCAGCGTGTCCGGGCGACGACCGGAGGTCGTGGTGCTCTCCGTCTCCGTCGTGCGATGTGCTGCGTCCGCCACTCGGCTGACCGTCGGCGTCCCGGAGGGCGCGGTCGAGGCTGTCACCGGCGGCCGAACCCCGACCGCCGCTGCTGTCATCGCTGTCGTGGCTCGATGTGGCGGGTTGGCCGGTGGCCGGGGTGGGGTCCGTGGCCCGTGTCCCGGACGTCGGGGAGCTCTGAGTGGCTGGCGGCCTGCTCTCAGGGGTGGACGGGGTGGAGGCGGAGCGGGCCGGGGCGGCTGTCTGGTTCATGGGGGCTGTGGGGGCCGGCCTCGGCCCGGAACCCGGACTCGCCGGACCTGGGGCACTGTTGTTCCCGGTGATGATGCCCGCGCCCTCCTGGAGGCCGGTCGTGGCGGCGGGCGGAGACGCGGGTTCGACGGCCGACGTGACCGCGGCGCTCGCTGCGGGTGTCGGCAGACCGGGCACGGGTGCGGGTGCGGCGTCCGGGGGTGCGAGGTTGTCCGGCGTGGAGGTGGCCGTGGGTCGAAGTGGTGCGGCCGCCGGTGTCGCTGCGAGGCTGGTGGTCGTGGGCCGGCCGGTCTGCGGCGGGTCAGGGATCGCCCTGGCTGGTGCGGTGGTGGGCGTGTGCTGCCCACCCGTCCCGACGGTCGGGTGGGCGACGCGCGTGGGCGCGGTCGTGTGTTCTGAGCCGTGGGCCGGGTCCGTCTTGCTCTTCTGTCCGTAGTCCCAGTACGTGTCATCCTCGCCCACGAGGGTGGCCGCGTCCCCGTCCTCACTGTCCACGAGGGTGGCCGTGTCCCTGTCGTCCAAGAGGACGGGCGCGGGGGCGGGGAGAGTGGCGCCCGGCGCGGGAAGCGATGTGCCGGCATTGGGAGCGGGGGTGTCGAAGTGGAGGGTCTTGAGTTTCTCGATGGCCTTGGTCAATGCCAGGACAGCGCCGGTCTGGAGCGCGCCGGTGAGTACCGCGCCGAGGAAGGTGAAAGCGTTCGGGCCGTCGTCCTCCGGACGCTCATCAGCCGGGAGCTGGTTCTGGGACCATACGTTGGTGGCCTCATCCGAGCCGAACTCCGCCAGCCCCTCGAACGCGAGGTCGACGCCGATAAATCCCGCAGCCGTCCACAGCGTCTTCACACCGGTGGTGGTCGAATCCCCGACCGCCTCGGGCAGCCGGCTGAAGAAGGACCGCACTTCGGCGGGCACGGCAGAGCCGCCCGGCATCTTCCACACGCCGTCGAAGACATGGGCACCGCCCTTGCCGTCGATGTTCGCGAGCAGGGTGTCGCCGTACGCCCGACCGATCCTGCGCAACCCCTCGACCGCTTCATCGTCCAGTCCGTTGCCGAGGTGCCTGACGAACACATCCTGGAACTGCGCGAATCTGTCCGCTACCCTGGGCGGAAGCTCCGCGCCGCCCTTGGCGGCCAGAGCACCGAGCATCGCCGGGCCGTCACCGAAGATGTCCCGCAGGTCGTTCTCCAGTCCGCCGTCCAGCAGACGATTGATCTTCGGATCGCCGAACTCGCGCCGAAGTCCGGCCAGCGCGTCGTTGGAGATCTTCCCGCTCAGCCAGTCCCCGATCTTGTCCGCCAGGAATTCGGCCGGCAGTTCCATGGCCACAGCGACCAACGACCCGATCAGCGTCTGCACCTGCAGACCATGATCGATCCGATCCCGGTGCCCCTGACGGATCTGGATGTCCTGAACGACCCGGTCCAGCGTCATCCCGAAGCCGATCTCCTCGGCGGCCAGCCCGGTGATCCGCTTCAGCAGAGCCAACAGCAGCCTCTGCAAATTGGTCTGTGCCACCGACCGGAACACCGGGATCCACGTCAACGACACACCACCCGTGGGCACCGCCATCTCGAGACACCAGGCGATCTGAAGAACCATCTGGATGAGGATGCCGATGGCCATGAACTTCGCGTATTCGACAATCAGAGCCACCGCGAGCAGGAACTTGGCCGTCTTCAAAACGGCATCCCGTGCATCACGGCTCTGCTCCAGCAGAGGTTTGACCGCCTCAGTAAACTTCCTGACCGTCTCCCCACCGTCGAACTGCGCCGCCATCGCCCGCTTGACCTTCGTCAGGAAATCAGGCAACTCATCGAGGCGACGCGCGGTCCCTTCATACGCGTCCGCCAGCTCACGCAGAAACGACGCTCTCAACGCCGGAAAGGGAACTCCCAACGCCTCGAGCAGTTTCCGCGCCCACTCCTCCAGCTCGATCTCACCAGCGGCCACCGGTCACACCCCCCCAACGCGGTCACAGACGCCACGGGAAGTTTTTGCGGTCCACGTGTTCCCGCAGCACCCATCGGTCTCCCGTTCGGGCAGCAGAAGTGGTTGCCGCGACTGCAGCGAACCGAGGCGGACTGCCGCGCCCGGCATGCGGTGAGGGATGAGGCACGGCGAGACTCACACAGGATCCTTCCGCATCAACGCCCCGTTCCCGAGCGAGGCCGACGCATTCGGAGACGACGTGAGGACAAGGTCACCGTACGACCGAAGGAGGATCACGCGCCGCCGCCGGTCCCCTTCGGGCCCTGAGACGGGACCGTTGAGGAACGGTCCCCCGGCCGGTGCGCCGAGGATGGGCATCCGCTGTTTGCGCGCGTCGTGCTCATCGGGAGCCGGCTCCCGGCCCGAACGCCAGGCGGGTACGGGGGCCACCCGTGTCCCTGATGCTGCGGGGCCCCGGACGATGCCGTACTTGGCCCGCCAACCGGAACGATGAGCGCAGTTCTGGGTCCGTCGACGCTGATGGGTCCGTACGGACGCCGAGACGTCCGCCTTCAGCCCACGTACGGACCCACCGAGGACAAGCCCCGCCGGCCCCCCCTCACTAACCCGGGCCGGGCAGAGACGCGCCCGGGATCCCACCGTGCCCCGGCGCCGGAGGCGCCCCCGCCCAGCGCGAGGTGCGCGCCTCGTTCAATGGGTTCCGCCGGTCCTGCCGCCGAAGTTCTGCGCCGCCTTGATGTTTTGCTCCTCGGTCTCCTGGTTGCTCCGCACCGTTCCGTCGGTCAGGTCGGCCACGGTACGCAGCGCCCCGATGAGCTTGTCCAGCTGGGTGATGGTGATGTTTCCGTATTCGTGGAAGGCGCGCGTGAAGGTCCTGCCGATCTCGTCGTTCCACCATTCGGGGCGTTCCATGGCGAGCAGGTCGTCGAGCCGCTTGCGCTCCGCGAAGAGGAACGCCGGCAGGACGTCTTTCAGTGGCTGACCATGGTAAAGGAACCCCTCGATGTTCATACCGTACTGGCTGTCCCGCGCCACGCAAATCACCTTTCTCTCGTAGGGGATGGACTGGACTACTCGTCCAGCAGTGCCGTCTGCACCTGGGTCTTTCGCCTCCGGGAGATCCAGTAGCCGCGTCCGGGCGGGAACTCACGGGGCTTCACGTCGCCGAACAGGACTCCCTCCGACGGCGGGCAGGACAGCAGCACGCTCGGGGTGTTGGCCTCGATGAGACGGCGCAGCAGCGGATCGTTCATCGCGCGGCCCGCGCCGCCTGCCGCCCGGGCGACGATCAGGTGCAGCCCGATTTCCGCGCCGTGGCTGAGGTACTCGAGGATCGGGTCGAAGGGGCTCGGCCCGTATCCACCGCTGCCGAGCAGGTCGTAGTCGTCGATGACGAGGAAGACCTGCGGGCCGCTCCACCAGTCGCGCTCGCGCAGCCGGTCCGGGGTGATCTCGGGGCCCGGCACCCGCGCCTTGATGGCGTCGGCGGCCGCGGCGATCATCTCGCGCACCGCGTCCAGCGATACCGAATAGCTGAGCTGGTATTCCTCCGGCACGGAGTCGTAGAGCTCGCGCCGCAGGTCGACCATGGCGAACAGGGCCTCACGGCTGCCGTGCCGGCTGACGATGGACCGGGCGAGGTGCCTCAGCAGGTTGGTCTTGCCGCTCTCCGTGTCGCCGATCACGATCAGGTGCGGGTTGGTGTCGAAGTCGTGCCAGAACGGCTCGAGTTCGTTCTCCTCGACTCCCAGCGGGATCCTGATCCCCTCGGCAGGGGGGAGTTCCCGGGCCGTGAGGGTCGCCGGGAGCATCCGTACAGCGGGGGCGGTAGGACCGTCCCAGGCCTCGTTCACGGTCGTGATCAGCGCCTGGGTGCCCTCGGCCAGGTCGGCGGCCGAGGCGTTGCCGTCGATGCGGGGCAGGGCCGTCAGGAAGTGATGCTTGTCCTCGGTCATGCCCCGGCCCGCGATGCGCGGAACCTCCTGGGCGGCGCGCATGCCCAGGATGGAGTCGACGGGGTCGCCGAGACGCAGTTCGAACTTGCTCGCGATCTGGTCGCGCAGGGCCGACTGGAAGTCCGCCCATCGGGGCGAGGCCACCATCAGGTGGAGGCCGTAGGCCAGGCCCCGGGCGGCCAGCTGGGTGACGGTCTGCGCCAGCTCGAAGAAGTCCTGGCGCAGGATCGTCCAGCCGTCGATGACGAGGAACACGTCTCCGTGGAGGTCCTCGGGGAACTGCCCGGCGGCCTTGAGGCGGCGGTAGGTGGCCATCGAGTCGATGCCGTGGGCGGCGAACTCTCTTTCCCGGCGAGCCAGCAGGGAGACCATCTCGCCGATGGTACGGCTGATGCGTTCCTCGTCCATGCGGCCGGTGACGGTACCCAGGTGCGGAAGCGCCTTGAGCTGGGCGAGGCTGCCGCCGCCGAAGTCCAGGCAGTAGAACTGCACTTCCTTCGGCGTGTGGGTGACGGCCAGTCCGGTGATCAGGGTGCGCAGCAGGGTGCTCTTGCCGCTCTGCGGTCCACCCGCTATGCCGACGTGTCCGCCGGCGCCGCTCAGGTCCGCGACGAGCGCTTCACGGCGCTGTTCGAAGGGGCGGTCGACGATACCGACGGGCAGGCGCAGACCGCCGCCCTCCGGGCGGGGGGCGTGGTAGTTGTCCGCGGGCGCGGCGACCAGATCCCCGTCGACGGCGAGCAGTCCGTCCAGAGTGGGCGGGGTGGACAGCGGCGGTAGCCAGATGCGGTGGGCCGACCGGGCGCCAGGCCAGGCGCTGAGCCTCCCGACGGCCACCTGGAGCAGGCTCTCTGCGTTCTCGTCCGGCTCCGGCTCCGGTTCGGTGAGCGGCGCCGCGGGCGTGGTGGCTGGCTGTGTCGGCAGCACGTAGCCGGCGTCGAAGCGCACGACGGCGCCGGTCCCGCCGGCGGTTTGCGCCGTCTGCTGCTTGGGCCGGTACGGCCCTGAGACGTAGGCCGCCTTGAAGCGGGTGAGGGTGGCCTGGTCGCTCTTGAGATAGCCGTTTCCCGGCGCCGACGGCAGCTGGTGGGCGTCCGGAACGCCGAGGACGCCGCGGCTCTCCATGGCGGAGAAGGTGCGCAGACCGATGCGGTACGACAAATGCGACTCCAGTTGGTGCACCCGGCCCTCGTCGAGGCGCTGCGAGGCCAGCAGCAGATGGACGCCGAGGCTGCGGCCCAGGCGGCCGATCATGACGAACAGGTCGATGAAGTCGCGGTGCGCGGCCAGCAGCTCACTGAACTCGTCGACCACGACCAGCAGCGACGGCAGTGGCTCCAGCGGGGTGCCCGACAGGCGGGCCCGTTCGTACTCCAGGAGAGAGCTGTAGTTTCCGGCCGCACGCAGCAGTTCCTGGCGTCGGATCAGCTCACCGTGCACCGCGTCGCGCATACGGGTGACCAGCGCCGCCTCGTCGGCGAGGTTGGTGATGACGGCGGAGGTGTGGGGCAGCCTCTCCATGCCGAGGAAGGTGGCGCCGCCTTTGAAGTCGACCAGTACGAGATTGAGCACCTCGGACGAATGGGTCAGGGTCAGGGCGGATACCAAGGTCCGCAGCAGCTCGCTCTTGCCGGAGCCGGTGGCGCCGATCAGCATGCCGTGCGGGCCCATGCCGCTCTGCGCCGACTCCTTGAAGTCCAGTTCCACCGGCGAGCCGTCTTCGGCGATGCCGATGGGCACCCTCAGGTGGTCGCTCTGGCCGGGGTTGCGGTTCGCCCAGAGCCGGGGGATGTCGTAGGTGTGCAGGTCGGGGACGTTCAGCAGGGCGGTCAGATCGAAGTCCGTGGTGAGCGGCTCGGCGATCTCCGTGCCCATGTGCATGCGGTACGGCGCCATCAGCCGCGCCAGGGCCCGGGCCCGGGCCAGGCTGAGCGCGTCGGGGCGGCCCAGCGGGGTGAGGCTCTCCCGCCCGGTGCGATCCTGGCCGACCATCTGAAGCCGCTCGGGGTCGACCTCGAGGCCGAGTATGTGCGGGCCGGCCTCGACGGGCAGCGAACCGCTGATGTCGACGACCACCGCGTTGCGGTAACCGCCGCTCGCGAGGCGTGAGTTGGCGGACACTTCGGCGGCGTCCAGCACGATGACCGTGAAGGGTTCCTCGGTCGAGGGCGCCGACTGGGGGTCGAAGCGCAGTCGGCCGGTGAAGCCCTCGCCGAGGACCTCCTCGAGGTCGGCGGTGGACCGGGTGATCAGCCGACGCTGGCCCGCGCCGTCGCTCGTGGTGGTGTGCTGCGCGTGCGGCAGCCATTTGACCCACTCCCAGTACGCGGTCTCGTCCGCGCCCGCGCAGACGGCGATGTTCAGTTCGTCGGGTGCGTGGAAAACGGCGAGTTGCCCGAGCACGGCCCGCACCATGGCGCGTGCGGCGGCGGTGTCCCCGCGCAACTGCACCCGCTCGTACGCCCGCAGATGTACGGCGATGGGCTGGTCCGCGACCGAGGTGTAGGCGCGGATGAAGCGGCGCAGCGCATGGGCGGCCAGCGGTTCCAGGTCCTCGACGGGTTTGGTCTGCAGGGGCGCCAGCCGTACGCCGAGCCGTTGCTCGCCGACGGCGAGCCGGACCTCGGCGAAGTCGCCGTGCCCGGAGCGCCGTTCCCACAAGCGCGTGGTACGCACGACGGACCACAGGGCGGCCGGTTCGGGATTGCGCCAGGCGTGCACGTCCCGTTGGCGGGCGACGACTTCACGCACGCGGCGCCGCATCTGGGTCAGGTAACGCAGATAGTCCCGGCGGTCGCCGCCCACACGTTGTTTGCGTTCACCGGCCGAGCGCATGATCTGTGCGACGAGCATCACCGCCGTGGAGGCCACCATGACACCGCCGATGACATAGGTGTACACGCCGCTGCCGCCGGTGGCGCCCGGCCGCGCGTACAGCAGCACCATGCTGAGGGACATGATCGCCATCGGCATATAGCTGAGCAGGGCCGACATCCCGTTCTGTCGCTCGGGCAGCACGGGCGGTTCCTGCAGCTCAAGCTGCCCGGAGGGCACCTCCGGGCCCGGCCTGCGCGGCGGGCGACGGAACAATAGGAGACTCACACCAGGTCCTTCCCATTCGGCGCCCCGTTCCGGATCGCTGCCGGCCGCCGCCGGGGTAGGCCCGGCCCGTCGCCCGGAACACCTCACAGCCGTCGGGACGTCCGCAGCATCGTCCGCGGATCTCCGCGCATGGCATACCGTGCGTACGCGGAGGACCGGTTTCTGGTACCCCGGGGAGCTGTGCCAAAAGCGCGTCCTCAGCGTAGGGCCGCCGGTACACGGGTCCGGACCGACGGGCCCTTTCAGGCCCCCAGGCGGGGCCGTTAAGGAACGATCCACGGCGAGCGCAGAGGGTGTCGACTGGACGTTGTTAGCGTGAGTCCCACTGCACGGAGCAGTCCCGTCATGGACCCCACCCCTGTTCCGAAGCCGTCAACAGGCACCGCTGACCCATTTCTGCCGTCCTGCCATGACCCCCACGGCCCCGTGTCGGCTCTTCGGCCGTCCAGGCCGACCTGTCGGCCCGCCCGGGAACGGAAACGCCGCGTGAGCACAACCAACGCCAACGTCATCGCCGCCGATCTGACACGACTGGTGGTGCATGCTCCCAGCCGCGTCATCGACATCGCCGTGCCCTCCGACGTACCGCTGGCCGAGCTGCTGCCTGTACTGGTGAGCCATGCCACAGCCGAGGGCGACGATCTCGACGAAGGCGGTCTGGAGCACGGCGGTTGGGTCCTGCAACGGCTGGGCGCGGAGGCCTTCGACGAGGACAGCACGCCCACGGAGCTGGAGCTGCGTGACGGCGAGACGGTGTATCTGCGACCGCGCAGCGAGCAGTTGCCTCCGGTTCACTTCGACGATCTGATCGACGGCGTCTCCACAGGCATGTCGGAACGCAGCGACCAATGGCGGCCCGAGTTCACCCGGTGGCTGCTGCTCGGTGTGGCCGGCGGCGCTCTGGTCGCCGGCTTCGCCGTCCTCCTCGCCCTGCCCGGCACGGGTCTGCGGATGGCGCTGTCCCTGGGACTAGGTGTCACGCTGCTGCTGGGCACGTTCTCCGCGTCCCGGGCAATGGGGGACACCGTCACCGGCACCACCCTTGGACTGCTGGCGGTGCCTTTCTTCGGGCAGGCGGGCTGGCTGGTCCCGGCCGGTCCACCGGGCACCGAACTGAACGGCGCACGCATGCTGGCCGCCGCCACGGCCTCCGCCGGCGGGTCGGTGCTCGCCCTCTCGGCTGCGGCCGCGGCGGCGGCCCTGTTCTCGACCGTCGTCCTGCTCTGCCTGATCACGGCCGTTGCCGGGGTCCTCGCGCTCGCCGCCGGCCTGTCACCGGCCGAGAGCGCGGGCACCGTCGCAGCGTTCACGGCCTTGTTCGGTACCTTCATACCGGTCCTGTCCTTCCGGCTGTCCGGGCTGCGCCTGCCACCACTGCCCACCAACGCCGAACAGCTCCAGGAGGGCATCGACCCACTCCCGGCGCGCGGCGTCCTCACCCGGACCACCGCCGCCGACCGCTACATGACGGCTCTCTACCTGGCCTGCGGCATCGTCTGCGCCGCGTGTCTGACCGCGCTGTCCACAGGCACCGGGTGGGCACCGTACGCCGTCGGCGGTGTCCTCAGTGCGCTGCTGATGCTGCACAGCCGGGGGATGGCGAGTGCCCGGCAGAAGCTGGCAATCGCCCTGCCCGGATGCTACGGCGCGCTGCTGCTGCCGGTGGAGGCGGTCCGGCACACGGGGACGCCGTACCGGCTGGCTGTGCTGGTAGTGGCGGCCGCCGCCTGCGCGGTGCTGGTCCTGGCCGCCTGGAACGTACCCGGCCGCAGGCTGATCCCCTACTGGGGCCGGGCCGCCGATCTGCTGCACTCCATGGCCGCGATCGCCCTGATCCCCCTGGTATTGGTCGATCTCGGTCTCCTCCCGGTGCTCCGCGAGATGTGGAGCTAGCCGCCGTGCAGTCCAGACGCGACCAGGTCCAGGCCTATACCTTCACCGTCGGCCGGCTGACCTCCGGCATGCTCATGGCCGACCCCGACGCCATCGACACCCCGATGAACCGCACACGTCGCGGCGGCGTGATCGGCCTCGTCATCGGCGCTCTGATCTGCGCCGGCTTCATGGTGGTCGGACTGCTCCTCCCCAAGGACTCCGACGCCTGGCGCCAGCCGGGCGTGCTGATCATGGAGAAGGAGACCGGAGCCCGTTATGTGTACGGCGCCGGAACGCTACGCCCGGTGATCAACTACACCTCGGCAAAGCTCGTCACCGGTGACAAGGGCACGGTCCAGCAGGTCTCCCGCAGCACCCTCGCCGACGTGCCCCGCGGGACACCCATCGGCATTCCCGGCGCACCTGACTCCCTACCCGCGGCCGACCGGCTCACCGACGCCCCCTGGCGGGTGTGCGCCACCTCGCGCCCGGCCGACGACGGCGCTCTCGTGCCCACCACCACGCTCATCGCGGGCGTCACCCCGCAGGACGCTCCCGAACTGGGGCAGAACGAGGCGCTGCTCGTGACCACTCGCAACGGCATACAGAGCACCGACCTCCTGCTGTGGCACGGCACCCGCTTCCGGCTGGACTCCGCACACGGCGCCCTGCAGTCCCTGGGCTACGGCACGGTCGAACCGCTCGCCGTCGACGACGCGTTCCTTTCCGCGATCCCCGCCGGTGCGGACCTCGCCCCGTGGACGGTGCCGGGCTCCGGCTCGACGGGCCCCCGGCTGGGCGGTCGGCAGAGCCGCGTCGGCCAGCTCTTCGTCGTACGCACGCCCGGCTCCCCCGACCAGTATTACCTGCTCGACCGGGCGGGCCTGGTTCCCCTGACCCTCACCGAGCTGCAACTGCTGCGTGGCGACCCGCGCACCCGCCAGAAGGCCTACGCGGGACAGCAACCGACGGTCATGACCGTGCCGCCGGACGAGGCCGCACAGCACATGGCCCCGCAGGGCACCGCCGCCCGAGCCGGCGCGGACACGCTGCCCGTACGTCCGCCCGCCGCGCTGGCGCCGCAGGCCGGCAGCGTGCCCTGCCTCCAGGTCACGCCGGGCGAGGCCGCACCCCGCCAGTCCATCGTGCGAGTAGCGGCCGCAGACGCCATGGGCATGCCCGTGGGGATGCGGCAGGGCGTGGCCCCCAGCTGCCCCGGCCTCGACGCGATCACCGTCCGCCCGGGCAGCGGCATCCTGGCAACGCCCCTGTCGGGCGGGACCACTACGAGCGGCGCTCGATACCTGGTGACCGACGACGGCATCAAGTATCCGCTGGCCACGCCGGCGGTCTCCGGCCTGCTCTCCTACCCCGACCAGAACCTCGTACGGCTGCCGTCGGCACTGCTGCGGCTGCTGCCGACGGGACCCGTGCTCGACCCGGACCGGGCGGCCGACCCGGCCCTGTCCGGGCCCGAGCCCGCTTCGCCCGACCCCGAGTGCGGCCCGGCGAGGCGATCCGGCTCATAACCCCATGACCCCATGACCCGGTGACCGGAGAACCGCTCCGGCCGCCCTAGCCAATTCACAGAAAGGCAGGAGTGCGATGAGCCCAGCACGCACAGTCGCCGATGACAGCGCCTATCAGGCGGCCGCCCAGGCGATCGAGACGACGCTCGACCAGTGCGACAAGATCACCAATCAGGCCGTTTCCGCCTCGGAGACGCTGGTCTCCGCCTGGCAGGGAAACGCCGGTAACGCGTTCCACCAGGCGCTGCAGGCGTGGCAGCAGCAGTACGCGCAACTGCGGCAGCTGATGGACACGTTCGCGTCGACGCTGGCTGGTACGCGTAGCCACATGAACTCGCAGGAGAACGCCGCCATGCAGAACGCCCAGCGCTTCCACAGCCTGATCAACGGTTAGTCACCGCAGCCGGACCGAGAAGTCCGCAGCCACCAAATCCACCCAGCCAAAGACCAAGAAGGAGACGGTCGTGCCAGACGGAAGTTCGTTTTCCATCACCTACGGACAGGCGGAGGAAGCCCACCAGGTCCTGGTGCAGGCCACCAACAGCATCGGCCAGCAGATCAACGATCTGCAGAGCCGCGTGTCCCAGGTCATCCAGAACATCGACGGTGACATGGCCCGCAGCTATCACGCGGAGCACGTGAAGTGGATGCAGCTGGTCGGCAAGATGGGCGACACCCTGTCCACCGGAACCACGACCTTGGCCACCAGCGCTGAGGAATACCAGCTCACCGACCGGAACGAGGGCGCGAAGTGGGAGTCCGCCGGAGGCTGAGCCCACGGGCGGGGGGCGCCGAAGCGACTTCGGCGCCCCCCGCCGATCCGACATCACGACCGGTCGTCCGGTACACGCCCCACTCTCTTCCACCAGGTACCGACCAGAGCCGAAACGGAGCACCGGATGCCCAAGTCAGAGAACACGGGTACCACGAAGTTCACTCGCGACACCCTCTACGAGTTCGGGACCTCGGACAAATATCTGCCCGGCATGCGCAGGCAATCCCTGGAACACCAGCACACACTCCAGGGATACAAGGACGAAACGGGGAAGGTCCGTGCGGGCAATCCCAGCTTCGCGCCGGCCAAGGCCCTCGAGGACGCGTTCGTCAAGGCGTGCGAAGGAGCGAACGCGGAGTTCGTCTTCAACGACACCATGCTGATGTCGTTCACCGAGACGATGCGGGGCAATCACGCCGCATTCGAGGAGGTCGAGGAGAAGAACCTCGAGGACAACAAGAAGCTCGGACAAGTCGTCAGCCAGGACCTGCAGGCGCGGATGGCGAACTCCGGAGGAACCACGGGCATCGGCGGCACGGGCGGCAGTCCCGGCCCCAACACCGGCGGAACCAACGCCGGTTCCGGTAACACCAAGCCCTAGCGGTGTCGAGCCCGGAGCACGAACATGCCTGACTACAACCAGTGGAACCAGCTGATCAACATCTTCGTCCCCGACAAGGACGCTGCGCCCGGCACCCCGGGAAAGATCCCGACGGCGGAAGAGGTGATGGCCCCGACCTGGGTCTACGGGTTCAACTTGGCCAAGCAGCCTAAGGTCGCGAACACGGTCAAAACCATCCGCTACTCAGTGATGGGAGAGATGGGGCACGTCTACAACGGCTGGGCAGGTTTCGCGATCTACGCAGGCGTCAAGGGCGGCGGCGAGGGCGACTCCGGTGGCGGCTGGTGGCGCTACTACCAGGGCAGTGTCATGGCTATCGACGCGATGAACGGCAACGGGACGGAAGTCGCGAGCCCCCGCAGCTTCGACGAGGGGCACCGGCAGGTCTCCGCGGTCGCCGAGTACTTCGACAAGTGGGGTCCGAACGTCAGGACGTGGAGCAACGAGCTCCCGCACGACGGCTGGGAGGGCCTGGCGGCTTCGGGCTTCGGCGACATCATCGGCCGCGTGGCTCTCGCCTACGAGCACATCCAGGACACGGTCTCGGGCGGCGGGGGGCGCGGAGGTTACGCGGCAGCCGTCGACCAGGCCCAGCTGGCGCTCAGGGAAGCACGCAACAGCGCTGCCACCCATCTGCACGACTGGCTGTCGGACCCGGCTTGGTCACCCGAGGCAGCGGCCGTACAGGTCGCGCAGGGCCTGCAGATCCATACCACGGGGGGCAATGCCTACGTACAGCTCGACGGTGTGGATGTGGGTCGTGCCGGAGATGCCAACACCTGGATGGCCGTCGACCGGCTGGTCAAGGAGAAGTGGCACTCCGCGGTGCAGCAGCGCTTGGACGCCGCCGTGTCGGGCATCGTCAGTGCGCTGACCGATGGATACACTCGGGCGCAGATGATGCTGGTTCCGTTGAACAACGTCATTCAGACCGCGCTCGGCGGCAACCCCGCGAATCCGAAGTCCATTGACGACATCCTCAACAAGAACCAGAAGGGCGGGGGAGACGGCGCCAACCTGCCCGATCGCGAGACCCTCGATGGTCTCAATGGCGGCGGCGGGGGCGGTGGCGGCCCTGAAGGCGCCGGCGGAGGCGGCGGGGGTATCGACACCGATGAGCTGTTCGGTGGATCCGGCGGGGGCGGAGGCCCCGAGGGTCTGGGCGGCGCCGGCGGAGGCGGCGGCCCTGAGGGCTTGGGCGGTACCGGCGGAGGCGGCACGTTCGACGGTCTCGAGCCCCCTGCAACCGGCGGTGGCAGTGGCGGTGGTGGCGCCGGCCTCGGCTCCGAGGGAGTCTTCGGCGGCACCGGTTCCGGCGGCAACCTCACCAACCTGGCTCCCCCCGGAGCCAGTGGCGGCGGTGGCGCCGGCCTCGGCCCCGAGGGAGTCTTCGGCGGCACCGGTTCCGGCGGCAACCTCACCAACCTGGCTCCCCCCGGAACCAGTGGCGGCGGAGCCGGAGGCATGGGAACCGGTGGTTCCGGAGCCGGTGACACGTTCGACTCCCTGTTCCCCCCGGACGGTGAGCTCGGCGGTTCGAGCTTCGGTCCTGGCGGGACCGGTGGTGGCGCGGGCGGCCTCGACAATCCCAACGCCTTCACCCCCGGCGTCGGGAACTCCTTCCCGAGCCTGGCTCCCCCTGGCGCAGATCCAGGAAGCAACAGCAGCACGTTCCCGACTCTCACTCCGCCCGGTAGCGTCTTCACCGGCGGCCCGAGCGGGACCGGCGGCACAGGAGGACCCACCACCCAGCAGCCGGGAGGCGGCAAGACGAACGACGGGGCGGGCGGTGTCCTGGCACCCGACGTGCCGCAGGACGACTTCTCCTCCTTCGACAACCTGATACCCCGTCCCGGCCAGGGCGAGAGTTTCACGAGTCTCCCGCCCAGCCCCCATGGGGGCACGTATGCCCCAGGCACGGGTGAGGCCACGTTCGGACCCGGTCCCGGTGAAGGCACGTACGGAGGTCTGGGCCCGGACGTACCCGGCTACGACTCGGGACAGTACGACGCGGGTTTCCCGGACGGCGGCGAGTCCCTCGGTCCTGGCTACAGCACACCGACTCACGAGGAAGGGGGCTTCCAGTCACTGGCGAGCACTGGCCACTACGAGCCGGACGGCTACGGCACCGAGTCCTACGACTTCCTCCAGCCGGGCCTGTCCTCGGGCGGTTTCCAGGAGGCCTACGGCAGCGCCGGCGCGGGACTCGGCGTCGGGCAGGGCACGGGGCAGGGTGCCGGGCAAGGCGCAGCCGGTATGAGCCCGCAAATGCCTTACATGCCAATGATGGGCGGTATGCCCGGTATGGGAGGGGCGGGCGGTGCCGGAGGCGAGAACAACAAGGAGCGCGAGCGTTCCGTCTGGCTCTCCGAGGACTCCGCCGTCTGGGGCACTGATCCTGACCTCGCGCCCACCGTCCTGGGCAGCACGCCACAACAACCCGTTCCCACAGGAGGTACACGTGGTCAGCAACCCGCTGCAGGGATACCTGGACGAGGTCCAGTCGCAACTGGACGAGGCACTGGCGCGGGCAGGCCAGGTACGGGAGGCGCTGTTGGGCATCAGCGCGACGGCCACGTCCAAGGATCGTCTGGTAACCGCAACGGTTGACGCCAGGGGAACCCTGACGGAGCTGAAGTTCAACTCCTCGCGCTACCGCTCCATGGCACCGTCCGAGTTGTCCGCTGTACTGACCGACACCATCGCGAAGGCCCAGAAGGACGTCACCGACCAGATGAAGGAGATCTTCGGCGAGACCGACGGGCACGACCTCGACGCCGTCAAGGACATGCTCGACGGTCCCTCCCATCAGAGCGAACTACACGAGATGCTCGAAGCGTTCATTGACGGCAGGCTGCCGGGACAGGCGAAGACGGACTGAGGCAGTAAGAGCCAGGAAAGACAGCGGCAACCGGGCGGCCTCCTGCGAGGAGGCCGCCCGGTCCGTCGTCACGGCCCGGCCTGCAACCACTGCCGTACGTACTGGCGACCCGTGTGCAGACGGGATTTGACGGTGCCCAGCGGCAGACCCGTACGCTCGGCGATCTCGGCGTACTCCATCTGGCACAGGTCGCGGTACACCAACGGCGCCACGAGCGCCGGATGCTCTCGTTCCAGCCTTTCGAGGGCGTCCAGCAGATCGAGCCGCGAGCCCGCGATCACACTCGTGGTACGCGGATCGGGGCGGTGCACGTCCACCGCAGGCAGCGGCTGTTCGGCCGTCCGCCGTTTCAGCTCTCGGTACTTCTGACGGGCGGCGTTGGCGACCACGGTGTGCAGCCAGGTGCTGAACAGACTGCGCCCCTCGAAAGTGTCGATCTTCCGGGCCACGTGCAACAGCACATCCTGGGCCGACTCTTCCGCGTCCTCCCGGTTGGGCAGGAAGCGACCGCACCGGCGCAGCACCTCGGGCCTGATCCTCTGGAGGAGGGTCTCCAGAACCTGCTGATCGCCCTTCGCGGCTCGCTGGGCGAGGGCTTCTGTGTCGTAGGGGAGCATGGAACAACTTCCTGTCGGTGAGCGGATGTTGCGGCGCGGAGAACGGGGACGACCGAGGGGCGGGCCGAGGTGACGACATCTCGGGCGGCGAAGGGCCGAACGGGCAGACCCGGTTTCCTCTCCGGGCCCCGCACGGGTGGCTGAGCGCCTGTGGAGCGCGTCGGCGCCTAGAGTCCTGCACAACCCCCCATGCCTTACGACACCGGAGACGATCGACGCGATGAGCACCACCGGCGAGCACCATCGCGCAAGCCGGTGTCACACGCGTCCTGTCGTCCGTGTCTGGCGTCCGCGTTACCCACTTCTTCCCGGCCTGGCGTCAATGCGCCGTGCTGGCCGACCAGACGACCTGGTCGTTGTGGAGGATGTTGACACTGCCGTCGGCACCGAGGCACAGGAGCGCTCCGTCGTGGTTGTAACTGCCGGAGTGCCACTGCGGCACCTCGTCGGGGTCGAAGACGACAAGGTTGCCGTCGCCCTGGAAGAAGGCCCGGTAGCCATTTCCGGAGGTACCCGAAGACCAGCGGCGCCGGTTGTTCTCGTCGTAGATCACCAGGTTCCCGTCCGTCTGCATCACCATGCGGGTGCGGTTGGTGCTCCAGGCCTGCCCGGTGAGCAGCCAGGTGTTCGGCTGGACGCACGTTGTCGTCCACTGGGGAGCGGAAGTCTCCTGCCGGGGGGAAGCGGCGGACGGCTCGGCACGCGGCTCGTCGACGGCCGGTCCGGCCCCTGGAGTCCGGCGAACGGTGCCGACGGCGTCCGATGTCCGGCCGGCCTTCGGTGAGGCTGCGGGAACGAACGAGGCACTGGGCCCGGCAGCGGCGGAACTGCGGGGGCCGGGGGACGCCGTCGCGCGGGGCGAGGGCGGCCGGGAGAGCTCGCCGCGGGGTGCGTGGTTCTCGCCGGCAGCTGCCACGTCCGGAGGGCTCGTCGTGTCGAGCCGCATCCAGCCGGTCAGTGCCGCGGTGGCCACGGCCACCACGCCCGCGCCGAGTGCGAGCCGCCGGCCGAGGGCCCTGTTCCCGGGCCCACCGGGGCCGGCCGTCCTGTTCCAGGGCCGCCGCCCGGCGCCCGGCAGGGCACCCGCCTGCTGCGCATACTCGGCAGCTGCGGCGTCGAGTTCGTCTGCGAACGCCGTGGCACTGGGCCAGCGCCTGTCGCGGTCCCGTTGCAGAGCCCGCACCACCGCCCGGTTCGCGCGGTCGGGAACGCCCTCACGGAGCCGGCCGGGCGCGGTGACCTTGTCCGGCGCCGCGGGAACGGCCCCGGTGAGCAGATGGTGGGTGAGCGCGCCCAGCCCGTAGACGTCGGCGCGCTCGTCGACACCGTCCTGCGGGTCGGCGAGTTCCGGGGCCATGTAACCGGCCGAACCCGCCACCATGGTGAGCCCGGAGGCGTTGGCCAGGCTCTTGGCCAGGCCCAGGTCCGCCACCAGCACCCGGTCGGTACCTCCGCCGTGACGGGAGGCGAGCAGCAGGTTCGACGGTTTGATGTCCCGGTGGAGGATGCCCGCCTCATGCAGCACGGCCACGGCGCGAGCGGCCTCCGCCGCCAATCGCAGCGCCTCCTCGACGGGCAGCGGCCCGCTCGCCAGACGATCCTCGAAAGTGCCGCCGTCGGCATACTCCATGACGAAGTAGGGGCGTTCGTCGTCGAGTTCACCGATGTCGTAGATCTGCACCACGCGTGGGGAAGCCGCCTTGCGCAACAACTGGGCCTCGGTGAGGAAGCGCTGGCACAAATCCATGCGCCGGGCCCAGTTGTCGGCCATGACTTTCACGGCGACGGGTGCCTCCAGGCGCTCGTCGTGGGCCATCCAGACGATGCCGAAGGCACCGACACCCAGCGGCTTCTCCAGCCGGTAGCGGCCGATGTTCTCGGAAAGCTGCATGGCTCCATGATGCGTGAATAACATGGTGTGCATTATGTGCCACCATAATGTTGGTGCGATAGCCAGTCGACGGGCAGCAGCGGGACACGCGTTCACCACCGCATGCTCCGGATCACCCGGGGGACACCGGCCGATCGTCCGCACATCCGCATCCCGCCGAGGCCGAGCACCCGTGAGCTGCCTCGGCGGCCCTCACCGGAGGACTCCGTAGTGCGCACATGGAGACAGAGAGCAGCGGTCGCCGTCAGCTGTGCGACCCTCCTCGCGGCAGGCGGCGTCGCAACGGCACAGGCGGCCCAGCCCCCTGCCTCGTCGGCCTCGAACACAGTGCCCCAGGTACCTGAATGGCTCGACCAGAACAAGGGCTGCACCCACCCGTCGAAACGGACTGTCGCCAAAACCCCCTGGGCGCAGCAGGCTCTCGGGCTGCGCCGGGCCCAGGAACTCAGCCTCGGAGACGGCGTGACCGTGGGGATCGTGGGCACCGGTGTGGACGGTGGTGTCCCATCGCTCGCGGGCCGGGTCTCGGGTGACGGCAAGAACGACTGCGTGGGCCATGGCACCTTCGCCGCCGGCCTCGTCGCCGCCGCTCCGGAAGAGGGCGTGGGCTTCGTCGGGGTCGCGCCGCACGCGCGGATCCTCGGGGTGCGCGCCACCACGGAGAAGGGAATGACGGACGCGGACTCGATCGCCGCCGCAATCACCACCGCGGTCGACGGCGGCTGTGACGTCGTACTGGTCTCGGTGCCGTACGGCAGGTCGAGCAAGCGGCTGGCTTCGGCCGTCGAACACGCGGCGAAGAACGACGTGGTGCTCGTGGCTCCCGCCGCTGGCGGTGAGCAGAGCAGTGCCCCCGCCTATCCCGGCGCCCTGCCCGGCGTCGTCGGCGTCGGCTCGGTCGGGGCGGACGGCGCCCCGTATCCGTCCGGGCGTAAGCCGACGCCGTCCCCGCCCGATCTGGTGGCCCCCGGCGACCGGCTGATCAGCGTCGGTCCGGGGGGTGGCCACTTCACCGCGAGCGGTGACTCGGTGGCCGCGGCGTATGTGGCCGGTACGGCTGCGCTGGTGCGCGCGTACGACCCGTCGCTGCACGCGAGCGACGTCGTGGAGCGCCTCCAGGGAACGGCCGTGCGGCCCTCGGGGTCCGTGCCGGGTCCGCTGTCCGGGTACGGCATGATCGACCCGGTGGCGGCGGTATCTGGCGTGTCCGTGGCCTCCGAACAAGCCCGGGGCACGACGGTCCGTCCCTATCGCGCCCCGGAGCCGGAACCCACCGTCTCGGCACTGTCGGCATGGGGGGTGGCAGGCGGTGCGGCCGTGGTGATCGCGCTGGCGGCGGCACTGGTCGTGGTGGTGCCGCGCGGGCGGGCCCGGGGCTGGCGGCCGGGAGCCCCGATGAGGGAGCCGGATGCCGCGAAACACGGCTGATCCCTTTCAGGCCCCGCAGCGGGACCGATGAGGAACGATGGCGCCAGGACCGGCAGGTGCCCGCGGAGCCACTGTTACGTTGGGGTGCGGCAAGGCGGTCACCACGACGGGCTCCGTCACTCGATGTCCCCGCAGGACAGCACTGTGCGTTCAGGTCACACCGCCGCGCACCGTACGGTCCACCGCAGGGCCGGGGTCCCAGTCCCCTTGTCGCCATGGGCGGGCATACCCCTGCCCGGTCCTCTCGTGTGCACCCTGTCGACCGGCGACCTGTTGGGACCCGCACCGACCTTGCAGTCCGACGTCGAAGAGGACAGAGCACGCGATGAGTGAACCCACGGCGACGCCCGCCGAGTACGGCAGGGGTTCAGCTGCAGCAAGGCCAGGAGGGCCGGCCGGTCCGCACAGCGCCGGTACGTCGATCGCCACGTCCGCCCCGACTCCGGCTGCCGCCGCTCCGCAGCCGCCCACGTCGGCCACCTCGTCGGGCGCCGGTCCGGCGCTGGCTGCGGCGACCACGAGCCTCGCAGAAACCGGCATCGGCATCTCGTCGCCGGCGGCCGACCCGGACTTGTCGACGGCGCCCACTGCCACGGCCGGCAATCCGCCCGTGCCTCCGTCCAGTTCCGCCTCCCCCGATCCCGGCTCCCATGACAAGGGCCGGACGGGCCGGATGTCTCCTGGAGTGCTGGCCGGCGCGGCACTCGCCGGACTGCTGCTGGTGGCCACGCCGTTCGTGCTGGCCCAACTGTCCCGGAACTCATCACCGGACCACCGCACCAAGGCCAGCGGGCCGCGCGAGCTGGAGATCACGCCGGACAACGCGGATCCTGGGTTCATACCGGTCCCGGCGGCCAGTTCAGGCGTTCCGCACGCACAGACCCTTGCGCCTGACGTCCCCCGCTCGAGCGGGAAGCCGGGACGGGCCGGCGCCGGCAGGGCCGGGGCGGCACCGTCGGGCACCCCGGCCCCGTCGGCGGGCACCAGGAGTGCCGCGAAGCCGACTACGAAGTCCGCGGCGGCGTCGGGCACGAAATCCGCCGCGAGCGCGAACGACAACAGCAGCCGTACGTCGGCCACCCAGAGGCCGCCCTCCCCCGCCCCACAGCCCGCGAAGGTGGAACTCGTCAGCAAGTTGAACGACAAATGCCTGGATGCCACCGACAGCAACTTCACGCCAGGAAACCCCGTCCAGATGTGGACGTGCCTCCAGCGCGGCGACCAGTACTGGCAGTTCTACCCGGACGGCACCCTGCGGGCGGGCGGACTGTGCGTAACCAGTGAGTCGACCTCGAACGCGAACGGATCGCCGATCCACTTGGAGCGGTGCGACAACCGCCCGCAGCAGCAGTGGGTGCTCGGCAAGGGCGAGAACATCGTCAACCCGGCCTCCGACAAATGCCTCGAGATCGTGGACGTCAACCGCAACGACAGGGCGCGTCTGCAGCTGTGGTCATGCAACGGCCAGACGCACCAGAAGTGGTACAGGCGCTGAAGCCGGCGCCTCGTCGGATCCACAGCTGAGCCGCCCTCTCGACCCGGGCCCCGCCCGGTCACCCCAGGACTCCCGCGCCGTCGCGGACCGGAAAGGAGAACGCCCCATGACCCGGCAAGTAGTGGCCGTCGATCCGGACGGCACAGGGGGTCACGCGTCCATCGCGGACGCCGTGCGGGCCGCGAGCAGTGGTGCCCTCATCACCGTGGCCCCTGGCCGGTACAGCGAAGCGCTGGTGCTGTCGGACGTGGTCACCATCGTGGCCACGGAGGGCCGGGGTTCGGTGGAGATCGCCCCCCGGTCCGGTACCGCGGTGACGGTCACCGCGGAGGCGGTCAAGCTCACTGGGCTGGTGATCAGGGGCAGTGACGAGAAGGTGCCCGCGGTCGACGTGCCGGCGGGCCAGCTCGAACTGGACGACTGCGAGATCAGCGCCGTCTCCTGGACCGCCGTACTGGCCAGGCACTCCGGTGCGCTGGCCATGCGGGACAGCAGGATCACCAATGACACCGGCGCGGGGATCGTGGTGACCAGCGAGGGCGAGAGCATCGTCGAGGACTGCGTACTGGAGGACCTGGGGGCGTCCGGCCTGGTGATCGGCGAGCGTGGCAACCCCCTGGTCCGGCGCTGCACGGTGCGGGACGCCGCGGGCAACGGGGTGTTCGCCAGCGGTGAGGCACGCGGCCGGATCGAGGACTGCGACATCTCCAAGACGGAGAAGCCGGGCATCGCGCTGGAGGACAGCAGTTCCACCGTCGTCGTGCGGACCCAGGTGCATCAGGTCGGTGTTGTAGGGATCCTCATCTCCAGCCGCAATCGCGTCCAGGTGGAGGACTGCTCGGTGCGGGATGCGGCCGGGCACGGGCTGGTGGTGACCAGCGACGCGGAGCCGCTCGTGCGCAGGCTGCGGGTCACGGCTGCAGGACAGCAGGGTCTGAGGCTCTGCGACAAGTCGCGGGGCCGGTACGAGGACTGCGAGGTGCTCGATCCCGCCGAGGCCGGGCTCTGGGTCGGCGGTACGGCGTCCCCGGTCGTCACCGGACTGACGGTGCGCGGCGGCGACGGGGACGGAGCGCACCTGACCGACGACTCGACGCCGGAGCTGGACCAACTGCACATCAGCGGACCGTCCGGCACCGGGGTCCGGGCCGACGAGAGCTCCAACCCGCTGGTACGGCGGACCACGGTCGCGGACTGCGACGGGCAGGGCCTGGAGATCGGTGACGGCGCCCGGGGACGCTACGAGGACGTGGAGATCACCGAGGTCGGCAAGTCCGGGGTGCGGCTGACGGGTTCGGCCCATGCGCTGCTGCATGCCGTCCTCGTCCGGGAGCCGGGGGACAACGGCATTTCGGTCGGCGGGGGGGCCACCGCGACCCTGCGGGATTGCGACACCTTCCGTCCCCGGAACCACGGCCTCTCGGTCGCCGCGGGCGCCAAGGTGACGGTGAGCCGGTCCCGGTTCCACGGCTCCGGCCGCGCCGGCGTCATGATGGCGGCGGGCAGCTCCGGCACGCTCACCGACTGCGAGGCCTTCGACAACTCCGGTGACGGCATCCTGCTGCACACGATGGAACGCGTCGTCATCAGGAAGTCCGCGGTCTTCGACAACGGGCGCAGCGGGCTGCATCGCACGGTGATGAGCGAGAACACCGTCCTGGAGGAGTTGCTCAGCCGGTCCAACCGCACGCCGGACGTCCACGGGGAGCCCGAGGTGAGCCTCGGAACACCCACGGCCGACGTGGCGACACCGCTGCAGGAGCGGATCGAGATGGTGCCGGCCGACCAACGAGCGGACACCGCGGACGGCGATGGCACCACCCGCCCGGACGGAATGGAGATCGCGGCGGGGCCGAGGACGGACGGCACCTCAGCGGACAGCGGCGCCCGGGGCGAACGGAAGAAGAAGGGCAAGTCGACACCGCTGGAGGAACTGGAGTCGCTGATCGGCCTGGAGTCGGTCAAGCACGAGGTGAAGACCCTGGTGAGCCTGAACCAGATGGCGCGCCGCCGCGCCGAGATGGGCATGTCGGCACCGCCGATGAGCCGCCACATGGTTTTCGCCGGCCCACCCGGTACCGGCAAGACCACCGTGGCCCGGCTCTACGGCAGCCTGCTGGCCGAGATGGAGGTGCTGCGGTACGGGCACATCGTCGAGGTGGCGCGGCAGGACCTGGTCGCCCAGGTCATCGGCGGTACAGCGATCAAGACCACGGAAGCCTTCGAGAAGGCCCGTGGCGGAGTGCTGTTCATCGACGAGGCCTACACGCTGACCTCGCAGTCGGACGGTGGCGGCGGTGCCGACTTCGGCAGGGAAGCCGTGGACACTCTGGTGAAGCTGATGGAGGACCACCGCGACGACACCGTGGTGATCGTCGCCGGATACTCCGTCGAGATGCGGCGATTCCTGGCCACCAACCCGGGTCTGGGATCACGCTTCAACCGCACCATCGAGTTCCCGAACTACACGGTGGACGAGCTGGTGACCATCTTGGAGCACATCTGCGGCCGGCACCAGTACGAGCTGGGGCCGGGTACCCGGGAGGCCCTCACCTCGTACTTCGAGAACATGAAGCGGGACGACACCTTCGGCAACGGGCGTACCGCGCGCAAGGTCTTCGAGGAGATGGTCGACCGCCAGGCGTTCCGCCTCGCCGGGGAGACGGACGTGACGCCCTCCGACATGGTGCGCCTGATGCCCGAGGACCTCGGCGAGAACGCGCCCGGAAGCGCCGACGACGGTGAGGCGGGCCGTGGAGAGCTCGACATGCTGCTCGCCGAACTCGACGCCATGGTCGGGCTCGAACAGGCCAAGGAGTCCGTGGCCTCCCTGGTGCATCTGGTCGCCAACACCCGCCGTCGCGCGGCTGCCGGCCTGCCCACGGCGGCACTCAGTCATCACGCCGTCTTCTCCGGCGCCCCCGGAACCGGCAAGACGACCGTGGCCCGGTTGTACGGGCGGCTGCTGGCCGCCCTCGGCGTGCTCTCCAGCGGCCAGGTCGTCGAAGCGGCCCGCGCCGACCTGGTCGGGCGTTATGTCGGCCACACCGCCCAGATGACCAGCGACGCCTTCGACCGGGCGCGCGGCGGTGTGCTGTTCATCGACGAGGCCTACACCCTCACTCCCGGTGGAGGCGAACGCGCCGGCAACGATTTCGGCCAGGAGGCCGTCGACACCCTGGTGAAGTTGATGGAGGACCACCGCGACGACGTCGTGGTGATCGCCGCCGGGTACACCAGGGAGATGGCCGGGTTCCTGGCGTCCAACCCGGGGCTCGCCTCACGCTTCTCCCACCAGATCGAGTTTCACGACTACTCGGCCGACGACCTCGTCGTCATCATCGAGCGCATGGCCGAGTCCAGCGGCTATACCTGCGCCCCAGAGCTCATCGAGCGGATCCGCGAGCACTACGCGACGCTGCCGCGCGACGGCTCCTTCGGCAACGCCCGCGACGCCCGCAAACTCTTCGAGTCCATGGTCACCCGTCAGGCGTTCCGGCTCAGTAAGTCCGTCTCGCCGACCCTCGACGAACTGCGCCGGCTGCTCCCGGAAGACCTGGTGGTCTGACCGGGCGGCTCGCCGACACCACCGCTTCACACTGACGTATGTTGTGACACTAATCTCTCGTTGGGAACCGAACTTTCTTCCCACGGTGTGCATCGAAGAAGGGTGGCCGAACCGACCGGCGTTCGGCTGCCCTTCACTGCTGTCTCTCACACGCCCCGTGCACGGGAGCAGCCGACATACCGAGGACGAAAGAAGATGAGCAAGCCGCACGTAGCGGTACAGTCCACGGACCCGATCACCCGGTGCGGCCTGGAGCACGCACTGGAGCGCAGCCCGCAGCTCCTGCTGACTGCAGTCGAGGAGGCCGATGTCGTAGTGGTGGCGCTCGACACCGTGGATGCCGCGGCCCTTGAGACCTTGCAGGCACTGAAGCCCGGCGAGGACGCCCGATTCGTCGTGGTCGCATCCCGGGGCTGGTACGTCGATCCGACCCTCGCCGTCGAGTGCGGTGTCAGGGCTGTGCTCTGGCGGGAGGAAGCGAACGCCAATGCCCTGGTGCGCGCGGTGGCCATGGTGGCCGCCGGACAGGCATGGCTGCCGCCGTCGGTCCAGGGACGGCTGCTCGATCAGGTTGAGCACGTGCAACGTGAAGTGTTGCGCCCGCGGGGCTTGACTTCCTCTGGTTTGACCGGCCGGGAGATAGACGTCCTGCGCATGCTCTCAGAGGGCCTGGATCTGGCGGAGATCGCCCAGAAGATGAGCTACTCCGAACGCACCATCAAAAAGATCATTTCCTCCGTCACCACGCGCCTCCAACTGCGCAACCGCGTCCACGCGGTGACCTACGCGATCCGGGCCGGGCTGATCTGACCGTACCGGCCCGCGTCGCGGCCGGCCCCGGAAAGTGACCCGGGCGCCACAGCTTCGGGGGATCGTGTGGCGCCCGGGCCGCACCCGCAGGGTTGAGGAGTTGCGGGTGCGGCGTTCTGAACGCACCACGTGACCGTGTCGAACCGGCGTTCAGAACGTCTGACCAAATACTATCAAAAGTTGGTTCAGTTACACAACGTGTGACAATGAGGAGTCTGTGTCCGTCCTGGCCCGGCCGCAGCGGAGCGGGCGTTCCTTGCACCAGTCCTCGTAGCGCGTAGCCCAGGTCTCCACACCGGGGTCTCCAGTGAGCACGTCCGCGGGGATGCCGGCGAACGGTCCGGCCGTCTCGTCCGTGACCACGGCCAGGCCGCTCCGTCCCGCCAGGGTGATCTCTCCCAACCGGTCCAGACGGTGGACCTCGGGCCCCGCGATACGGCGCACACCCTGGAGCGGATCGTTTTCCACCACCGCCGCCAAGGCCAGGGCCGTGTCGGAGGCCGCGATAGGACGCACCCGGGTGGACGGCAGACGTGCCTGTCCGTCCCGAACGGCCAGGCCGGTGATCAGTTCGACGAACTCGAAGTAGAGCCCGGTCCGTACCACGCTGTAGGGCAGGCCGCTGTCCCGCACGGCCCGTTCCTGGGCGAGCTTGGCGCGGCAACAGCCCTTGTCCGGCAGATTGTCGACACCGAGCGACGAGAGGATCACCAGATGACGCACGCCCGCTCTCACCGCGGCCTCTGTCAGATGCCCCGTCGACCGGGTGACGTACCGCATGGCCGTGTCGGCGTCCCAGACCGGAGCGTTGGAGACGTCCACGACCACGTCCGCCCCGCCGAGGAGCTCATCAAGCCCTTCGCCGGTGAAGGCGTCGACTCCGGTGCCGGGGAACCCCGACCGCGCATCGTGACCGTGGTCCCTCAGGATGTCGACCAGGGGCGAACGGATCAGCCCGGTACCGCCGACAACCACAACTCTCATCACGCTCTCCGTCCACCGCCGCCTCCGGCCAATGCAAGGCCGATCCGTCCTGGCCCGGCGGTCATCGCACCGGGAACAGGTCGCTCAGGGATGATCTCGCGGTTCGGCACGGCCGGGAGCGCTCGCGTCGGATGGGGAACCTTGGGGACCACATGAGGGTCCAAGAGAGCGCCGGGAAGGGTACGTTATGGAACGGAACTCGCCTGGACGGCGTACGAGCCCGTCATCGGGGGCCCCAGCGTGGCACCACCGCGACGCCGCGCTGCGGCGTGATGCCGGCCTCTGCGAAACAAACCCGATCGTCAGGCGCAGGAGAGGCGTCACGTTCGCGCTGCACACGGGCATCAACAAGTACCAACGCCTGCGCATCGCCTGGGAACGGCGTGACGACACGCGCGAGCAGACCCGAAAGGGAATCATGTCCAGCCCCAATGGGCTTGCCTGTGGCGCTTGTTGCGCAACAAGCCCTCGGAGGTGAGGGCCGCCCACCTGGGCCGAAGACCCAGGTGGGCAGTCTCTTATGCGGCGGGCGCCGTGGAAGGCGTGGGCCGGATCAGCCCTCCACGAGCCACCAGCCGTCGCCGTCGATCCACAGGCAGCGAGTGCCCGGCTCGTGGTGTGCCTCGACGGCGCAGGCGATACCGCCGCCAGGCCCGAACGGCTTGATGAAGAGGGTCTGAGAAGACGCAGATGCCGAGGTCGCGGTTACACCGGCCAGCGCAAGCCCTATGAGACCGGCAGTAGCCAC
The DNA here is from genome assembly GCF_001514055.1 of Streptomyces corchorusii. Classification (NCBI taxonomy): domain Bacteria; kingdom Bacillati; phylum Actinomycetota; class Actinomycetes; order Kitasatosporales; family Streptomycetaceae; genus Streptomyces; species Streptomyces corchorusii. The sequence continues at coordinate 30,878 of NZ_KQ948372.1, read as the reverse complement.
CCGTCGGCCGAATCGTCCGAACATCAATAACTCCTTCTGTGTGCTGTCAGGACTTCAGCGAGGAAGATGGTGTCAGCACGCGTCGCAAGAAGCAACGTGGGTCGACAAGTTTGAGCACACGGTTGCTCGACGGTGGGGCGAAAAGGCGGCGGACGGTGGTGGCCGCGGTGCCGGCCGACGGCGTCCACAGCGACATCGGTCTGACCCGTGGTCACTCGTCGCAGACCACCGCTCCGACCTGCTTGTTCCTCACCGCACTCGGGTCGGGACGCCTCCACGGCGGAACGAGATGGCGGCGCCCCGCTCCCCCGTCGCCCTCAGCACGAAGGCCCGTCACACAACAGTCGTTCACAACATCATGCTATGAACTGCGATCCAATGACCTAGCCTTGACCCTCGACCGCTAGCAGTGAAACGGAGTCACACCTTGTCCAGTGCCAGCACGGCCGGAGGCCGTCACCGCAAACCCAAGTCCGTGAGCCCGGCGGTGCGCCGCACGCTCATCGTCGCTGCGGCCGCCCCGGTGGCAGGAGCACTGTTCACGGCACCGTCCGCGTTCGCGGCCGACCAGCTCACCCCGACAGAGCAACGGATCTCGGACAACCTCGACACCCGAGTCGTCGACGAGCGGATCGGCTCCACCTTCAGCGGTGTCGTGCTCGACGCCGAGTCGGACACCGTCATCTGGAGCCATGACGCGCAGACGGCGCTGATGCCCGCTTCCAACACAAAACTCGCCACCGCCACCGCCGCGTTGACCGTGCTGGGACCCGATCACCGGTTCACCACCAAGGTCGTCTACGACAACGGCACACTCACGATCATCGGTGGCGGCGACCGCACTCTGACGACCGATGACATCGCGGCCCTTGCCAAGGACGCGGCCGCGGGGTTGAGGAGCGCAGGCCTCAACACGGTGAAGGTCCGCATCGACGACAGCCTCTTCCCCGAGCCGGAGCTCGCCCCCGGGTGGACACAGAACTACTACGACGACCAGGTCGCGCCCGTCCGGGCCCTGTCATTGAACGGCAGCCTCAACACGGACACAGGGATCGAAGCGGGTGAGGCGTTCGCCCGGCAACTCAGTGAGCAGGGCATCACGGTCGAGGGGGGTGTCACCCGTGGTCAGGCCGGCCCGGGTACCGTTCCTGTCGCCGAGCACGCCTCCGAGGCACTGTCGTCGGTCGTCAAGCAAATGCTCAAGAAGAGCGACAACTCCATCGCGGAGGCGTTGCTGCGGGCGACCGCCTTGGGCTCCGGACGACCGGCCACCTTCGATGGCGGTGTCGAGGCGGTGCGCACCGTGCTGAGCGAGCGATACGGGGTATCGATGGACAACTTCGTCATTCGCGATGGCAGCGGGCTCTCCCGCGACAACCGTATCCCCGCGCAGACCATCGCCGACATCCTCGACAACGTCACCGAACCCGCCAACCGGGACGTACTGAGGTCCATCGATGAGGGCCTGCCTGTCGCGGGCGAGGCGGGAAGCACTCTTGGTCCCGAGTGGGGCCGCTTCGACACCGCGGACTCCAAGTGTGCCGTGGGCGAGGTCAAGGCCAAGACGGGCACACTGACGGGCGCCGCGGCACTCAGTGGCCTGACGAAGGGCGAAGACGGCCGCTGGCGGGTGTTCGCTTTCGTGGACAATGACTCTCCCGCCGCAGCGGCCGACGTCAAGGACGCTCTCGACGGCCTCGCCGCGACAGTCAACGGCTGCTGGGCGTAGTGCCCGTGGGCCGGGGCCGAAGGCTGGTCGGCAAGGCCCGATGGCGCCCGCCCTCCAGGCGGGTCGCCTGACGGCAGCGAACACCGCCCGTACCGTAGTGCGGATGTCGGGTGCGGGCGGCGTACGAGCAGGCCAGGCACCGCTCGGAGCGCAGGATGACCTCGACTCCCGGCGCGGCCTGCGCGGATCCGCGCTTCTCCTGTCGCTCAGCGGCCGATCGAACTCGTTCCCACTACTTACGTGATCACGGAAGCCACGGCTACTCCTGCCGCACTGCGCTGTGTCTGCGCGCGTGCCGAGAGAACCGCGAGCCTTCCGTGGTTCTTGCCTGCACCTGTGCCGCGGCAACCGCACACGAGTGTCCAGGCGCCGCAACATGGTGATCCTCGAACATGCTCTGGAGAGACATCCGGATGAATCGCAAGACCTTGGCGCTGGCGGCGATAGCCGGCGCCCTCACTCCTGTCCTTGCCGCGTGCGGAGGATCGGATGGAGAGGGGAAGGACGGCGGCACCGTCGTCGTGGGTACCACTGACCGGTTCACCGCCACCAAGGAAGAACCGGCGCCACTTGACCCGGCGTACACATATGACACCAACGCCTGGAACCTGTTGCGTCAAACCGTCCAGACCCTGATGACACAGCCCAGAGGCGATGGCTTGCCAGTGCCGGAGGCGGCTCGGAGCTGCTCCTTCACTGACAAGGGAAATGAGAGGTACGTCTGCGAGCTGCGAGACGGACTGAAGTTTGCCGATGGTAGCGACGTGACTGCTGCTGACGTGAAGTACTCCATCGAGCGCTCCCTCGGCATCAGTGCCGAAACAGGTGTCGCCAGCTTGCTGAACACGATCGACACCATCGAGACGCAGGGCACTCGCAGCATCGTTTTCCATCTCAAGACCGCTGATGCCACATTCCCGTACAAACTCGCCACACCAGTGGCGGGCATCGTCAATCCGAAGAAGTACGCGAAGGACAAGTTGCGTAACGGCTTCCAGGTCGACGGTTCCGGTCCTTACACCTTCAAGGCTGCCGTGAAGGACAACACGGTCACCAGCGTCACCTATGTCAGGAACCCCCTCTACAAGGGAAGCCTGAAGGTGAACAACAGCCAGGTGGATATGAGAGTTTTCGAAGACGCTGACGCCATGGGCTCAGCGATCGAGGAAGGCGACATCGATGTCATGACACGAACCATGTCGCCCTCTCAGATCCAGAAACTGGACACCAGCTCCGACGACAGCGTCCACCTGGTCGAGATGCCCGGCCTTGAGATCCGTTATCTCGGGTTCGACACCCACGCTCCCACCGTGAGGACCAAGGCCGTCCGCCAGGCCATGGCGCAGGTCATCGACCGTTACGCGTTGGTCTCAAAGGTCTACGGAACTCAGGCTGATCCGCTGTACTCACTGGTTCCGGCCGGTGTCGTCGGCCACTCCAACGCATTCTTCAACAAATATGGCAACCCGAGCGTCGACAGGGCCAGGGGCCTGCTGAACGCGGCTGGCATCAAAACGCCGGTGAAGTTCACCCTGCACTACACCACCGACCACTACGGGACCGCCACCAAGCAGGAGTTCGAGGTGCTGCGAAAGCAACTCAACGACAGTCGCCTGTTCGACGTCACCCTGCAGGGTCACCCTTGGGAGACATTCCGGCCCGCCGAACAGAAGGGTGAATACGACGTCTATGGAATGGGTTGGTTTCCTGATTTCCCCGACCCGGACAACTTCCTCGCCCCATTCCTGGACAAGAACAACATCCTGGGGTCGCCGTACTCCAACACCACCATCCAGAAGACGTTGATTCCGCAGTCGCGCCGCATGCAGGACCGGCTGGAGGCAGCGCGCAGCTTGACCCGAATCCAGGACACTGTCGCCGAGGACGTGCCCGTTCTGCCGCTTTGGCAAGGCAAGCAATACATCGCTGCTCGGGACGACATCACGGGCTCCGAGTATGCCCTCAACTCCTCGTCCGTGCTCTGCCTGTGGGAGCTCAGCCACGGAGTGAGCCAGTGACAGACGGGCACGGATGTCGGAGGCCCGGCATATCGGCCTGTACCCGTGACGCTTTGCCCGGCTGACGGGAGAGCCACTCATCCTTTGCCGTGTGTACGGCGACTGGGATCTGCCCAACAAGATCGACGTGCCCAAGCAGTCGCCCGGGCCTGCGATTCCGCCTCACCTGCGCCACGTCGCCGAGCTCGACCGTGCCCGAACGCTGGAGACGACACAGTGAACGGCCCGCTCCATTACCCACACGCTTGCGCCGGCCAACTGCCGGTCATCGGCTGGCACACCACGAGTACCGTCACGGGACTCGGCTGGGGCATGCTGGTCGCCCTGTTCTGCGGCGGCATCCCCATCGCCGTCATCATGCTCGGTGTGAAGCGAGGTCACTGGATTGACAACCACGTGCGAGTCCGTGAGCAGCGTGCCGTGCCCCTCATGGCCACGATGGCGTCGGTAATGACCGGCACATCTCTGCTTGTCGTCCTCGGTGCGCCCCACGAGGTGTTCGCTCTCGTCGTAGCCATGCTCGTCGGCCTCGTCATCGCCATGGCGGTGACCGTCTGGTGGAAGGTATCGATCCACACCGCCATTGCCCCGGGAGTCGTCATCGTCCTGTTTGTCGCGTACGGCACACTTATGGCTCTGCTGGTACCCGGCGTCGCAGCCGTGGGCTGGTCCCGAGTCGTACTTCATGACCACACCATCACCCGGACAGTGGCAGGAGGCCTGCTCGGAGGGGTCGTTGCCACATCGCGCGAATCGGTGGCCGCCACCGCAGATCCGCCCGGCCGAACCTCCCCGCCACGCGATCGAACACCGAATCCAACTCAGCGGCCCCAACTGCGACTTCAGCCATCCCCTCCATACCAGGACAACGACAATTGTCGGCTCAGGACACGAACCACTGCTTGATTATGAGGCGCGCACGCACAGTCAGAGCCTCGGCGTCCCAGGCGAAGGCGAGTCCACCGTGGTGCTTGTCCAGGACGAGTCCCTCGGACGTAACCCGGAGGGTTGGTGCGGCCATATCGCCGGTCGGCTGCTCATGACGACTTACGGCAACCACCGTTGCGGTACAGGGGTGTAGGGGCGGATGCGGATGCGGGTGCTTCATCGTTCGTGTCGCTCCTACGATGATTGCGTGACAGCAGCCCGAAGCGCCATCGGTGCCGCTCTCTAGTTCCTAGTGCTGGGTTCCTCAAAGGATGTACACATATCGGCGGCGTAAGCGCCTGGTGGGTGGGGCGGGTCTGCCCCATATCCAGGGGCGCGCTCGGGCGTTGAGCTGGGATGTCGCCTGGCGGGTGGCGTGTTCGATCTCGGCTGGTCCCGCGAAGGACTGGCCGGCGAGGGCGGCCTTCCGGGAGATGCGCCACCAGCCCTCCTGGAGTTTGAGCCAGCAGGCGCCGACAGGGATGAACACGTGCCGGATTCTGGGGTGATCCTCCAGCCAGGTGCGGGTGGACAGGCTGTTGTGCGAGGACGGGTTGTCGGTGACGACGTAGATGTCCCCGACCGGATCGGCTGCCTCGATCTTCTGAAGAAACTGCTGGTAGAAGACGCTGTTGCGGGAGGATGCGGCCATCGTGACTTCCTGTCCGTCCCGCACGCGTAAGGCGCTGTAGACCCAGGTCTTCTCCGGCCCGCGACCGTAGTCGACCTCGGCCTTGATCCGGTGGCCGTCCGGCGACCAGCCCGGCGCCGGCGGGAACGTTCTGGGGATCACCGGTCCGAGCTCGTCGGCGCAGACGACCGTCGTGCCTTCGGGCGGGCAGGTATAGAACTCGATGATCCTCGTCCTTTTCCCTCGAAGTCCGGGTCCTTCGAGCGGATCCAGGACCGGGTGCGACGCCAGCGCACCCCCTCGGCCAGCAGGATCCGGCGGACCTGGCTGCGGCCGATATCGATACCCAGCCGGCGGGCCTCGACGGTCAGGGTGTCAAGGGTCCACTCCGACGGCCCGCACTCGTGCGCCTCGTCTGCGATGGTCGGAACTCGCTGTCCAGTCCAGCTCAGCTCGACCATCCGCGCCCGCAGCACCAGGTCACGCGGCGCCTTACGCGCTTGCGACAGCCGACGCACGACCCGCTGCTCGTTCTCATCACGGCTCGGCCGTGCCCGTAACACCACCGTCCAGCACCCGCCCCCGAGCACCCGAAACACCCCGCCACCCGGACATATACCCAGCGAAAGAGGAATCCAGCACTAGGTGTGCTGTTCGGACAGGTTGGTGACGCGGCTGGCTGGTGGTTGGCCGCTGATGCCGGTGTGGGGTCGGTGGTAGTTGTACCAGTGAAGCCAGTCGGGGAACGCTGCGCGGCGCAGGCGCGGACCGCTCAGTCCATGGTCGCGAGAACCAGGGATACACACAGGATGAGCACAACCCCGGCGAGCAAGGTCAACGCTACGCAGGCCTTTCTACGCAACCGTGTGTAGCGTTCGGTATGACGTGCTTCCATCATCGCAATCTGATCCGTGACGTGGTCTGCGATCGTACGGGATGCCCTGATCTGTTCCTCGACGTACCACCACTCGATGTCCGCCCTCTGCCCCTCACTGAGTCCGGGCACACGGGCTGCGAAGTCGGCCGCGCGGTCTTGGGCGGCCCGGCGGTAGGCGTCCCAGTACAGGTAGTCCTCCAGGTCCGTCAGACCACGCATGACCTCGTCCTTCGCATCCATGGTGTGCTCCAGCCATAGGTGTGCCACGTAACGCCCACGGCGGCGGGGGCCAATGCGGCCTGCCGTCTATACGGTCGCGGGCGGGCGGGCATGTGCCAGATAGTGTCAGGTACCCATCGTATCCCTCGTTCGCGAGGGGCGGCCGGCTGCGGCACGCCTTATGGACCGTCACACCAGTCATTCGTACTGCGCTACACGAAGCTGGGTCGTTCCGGCGATGCGCGGCGGAACAGCCTGGCCTCACAACAGTGTTACTACATGTTGCGTCGCTTGTGGAGGGCGCCGCGCCTCAATGGATCACCCGAAGGCGTGAAGCACTCCGCATCGACGCTGTGCCCGGACTTACAGCGGCTAACACAATGTTCTTGCGTGCTTGGTCGAAGAGTTGGCCGAGCCGTGGCAGGCCGGGCTCGAGGGTCGTCGCCATGCTGCACGAGGCGGGTCCCGTAAGCGGGCTGAAGGTGCCGGCGCCCGCCACCAGCTGGTGTTCGTCGACCGGCTGGTGGCCACACTGATCCACCTGCGGCACGACCTGCCGCACTCGGTGCTGGGGCTGCTGTTTGGTGTCGACCGTTCCACCGTCACCCGGGCGATCGGAGAGGTTCGCACGCTCCTGGCGGAGCGGGGGTGCGCGGTCCCCTACCGTCCCGGCCTGCGGCTTCGAACGCTGACGGATGTCTTTGCCCACGCCCAGGCCGAAGGCGTGTCGAGCTGCGGCTGGACGCCACCGAGATCCAGGTCCGCAGGCCACCGGCCGGCCGCGGCGAACGACGCGCGTTCGTCTCGGGCAAGAAGAAGCAGAACACCATGAAGGCCACCGTCGTCGCCGACGATCAAGGCCGCACGTTATGGGCCGACGCCATGCGACCTGGGCGCATGCACGACGCCACGGCCGCCCGCAACACGGGCATCGCCATCTGCTTCCAGCACTTCCCCGACGTCGAGGTCCTCCTGGACGACGGCTACCTCGGCCTGAGCCGCGACCACCGCGGGCAAGCGATCACACCACCCGGAAAACCCCGCCCGGGAGCACTGCCCAGCAGAGTCGAACAGTGGGAACGCGACCGCCACGAACACTCCTCCGACCGCATCACCGTCGAACACGCCCTCGCCGACCACAAACGCTGGAAGCAACTGACGCGCTGGACCCATCGCCGCGACCGCCTGCCCGACACCTACCGCGCCATCGCCGGCCTCGTCTCCGACCGCACGGCCAACATCTGAAGACGGCTGTGAGCAAGGCAAACACATCTCACCCGCTATCACGCACCAACTCGTTACACGGTCACCGTCCCTTACGACACCGCCCACGTCGACAGCGCTACACGTCGCCAGTGGTGCAGGAGGCGGTCGTGCACACCACCGCCGACGAGGGCCCCCGGGTGCGGGTGCGGCTCGACGGCCTGGCCGCCGCCGAGCCGCACCCGTATCGGTGAGTCTTCACGATTGGTGCCAGCCGAACCCTGTCTGTCTCGGCGGGCATCTGTGTCGAAGGTGCGGCACTCGACGCCATGGCCGGTGTCGTCGGGCAGCAGAACGGGGCCCTCGATCTCGGCACGCGGCGCGGCGTGACCGGCCGGGCCGGTGCTGCGCCCGGTGCCCTGCACAGGGCGTGCCTGATGCCGTGCCCAGGAGCGTCTGCACAGGCTGGGGCGCGACCCTGCATCCGTTGTGAGCATTCACCCAGTACGACTCGCTGAAGGCAATCCGAAAGCCGGGAGCGCACGGTGCTTGAGAGATACGTGGAGGTGCGTGGGTGCGCAGAGGGGACAAGCCTGCTTTCGCAAGCGACCCTGGACGATGTCGTTGCGTCACCGCACAGTATCCACAGGGTGTACGCGACAGGTACGCTCTCAGGGCCTTTCCAGGTTCCTCCGGAGGCACGGCGTGGGTTTCGGGTAAGGCAGTCCCCGGCAGTTCTTGCCACTTGCTCACCGGTCTCAGCCGGCTGGCTCACATGGACCGAATCAGCTGGCGTCCTGGTCGACGTCCCGGCGGCCCGAACCGGAAATGTCCTGGCGTTCACCTGCGGTCATCCCACCCCACACGCCGTACGGCTCCTTGTTGTGAAGGGCCATCGCGGCGCACTCCTCGATGACCTCGCACCGGTCGCAGATCCGGCGCGCCTGTTCCTCCCGCCGACGGCGCCGGTGGCCCCTCTCCCCTTGAGGGGGGAAGAAGACGGCGCTGTTCATCCCACGGCAGGCGGCACGTTCCTGCCATTCCCAGTCGTTCAGCAGCGGCACCAGTTTCGTTCGCATTCCTTTTCCTCCTCCTTCCGCCCCCGTAGGGCCCGGACGTGCGTGACGGTTATGTGAGAACTTTGAGTCCCCGCCCCGGCTGCGAAGACCCTGTCCGGTCCGGGGCGGGAAGCGTGGGCCCGACGGCCCGTGGAGCGAATGGCTCGGCGTCGGCGGCGGAGGGCCATGTCGCCCTATCTCCCCGTCCCGTTCAAGGCGTGTGAAGAACCGGAAATGCCCCTGCTTGAGACGCCGCGCACTGCTCCGGGCAACCAGGATCGGCGTCGACGCACAGAACGGGTCGCAGTGTGGCCGAGGCGTACCAGGCCCTTCCCGAGCCAGGAGGCAGTTCCGATGTGGTCGGCATTAGGCAGGAGTACACCAGGTGCGTGCCCCGGAGGGCTTGCGCTGGCTTGGGTCACCTCCTGGACGGCAGCAGGTGATGTCCCCCGGGCGACCTGGACATCGGCGAGCGAGCACGGCGCCGGTCTCGCATGAGCATGGGTCATAGGTCATTGCCGGCTGCGGGTGCGGACGGCAATCGCCGCGGTCAGGAGGGATGGAGTTCCACAACGACGCGGTAGCTGGCAGGTTCTGAGGTGATGTGAAGGCCCGGGTCGTCGAACATGCGCTGCAGTGAGGCATGCCACTCGGGGTTGCCGGTGGCCTTGTCGAGCGCGGTGCCTGAGGCCCACTCGGCGATGTGGACGAACTGCGCCTCGGGGCCGTCGGCGAGTGGCCTGTGCAGGCGGGAGCGGACGAAGCCAGGCTGTGTCGACATGATCCGGGCGTTCTCCTGATACACCTCGACGAAATAGTCGGCTTCACCCGTCGGCACGGTGTAGCGCTTGATGACAGTGACCGGCCCGTCGATGCCGGTCTTCGATTCCAGGGATTGGCTCATGCCCACAGTGACCGACGATGCCACTCGTTTGTGACCATCTGTCGGCTGTTGATGTCAGGCGCCCGCATCGAGCGTCATCGCGTAAGAGCTTCCACCCGACCCTCGACAAGGTCGCCCGAGCCCGGTCTCATGCCCCCGCGCGCCCTGGTCGAGAAGCGTCACGCCTTGGAGGACGCCGGCCCGGCGTGTGTTGAGACGACGGGAGACAAGCGCGAAGCTGTCGGTGACAGCAACTTCGACTGTCGGCGCACCTTGATGGCAGGGAGGATGCCAAGGCCTCCTTCAAGGCCGGGTGTGGCACGCGAGCTTCGCCGCCACCTCGGCTGATCCTCGGCGGCCGTGCGCCCACGATGTCCGAGGGAAGCCATCGCGCTGGGCTTGCTCGTGCCTCCACAGTCGGTGCGGAAACTCAAGCCCGCCTGGGCGAACGTCGACATGCCCCGCGAAGGCCTCACGACCTTGGTGTCGGGCCAAGGCCCGCCCCTTCTGCAGCTGGGTGATGCCGCGCTCGACTCGGTTTCCTCGTAAGGCGTGTGCCCGGCGCCGACGCGGTCCGATTCCTCCGAAGGCCATGGCACGACAGAGACGACGGCGCGATTGCGCTGCCGGTGGTTGCAGCGTGCCACCGGGGACACGCCCCTGGTACCGTCCGGCAACCGCCTGCAGCACGGTCGGCACCACTCCCCCATGGGCTGCGATCCGACGGGACGACCGGGAGGACATTGCCGGACCACAGCCCACTGCTCTAGGGAGTGAGCAAGGACAGCTTGCATCACCGGCCGACGACTCCGGTGCGGCACTGCCCGAATGAACACCGAACGCGACCCTTTGGGGATCGGATCCTCCCCACTCTGTAAACCCGGATCGGCCCCGCGCTTGCTCTGGCGCCCCGCACCCAACGCCACGAGCCGCGAGACGCCGGCACCGACTCGCCGTCCGAACTGCGCCTTCCATCAGCTGCGGGCCCTCGCCCGCACCCGCGAGCCCAGGTGCGATGTCTTTTCGGGCACTGAGTACGCCCGAACACCCCTGGCATCATTGATTCCAAAGATTTCGGCGGTCCACATGTCTTATCTTGACCCGCCGTACCCACAGCAAGGCATCATGCGAGAATCGCACCAGCCGCTATTGACCACTCAATCGGCCTGCAATTAATGTCACGGAACCGGGTCTTCCATGAAGCATCCGACAGGAAGCCACCGGCTGCTGATTTGGATTATCAGGATTCCTTCGTACATCTGCTCCGCTGGAGCGTCTAACTGCGCATCATCAGGAGTCCACTTTCTCGCTGTGTCCGTTTCTCGTGAAGGGTAGTCCGTGTCCTCCTTCCGAATCAGAGGCACCCGTCATTCCGACGAAGGAACGTCTCCCGCGCCCTTGTCACTCGCGCAGGAGCGGCTGTGGGTCATGGCACGCATGGACGGGGCGGCGAGCGCGGCGTACAACGAGCCAATGCCCTTCGACCTTCGGGGGCCGTTGGACCCGCACCTGCTCATCCAGGCGCTGCATCTACTCTCGGCCCGGCACGAGGCCCTGCGGACCCGGCTGGTGCCCGCCGGTGGCTCGGCTCTCCAGGTCGTCGACCCGCCGGAGACCGGGTTCCCGGTGACCTTCGAGGATTTGATCGGACTGCCGGACGCGGTCGAGCGGTTCGCTCGGGCACGGCGGGAGGTGGAATGCACTCCCTTCCGCCTGGGAGAAGAGCCGATGGTGCGCTGCCGCCTCGTGGCGCTCGAACCGGAGTACCACGTACTGCTCCTGGCAGCCCACCACATCATTTTCGACGGTTGGTCCCGCTCTTTGCTGTTGCGTGAGCTGGGGCTTGTGTACACCGCGCTCCAGCAGGGCCGGAACCCTTCGCTGCCCGAACTGACCTGGCAGTACAGCGACTACACGCGCTGGCAGTGGGACTGGATGTCCGGGGCGGAACCCGCCGCACATGCCGACTACTGGACCGCCACGTTGGCCGGCTCCCCCGCCGTGCTCTCCCTGCCCACTGACAGACCTCGCCCACCCGAGCAGGTCTTCGAGGGCGACAGGGTGCCCGTGGCCGTCGACGAGGACCTGACGCAAGCCCTGCGCGACCTCGCCGAACGCAATCGGGTCTCTCTGTATGCAACCGTTCTCACCGGCTGGTCCCTGCTGTTGTCCCTGCTCTCGGGCCAGGACGACATCGTGGTCGGTGCCCCGACGTCCAACCGCCGTCGCGGAGAGGTCGAAGGACTGATCGGCTTCTTCGTCAACACCCTCGCCCTGCGCGCCGACCTGTCCGGTTCTCCCAGCGTCGAAGACCTGCTGCGACAGGTGAACCAGCGGATCCGCGAAGCGCTCAAGCACGTCGACCTGCCCTTCGAACGGATCGTTGAACTGGTCAATCCGCCGCGGAGCCCCGCTTACACAGCGCTCTTCCAGACCATGTTCGCCTGGGTCCCTTCCATGCGGGAGGAGCTCGTCCTCCCCGGTGTGGAGGTCACGCTGCGGGAGGACGCGGTCCACGTCCCCGCCAAGTTCGACATGGTCCTCGCCTTGGCCGACGAGGGACGACACCTCACCGGCGAGATCGACTACGCGGTGGCGTTGTTCGACCGCGCGACCGTCCAGCGGTACGCGCGTCAATTCCTGCGCGTGCTGCGCATGATGACCGAACGTCCGGAAGATCCGATCGCCGACCTGACGCTGCTGGACGAGAACGAACAGCGGCAACTCATAGCAAACTTCAGCACAGGACCCGCCCCGGGTGCACCGGCTGCGGCCGGACTGCTGGAGCGGTTCGCGAAACAGGTGCGCGAGCGGCCCCACCAGCCCGCCGTGGTGGCCGGGGACACGGTGCTGGACTACGCCGCGCTGCACAGCCGGGCCAACCGCCTCGCCCACGCCCTGATCGCCCGCGGCGTACGGCCCGACCAGGTGGTCGGCCTGCACGCCGGACGCACGGTGGAACTCGCCGTCGGACTGCTCGGCATCCTCAAGGCCGGAGCCGCCTACCTGCCGCTCGACACTGAGCAGCCCGCGGAACGGCTCACCGCCATGGTGAGCCACGGTGCGCCGGCTCTCGTACTGACCGACCAGCCGGAACCCGCGGGCGTCGACCGTGAGCTGTGGGAGAACCTCGCGAAGGTGGAGGCCGAGGGAACCCGTGACGATGCGCCGAGCATCGATGCGGACCCGACCCGGCTGGCGTACGTCATCTTCACCTCGGGATCAACAGGCCAGCCCAAAGGCGTGGCGGTGACGCACGGCAGCGTCGTCAATCTCTTCGACCACTGGCGTGGACTCATGGGAGACAGGCCCGGCGAGGCGGCATCGGCCTGGTCGAGCATCGGCTTCGACGCATCGGTGCACGAGCTTCTGATGCCGTTGACCACCGGAGCGGTACTCCACATCGTCCCGGACGAGGTGCGGGCCGACCCCGGGGCACTGATGGACTGGCTACGGGAACGCGAGGTCACCCAGGCGTTCCTGCCACCGTCCTATGTTCTGTGGATCGACGAGGATCCGGTCGCACGACTGGCCGGACTGAGCCTGCGTCAGCTTCTCACCGGCGTGGAGCCCCTGCCGGAAGGGGCCCTGCACCGCATCCGCGAGGTGCTGCCCGGCGTGCGCATCTGCTACGGCTACGGCCCGACCGAGGCGACGCTCTACTCCGCCGCCTACACCGATCCTCAGCCGTACGAGCGGTCGTGCCCTATCGGGCGGCCGCTGCGCGGCACGCGTCTGTACCTGCTCGACGACCGCATGCGTCCAGTGCCGGTGGGGGTCTGCGGCGAGGTCTACATCGGTGGGGCGAGCCTGGCCCGCGGGTATGTGAACCGGCCGGACCTCACCGACGAGCGCTTCGTACCGGATCCCTTCGTGCCCGGCGAACGCGTCTACCGCACTGGCGACCTGGCGCGCTGGCTGCCGGACGGCAACGCCGAGTACATCGGCCGCAGTGACGACCAGCTCAAGCTGCGCGGCTTTCGCATCGAACCCGGTGAGGTCGAGGCAGCGCTGCTGACGGTCCCCGGCGTGCGTGAGGCCGTGGTGCTGGCCGACCGCGATACGCCGGGAGGCCCCCACCTGGTCGCCGGTGTGGGTTGTGACGCCGAAACGAGACGGACGGCGTACGAGTGGCGCGCGGCGCTCAAGGACCGCCTGCCGGACTACATGATCCCTTCCGTGGTGGCGGAGTTGCCGCGACTGCCGTTGAACCGCAGCGGCAAGGTGAACCGGACAGCGGTACTGCGCGCAGTAGCAGGCGCTCGCTCCGCACGGGTCAACACGGCCGCACCCCGTGACCGCGTCGAGTTGGCCCTGTACCGGATCTGGCGGCGTGTGCTGCTGCACCCGGACATCGGTATCGCAGACGACTTCTTCGAGCTGGGCGGCACCTCGATCTCGGCGATCAAGATGGCGTCCGCCGCCGGCGAGGAGCTCGGCGTGACCATTCCGGTCCGGGACGTCATGCTGCACCCCACCATTGAGGCACTCGCCGAACGAGTGCGCGGCAACGGGGCGGGGCCCGGCGAGCGCAGCAACCTGGTGGAGTTCCGCGCCGGCAGCGGCCGCAAGCGCGTGGTGTGCGTGCATCCCGCCGGTGGCACCGCGTTCTGCTACCTGCCGCTGTCCACAGCGCTCGCCGACGACGTCGGCGTGGTGGGACTGCAGGCTCCCGGCATCGACCCCGGGGAGTCCGTCCTGCCGAGCGTGGAGGCGATGGCCCGCGAGTACCTGCGGCTCGTCGATCCCCGCCCGGACGAGGCGCTCGTGCTGTGCGGCCTCTCCTACGGCGGGTTGGTCGCGTACGAGATGGGCCGCTGCCTGGTCGCGGCCGGACACGAGCGAGTGAGCGTGGTCCTGCTCGACACCCATGGCGCCGAGGACGCGCGGCAGCGCGAAGCGATCGCCCCAGTGGGCATGGAGGAGTTCCGGGAGAAGCTGGTCCGCTTCAACGGCATGTACCCGGGCATCGACGACGACCAGGTGGCCCGGTACCTGACCGTGTACAACCACCACCGCGAGACGGCGCGCGACTACGTCGTACCCGCATCGCCGTCCCGCGTCGTGCTGCTGCAGGCGACGGACGTGGACGACGACGAGGACGGTAGGGCGGCCGCCCGGCTGCGCGCGTTCTGGCGGCGACGCGCGAGCGGGGAATTCGCCGTGGAACCGGTGGCCTGCGGCCACTGGGACATGTTGGAGAGCGACGCGCTGCCCCGCGTCGCCACCGTCCTCGTCGCCGAACTCAACCGGCTGGAGGCCGGGCACGGCGAAGCCGGAACGAAGCGCTCGATACCTTCTGGCACGTCGGAGGCATGATGGAACCGTGGGCCGACACCACCCCCTCAGACCCCTCAGGCTCCGCCAACACGGCCGGGACCGCGGTCACGCCGGACGGACTCGCGCTGGGGATACACCGTCAAGCACTGCGGGCACCGCAGGCGGAAGCGATCATCGACGGCGACGTACGGCTGGACTATGCGACGCTGAACGCCGCGGCTGCCCTCGTCGCCAAGGAACTGAGCCACCAGGGCGTGAGCGCGGGACAGGCCGTGGCGGTCGCGCTGCCGCGCTCGTGGCGGCTGGTCTGCGTGATGCTGGGCATTCTGCGGATCGGTGCCCAGGTGGTGCCCCTGGACACCCAGAGTCCCGCCGAACGCCGCGGCTTCATCCTGGCGGACTCAGGAGCGGTCGCGCTGGTACACGCCACGCCCGAAGCAGTCGCTGAGCTTCCGCAAGGCATGACCGTGCTCGCCGTGGACACGCTGCTGCCCGAGGTTCCGGACGTCACGGCGGTGCAGGCGCCGGCCGCCGCCAGTGGGACGTCCTTCCTGTTCTACACCTCCGGAACGACCGGACGGCCCAAGGGCGTCGAGGTACGCGATGCCGGGGTGATGCGGCTCGCCCGGCCCGGCTACATTCGTGTCGAGCCCGGTATGCGCTATTCCTGTCTGGCCAACCCGGCGTTCGATGCACTGAGTTTCGAGGTCTGGGTGCCTCTGCTGACCGGTGGCTGCTGCGTCATCCTGCGCGATGCGGACGTACAGACGCCCGAGCGGCTCGCCGAGACACTGCGGCGCGAGTGGGTGGACACCGTCTTCGTCACGACCGCGCTGTTCAACGCGGTGGTCACGGCCGTCCCGTGGTGTTTCGCCACGGCCGGCCAGGTCCTGGTCGGTGGTGAGCAGCTCAACGCCCGGTTGATGCGTCGCTGGTACCGCGACAACGCCGGCAGCGGTACCCGCCTGTTCAACGTCTATGGACCGACGGAGTCCACCACCTTCGCCCTGTGCCATCCGATCCCGCGCGAGTTCGCCGGTGATGTGGTGCCGATCGGCCGGCCCCTGCCGCAGACCGGTGCCGTTCTGGTCGTACCGGGACAGGAGAGGGTCGCCGCGCCCGGTGAGGTCGCCGAACTACTGCTGAGCGGTGCCGGGCTTGCGGTGGGGTACCGCAATCTGGCCGAGGAGAGCGAGCGGCGCTTCGTGCGGCTCACCTGGCTCGATGGCGGACGGGAGAGGTACTACCGCACCGGCGACCTGGTACGGGCCGACGACCAGGGGCGGGTGGAGTACGTCGGACGGACGGACCGCCAGGTCAAGGTCCGCGGCTTCCGGATCGAACCGGGCGAGGTGGAGCGAGGCCTCCTTACGCACACGGCGGTCCGCCAGGCGTACGTGTGCACACGCCGCAGTGGTGAGGCGGGCCCGAACGAGCTGTTGGCGTTCGTCGTCCTGGACCAGGAGCTGTCCTACGAGGAGTTCGACAGCCACCTGAGGGCACATCTGCCCGCTTACATGCGCCCGCATCGGATCCATCTGGTGGCGGAACTGCCACTCAACGCCAACGGCAAGGTCGACCAGCCGGCGCTCCTGGAGCGGGCCGGACTGCCCTGGCGGTCGGTCGCCTCCGGCGGACAGGCCGCGACGGAAGTCGAGCGCGAAGTCCTGGAGGTGGCCGAGGAGATCCTGGGGATCACCGGGCTCGGGCTCCGCGACCGGTGGATCGCCTGCGGCGGGGATTCGCTGAAGGCCCTGCGTCTCCGCTTCGCGATCCGGCGCCGATGGGGGGTTGAGGTGGCGCAGGCAGCCGTCCTCCACGGCTCCATGGGTGAGATCGCCGAGGCCGTCGCCACGGGTGGCAGCGGCGGGAACGACGCCTACCCGGCCGTCGTGACTGCCGGTGCCCGCTCGGCGCCGGCAACGAGCGAGCAGCAGCGGCTGTGGCTGCTGCAACGCAGCGCCCCGGCCTCCGTGGCGTACTCGGTGGGCCAGGCTTTCCGCGTGGACGGAGCGGCAGACGCCGCTGCCCTGCGGCGGGCACTGCGGGCTCTGGTGGTACATCACGCGGCGCTTCGGACAGGCTTCGCCACGGGGCCGGAGGGGCTCTTGCAAACCGTGGGCGAGCCGTACGATCCCTGGCATGATCCGGGACCTCGGCAGGCCTGGGGCGAGGAGGAGGCGCACGCCTTCGCCGACGCCTTCTTCGCCGAGCCGTTCGACCTCGCCGTGCCCCGCATGCTGCGTGCCTGCTGGCTGCCCCG
Source organism: Streptomyces corchorusii (assembly GCF_001514055.1). Lineage (NCBI taxonomy): Bacteria > Bacillati > Actinomycetota > Actinomycetes > Kitasatosporales > Streptomycetaceae > Streptomyces > Streptomyces corchorusii. The sequence continues at coordinate 13,790 of NZ_KQ948372.1, read as the reverse complement.
CGACGGCGGCGGAACGCTTCTGCTGCACCTGCACCACATCGCCGTCGACGGCTGGTCGCTGAGCGTCCTGCTGCGGGACCTGTCCGCCGGCTATGCCGACGCGGTGGCCGGCGTCGGCGTCCTGTCCGGCCGCAGCCTGGCGCCCGCGCCGAACATGCTCCACTTCGCCGCATGGCAGGCAGAGTGGTTCCGCACGGCGACCTACCAGGAGCAGCGCGACGAGCTCCTCTCGTACTACCGGCGTCTGGAGGAACCGCCGGAACCGCTGGACGCGGCGCAAACTGGTCCGGCACCGCGGGCGCGGCTGCTGCACATCCCTCTCGACGGCACACACCGGACCACGGTGGACCGGGTCGGCGCCGACCTGGGCCTGACCCGCTTCGAGGTGCTGCTGGGCGTGTTCTCCTGGAGTCTGTACGGGGTGTCGGGCCTGGTCCGCCCGCGCATCGCCGCCCCGGTCGCCAACCGCCCGGTACGTGAGTTCGAGGACAGTGTGGGCATGATGGCGAACACCGTGCTGCTGCCGGTGAGCGTCGCGCCCGGCGAGGACCTGCGCTCTCAGCTCGTCCGGACGTCGGCGAGTACCCGGCAGGTGCTACAACGACAGGACGTGGCACTCGCGGACGTGCTGACCGGCTGGGACGGCGCCGGCGAGGGCGGTCCGTTCGATGCCCTGTTCGTCCTGGAGAACACCGACTTCCAGGCACTGCGACTGCCCGGCTGTGTCCAGAGTCCTCTGTGGTACGCAGCGCCGGAGGCCAAGTGCCCGCTGACAGTGTCCGTGATCGACCACTCCGACGGGCTGGATGTGCTGTGGGAGTACGCCGAGGGCCGTTTCACCAGCGAGGCCGTCGAGGCGATGGCCGAGCTGTTCCGGCGGGGCGTGGATGCGCTCGCCTCCGGTGGACGCCCGACGCCACGCGATCTGGTCGCCCCGTACCGGCGGTCTCTGCCGCGCCACGGACGCGGGCCCGCCCCGTTGCCCGGGTTCACCACGGTCGCCGAAGGCTTCGCACGGCAAGTCGTCCGCACCCCGGACGCGCCCGCCGTCGTCACGGCCACAGGGCGCATGCTGAGCTATGCGGCGCTCGACGCGCATGCCGCGGCCCTCGCCGCGACCCTGAGCGCACGCTATCCGATCCCCGGAGACGGCAGCCCCTGCCGGGTGGCCCTGTACCTGGAGCCGTCCGTCGAGCATGTAGTGGCCCTGCTGGCGCTGGCACGCCTGAATGTCACCGCCGTTCCCCTCGACCCCTCGTACCCGGCCGAGGTGCTGCGCGACGTTCTCGCGCGGGTCGGCCCGCTGTGTGTCCTGGTCACACCCGCCGGCGCGGCGGCGCTGGACCCGCTGTTGCCGGACGGCACGGTGACGCTCCATGTCGCCCTGACGGACGTGGTTCCCCCACCGGGTGGCCGCACGGCCACACCCGGCGACAGACACACCCACGACGGCAGCCGGCCGTTGTACACCTTGTTCACGTCCGGCTCCACCGGCGTCCCCAAGGGTGTGCAGATCTACGACCGCACGCTGTGCGACCTGATCCGGTGGCAGTCCGGCCCCGGCGGTCTGACCGCCCCGGCGCACACGCAGCAGTTCTCGATGCTGGCGTTCGACGTGTCCTTCCAGGAGATCTTCGGAACGCTGTGCACCGGCGGCTGCCTCCACCTCATACGCCCCGAGTGGCGCCAGGACGTCCCCGCGCTCCTCGAACGGCTGGAGTCCGCGGGGACCGAGCGGATCTTCATGCCGTACGTGGCCCTGCAACTGCTCGCCGAGTACGCAGTCCGCCAGGGAAGGTTCCCCTCCCGGCTGCGCGAGGTGGTCACCGCGGGCGAGCAACTGGTGTGCACCGACGCCATCCGCCGGTGGTTCGCCGGACTGCCCGGCGCCCGCCTGTTCAACCACTACGGGCCGACCGAGACGCATGTGGTCAGCGCCCTCTGCCTGGAGGGCGACCCGAGCCAGTGGCCGGAGCGGCCGGCCATCGGCCGTCCTGTGGCCGGTGCGGATCTGCGCGTGGTGGACGCCATGGGCGACCCGGTCCCACCCGGGCGCACCGGCGAGCTGCTCATCGGCGGCACCATGACCACGCGCTGTTACCTCGACGAACCGGCTCTCGGCGCCACCCGCTTCGTGGAGATCCCGGGCGAGGGACTGTTCTACCGCAGTGGGGACCGGGCCTGGTTCGACCGCGAGGGCCTGTTGCACTACGCGGGCCGTGACGACCAGCAGATCAAGCTGAGCGGGCACCGGCTGGAACTCGGCTCCGTGGAGGCGGCGCTGCTGCGCCATCCGGCGGTGGTGAACGCCGTCGTCACCCGTGACGGCGACCGGTTGACAGCCTGCCTCGAGCTACGCGGTGAAACCCCGTCCGCCGACGACCTGACAGCCCACCTGTCCGCACTGCTGCCCTCGTACGTCCGCGTGGACCGCTTCCGCAGGCTGGGAAGGTTGCCACGCACTCCCAGCGGCAAGCTGGACCGGGCGGCGGCACTTCGGGCACCAGGCGAGGATCTGCGCCGTTCTGCCGTCGTCCGTACCTGGCTGTCGGCCGAGGAAGAACGGTTGGCCGCTGCCTTCGAGGCGGTCACCGGGTCGGCGATCGCACCGGACCAGACCTTCTTCGAGGCAGGCGCCACCAGCCTCACCCTGATGCGGTTCCATCTGCGCTGCGCGGAACTCGATCTGCGCTTCAGCGTCGCGGAGCTGTTCGAGCACGTCACCGTCCGCTCCCTGGCGCGTCACCTCACTGTCGGGAACGATCCGAGCCCCCGGACGCCGGCAACATCGGACGGTGATCTCCCAGGCATCGAACCGATCGCCGTCGTCGGCATGGCGGTACGGGTGCCCGGCGCCCCGGACCTGGCGGCCTTCTGGGATCTGGTGGTCTCGAACGGCACCGGCATCCGTCGTGTCGACGCTCCGGAGGGCCTCGTCGGGGCGCACAGCACGCTCGACGGGATGCTCGACTTCGACCCGGGCCACTTCGGCATCAGCCCTCAGGAAGCGTGCCTGATGGACCCCCAGCAGCGGCACCTGCTGATGGCCTGCGTGCAGGCCCTGGCACACGCCGGCATCGCGGACACCTCGGCCACGCGCGTGGGTCTGGTGGCCGGCGCAGGGGAAAGCACCTACTTCCAGGACATGCTGCGTGCAGCGGATCCCGGCCGACTGCCCGACGGATTCCAGCTCGCCCTGCACCACGAGAAGGACTTCCTAGCCACCAAGGTGGCCTACCACCTCGGCCTGATCGGTCCCGCCCTCAGTGCCCAGACGGCCTGTTCCAGCTCCCTGGTGGCCGTGCACCTGGCGGCAGGCATGCTCCGGCAGGGCGAGGCCGAGGTGATGCTGGCCGGAGGCGTCCTCGTCGACCCCCGACTGGCCGGCGGTTACCGCTACCGCCCGCAGCACATCTTCTCCGCGGACGGCGACTGCCGCCCCTTCAGCGACGACGCGACCGGGACGGTCGGCGCGAGCGGCGTCGGCGTCGTCGTCCTCAAACCGCTGCGGCACGCACGCCGTGACGGCGACACCGTCTACGCCGTGATCACAGGTTCCGCGATCAACAACGACGGTGCCGCGAAGATGAGTTACACCTCGCCGTCCCTGGCAGGGCAGCGCGAGGTGATCCGAACCGCCCTGGCCCGCGCGGGCCGCACCGGCTCCGATCTCGGCTATGTCGAGGCACACGGAACCGGTACGAGGCTGGGCGATCCCATCGAAGTGAGGGCACTGCGCCAGGCGTTCGACGTGAGCGAGTCCCGTCGCTGCGCGCTCAGCTCCGTCAAGAGCCAGCTCGGCCACATGGGCGCCGCCGCAGGAGTCGTGGGCCTCGTACGCGCCGCCCTCGCGATGCACCACGGCATCATCCCACCCAACATCAACTTCCGCGCCTTCAACCCGGAGATCGGCCCCGACCCCACCCCCTTCTATGTCCCGACCCGGGCCGTGCCCTGGCCCGAGGAAGGCCAGCGGGTGGCGGCGGTCAGCAGCTTCGGGATCGGCGGCACCAACGCGCACGTCATCGTGGAGGCAGGCACCGGGGCCGGGGACACCGTGGCCGCCGAGGTGCCCGGGTGCCTGGTGCTGTCCGCCTCCAGCGCCGAGGCCCTCGCCGCAGACGCCACCCGGATAGCCGACTACCTCGACCAGCGGCCGGAGCGCTACGAGTCCGTGCTGCGCCACCTGCAAGCGGGACGTGCAGCCCGCCGCCTGCGGACCGCGGTACCGATGACGGACGCGGCCTCGGCCGTGCGCTGGCTGCGTGCGGTGGCCATAGGAGAGGTCCTGTATGGCAACGCGGACCCGGACGCGGCGCCGGTAGCCGCCGCGGACCGCACGGCGCACGAGATCGCCGAGGCATGGACCGCCGGAAGACCGGTCCGCTGGCAGCCGGGACCCGCACCGGCGCCCTGGGACTTCCCGCCCCCGTCCTTCGCACTCGCGGAGTACCGGGTCGAAAGGCCGGCCGAGCCCACCACCACGGCACCCAGGCGACTGGCGCAGGCCGACTGGCTGCACCAGCCGCACTGGGTGCGGCTGCGCCGTGCCGTCACCGCGGACGATCCCACGCCGGCCGACCGCGCGTCCGTCGTCGTCGTAGTGGCCGCGCCGGACACACCGCCGTCCGCGTTCACGCCCTTCGAAGACATCGCGTCACGAGTAGTGCGCGTGCACCCGTCCCCCGTCTTCGCCCGCACAGCAGCCGACGCCTTCGCGGTCAACCCGGCCGACCCCGCGTCCCTGCGCCTGCTACTCGACACGCTGGCCAGGGAAGGCGTTGAAGACGGCCTGAACAACGCGGAATGGGTGCACACGCTGCCCCTCGACGTGAGCGGGCCGGTAGGTCCCGCGGCGCTGGAACAAGCACGCCACGCCTGCCTGGACACCACTGCCGCCCTGGCCCAAGCCCTGTCCGGGCGGACCGGCTCCCCTCGCGTGTGGTGGCTGTCGTACGGAGCCAGGCCCGTGACCGGTACCGTGCACCGCCCCGAACTCGCCCTCCTCGCCGGACCTGTCGAGGTCGCCCCCCAAGAGGGTGCCCTGGAGGGCCACTGGCTGGACCTCCCCGATGGCGACCTCTCCCGCTGGGCCCGGCACGTGGCCTCGGCCGTCGCCGGAGCCCGACGGACTCCCCCCGACCCGTGCGTCCCGGCCCTGCCCCGGCAGCTCGCCCTGCGGCAGGGCTACTGGTGGCGACCGGGCACCACGCCCGTACCGGCACCGTCCAGCGCGGACGTCGTCATACCGTCCGGGGACGACACGGTCCACCTGGTACTGGGCGGTACGGGCGGCATCGGCCGCGCCATCGCCGCCTGGCTGCTGGAACACACCGGAGGCCGGGTCCTGCTGCTGTCGAGGAAGCCGCAGCTGCCCCCGGAACTGGCCCACCGGGCCGACCGCGTCGGCCTCATCGCAGCCGATCTGGCGACCATGACCGTGGAGAGGGCGGCGGCAGCCATCGCCCGCCACACGCCACGGCTGGACAGCGTGATCCACGCAGCCGGGCTGGGTTCCGGCGGACTGCTCCTACGCCGCGACGCCACGGCGATGCGCGACGCCGCCGCAGCCCGGGAGAACGGCGCCCTCGTCGTGGAGCGTCTGATCGACACCTTCCACCCGGAGATCGCCGTCTACTGCTCCTCCATGTCCGCCCTGCTGGGCGGCGTCGGCCAAAGCGACTACGCGGCCGGCGCAAGCCTTCTCGACGGCTTCGCCCACCACCGCGCCGGCGAGACGGAGACCACCACCCGGATGAGCATCGACTGGGACATCTGGAGCGAGACCGGAATGGCCACCCGGGTCCTGCACACGGACAGCCGCCACCAGGCACATCTGGAGGTCGGCCTGACAGTCGAGGAAGGCCAGTCGGTCTTCGCCCGCGCGCTGGCCCTGCAACTGCCCCAACTCCTCGTCTCCACCACCGGCCTCGATGCATCCCGCGCCTTCTACGGGCCCACCGGCGACGGCCTTGCGCGCACACTCACCGCGCCATCGGGAGCATCGCACGATCCGGGCGGCTCAATGGGCACCACAGAACCTGACAGCGCCGGGGAACGAGCCGGAGCCATCGCCCGCGTGCTCCAGGACCTGCTCGGTGTCGGCGAGCTCGGTCCGGACGACTCGCTGTACGATCTGGGCGCCGACTCGCTGACCCTCCTGGACCTGCTGGCCCACATCGAGGCTGACCACGGGGTCGAACTGGACCTGGCCTCCTTCAGTCACCGGATCAGCCTGACCGAGGTCCTCAAACACCTCGAAGCGGCCCTGGCCGCTCCCGTTCCCACGAGGGCCACGGACGTCGCGTCCCAGGTCGTCCTGGACGTCTGGCAGGAGGGGACCGGCTCTGCCGTTCTGTGTCTGGTGCACCCCGTGGGCGGCGACATCCAGGCCTACCGCTCGCTGGTGGCCTCGCTCGGGCCCGCACCGACCGTGTGCCTCATAGCCGATCCCGCGCTGCGCGACGACGGCATCCCCGTGTGGTCGCTGGCCGAACGAGCCCGCCGCTACGAGGCCGGACTGCGCCACCGCTTCGGCCGTACCGGCCGCCGGCTGCACCTCGCCGGGTGGTCCTTCGGCGCCCGGGTGGCCATGGAGATGGCCGCCATCGCCGAGGCGGCCGGGCGACCATTTGACGCGGTCCACCTGCTGGACCCGCCACCACCGCGCGCGGACGCCCTGGTCGCCGCGTACGACGACAGCCACCTAGAGGCGGTGTTCGCCGCCGAACTCGGAACCGGATCCGTGGCGACATCGGCTGAACACGCGCAGACATACGCCGAACGACTGGCCCACTGCTGCCGGGCCAACCTGCGCAGCCTGGGCGAGCACCAGGTGCGGCCGCTCGCCTTCACCCCCGCCTTCCTGTGGCTGGCCGACCGGCCCACAGCGGGCATGCCCGCACCCGGCGACCCTCAGGAAACAGCCCGACAGTGGAGCGACTGGCTGCCCCCCTCCGCCCTGCGGCGATCCCTGCCCACCGACCACTACGGCATCGTCGCGCCCCCGCACGTGCACACGGTGGCGCAGAGCATCGCGGAAGCGCTGGCGGATCCCGCCCCCCGTCCCCGGTCTCACCGCGAGCAAGAATCGGAGCGCGCCCAGTGAACCCCTACCAGTCGCTGCCCGTACGGTCGTTCTGGCGGCCGGCAGTCGCCGAGCCGGACCCGCTGGACATCGGCGACGTCTGGACACCCAAGTTCACCCTCGACCAGGACAGCCCCGTCATCACCGCGGGCTCCTGCTTCGCCGCGCAGCTCGGACGGGCGCTGCTGAACTCGGGCTTGAACTGGCTCGATGCCGAACCCGCCCCGCCCGGCCTGACCCGGCAGCAGCGCCAGGACCGCGGTTACGGCGCCTTCTCCTTCCGAACCGGCAACATCTACACGCCGGCCGTCCTGCGCCAGTGGCTGTCGTGGGCCCTCAGCCACGCACGACCACCCCAGGAAGCCTGGCCCGAGGGCGACCGTTATGCCGACCCGTACCGTCCGGCGATCGACCCCGACGGCTTCGCCTCGCCCGCCGCAATGCTCCAGGCACGCGAAACCACTCTGTCCGCCATCCGCACCGCCGTCACCACGGCGAGCTGCCTGGTCTTCACCATGGGGCTCACAGAGGCGTGGCTCGACGCCACCGACGGGACCGTGCACCCCACCTGCCCCGGCACCGTCCGCGGCACCTTCGACGCCGAACGGTACAGCCTGCACAACTTCACCTTCGCCGAAGTACACAGGGACATGACCGAGGCGATCGCGATGGCGCGCCAGGCCAACCCCGGTCTGCGCGTTCTGCTGACGGTGTCACCGCAGCCCTTGACCGCGACCGCGACCGGCGGTCACGCGCTCCCTGCCAATGGCTACTCCAAGTCCGTGCTGCGCGCGGTCGCTGGCCAGCTTGCCCTGGAAGATCCGGACATCGACTACTTCCCTTCCTACGAGCTCATCACCGGGCCGGTCTTCGGAGGCAGGTTCTTCGGCTCCAACCAGCGCACCGTCACGCCCGAAGGAGTCGACTTCGTGATGCGGCACTTCTTGGCGGGACTGGCCAACCGCCCCACGCAACCGCTGCCCGCCCGTGACACCGCTGCCCGTTCAGGAGATGCCGCCTGTGAGGACGCCGTCCTTGACTACTACAGCCCCCGCTAGGTTCCTGCTGCTCGGAGATTCCCACGCGGGACCGATCGGACGAGCAGCCCAGGGCGCCGGCATCCCGTTCCAGGGCGGCCCCATAGGGGCAGGCCGGGAGTTCACCGACAGCTTCTTCACCACCCGCGACTCCCCCGGCGGGACCGACGTGGTCTTCCGGTCCGACGAGGCCGAGAAGCACTACCGTCGCTTCCTCGAGGAACTCGGCATCGACGCCCTCGCCCGCCTTCGCATCCCTCTGGTCGCGACGTTCGGTTTCTGCGCCCACTTCGTCGCGCTGCGGGAGAACTGGGACCTTTACCGCGACCGGTCGGGGACCGTCCCCTCCGGCGTCCTCTCCAGCTCCCTGTTCGACGCCATCGTACGAGCCTGCGTCCGTGACGCCCTCGCCTTCTACGAGACGACCCTGGACCTCGGCCTGCGCATCCTGGCGGTGATGCCGCCGCAGCGGGTCCCGGGCCAGTCCGATCCGGCGGTGTTCATGGCGGCGCAGGAAAGCATCCGGCTGGCCGTGGAACAGCTCGGCGCCGAAGTCGTGGACCTGCGCCACCGGACCACCGGCCCGGACGGATTGCAACGCCCCGAACTGTGCGAGGCCGATGACGAGATCCACGGCAACCTCTCCTTCGGTCGCATCGTCCTCGCCGAACTGCTCGACCGAGGCCTGTAACCCCATTCCCTCTTGGAGAACGTCATGGAGCCCTACGCACGCGAAGCACTGGCTGCGGTGACCACCCGTCCCCTGCCCCCCTACCGCACGCTCACAGTCGAACGCATCACCCCCGTTCTAGGCGCTGAGGTCTCAGGCGTCGACCTTGCGCAGGAGATCCCGGCCGAGCAATTGGAGGAGATCCGCACCGCGTTCCTCCATCACCACGTCCTCGTCTTCCGGGACCAGGCGATCAGCATCGAGGACCACAAACGCTTCGCCGCCGCTTTCGGTGAGCTGCGCCCCGTCAACCCGCCGCCGCCCGAGGCCGATCCCTACATCCTAGAGATCAGTACCACATCCGCCGCGGTGAACGTGGCGGGCAACGGCTGGCATGCCGACGGAACCGCCGACGCCGAGCCGTCACTGGGGTCCATGCTCTACATCACCGAAGTCCCGGAGCCGGGGTGCGGTGGCGACACCCTCTTCGCCAACATGCACCTGGCCTATGAGATGCTCTCGCCCGCCATGCGGTCCCTGCTGGACCAGCTCACCGCGGTCCACGACGGCGCTCAGGCCCTCCAGGGCTACACTCCGCCGGCGGACTACGTCATCCCATTGAGCGAGCACCCGCTCGTCGCCCGGCACCCCGAGACCGGCCGGAAGCTGCTCTACGTCAACAAGGCCTACACCAGCCGCATCCCGCAGCTCTCCGCGCAAGAGAGCCAAGCCCTGCTCGGTATGCTCTTCGAGACCATCGCCGCCAGGCCGGCCCTCCACTGCCGCGTCCACTGGACCCCGCACACCCTGGTCTTCTGGGACAACCGATGCGTCCAGCACCACGCGACATACGACTACTACCCCTACGCCCGCTACGGCCGGCGTGTCGCCATCAACGGCGGGCCTGTCAAGGGCTGACGGACGCGATGGTGTGAAGGCGCCGTGGGGCCCTTCACACCATGTGTCGGGGTGGTACCAGGGGCTCCCTGCCCGCAGCAGCGCCCGTCTGCTCATGTCACGGCGCGCGTCACCGCCTCGGACAGGCCGTCCCGTAGGCGTGCGCGGGCCTCCCGAGCGGCCACGCCTTCAGCGGCACCGTCCGGACCCGTGTAGGCGGCGATCCAGGCCTGCACCAGGGCGAAGGGCCACGCGCGGGCGTACTCCCGCGCGTCCCCGGCCGCGAAGGCGACGGCATAAGCGGCGGCGTTCGCGATCGCGTTGGCCTCCGCGTGCACGCGCTCGCTCACTTCGGTGTTCATCCGCGCATAGGTTTCGCCGTAGTGTTCGGCCTCCTCCGTCGACCAACCGCGCGTGCGCGCGAACGCGACCGCGGCCGACGACGCCCGCCTGTGCACCCGCTCACGGGGATAGGCCAGCCCGTATACCTCGCGCAATACCGGTTCCAGCAGCGCCGACCACACGTCCCCGGCGACCGGCTCGCCTGCCGCCGCGCGTCGGTGCGCCGCCCGCAGGGCGTTGTGCCGGGCCAGGTCCCCGCCGTTGCGAGCCACGGCCTCGCCGACCAAATCCGCCACCGCACCGGCATGCCAGTGGTGGACGACGGCGAAGGGCACCTCGGCCGGCAAGCGCCCGCGTCCGTCGTGCGTGTCTGTCGGATCGTCCAGTACTTCTCGGACCTGGTCGACCCAGCTCGGTACCGTCACAGACTGAGGGATTTCCGGCGAGGTTCGCGGTTCTGTTGTGATGGCAGCCTCCAAGCTCATGCCCCGGGTTCCGGGCGACGCTTTGAGAGAGGGAAGTCCGGGCCGCTCGGAAGTCGTAGTACGGCGGACTTCGCGGTACCTCCGACGTTGCCGACACACCGAGTGAGATGTTGGATGAGCGTACGTGTCAAGGCGTGCCAGGACAAGCCCGGCCCCCGGCGCCGAGCTCTAGGTGTATTGACCCGCAGCGTTGTTCGCGCGGCTGATTGGTGGGTGGCCTGCGAGTGCGGTGTGGTAGCGGTGGTGGTTGTAGGTGTGCAGGAAGTCTGCCAGGGCGGCGGTGCGTTCGGCGTTGCTGGTGTAGGGCCGGATGTAAGCCCATTCGTCGAGCAGGGTGCGGTGGAAGCGTTCGACCTTGCCGATGCTCCTTTAGCTGTCAAGGACGGTCAGGCTGCGCTCGCCAGTTCCTGTTGGGAGGGGGCTGAGCGGGGACGCGGGGGACGAGGATGCGATAGATCTCGCGTGCGATGTGCCGTTTCAGGCAGCGGATGATTTCGGTCTTCGTCTTGCCTTCTGTTGTCCTGCGGGCGACGTAGGCGCGTGTGCGTGGTTCCCAGGCCATGCGGGTGACCGTGATCATGTAGAGGGCGTGGTTGGCTTGCCGGTCGCCTCCGCGGTTGAGGCCGTGGCGGTTGGTCTTCCCTGAGGATGCAGGGATGGGGGCGACTCCGCAGAGGTGGGCGAAGGCCGACTCTGAACGGAGCCGTTCGGGGTTGTCACCGACCGCGATGAGCAATGCCGCGACGGTCTCGGGGCGAGTCCATTGACCCACGCGCGGGCGTACTCCCGCCGACGCCGGGGGCCGGGGTTGTTGTGACGGTGCGGATCAGTTCGGAGCGGTGCAGCCCGCGGATGCGTCCACGAAGAGTGTCAGGAGCCGTCAGGGCTTTGAGTTGGTTGACGGCTTGGGTGCGGGCCTTCATCGCACTTCGACGGCGACTCTGAGGGTGCGGATCATCCAACGGCACCGTCACCGGTCTTGGGTATCGCGGTAGCGGTACCGGCCTGCACTGCTCGTGCGGCGGCCTCGGCGTCGACGGCGTCGGACTTCCCGCGACGCCGTCGTGTCTGGCGGTCGGGTCGGTTGACCTCGACGATGCGGTGGCCCCGCTGCCGCATCCACCGCGACAGGCCGGCGCCGACGCAGCCGGTGCCTTCCAGGCCGATCTGCTCGATGGCGCCCATGTTTGTAGCCCAGGACTCCAGGCAGACGCATCCCTGTGGTGTCGAAGGAACGGTCAGCGTCCCCAGCCGGCGGCCGAACTGGTCCAGGGCGGCAGCAACGTGAACGTCCGCGTGGGTGTCGACTCCGAGGGTGTCGCTCGTGTTGGAACTGCTGGGCACCTGTCCTCCTGGCGGTCCGCGTGGCTGGAGCCGCACCGACGGAGCACCGGGGACGCTACTGCGACGAGGCGCGTGAGCCAGGCTCTTACCAGGTCACACCGGCCGATCCGCCGGTGCAGCCGCACGCGTCCTCCCGGCCGGTCGACACATCGGCAACAAGCACGAACGGCCGGTTGGTCTGTGGGTCAGACCGGCCGGAAGAACATCTCCAGATCCTCGCAGTTGATCTGCGGCCGGTAGGCGCGGGTGAGTCTGCCGGTCGCGCCGAGGTCGGCGAGCGCCGCCGCCAGGCGAAGCTTTTGTGGTAGGGACAGGCGTTTTCGGTCAAGACCCGCTCGATGCGGTCGATGCCCGACGCGGCGAAGAAGGCCGCTGTCCGGCGCAGGAACGCGGCGCAGGTGGTGGCCTTCAGGCCAGGCGGGAGTGGTCGTCGACGGCGGACTGGATGTAGTCGAAGCTCATGCCGCTGTGGGCGGCCCGGCCGGCCTGTGGGCCCAGCACCTTGTGGCCGCCGCCGTCGGGGATGCGGCCGAGCTTCTTGACGTCCATGTAGGTCAGCTCGCCGGGCCGGTCGCGTTCGTGGCGGCGGATGACCTGGCCGGTGGGCCGGTCCAGGTGGGCCAGCCGGTTCAGGCCGTGACGGACCAGGATCCGGTGGGTGGTCGAGGCGGGCAGGCCCAGGATCGGGCCGAGGCGGGCCAGTCCGAGCTTGCGTATCTGCCGCTGCTGACACACCAGGGCCTGGCACCGTCGGCGCAGTGCGGTGCGGTGTCGTCACGGGGCGGCTGGAACGGTCGTGCAGGCCGGCCTCGCCCTCCGTCCGACCAGCGACGCGGCCACTTGTAGGCGGTTGCGCGGGAGATGCCCACCTCGGCAGCGACATGCGCGACAGGGCGGCCGGCGCCGACACGCTCGACGAGCAGCCGCCTCCATGAACGGTCAGCCGGGCATTACGGTGATCAACCCCGACAGCCGTCAACAACGTGATCAATCAGCTAGGTTCTGTCTGACAAATGATCACTGTTCGCGGAGCCAGAGGATGAGTGAGGCGATGCGGAGGCCCGCGAGGTAGCGGGTGGCCAGCTTGTCGAAGCGGGTGGCGATGGCTCGGAACTGTTTGAGCCTGTTGAAGCAGCGCTCGACGACATTGCGGGCCTTGTACTTCTCGGCATCGAAGGCCGGTGGTCGTCCACCGGCTGATCCGCGGCGTCGTCGGCCTGCTGCCTGGTCGGCCCGTTGAGGGATGACTGCTCTGATGCCGCGCCGGCGTAAGCCAGACCGGATGGCCCGCGAGGAGTACGCCTTGTCCGCGATGACTGTCTCGGGCCTGCGTCGCGGCCGGCCGACGTTCATGCGGGGCACCCGTATCGCCTGAAGCACCGTGTCGAACATAGTGGAGTCGTTGACGTTGCCTGGTGTGACCACGAGGGCCAGGGGGAGGCCGCGGCCGTCCGCTGCGAGGTGGACCTTGGTAGTCAGTCCGCCGCGGGAGCGGCCGAGTGCCTGGCCAGGCGCCTGATGTGGCGGATCTTCCAGTTCGTCCGTCGCCGGTGCCCCTTTTTGCGGGCTCCGGCGGCGTGCTGGTGAGCGCGGTTGATGGTGGAGTCGACCGACACCGTCCACTCCACCGCGCCCACCGCGTCGTCGCGGACCTGGACGTGTTCCAGCAGCCTGGCCCAGGTTCCATCTCTCTCCCAGCGGGCGAAGCGTTCGTAGACGGTCTGCCACGGGCCATAGCGCTCGGGCAGGTCCCTCCAGCGCGCTCCGGTCCGCAACCGCCACAACACGCCGTTCACGACCTGGCGGTGATCCCGCCAGGGCCGCCCACGCCCATCAACACCCGGCAGCAGCGGAGCTATCCGCTCCCACGCCGCATCCGTCAACTCACCCCGACCCACCACAAGATCAATTATCAGACACGGCCTAGG
>NZ_KQ948371.1:0-153202 GCF_001514055.1 Streptomyces corchorusii | reverse complement strand
GGCGTACTCCACCGCCTCACCCGCACCCGATGCCAGCAACCACCCCTGCTCCTCCGCGTCGCCGTCGGCCACCAGCTTGATCCGGTCCGTCGGAAGGTCCGGATCGGCCAGCGCGGACTCCAGCAGCGAGATGTAGTGGGAGACCATCCGCCGGATCGTGGCCTCGTCGAAGAGCGCGGTGGAGTACTCCCAGATGAGCGTGATGCGATCGTGGTCCGGGTGGTCCTCACGACCGGTGCGCTGCTGGGCCCGGGGCACGACGACGATGTTCATGTCCATCTTGGAGGAGCCGTTGTGCCGCTCCAGGATGGTGCCCTCCAGCCCGCCGAACTCCAGGTCGGGCACCAAGGCGTTGTGGAAGCTGAACATCACCTGGAACAGCGGGTTGATCGAGGGCACCCGCGGCGGCGCCAGCGCCTCGACCAGCCGGCCCAGCGGTACGTCCTGCCAGTCCGAGGTGTCGACCAGGATGTCGTGCACGCGGTGCCGGAGCCGGTCGAAGCTCGGTGAGCCGGAGGTGTCGATGCGCAGGGGCAGCGTGTTCACCACCATGCCGAGCATGCGCTCCGTCTCCGCGATGCGGCGGTTGGCGGCACCGGTGCCGATGACCAGGTCGTTCTGGCCCGAGTAGCGGCTCAGCAGGGAGGCGAAGCCGGACAGCATCGAGGCGAAGAGGGTCACTCCGGACTGCTGGCTGGACTGGCGCAGCGCGCGGCTCAGCTCGACCGGCAGATCGACCCGCAGGGCCGACCCGTGGAAGGAGGGGACGCGCGGCCGGGGCCGGTCGGTGGGCAGGTCCAGTACGTGCGGTGCGCCCTCCAGATGCCGCTTCCAGTAGGCGAGATGCCGGTCGAGGACCTCGTCACGCATCCACGAACGCTGCCACGACGCGAAGTCGGCGTACTGCACGGCCGGTTCGGGCAGCGGGGACGGACGGCCCGCGGCCAGCTCCGGGTAGATCGCGCGGATCTCGTCCAGGAGGATGCCGAACGACCAGCCGTCGTGGACGAAGTGGTGCTCGACCTGGACCAGGGTGTGGTCGTCCGCGGCGTGCCGGATCAGCAGCCAGCGCGCCAGTGGCGGGTCGGTCAGCTCGAAGGGCTTGCGGATGGTCTCCCGCACCACTTCCTCGGTACGGGCCTCCCGGTCCTCGGGCAGCACGTCCTCCAGGTCGACGACCGGCATGTGCACCGGCATGGGCGGGCGCGGCTCCTGCACCGGCACGCCGTCGACCGTCATGAAGGCGGTGCGGAAGATCTCGTGCCGGCGCACGATCTCGGTGAGGGTGTCGCGCAGTGCCGTCGCGTCGAGCGGGCCGCGCAGCCGGATGGTGGCCTGGGCGTTGTAGGCCAGGTTGCCCGGGGAGAGCTGTTCGAGGAACCAGATGCGTTCCTGCGGGAAGGACAGCGGCAGCGGCCGGTCGCGCGGCACCGGAACCACCGGTGGCAGGGGCGGCGCGGTGTCGCCGCGCCGGTCCAGCGCCGCCGCCATGCCGGCCACCGTGCGCTCCTCGTAGATGCTGGAGATCGGCAGTTCGACGCCGAACTCGGCGCGGACACGGGCCGCGAGCCTGCCGGCGAGCAGCGAGTGGCCGCCCAGGTGGAAGAAGTCGTCGTCCGCGCCGACACCGTCGATGCCGAGGAGCTCCGCGGCGATCTCCGCGAGACGGCGCTCCGTCTCGGTCCGGGTGTCCGAGCCGCCCGTGCCCAGTCCCAGCGAGGCGCGGTCGGGGGCCGGGAGCGCGGCACGGTCCAGCTTGCCGTTGGGAGTCAGCGGCAGGCGGTCGATGAGGACGACGGACGGGACCATGTAGTGCGGCAGCCGGCCACCGGCGAACTCCCGCAGTTCCAGGGGCCGTACGTCCGGAGCCACGGCGTAGGCGAGCAGCCGGTCCTCGTCGCCGACGCGCCCCACGACGACCGCGGCGTCCTGCACCCCCGGGTGTTCCCGCAGCACGCCGGCGACTTCGTCGAGTTCGATACGGAAGCCGTTGAGCTTGACCTGCTGGTCGATGCGGCCGAGGAAGTCCAGCTCCCCCTCCGGCGACAGCCGGACCAGGTCGCCGGTGCGGTAGGCGCGCTCGCCCGGTGCCCCGGGGTCGGGTACGAAGCGCTCCGCCGTCAGACCGGGCCGCCCGATGTAGCCGCGCGCCACGCCCTCGCCGCCGATGACCAGTTCGCCGGACTCGCCGGCCGGTACCGGGCGCAGCGACTCGTCGAGCACGTACAGACGGACACCGTCGATCGCGCCGCCGATGACGGGCTTGCCTCCGCCGGGGAACACCGGGGAGACCGACGCCCAGACCGTGGCCTCGGTCGGGCCGTAGGCGTTGAACATGGTGCGGCCCGGAGCCCACCGGTCCACGAGCTGCTGCGGCAGGGCCTCACCGGCGCAGACGATGGTCTCCAGGTCCGGCAGGGGCGCCGGGGGCACCATGCCGAGCACGCTCGGCGGCAGTGTGATGTGGGTGATCCGGGCCTGTGCGAGGAAGTCCCCGAGGCCGGGGCCGTACAGCACGTCCCGGCGCGGAGGCAGCACGAGGGTGGCGCCGGAGCACAGCGCCATCGTGAGTTCGAAGACGGACGCGTCGAAGCTGGGCGAGGCGAACTGCAGGACGCGCTTTCCCGGACGGACCCCGAAGACGCTGATCTGCGCCTCGGCGAGGTTGGCGAGACCGCGCTGGGTGAGCGTCACGCCCTTGGGCCGGCCGGTGGAGCCGGAGGTGTAGATGACGTACGCCGGTGACTCGGGGCGCGGCCGCGGCGGGGACACCGGGTCCGCGGGGCCGTCGGCGGCCGGGTCCAGCAGGGGAACGTCGAGGTCGCGCAGCCAGTCGGGTGCCGTCGTCTCGGCGACGATCAGCACCGAGCCGGAGTCGCGGACCATGTAGGCGAGACGGTCGCGCGGGTACGACGGATCCAGCGGCAGCCAGGCGGCGCCCGCACGGACGATCGCCAGCACGGCGACCACGAGGTCGAGGGACGGCTCCATGAACACGCCGACCGTCGTCTCCGGTCGTACTCCCGACGCGCGCAGCCTGGCGGCCAGTTCTCCGGCCCGGCGGTCCAGGTCGGCGTAGGTGAGGTGGCGGTCGCCGAGTTCCACCGCGGGTGCGTCGGGGGTCTCGATGACTTGCGTGGCGAACTTGTCGGAGAAGGAGCCGAAATCTGCTGATGTCACGGAAGTCTCCATGAGGGCGATGACAGACGACAGGAGACCGGGGGCAGGGGCCTCGTGCCGCAGCCGGCTTGTGCATCCGGGTTGCGGCGGCACCTGTCTTTCCCGTTCTTCCTGCGGCGGCGGACGCGGGTGGGGGTGGGGCGGACGCCCGGGTTGCGATGGCGATCAGCGATTGCCGGCTCACGCTAACCGTGTCGGGAGCGCGAAATCGGCACTGTGAGCGGCACCCTGGCGGCAATGTCAGGTGCCTGTCACAGTGCCGGGGGCTTCGTGTGCCGCCCTCGGCAGGTCGCGCCGGCGCAGGGGAGAGGGCAACACCCACAGGAACGAGGTGAGGGCGCCGGCGACCGCGATCCACAGGGTCGTACGTGTGTCGAGCCAGCCGGCGGCGGTTCCCGCGGCCAGTGCCGCGAAGGGCCGGGTGCCGAGGTTGGCGGTCTGGTAGACCCCGAACACCATCGAGCGCGAGGCGTCGGGGACCAACGAGGTCAGCACGGTGGCCACCGTGATGTCGATCCACATGACACCGATCCCGGAGCCGAACTCCGCCGCGACGAGCATCGCCGCCACCACGTGGGTGGGCCCGTCGGCGGCGGGAATCAGGAGCATGGAGGCCGGCATCATGACGCAACCGAGGAGGAAGGCGGGGCCCACGCCGACGCGTCGCGTCAGCGGTGTCGCGCACACGGCTCCCACCACGGCGCCGACGGCCCCCGCGCCGAGAATCAGACCGAGCAGGTCGGGACCGAGGTGAAGGGTCTCGGTCGCATAGAGGACGAAGAGCGTGGTGACACCGAAGCAGAAGAAGTTCACGCTCGCCGTGGCGGCCAGCGCGGCCCGGATGGCCGGCGACCGTGCGATGTACCGCACCGCCGCGCGCATGGCGGCACCCTCCCGTGGTGCCGGCGGTGCCTCGGCCGGGGCGATACGGGACAGCAGCAGCGCGGAAGCGAGGTAGGACAGCGCGTCCGCGGCCAGGGCGACCGGGGCTGTGAACAGCTGGACCAGGAAGCCGCCGATCGTGGGGCCGGCCACTTTCGCCATGGCCCTGTTCCCGCTCACCAGGGAGTTGCCGGCGACGTACTGCGCCGGATCGACCAGCGCTTTGAACACCGGGGGGTTGCAGACCTCGAAGACGACCGACAGCGCGCCCGTGGCGAAGGCCGCGGCGTAGAGGTGCCAGAAGGTGAGCGTGCCGAAGGCATGGGCGACGGGGATCGTCATCAGGATGGCGAATCTCCCCACGTCAGCCGCGATCATGGCGCGGCGGCGGTGCCGCAGCCGGTCCGCCCACAGACCCGCGTGCAGTCCGAACAGGAGGTACGGAATCCACGCCGCGGCGGACAGGTAGCCCATCTGCGCGGTGTCGGCGTGGATGACGGTGACGGCGATGAGCGGGACGGCGAGGTTGGAGACCTGGTCTCCGAGCCGCGACACCGTCTGTGCGGTCCAGTAACGGCGGAAGGGGGGATCGCGCAGGAGGGTGGCGGGCCGGTCGGAGGTCATGGAGCCACTCATGGAGCCCGACCTTAGGGAGAGAATTGACAACCGGTCAACAAATATTGACAAGTTCTTGACTCGACCTGACAAGCCGCCGGTCGTCCGGTCGTCCCGGACGGTGAACCGGACATAGCCCGACAGGCGCTGACGAAACGCCGATGCACACCCCCGCGTTGACCGGGTGAGTCACGCGCTGTCAAGATCGCGTGGGGTCTCGTGTGCTATCGCACGGGGAAGGCCCCTCTTCTGGCATCGTGCATTGCGGGCAATCGGGAGAGAACCTTCATGAGAAGTACCCTTGCCAGGCGCTCACCGTTCATCCTTGTGGCGCTGCTGTGTCTCTTCGCGTCGGGTGCCGTGGCGCCCGGGGCGCCCTCGGGCCCGGTCCCGGGCCCGGCTGGATCCGCGCGGCTTCCGGATTCCGTGGCGGAGGCGCCGGTGGGCGACCGCGACCCGGACCTTCCCCTCTGCTGCTGAGCCGAGGCACTCCTGCGCGAAGCGTCCCGCGAGGAACTCGCGGGACGCTTCCCTGTGCCCGGCGGCGCGATCACCTCAGCAGCACAGCGGGAGGTCGTCGTCGTCGGGCGAGCCGGCCGCGAGCGTCACCTGGGTGCCCGTGACGTCGTGGGGGAGCGCTCCCGCCAGCGGAGAGCCCACCGACAGCAGGGCGGCGGCGACCAGGAAAAGGGCAGCAAGAGTGCGCACGAGAGGAACTCTCCATCGATCAGTAGGGCCTTTTGAGCCGTGCGGCTCGACTGCGGAGAGCGTGACAGGACATGACAGAGCCAGTCAAGAGATGAACGACCCAGTGGAAAAGCCCCCCTTGTCCCGATGGTGAGCGATTGACTGTCCTTTGGGTGCCCATATGTACGGAAATGGCTGGAGCGCCTCTGGGGTCTGTTCTTTACTTGCTATATTGACTGTCACTTTCGAGTCACTAATCGGATCCGGGGTACAGGACGTGAACCAAGCGTCGATTGACATTCAGCAGGTGTCAGCCGCCTTGGCCGCCCAGGGCTACCGCTGGCAGCCGCCGCCGGCCCTCGCACAGCCCGGCCGGGCCGAACTGTTCCCCAGCCACCTCGCACCCTCGTGGGCCGATCCGCTCCTCGCCTCCCTCTCGCACTCGCGCGGCGGCGTCCACACCGTGCGCTGGTCGATCGGAGCGCGTCACATCCATGCCGTGCCGGTCGGCGTGCCTCCCTCGGCGCAGCGTGTGCTGAGCGCCGTCTGGGCAGGTCCCCGTCCGTTCCACGTGCCCATCGAGGAGGTGGCGAAGGCCCTCGCCGGCGCCGGGGTGGACGCGCGCGGCCTGGCCTTCGTCGTGTCGGCGAGTCCCTCCGACGCGGACCCCCTGCACCAGGCCCTCGGGCGCCTCGGGGTGGAGCCCCGGCAGATCGGGTCCGACGCGCGCCGTGCGACGAGGAAGCGGGCACCGCTGGCCGGCGGCCCGCGCCTCAGCATCGAGTTCCCGGTCGGGCCCCCGTGCAGCGGCACGTGCGGCCCCGGCTGCCGATGCGGTCGTTACCTCGTCCTCGCCCGCATGCGGTTCAGCGCGGCCTCCCAGGTGCGCTCGGTGCTGGAGGTCGCCGTGCTCGAAAGCGAACTCCTCAGTGCCGTGGACGACACCCGTGAACCGTTCGCCGTACGCCGCTTCACGCGGCTGGTGGAGAACGTCCAGGAGGTGCTTCCGGCCCAGGGGACCCGGACGGCGCAGGCCCAACGCGTCCGTGTGCTCGTCGACCGCTCCTTCACCGCCGCCCTGCTGATCGGTTCGGGCTTCGCGCCGGGCCCCCGGGGCAGGGCCCATGTCGTGCGCCGTCTGCTGCGGCACGCGGGCACCGAACTGGCCCTGACCGGTGTGTCCCTGACGCGGCTCGACACCCTGGTCGAGGCGGCGGACAGAACCGTGCGCACCAAACTGGGCTTCACGCCCCTGTCCCACCACCTGCTCGACACGGTACGAGAGGAACGCGAACGCTTCGCACGCGTGCTCTCCAGGGCGCCGATGCTCCTGGAGCGTGCGATGGCACGCCGTCACCACCCCGCCGAGAGGGCCCGCGTCCTGCTCCAGCTACGCGGCGATCACGGTATCCCGCTCGGCATCGCCACGGCCTGGTGCCGGGAGAACGACATCGCGATCTCCCTGCGGCACGTGGCCCGGCTCGACCGGAGGTGACACCGCGAACGCGGGCCACGCGCGGTCGCCCCGGACCGCCGGAACGTTCGGACGCCCGAGCTCGGCTACGGCCCGGTGATGTGTTCCGAACAGCAGGGCTCCCGGCGCAACCGGCGGCTGACGGCGAGCCAGTCGGCGTGTGCCGGGCCGGACGGTGCCGACGGGCCGGCCGGGAACGCGTTCACCAGGTCCTCGCGGCGGTGCACCCTGCCGTCCCGCATGACCCAGGCGGTACGGACCAGGTCGTCGACGTCGTGGAACGGGTCGCCGTCGATCACCGTGAGGCCGGCGAGCTTCCCCGGCTCCAGGGAAGATGGTGTACGAGCTGCCGCGTACGGCGTCCCCGCCCCGCTCGGACGCGAACGCGATCCGGCTGCCGTCGGGCGACCGGCTGACGCCCCGGTCGTCCCACGGCCCGGACGTCAGCCGGCGCGGACCGGAGCCGTCCGGCGCCATCGTCCCCACGTGGAACCCGCCGCCCTGATAGGCGCGGACGGCGATCCGGGAACCGTCCGGCGACCAGGCCACCCGGACCGGCTCCAGCTCGGCCCCGGTCAGTGCCGTCGCCGGGCCGCCCGCCCGGGGCAGCGGCCACAACACGCCCTGCACCTCGACGATCAGACGCCCACCGTCCGGCGAGACGGCCACGGACGCGTTGGTGCCGGCGGTGAACCGGAGGGTCCGGCCGGCGGCGGTCACCGCTTCCGCCCGACCGGCCGGGGACGCGGACGCCACACCGGCCTGGACCGGTAACCCCACCGCCGCCGCGCCGAGTCCGGCCCTGAGGACACCGCGACGGGACACTGCTGAGCGCTTCACGGGAGGCCTTCCGCCGGACGGGCAACGCACGGGCGTCCGCATGACGGCAACGGTGCCCGTGCGCCCGGCAGCCCCGCTCCTCGCGGTGTCAGTGGCCCCCGGTGCGGATGACCCACTTGATCCACGAGCGCAGGCGCGTAACGTCTCCGAACGAGGCGACCTCCGTCCGGTCCGACGCGGACAGGACGCCCACGAGCACCTCGCGGCCCGCCTTGTCGAACGCCGTCGCCGGGCCCCCCGAGTCACCGCCCGCCGGCAGGCCGGTGCCGCGCTGCACGCAGAAGTCCCCGGTCCCCACGAGCAGATCGCACCGCTTGTCCGCGTGCTTCACGATCGTGACCTGCGCCTGCTTGAGCACGTTCGACTGGCACGAGCCCTCGCTCCGCGGCGGCGCGCAGGTGGCGCCCCAGCCGTAGGACCGCACGCTGCGCCCCACCTTCACACTGGCGCCGGTCCCCAGTCCGATGGGCTGGACGTCGAGGCGGGGCACCCGCACGAGGGCCACGTCGGCCCCGGACGCGAACACCGTGCCGTTCTCGACGCGACGCACGACCTTCCCGTGCCGCTGGTCGAGACTGCCGACGCGGAACGTGATGTCCCAGTTGTCGTAGCGGACGCAGTGACCGGCGGTGATCACCCACTCGGGGGCCACGACGGTGCCCGTGCAGGACGGCTCGCCGTCGATGTACACACGCACCGCCCACGGGCCGTGCTTGCTGACCGTGCCTCCCTGGATGGCCGAAGCGGGTTCCGCCATCGCCAGGAGGAAGGCGACGAACGCGCATATCGCACCGTATGCACGCATCTTGCTCAACATGGGGTCTTCCTCGGGTTCGGTAGCTGCCAGTTGCCTGCGTCCGGCAAGAGCGAAGGGCCGTCCGGGCGGTTCCGCGACCGCGCGATCCGTGCACTCAGGGAACAGAACGGTTCCCGCCCTGCTGACGGTCGGTCAGACCGCCCAAAGGGGACGACCGCAGGCGCACCGGACGCCAGTTGACTCGCGTTTGGCTTTCCGTTCCCTGAGCGTTCAACCGGGGAACGCTGTCGGTGTCGTGTGGGCTTCCTAGGGTCCATGAGGCTTTTCCGAAAGAAGGGGCTCATGGACTCACAGTTCGCGATCCGGGCGCGCGGCATCACCAAGTGCTTCGGTGACGTCGTCGCGCTCGACGGCGTGGACATGGAGGTGGCGCAGGGGCGGATCCACGGCCTGGTCGGACCCAACGGGGCCGGCAAGACGACGCTGCTCGGCCTCCTCCTCGGCCTCGCCGTGGCCGACAGCGGCAGCCTGGAGATCCTCGGCACACCGGTGGGCCGCGCGTTCGAGGCCCCCGGCGGCGTCTCCGGCTTCGTGGACGGCCCGGGGCTGTACCCCTCGCTCACCGCCCGGCAGAACCTCGCCGCGCTCGCCGCTCTGCGCGGCGACGACACGCGGGCGGCGGGGATCGACGACGTCCTCGACCAGGTCGGGCTCACGGACGTCGCCGACGAGCGCACCCGCGGCTTCTCCCTGGGCATGCGGCAGCGCCTCGGCCTCGCCGCGGCCCTGCTCACCCGGCCGCGGCTGCTCATCCTGGACGAGCCCTCCAACGGCCTGGACCCGGCCGGGAAGAAGCACGTCCACGGTGTCCTCACCCGGCTCGCCCGGGAGGGCACGAGCGTCGTGCTCTCCAGCCACCGGATGGACGACCTGGAGGCCCTGTGCTCCGAGGTCACCATCCTCGCCACCGGACGGATCGTCTTCTCCGGGCCGCTGGGCGAGCTGGCCGCCGAACACCGCGAACTCGACTACCGGCTGGTCACGTCCGACCCGGAGCGCGCACGCCGGCTGGCCGCCGACGCGCCGGGTATCCGCCTGGCCGACGACGCCGCGGGACGCCAGGGCGGAGCGGCGCTCGTGCTGCGCGCGCTGGTGCCCGCCCTCGACGACCTGGTGGTGCGGCTCGTCCACGAGGGCATCGCCCTGCGCGAACTCGCCCCGGTCGTCTCCCCGTTGGAGGCGGCGTTCCTGGCCCTGACCGAACAGCGGAAGCCCGATGCTGCGCAGCAGGACGACGCCGATGCCCCGCTGGTGTCCGACATCCCGCGCCTGGACGACGCCGAAGCCCGGCAGAAGTCCGACGCCCAGCAGCAGGATGACGCCAGCACCCGGCAGAAGCCCGACGTCCCGCGCCAGGACGACGCCGATGCCCGGCAGAAGTCCGACGCCCAGCAACAGGACGACGCCGACGCCCCGCAGAAGTCCGGCGCCCCGCGCCAGAACGACGCCGACACCCCGCGCCAGAACGACGCCGACACCCCGCGCCAGGACGACGCCGGCGCCCCGCCGATGTCCGACGCCCAGCAGCAGGAGACCGGTCGATGACCGCCACCGCAAGCCCGAGCGCGACCACGCCCCCGGCCCCCGACGCACCCCCTGCGCGCACCGCCGCGTCAGGCCGTGTCACGGTTGCCCGGAGCTACCGCTTCGAAGTCGTCAAGCTCCTCTCCCAGTGGCGGATCCGCCTGCTGCTCCTCGCCTGCTGGATCGCGCCGGCGCTCTTCGTGGCCGGGGTGAGCGCGCAGAGCACGCTGCCCACGGACACCCTCTTCGGCCGCTGGATGCACGCCACCGGCTGGGCCGGCCCCCTGGTGACGCTCGGCTTCGCCGGCACCTGGGCGCTCCCGCTGCTCACCTCCGTCGTCGCCGGCGATGTGTTCGCCTCCGAGGACCGGCTCGGCACCTGGCGCCACCTCCTCGTCGCCGTCCGCTCGCCCCGGCGGATCTTCGCCGCGAAGGCACTGGCCGGCCTCACCGTCATCCTGCTGCTCGTGGCCGGGCTGGCCGTCTCCAGCACGGTCGGCGGGCTGGTCGCCGTCGGCAACCGGCCGCTCATCGGCCTCGACGGCCACCTGCTCACGCCGGGGGACGCCGCCGGCACCGTCCTGGCCGCCTGGGCCGGTGTGCTCGCCCCGACCCTGGCCCTCGCCGGGATCGGGCTGCTCGGATCGGTGGTCCTGGGACGCTCCCCGATGGGGCTGCTGCTGCCCGCCCTCGTCGCACTGGCGATGCAGCTCGCCCAGATGCTGCCGCTCCCCGTCGCCGTACGCCTCGCCCTGCCCGGCGACGCCTTCCTCACCTGGAACGGCCTGTTCACCAGCCCGGCGCAGCTCACCCCGCTCCTGATCGGCATCGTTGTCAGTCTCCTGTGGGCCGGGACGGCGACGGTGCTCGCCTATGTCCTGTTCCTGCGCCGCGACTTCACCAACCCCACCGACGACGGCTCGGCGCGCCGCGCGGTCACCACGGCCGCCCTGCCGCTCGCGGGGCTGCTCGGCGTGACGGTCGCGGTCGTGGCGGCGACGACCACGGCCACGGGCTCCGGGATCGAGCAGGCCAAGGTGCAGCGCTCGCTCGCCACGGAGTTCGCCCACCTGTACCGCCTCCAGACCGAGCAGCTCCACCGGCCCGCCGTCACCGAGGCGCAGTTGCGGACCTCGGCGGCGTGCACCAAGGCCGGTGTCCAGGACGGCGCCCAGGGTCCGGGCAACGACTGGCGGTGCGTCGTCTCCTGGCACCTGCCGGGCGTCACGGCCACCGGGTCGGCCGTCTACCAGCTCGACATCACCGCGGACGGGCGGTTCGTCGCCGACGGCGACGGACCGAAGGAAGTGAACGGCTACTTCGTGGTGCGGACCCCCACCGGAGACGCACCGAACCCGCTGTGGCAGTTCGACGGCAACATCGACCTGCTCTCCGCTTCCCCGGACTCCCGGACCCCCTGAACTCTTCCTCTCCGGCCACCCCCCAACTCCTCCGATTCCCCAAGGAATGACACATGCAGATAACACGCCGCCGTCGGCAGGCCGAGAAGAAGTACTACGACCTGCTGGGCAGACGTGTCAGCCGCCGGGCCGCCCTGGTCACGGCATGCATCACCACGGCCGCCCTGGCCACCGGCACCGCCGTCGCCGAAACCCGCCAGTTCGGCACCGAGCAGGTCGGCCAGGTCACCGACAAGGGCCAGGTC
Source organism: Streptomyces corchorusii (assembly GCF_001514055.1). Lineage (NCBI taxonomy): Bacteria > Bacillati > Actinomycetota > Actinomycetes > Kitasatosporales > Streptomycetaceae > Streptomyces > Streptomyces corchorusii. The sequence continues at coordinate 141,517 of NZ_KQ948371.1, read as the reverse complement.
GTCTCCGCCGACCAGTACATCGCCCCGTACGGTGACCGCCTCGTCATCAACGACGGCAAGATCATGTCGTCGACGGTCAGCCCGGACGGCAGCCACCTCGTCGCCTCGGTCACCGACGGCGACGCCTCGCTGGTCGTCGTCGACCTCGCGACGGGGCAGATCAAGCAGCGCGTCGGCACCAACGCCGCCGACGACCTGCGCATCAGCAGCAACGCCGTGGGCCAGGAAGGCCCGACGTACTCGCCCGACGGCAAGCAGCTGTGGCTGGGCCAGCTCGACGGCTACACCAAGTTCACCGTGAACGCGGACGGCACCCTCGCCAACCCGGTGGCCGTCAAGATCCCGGCCGACGGCAGCAAGCAGGCCCTGGCCGCCGCGGCCGTGTTCTCGGCCGACGGCTCCACCGTGTACGCCGCGGTCAACGGCCAGAACCGGGTGGTCGCGATCGACGCGGCGACCGGAACCGTCAAGCAGAGCTGGACGGTGGGCAACGCCCCGCGCGGCATGGCCCGCGTCGGCGACAAGCTCTACGTCAGCAACGAGGGCGGACGGCCCGCGAAGACCGGCGAGTCCACGCTCAACTCCTACGGCACCCAGGTACCGGCCGACCCCAAGACCGGCGCCACCACCACCGGCACGGTCAGCGTCATCGACCTGGCCCACCCGTCCGCCGCCGTCGGCACCATCGACGTCGGCCTGCACCCGACCGCCGTGTACGCCCAGCGCGGCGCGGTGTTCGTCACCAACACCGCCGACAACAACGTGTCGGTCATCGACACCGCCAAGGACAAGGTCGTCCAGAACATCTCCACCCAGCCGTGGCCGGAGGCCTCGGTCGGCTACGAGCCCGACGCGGTGACCCTCACCGACGACGGCCGCCTGCTGGTGACGCTCGGCCGCGCCAACGCCGTCGCCGTCTACCGCTACACCTCCGCGCAGGAGCCGGTCAGCTACATCGGCCTGCTCCCGACGGACTACTTCCCCGCCGAGATCACCACCGTGGGCAAGAAGGTCGTCGTCTCCAACACCCGCGGCATCGACGCGCGCCGGCCCGCCGCCGCCGGCCACGGCACCCACGACACGACCTCCAGCCTGACGCAGTTCACCCTGCCCAGCGACCGTGTCATCCGCTCCCAGACCGCCAAGGTCTTCCAGCAGAACGGCTGGAGCGCCGACTCCGTCCGGCTGGCCAAGGGCCACGGCAACGGCAACGGCAAGGCGCAGCCGGTCCCGACGCGGATCGGCGACCCCTCGACGATCAAGCACGTCTTCCTGATCGTCAAGGAGAACCGCACCTACGACCAGGTCCTCGGTGACGTCCCCCAGGGCAACGGCGACCCGTCGCTGACGCAGTTCGGCGAGAACGTGACGCCGAACCAGCACGCGCTGGCCGAGCAGTTCGGGCTGTACGACAACACCTACGACATCGGCACCAACTCCGCCGAGGGCCACAACTGGCTCATGCAGGCCGACAACCCCGAGTACACCGAGTCCTCGGCCGGCGAGTACAAGCGCAGTTACGACACCGAGGACGACGCCCTCGGCCACCAGAAGACCGGCTTCCTGTGGTCGGGCGCGCAGGCGGCCGGCAAGTCCGTGCGGAACTTCGGCGAGTTCCAGCAGTTCCTGACGAAGCCGTCCGGCGCGAGCTGGCAGAACCTGTACTGCGACGCCAAGAACATGGACGCGACCGGCCAGGCCACCGCCTACCCGCTGAACTCGTCCTCGCCGATCCCGTCGCTCAACAGCGTCTCGGTACCCGGCTTCCCGAAGTTCGACACCAGCGTCCCGGACCTGTACCGGTACGAGATCTGGAAGCAGGACTTCGAGAAGAACGGCCCGGCGAACCTCAACATGTTCTGGCTCTCCAGCGACCACACCGGTGGTCCGGCGAGCCCGGCCGCCCAGGTCGCCGACAACGACCTCGCCACCGGCAAGATCATCGACAAGATCTCGCACAGCAAGTACTGGAAGGACTCGGCGATCTTCGTCGTCGAGGACGACTCCCAGGCCGGCCTCGACCACGTCGACGGCCACCGCGCCCCGGTCCAGATCATCAGCCCCTGGGCCCAGCACGGCACGGTCGACAGCCACTACTACTCGCAGATCACGATGATCCGCACCATCGAGCAGATCCTCGGGATCCACCCGATGAACCAGAAGGACAGCGCGGCCACCCCCATGCGGGGCGCGTTCACCCGGCACCCCGACTACACGCCGTTCACCGCCCTGCCCAACCGCACCTCCCTGACCGACGGTCTGAAGACCCCGCCGGCCTGCGGCGTGGACACCCCCGCCCCGCAGGACCCCAAGGCCGCGTCCGTGCCGTCGGCGAAGGTGCCGGCCGACAAGAAGTCCCTCGCCGCCGCGTGGGACGCCTGGAAGTCCAAGCAGCACCTGACCGGCACCCACGCCATCCCCGACTACGCCAACCCGGCCCAGATGAACCACCTCACCTGGTACCAGACCCACAACTGGGCGCGCCCGTACCCCGGCGAGAAGAAGATCTACGCCCCGAACGACGTGCCTGGCGCCTACATCCCGTCGGCGGAGTCCGACGGCTGACAGCCCGACGGCCGGCAGTCCGCCGGCTGACACCCGCTGAACAGGGAAGGACCCCTGCCAGGCCGACCGCCTGGCAGGGGTCCTTCCCCTTGCGGGGCCTCCCTCAGAAGTCGTCCCCCGGGAAGTCCTGGTCGAGACCGCTCGTGTCGATGTCGGAGCCGCCCACCCGCGGCCCGCCGAGGAAGCCGTTCATGAGGTCGCCCATGTCGAGCTTCGTGGCGCCGGCCGGAGCGGTGGGCCTGGTGCCCTCGCTCATCCGCAGCGTCAGGCCCAGCTTCTTGACCTTGGCGCTCTCGGCCAGCTTGGCGAGGTCCACGTCCACCTGGGACAGTTCGCCGTTCTTGAGGGTGAAGTCCGCCGTCACCTTGGCGTTGGGCGCGTCCTTCAGGTCCTTGTCCGTCGGCAGCTCCATGCCCGGCGGCAGGTCCTTCGTCAGCGGCCGCAGCTCCCCGAACAGCTCGGTGACCAGCGTGCGGAAGGGCGCCGTCGCGGTGACGTGCTCGGTGCCGTCCCCGCCGCCGGCCGTCTTGAAGCGCACCTCGCGGGCGACGACCTCGCGCAGCGCCTTCACCAGCTTCTGCTGCGTCTTGGCGTCGAGGGACGGCGCGGGCGCGGGACCGCCGCCGGCCTTCTCGCCCGCACCGCCGGCCTTGTCCATCTCCTTGGTGCTGAACTTCACCCACTTGCCCTCAAGGACGGCCTTGAACGCCCCGGCCTCCGGCGGCAGGTCGTCGGCGGACGGCACCGGGCTGCCCGACATCTTGCCCATGGCGTCCATGTCGACGCGGGCGTAGACGTAGTCGCCGATCATCCGGTACTCGGCGAGGTCGCCGTCCGGGGTGCTGACCTTCACGGCCGTGCCGACGAGGTCCTTCTCGCCGGACTCGGCGAGCGGCTTCTTCGACTCCACGGTCACCGTGATCTTGGCGTCGCTGATCAGATCGGCGGCCTCGTCCGGGATCTCCTCACCGGGCGCGGGGTCGGACTCGGCGTCCAGCGCCTTCAGGGTCGCGGCGTCGGTGTCCACGTCGAGCTCGAAGGAGAGCCTGTTCTTCTTGCCCAGCTCCTCGAAGGCCCGGTCGAGCTTCTTGCCGGCGGACAGCTGCTCCACCGTTCCGCAGGCCGCGGAACCCGCGAGGACGGCACCGACGACGGCGGTGGCGGTCAGGGTCTTGCGTATGGCGTTGATGATGGTCTCCTCGTTGCTCCGATCACAGGGTGATCACTCAGAAGACCCACAACCCGCACAAAGGGTTGTACGGCTGGTGCGGCTCCCCCGGGCCACGGCGACCGCGGACCGTCCTGGCACTTTCAGGCAAAAACCGGTGCGCTCGCCGACAACAGGCGGCGGCATCCACCGCCCTAGCATGAGCGCGTCAGTCACTTCCAGCGAAGGATACGAGAGCGTGCCGTACATCACCGTGGGCCAGGAGAACTCCACCACCATCGACCTGTACTACGAGGACCACGGCACCGGGCAGCCCGTCGTCCTCATCCACGGCTTCCCGCTCGACGGTCACTCCTGGGAGCGGCAGAGCGCCGTGCTGCTGGAGGCCGGCTACCGCGTGATCACGTACGACCGCCGCGGCTTCGGACAGTCCAGCCAGCCCACGACCGGGTACGACTACGACACCTTCGCGGCCGACCTGAACACCGTGATGGAGACGCTCGACCTGCGGGACGCCGTGCTGGTCGGCTTCTCCATGGGCACCGGAGAGGTCGCCCGGTACGTGTCCGCCTACGGCTCCGCCCGGGTCTCCAAGGTCGCCTTCCTGGCCTCGCTGGAGCCCTGCCTGCTCAAGAGCGACGACAACCCCGACGGGGTCGCCCCGAAGGAGTTCTTCGACGGCGTCGTCGCGGCCGTCAAGGCGGACCGCTACGCCTACTACACGGACTTCTACAAGGACTTCTACAACCTGGACGAGAACCTCGGCACCCGGATCAGCGAGGAGGCCGTGCGCAACAGCTGGAACGTCGCGGCGGGCGGCGGGTTCTTCGCCGCCGCCGCCGCGCCGTCCACCTGGTACACCGACTTCCGCGCCGACATCCCGGCCATCGACGTGCCGGCCCTGATCCTGCACGGTACCGGCGACCGGATCCTGCCCGTCGAGGGCACCGCGCGGCCCTTCCACAAGGCGCTGCCGTCCGCCGACTACGTGGAGATCGAGGGCGCCCCGCACGGCCTGCTGTGGACCCACGCCGAGGAGGTCAACACCGCGCTGCTCGCCTTCCTGGGGAAGTGAGGGCGAAGGTCCGCTCGTTGAGGTGCCGGCCGGCGGACATGCCGCGGCCGGCACCTCAGCCTCCTGCGGGCCGGGGAGCGTCCGTCCCGGGCGGGGGAAGTTGATCGTCACGGCCACGCGGCCCCGCATCCCGTCCGGGGCGACGGTCTGCCGGACGGCCATGACCGTGACGTTCACGAGCCGGCCGGCGGCCCCGAAGACGAAGCCGACCGCGAGGAGCGCGGGAACCGTCACCGCCGGGGTGCCGTGCAGTGCGGGCACGCACAGGAACACGCCGTCGCCGAGTGCCGCCGCGGCACGAGCACGGCGCCGTGCCCGAACCGGCCCAACAGGCGGGCGGCCGGCAGCGAGCCCAGGACCGCGCCCGGCCCCGACGGCCACCACGAGCAGCGCCGGCAGGCCGAGCCCGCCGAGGAGGCCGGCCACGGCGGCGCCCAGTGCCAGGGCCCGGCCGGCGTCCGTCAGCACCATCACCGTACGGGTCCGCCACCTGTCCACCCACGCGCCGGCGAGATGCGACAGCAGCAGGGTCGGGGCCTGCCCCACCGCGCGCAGGGCGCCCAACTGGCCGGCACCGGCGACCGATCGGAGTCGGGCACAGGAACCCCTCGTCACTCGCTGCCCGACACTACCCGCTCCCGCCCTTCGGGCCGTCGGTGGTGAGGACGGTGGGTGCCGGTGCCGGTGCCGGTGCCGGTACCGCTCCGGGCCGGCGGTAGACGTACGGCGGTGCCTCGGGCCGGTCGCCGTCGGCCGGCTCGCGGACGAGGTGGTGGTCGGGGGAGAGCGCGCACGCCGGATCGGTGCGGGCGGCGTCACCGGTGAGGGCGAACGCCTGGCAGCGGCAGCCGCCGAAGTCCTCCTCCTGGCGGGGGCAGCCCCGGCAGGGGCCCGTCATCCAGTCGGTGCCGCGGAAGCGGTCGAAGGCCGGGGACCGCTGCCAGATCCAGGCGAGCCGGTGGTCGCGGACGTTGGGCGGGTTCAGGTCCGGCAGGGAGGCCGCCGCCGGGCAGGGCAGCACGGTCCCGTCCGGCGCGACGGTGAGCGAGACCGCTCCCCAGCCGCCCATGCAGGGCTTGGCCACGCCGTCGAAGTAGTCGGGGACGACCCACACCAGGTCGATCCGCCCGGCGAGTTCCTCCCGGCGGCGCTCCACGGTCTCCCGGGCGCGGGCCAGCTGGTCGCGGGTGGGCAGCAGCGCGGCCCGGTTGAGCAGGCCCCAGCCGTAGAACTGCGCGTTGGCCAGCTCGATGCGGTCCGCACCCCAGGCCAGGCCGAGTTCGATGACGGCGTCGACGGCGTCGAGGTTGTCGCGGTGCAGCACGACGTTCAGGCCGAGCGGGACTCCGGCCCGGCGGACGAGCGCCGCGGCCCGTTCCTTCGCGGCGAAGGAGGCGGGACGTCCGGCGATGCGGTCGTTGGCCCCCGGGTCGGCGTGCTGGACGGACAGCTGGACACTGCGCAGCCCGGCCCCGGTGAGGGCGGCCAGCCGGGTCTCGTCCAGGCCGGTGCCGCTCGTGACCAGCTGGGTGTAGATCCCGGCGGCCTCGGCGGCGGCGACGATCCGCTCCAGGTCCGGGCGCAGCAGCGGCTCGCCGCCGGACAGGTGCGTGTGCACGACGCCCAGTTCGCCGGCCTGACGCAGTACGTCCGTCCACTCGTCGGTGCTCAGCTCGGCCGAGCGGCGGGCCAGTTCCAGCGGGTTCGAGCAGTACGGGCAGTGCAGCGGGCAGGCGTGGGTGAGCTCGGCGAGCAGGGCCCAGGGGGGCGCGGGCGCCACGACGGACCCGGGGTTCACGGGGGTGGTCACGTCAGCCAGCCCTCCTGTCGCAGGCTGTCGAGGAACGCGGGGACGGTGGCGGCCACCGGTGCCCCGGGGAAGCGCTCGGCCAGCTCGCCGACGATCCCGGGCACGGTGCGCGTGCCGTCGCACAGGCCGACGACCGTCCCGCCGTGTCCTTCGAGCACGACCACGCGTTCCGGAAGGACCAGCAGATCCGTGCCGCGCACGGCGTCGTGCCGCAGCATCAGCGAGGGGGCGAGCGCCGGGCACCACTGCTGCGCGGTCGGCGGCATCACACCCGCTCCAACGCGCTGTCCCGGCCGTGCGCCCGCTCGTCCTGCCCGGGGATCCCCGCGTACTGCTGTACGGCGTCGAGCAGGGACCACAGCACGTCGCACTTGAAGGAGAGCGCGGCCACGGCCTTCTCCTGCTCCTCGCGGGTGCGGGCCCACTCCAGGACGAGGTCCAGCGCCTCGGCGCTGTCGCGCCGGCCCTGGTCGACGCGGGCGCGGAAGTAGGCGAGCCCGTCCGGCGCGATCCACGGGTAGTGGCGCTCGAACGCCTCGATGCGCAGCCGCATCAGGTCCGGCGCGGTCAGCTCGGTGAGCGAGGCGGCGACGGCCTCCAGGGTGGAGCGCAGGCGGCAGAAGTTGACGTAGCCCTCCACGGCCAGCCGGACGCCCGGCAGCACGGTCCCGCCCGACAACAGGGTCTCGCGGTCCACCCCGGCCGCCTCGCCGAGCCGCAGCCAGCGCTCGATGCCGCCCTCGCCCTCGCCGCGCCCGTCGTGGTCCTCGATCCGCCGCAGCCACATGCGCCGCAGCCGCGACGAGTCCAGCTTCGCGATGATCAGCGCGTCCTTGACCGGGATGTGGCGCTGGTAGTGGAAGCGGTTGGTGATCCAGCAGCGCACCTCGTCCGGGCCGAGGTCGCCCTGGTGCATGCGGACGTTGAAGGGATGGCGGTCGTGGTAGCGGTCCTGGCCCACCGCGCGCAGGCGGTCCTCGAACTCGGCGCGGCTCCAGGGCTTCACCGGCGGGGCGAGTGTCGTGGTCACAGCTCGATCACCATTCCGTCTTCGGCCACCTCGATGCCCAGCCGGGCGAGCCGCTTGGTTTGCGGCGCGGCGGGGTCGACGAGGGGGTTCGTGTTGTTGAGGTGGGTGTAGAGGCAGCGGGCGGACAGCGCGGCGAGGATGCCGGCGGTGCCGCCCGGTCCGTCGACGGGCAGGTGCCCCATGCCCGTGGCGGTACGGGGGGAGATGCCGGTGCGGCGGGGCTCCTCGTCGTCCCAGAAGGTGCCGTCGACGATGACGCAGTCGGCCTCGGCGGCGGCTCGGTGCAGCGCGTCGGACCAGGCGGCCACGGCCGGGGCGTACAGGGCGGTCCCGCCGGTGGCAGGGTCGTACAGGCGCAGCGCGACGACCCAGGAGTCGTCGTCGGGGGCGTCGGCGGCGTAGCGCGGGCGCTTGCCGGAGACGGGTACGGCGCTGATCCGCACGCCGGATCCGGCCGGGACGCCCGGGTCGGCGTGCAGCGGCTGTGCCCCCCGGCACGGCAGCTCCCGCCAGGTCAGGGTGGTGTACGGGGAGAGGACCGCGCCGAGGCGCAGGCGGGTGTCGACCGCCTCGCGGACCGGGGCGGTGGCGAGGATCTCCACGCCGTCCGCCTCGCGCAGCCGCCCGATCCCCAGCGTGTGGTCGAGTTCGGCGTCGGTGAGCACGACTCCGGCGACCGGTGTCTGCCGGGGCCCCGGCCCGGGGTGGAGGACCGGGTGGGCCTCGATCTGGTCGCCGATGTCGGGGGTGGCGTTGACGAGGTACCAGCGGCCCTCGTCGGCACGGACGGCCAGCGAGGCGTGTCGGCGGCGCCGCCCGGGGTGGGCGCGTGCCCCGGAACACCCGGGGCACGCGCAGTTCCACTGGGGGATGCCGCCGCCGGCCGCGGTACCGAGCACCTGCAGCAGCATGCCGGCGGTTAGCGGACGCTGAGGGAGTAGGCGGTGACCTCCAGCGCGGTGTCGACGACCACGTATCCGGGGGTCTGCCAGGCGGTCCGGTCGATCTCCTCGGTCGTACGGGCGGGCTGCTCGACCTGCTCGACGGCTTCGGTCATGGTGCGTACCTTCCTTTCTGCGAGGGGGTGTTGCCCTCCCCGGGCGGGAGGGAGCCTTCGGTCGATCGTCGTTACTTGATGGTCACCTTCAGGAGCAGGTCCTTGTCGATGCCGCGGTCGCTCGTGCCCAGCCAGAGCTGGTCCGCGCCGGGGACCTTCACCAGTGCCCGCAGCCGGCCGTAGGCGCCGTTGTAGTAGGCCGTGGCCCGTCCGACGTCCTGGCCGGTGGAGTCGATCGGCACCCGCCACAGCCGGCGGCCGCTCAGCGTGGAGGCGTAGATCACGTTGTTGACGATCGCGATCTGCGCGGGCACGCCTCCCTTGTCCGGGTCCCAGACCATCCTCGGGTTGGTCATCCCCGCGGCGCGGCAGGAGCCCTCGCAGGTGGGCCAGCCGTAGTTCCGGCCCGGCTTGACGAGGTTGAGCTCGTCCCAGGTCTCCAGGCCGATCTCGGTGGACCACAGCCGTCCGGCGCGGTCCCAGGCCAGCCCCTGGGGATTGCGGTGGCCGTAGCTGTAGACCCGGGTTCCGAACGGGTTGCCGGGGGCCGCGGCGCCGTTCTTGGTGATCCGCAGGATCTTCCCGTTGAGTGACTTCTTGTCCTGCGCCAGGTGGCCCTTCTGGGCGTCGCCGGTGGCGACGTACAGATATCCGTCGGGCCCGAAGGCGATCTGTCCGCCGTTGTGCTGGGTGTCCCGGACGATGCCGGTCAGGATGGGGGTGTAGTCGCTCAGCCGGGTGCCGTCGAACTTCATCCTGACCACACGGTTGTCCTTGGTCGTGGTCTCCATGAAGAACACGTCCTTGTCGGTGGTCCCGTTCCAGGTCGGGGACGTGGCGACACCCAGCAGACCGCCCTTGTCCTGCGTCTGCTGGCTCCACACCGCGTTCGGCACCGTGCCGACCTTCTTCTTGGCGCCGTCCAGGGCGACCTTCCAGACCACGGCGGTGTCGCGCTCCGTCACCAGCGCCGCGTTGCGGCCCCGGAGGAACGAGATCCCCCAGGGCGTCGTCAGCTCGCCCGTGAGCTTGCTGATCCCTGACGGTGTGCCACCCGCACGGGGGCCGGACGGGGCGTGCGCGGCCGTCGCGGGCGGCACGGACACGCCGAGTGTCGTGACGGCGGCGACGGCGGTGAGCGCGGCCATGCCCGGACGGACCCGATGCAGCGCCGAATGCGCCAAGCGTGACATCCTGATGCCTTTCATGTCGTGGCGCGACCGCGTGGTTCCGGGACGGAACGAGGCGGCCGACTGCGATACGAGGGGGGCGCTCGCTGCCGCGCCGCACCGTGGCGAACCGGTGGGGAGGGCGTGGGCCGGAGCGTGGCGACGACTCCTTTCCGGAGTTTCAGGCGCCCCCTGAAGCGATGGCCACCGGGATCGGCCCGTCGTGCTGACCGGGCCGTTTCCCGGCGTCGGGACTGCGGATACCAGTGAGCTTGCGCGCCGACGTGTGCCGCCGCCGGTCATCGACGCCGGGAAGTCCCTCCCACGGGTGATGCGCCGCTGTGCGGACGGGCTCGGACGGAGTACACCGGGTCAGGGGGACTTCTGCTGCGGGGAGGAGCAGCCCGCCTGACCGGTGTCGCGCGGTGCCGGGGTGTCCGGGGTGCCGGGAGTCGTCGCGGGACTGGGCTCGGGGGGCGTCGCCGGCTGCGGCGAGGGGGTCGTGGCGGGACTCGGTTCGGGTGCCGTCGCGGGGCTCGGGCTCGGCACGAGGCACGGGGGCGGGGCGGGCGGGGTGGACGGAGCGGACGGAGCGGACGCGGGCGAGCCGTTCGTGGTGCCGGCGTCGACGCAGTCGACGAACCGCACGAAGGACGCCTGCCCCGTGCCGCCGGTGACCGCGAAGTCCTGTGCCGTATGGCTGCGCAGCAGACACATGTCGTAGCGGGCGAGGACCGGGAGGGGGTCCGGTGCGGAGGCCGGCCGGTACTCGTGGCGGCCCACCAGCTGGCAGGAGTCGTAGCGGATCAGCGGTCCGCGCGGGCCCACGGCGTAGCGGTGCGGGCGGACCTCGGCGGAGAAGTCCTTGTAGGCGAGGCCGGTGTCGTCGCAGTCGCTGAAGTGGACCGTGCCGCCGTTCCACACGCAGTCGATGACGACCACGTCGGGGTTGCGCACCTCGAAACGGATGTCCTGGGCGTGGAACCGCTGCACCGAGTCGTGGTGCCGGGCCACGGGGAAGCGGAAGAACGTGCTGGTGGTGCCGTATTCCGGGGTGCTCTGCGGACGTCTGTCCGTGATGATGTACGAGCCGCCCCGGCAGGCGATGGAGCCGCCGTAGGGGAACTCCAGGAAGTTGCCCCACTCGTATTCGACCTTCATGTCGGTGAACCAGTAGTTGAGGAACTGGTCCTGGTCGTTCGGCTCCTGCTGCCCGTCCCGGGTCAGCCCCGAGTACAGGAACGCCCGGCGGTAGCGGCCACCGACCCGGCACGCCTCCCACCGCATCTCCGAGTTGGTGTCCGTGCCGCTCAGGACCAGCCCGTACTCCCATTCCCCCATCCACTCGCACTCGGAGAACCGGTAGTCCTGCGCCTGCCCGGTCGAGTACGAGTCGAAGAAGGAGGCGCCCGGTGTGGCCGAGCGGAACTGCATGCGTTCGAAGGAGAGGTTCGACCACACGTCCTGGTTGCGGCAGAGGAAGGAGCCGGGGCCGGTGCCGGGGCGGAAGACGAGACTGGTCATGCGCCTGCCCGCACCGGAGAACCGCAGGCCGCTCGCGGGCCGCGGCGGAGCGACTCCGTTCAGCAGTGCGTGCGGACGGGTGATCAGGAACTGGCCGGCGGGGATCTCGATCACCACGCGCCCGACCCCCTCGGAGACACGCGCGGCGGCGAACGTGTAGGCGATCTCGAACGCCTCGGTGTCGTCGGTCTGCCCGTCGCCGACCGCCCCCAGCTCGGCCACGTCGACCACGGTGTCCGCATCGGCGGGCGGGCGCGCGACGGCGGACGCGCCGCGGGTGGACAGGGCCGTCGCCGCCAGCGCCGAGGCGCCGCCACGCAGAAGTCGCCGACGGCTGACACGGGACATAGATTCGCCCCTTTCTGTCATAATCCCCTTCTTTCCAGGCAATAAGGAGCTAAATGACCGGGTTCATCGAGGTGCTCAGGCACATGTCGGCAGCGCAGAAGCCCGCGAGGGGGGTGTCGGTCTACACCCTGTTCGTCAACCGCCCGGCCGGCCGCGTCCTGGCGGCGCTGGCCTACCGGGCCGGCGCGACCCCCAACCAGCTGACGGTGCTCGGCGCCCTGTTCACCTTCCCCGCCCTGGCCGCCGTGGCCCTGGTGCGACCCGGTCCGGGGCTGTCGGTCTGCGTCTGCGCGGCCCTGGCCGTGGGGTTCGCCCTCGACGCGGCGGACGGTCAGCTCGCCCGCACGCAGCGCTCCGGGAGCCCGTCCGGCGAGTGGCTGGACCACGTGCTGGACTGCGTCAAGCTGGTCACGGTGCACCTGGTCGTCCTGGTGTCGTTCTACCGGTTCTTCTCCCTGCCCGACCCGGCCTTCCTGCTGGCTCCGCTGCTGTTCGAGCTGGCGGCCGTGGTGATCTTCTTCGCCGGCATCCTGACCGAGCAGCTCAAGCGGCGGACGGCGGCCCCGGCGCCGGCGGAGCCCGCGCCGGCGCTGCGGTCCTTGCTGCTCCTGCCGGTCGACTACGGCGTCACCTGCCTCGCCTTCCTATTCCTGGGCAGCCAGCACGTCTTCCTTTCCGTCTACTGCACCCTGCTGCTGGCCCACCTCCTGTTCATGGCGGCCTTCCTGGTCAAGTGGTTCCGCGAGCTGCGCTGAGGGGATCTCCGGCGACGTGGGCCGGGCGAGCAGCTCCAGGGCGCCGCGCAGGAGGGTGCTGGAGGTGTGCAGGGTGTAGGGGAAGTAGACGACCTCGACGCCGACCTCCGCGAAACGCCGCTCCAGTCGGTTCCACTTGGGCGTCCCCCGCCAGTCGTCGCCCTTGAAGATGGTGTGGAAGCCGACCCGCTTCCACATCTCCAGTTTGTCCTCCTCCGACTCGACGACGGCCACGTCGACGCAGCGCAGGCTGCCGACGATCTCCAGGCGCTCGGCGAGCGGGACGACCGGCGGTCTGCCCTTGAGACGCACGACCAGGTCGTCCGAGGTGACTCCGGCGACGAGGCGGTCGCAGTGCCGGCGCGCCTCGCGCAGGATGTTGAGGTGGCCGATGTGGAAGAGGTCGTAGACGCCGGGTGCGAATCCGATGCGGGTCACTTCGCCGTGCCACCCGCCGCTTTGCCGGGCACGGTCACCTGCAACGGCGGCGACTTGCGCGAGGTGTTCGTCCCGTCCGTCACCTCGATCCGGTACTGGTGACGGGTGCCGGCGCCCACGGAGTCGGTGTAGCTCATCGACGGGCGGTCCCAGTAAGTGGACGACCGGGTCTGCCGGGAGACCAGCCGGCCGTCCCGGTAGAGCCGGTAGGTGAGCGACGCGTCGTCCCGGTCCCACGAGGCCTTCCAGCGCAGGGTGACCTGTCCGGCGCGCCCGGCGGCGAGCGAGAGGGCGGGAACCTCCGGTGCCCCGGTGTCGGGGCCGGCCCCGAAGCGCGTGAGGGCCTGCTGGGGCTCGCCGTTGACCTTGGTGAACTCGCCGCCCACCCAGAGGATGCCACGGGCGACCGTCAGCGCCCGGGGCCCGATCTGCTCCCCCGTCCCCTCGTCGGTATCGGGGAACCAGTGCAGGATCCTGCTGTCCCCGGGCGACTGGGCCAGCAGGTGCTGCCGGTCGTGCCGCTCGGGGAACCCGCCCGGCGTCTCACGGCAGTCGTGCGCGTGCGAGGCGCTGTAGAGGACGCCCTGGTAGGGCAGGACGACCTGGGTGGCGCCGCGGCAGGTGTCCTTCCACACCATGCGGTCGTTGTCGAGACGGCCCGCGATACGGCCGTCGAAGATGCCCGGCCCGTGACCCTCGGCGCCCACGTAGAACCGGGTGCCGTCCTGCGCGATCGACTTCACCGACGACCGGGGCGGCAGCCAGTCGGGGAAGGTGCGTTCGGTCGCCCCGCTGGTGGAGTTCAGGGCGACCAGCGAGTGGGCCCGCCGGCCGTTGACCCGCTCGAAGTCACCGCCGGCGTAGATCTTCTCGTGCGAGGGCACCACCGACAGCGCGCGCACCGGAGCGTCGACGTCGGCCCGGAAGGGCCGCAGGTCGCCCTCGGGGGTGAAGGCGGCGATGCGCTTGCGGGTCCGGCCGTCGACCTGTCCGAAGTCACCGCCGAGATAGACCGTCCGGTCGGTGACGTCGATCGCCCGGACGGTCGCGGACACCGCCGGCCGGAAGTCCCCGCGCAGGGAGCAGTCGGCCGTGTTCAGGGCGACGGCGCTGGCCACGCCGGTGGACCCGACATGGCTGAAGGAGCCGCCCACGTACAGCACCCGGCCGTCCGGCGAGGTCTTGAGCGCGCGGACGGTTCCCTCGCCGCCGGTGAACGACGGCGCGCAGGGCAGCAGGGCGCCGGTGACCGCGTCGAACGCGGCGAAGTTGCGGCGCGGGACCTCCCGGTCGCCCGGCCTGGCGCCGGGCGGCCGCACCGCGTCGAAGGTCCCCCCGACGTACACGACACCGTGCGCGGAGGCCAGCGACCAGACGATGCCGTTCGTCTGCCAGGTGGTCAGCGGATCGGCGGTGAACGACGACCTGGGTCCACCGGCGGCCGTGGCGGGAGCGGGATGGAGCAGGGCGGCGGAGCACAGGAGCGTGGCGGCGACAGCACTGGTGGCCGCCCTCGACGGGAGATTTCTCAGGCGCAAAGGACACCCCGGATGGCAGTGGTGTGGGCGACGCGCGGGGAGTGACACGGGGCCCGCCGCACTCCGACCGCACACCCTTGCCTGGGCTCATGCGGCGCGACGACGCAGAACTCCGACCAGCTCACTCACTCCCAGCGGCCTGCGATACCACCACAAAGTAGTACCGAACGCACACAATCCCAACGTCATCCCGGCGGCGAGTCCTGACGGGGTGTCACCTCCCAGTGAGCGCACGGCGGCCAGCACCAGCGAGACGGCGAGTCCGGTCCCGAGGGCGGTGGTGTAGCCCCGGTCCACGGTCGTGAAGCCGAGGCGCAGCCGGATGAGCAGGGCGGCCGAGAGGTTCTCCACCACGATGGCCGCGCCCCAGGACACGGCGGCCCCGACGACGCCCCACCGCGGCACGGCGAGCAGGCCGACCGTCAACTGCACCGTGAACGCGAGCGCGGTGACGGCCAGGTGCCAGGAACTCCGGCCGGACATCAGCAGCACGGTCTGGGCGTTGCCGACCGCCACGTTGACCATCGAGGCCACGCACAGCACGACCAGGGCGGGCGCTCCGCCGACGAACTCCGGGCCGAAGACCGACAGCACGGTCCGGGGGAAGGCGGCGACGAGGACGAACAGCGGCCAGGAGAAGAGCACGATCCAGCAGGTCGAGACCCGGTGCAGGTGGCGCGCCTCGGCGACCTGGTCGACGGCGAGCAGCCTGCTGATCTGGGGCGCCACGGCGAGCCGGACGGCCAGTTGCAGCAGGGTGCCCGCGGTGACGACGCGGCCGATGGCGGTGTAGACGCCCGCCTCGGCGCCGGTGGCCAGCGCGGACAGCAGGATGACGCCGACCCAGACCGCGCTGATGTCGAAGACGGACGAGATCGCGCGGGGTGCCGCGAAGGTCCAGAAGGCGCGCCAGGGAACGGCCCCGCGCACGGCCGGCCGCGCGGTGCCGCGGACGGCGCGGCAGCGGCGCAGGGCCGGCCAGGCGGCCAGGGTGCCGGCCAGCGCGGGCAGCAACCAGGCCGCGGCCAGGGGGAGCAGGCCCGGCACCCAGGCGGCCAGCGGTACGGCGATCAGCACGCGCAGCACCGGCTTGCCGACCTGCTCCACGCCGACGAACGGCACCACGGTGCCATGGCCCTGGGTGGCGCCGAGCAGGACCAGTCCGACGGTGGCGACGGGCAGGAACAGCCCGAAGAGCCGGACCAGGGCGACCGCGTCGGCCGGCGGCAGGTGCGGCAGGAGCGTGGTGGCCACCCCCGGGCACAGCAACAGGGGCAGCGCCGCCGCCGTACTGGCCACGGCCGCGGGTACGACGGCCGCGCGCAGCAGACCGCCCACCGAGCGTCCGCCGCCCACCGCGATGTCCCGCGAGACCAGCCGGACGAGCCCGGTGTCGGCGCCGAGCTTGCAGGTGTTGCTGAGGATGGTGAACAGGGCCACGCCCGTGAAGACCGCGCCCGCGCCCTGGGCTCCGAGGGCGCGGGTGATCAGGCCGACGAAGACGAAGGCGAAGACGGCGTTCGTCGCGGAACCCGCCACCCCCCACCACCCGCCCCGCGCGGCGGCGGCGACGCTGTTGGCGGCGGGGGCGGCGGCGGTCGCTTCCGGGGCGGTCATCCGCGGGAGACCGAGAGCGTGTCGTCCTGCGCCGGGAGTTCCACGACCGGTGTGAGGGTCTCCGCCTCCGGCCGGTGCGCGGGGCGGCGGCGCAGGACGGCACGGAGTCGTCCGCGCCGGCCGGCGTCGAGCACGATGCCGAGGAGGGTCCCGCCGGAGCCGTCGATCAGCTCGTGAGCCCGCCTGAGGTCGTCCCGCCGGGTGGTGCCGAGGCCGGCGACCAGCACGACGCCGTCGACACGCTGGGTGAGGGCCAGGGCGTCGGCGTGCTCCAGGAGCGGCCGGGTGACGACGACCGTGGTGCGGGAGTCGGACCCGGCCGGCAGCCGGTGGACGGCGGCGGCCCCGCCCGTCCGGGCGGGCGAACCGGTGCTGCCGCCGGCGCAGCAGGCGAACCGCCCGGCGGTCCCGGCGTCGACGAGGCGGCTCCCGTCGGGCAGGGAGGGGGCGTCCCCGGGCGTGCGGGCGTCGTCCGGCAGCAGCGGCAGCCGGGCCGTGAGGGCGGCCGTGCCGGGGTCGGCGTCCACCAGCAGCACCTCGTCGCCGCACTCCGCGAGGGCCGCGGCCAGGTTCACGGCGACCTCCTCGGTAGCGGCACCGCGCCGGGGGGAGACGACGAGGAGCCGGCCGGTGCCGGCGGGCAGGCCGGTCCCGCGCAGCCGGTAGGCGAGGGCGCGCAGCATCTCGGCCCGGTCACCGCCCTGGCGGCCGACCGCCGGCAGGTCGTCGTCCTCGCCGTGCCCCGGGGGCAGCAGGCCGAGCACCGGGGTGCGCAGCGCGGCCCGGGCCTCGTCGGCCGACCGGACCCGGGTGTCGAGGGCGGAGCGCAGCCAGGCCAGCAGGATGCCGAGGCCCAGTCCGCCCGCCAGCCCGAGCGCGAGCAGGGCCGGCCAGCCGGGCACCGAGGGCCGGGCGGGCGCCTCGCCGCGGCGGACGACGTCGCCCCCGTCGGTGTCGCGGGAGTTGATGTCGGCGACGCGCTTGCGCAGGGTGTCGAGCTGGCTTTGCAGGGCCTTGGTGGCGTCGTCGTCCTCCGTCTCCTTCTTCTGCGCCGCCTCCACCGTCTTGATCTGCTGCTCCACGCCGCGGGTGGCCCGCTGGACGGCGGCCTGGTTGCGCGCCTTGCGGTCGGCGAGGTAGGCCTCGGCGAAGGCGTTGGCGCCGCGTGCCGCGCGCTTCGGGGTGCGGGCGGTGAACTCGAAGCGCAGCACCTGGGACTTGGCCTGGTTGGTGATCCGCAGACCGTCCTCCAGCGCGGTGGCCTTGCCGTCGGCCTGGCCCATGAGGCGTGCCGCGCGGACGGCGACCGCGGTGCTGGCGGCGATCTGCTGCTCGGTGGCCATGCTGACCTGGTTGTCGGCGGCCACGCTGACCGTGCCGAAGGGGTCGGCGGTGGAGCGTACGAGGACTTCGCTGGTGGAGGTGTAGGTGTGGGCCCGGGAGAGGGTCAGGGCGGCGCCGCCGAGCAGTCCCAGGACGATCCCGAGGGCGATGACGCCGCGGTGGCGCAGGAGCCGGCGGAGTTGGTCGCGTAGCTGGTCCGGCTCGTCGTACCGGTCGTAGAGGTGGATGGGGCCGGTCACGGGTGCCCTCCTGTTCCGGGGAGCTGTACGGGGCGGGTGGGTGCGGTCGGCTGCGCCGACGGGACGAGCCGGGCCGCGCGGGCGCCGGGGGTGGTGACGAGCAGCGGCACGGTCACCAGCAGCGTCAGCGGGCCGACGATCCCCAGCAGGCTGCCGCGCAGGAAGACGATCTGGTAGAAGGCGAACGCCGGGACCAGGAACGTCGCGAGGGTGCCCGCCCGGTCGCGGAGTCGGTGGCGCACGTCGTCCATGCGCCGGCCGGCCGCGCCGAGCAGGAAGAACACGGCGGCCACGGTGGGCGGGCCGGCCCACAGGTAACTCTCGATCCACAGCGGGGCGGAGAGGTTGAGGAAGTCGTAGCCGGCGTACTGGGCCAGGGTGATGCCGGTGTCCCCCGGCTTGTCCGGCCACACCGAGCGCGGGACCGCGAACAGCACGGGGCCCAGCGCGTCCTGCGGTGAGAATCCCTGGTCCCGCGCCATGTCGATGCCGGTCTGCACCTGTTGGAAGGCGTCGTAGTCGCCGTTGGCGGTGAACTGCGCGGACAGCGACACGACGGTGAACTGCTCCCGGTCGCTGTAGCGGAAGTAGTCGCTGTACGGGAAGAGCAGCAGCACACTCGCCATGAGCGTGGCCGCGATGACGCGGAAGGCGCGGGGCCGGGACAGCCGGGGCACGGCGAACAGCAGGGTCAGCAGGACCGTGCCGAACCAGAACCGCGGTTTGCTGACGGGGTTGTTGACGACGACGTTCAGGGCGAGGAGCAGCGGCAGCAGCAGCCGGCGGACACCGCGCAGCAGACGGTCGCCGCCGGGCACGCGCGGTACGTGCAGCAGGCCCAGCAGCGCCCAGAACGCGGGCACGGACAGGGACCAGCTGCGCAGGGCCGCCAGGAACGCGTTGTCCGAACCGTCGGCGGAGCCCGCCTCACGCAGCGCCTCACGGCTCGTGAAGTAGGCGCTCATACCGCCGGGTTGACTGGGGATGAGCACCGCCGCCAGGGCGAGGGCGAGCCCGCACAGCGACAGCAGGCGCCAGGGCGCGAGGCGGCGGGACAGCAGCCGTTCCACCGGCCCCGGTGAGGGGGCGGCGGGCCCGGCCGCCGTACGGGCGCGCTCCCGACGGGCGGCGACGGCGGCGCCCGCACTGTGGGCGAGCAGGCCGAGTTCGACGACGGCCACGGCCGTGAGGGCGGTCCCCTGACCGGTCCGGTAGGCCCAGGGGTAGGTGTCGGTGGCGAGCTGCGCCAGGGGCGCGAGGCCGAGCCAGACGTAGGCGAAGACCCAGAAACCGAGGGCGGTGAGCCGGACCGTCGTCGCGGTGAGCACACGGATGAGGGCCACACCGGTGTGTCCCAGCACCACACCCTGCACGGCGAGCGGCACCGACAGGCGCGCGCCGTCCGACTGGAGGATCAGCCCCGGCAGCAGGACCAGCAGCGCCACGGCCCACAGGGAGACCGCGGCCACGCTGCGGACGGGAGCCTTGCGCCACCGAAGGTCTTCACCCGTCGGGAATTTCACCTGAAAGCTCATCAACAGGGTTATAGCGCCCATACCTCATGAAGCCGTACAGGCGCGCGCGAATCCCGGGGGCCGCGCGCGGTCGTCCGCACAGCACCGTCATCGGGTGACGCGGGGAGGCCGGTCGGCGTGCCATTTGCCGAAAATCGGGACAAATGTGCATTGCTTTACCGCACCAGGTCATCCGATCTTCGGACAAAGGAGTTGCCCATGGGCAAGCAGGTCGATGTCGTCGTTGCCGGTGGCGGGGGATTCATCGGAGGCCATCTCGTGGGCTCCCTCCTGGCCCAGGGGCTGACCGTCCGCTCCATCGACATCAAGCCCCGGCACGAGTGGTACCAGGTCCACGACGCCGCGGAGAACGTGATCGCCGACCTGTCGCTCCTGGAGAACGCGCGCGCGGGCGTCCGGGACGCACGGCACGTGTACATGCTGGCCGCCGACATGGGCGGCATGGGCTTCATCGAGAACAACAAGGCCGTCTGCATGATGTCGGTGCTGACCAGCACCCACATGCTCCAGGCCGCCCACGAGGCCGGGGTGGAGCGCTACTTCTACTCCTCCTCCGCCTGCGTCTACGCCGCCGCCAAGCAGACCGACCCGAACGTCACCGCGCTGCGCGAGGAGGACGCCTACCCGGCGCAGCCCGAGGACGGCTACGGCTGGGAGAAGCTCTTCTCCGAGCGCATGTGCCGCCACTACACGGAGGACTACGGGTTCACCACCCGCGTCGCCCGCTACCACAACGTCTACGGCCCGCACGGCACATGGGCCGGCGGCCGGGAGAAGGCCCCCGCCGCGGTGTGCCGCAAGGTGGCCGAGGCGGTGCTCTCCGGCGACCACCGGATCGAGATCTGGGGCGACGGCCTCCAGACCCGCTCCTTCATGTACATCGACGACTGCCTCCACGGCACCCAGATGATCATGAAGGGGGACAGCGGCGAACCGGTCAACCTCGGCTCCTCGGAGCTGGTGACCATCAACCAGCTCGTCGACATCGTCGAGGGGATCGCCGGCATCCGCTGCGAGCGCAGCCACCGGCTGGACGCCCCCCAGGGCGTGCGCGGACGCAACTCCGACAACACCCTGATCCGCGAGATCTACGGCTGGGAGCCGTCGGTCTCCCTGGCCGACGGACTGGAACAGACCTACGCGTGGGTCTACGACCAGGTCAAGCGATCCCACCAGTGACGCCCGAGCCGCCGCGAGGACACGCGACGATGAGGATCCTCGTCCACGACTACAGCGGCCACCCGTTCCAGGCCCAGCTGAGCCGGGAACTGGCGCGCCGCGGTCACCAGGTCGTCCACTCGACGTGCACGGCCTACGTCTCCGGCAAGGGCGACCTCGCCGCACCCGCCGCGGGCCTGCGCTTCGCCACCATCGGGGACGGCGTCAGGCTGCGCAAGGAGGCCTACTTCCGCCGGCTCGGCCAGGAGACCCGGCTGGGGCTCGAACTGGCCCGGCAGGTCCGCCGCGAGCAACCCGACGTGGCGCTGCTGTCCAACCTGCCGATCCCGGTCCTGGTCGTGGCCGCGGCCGTCCTGAAGAGGCTGCGCATCCCCTGGGTGCTGTGGCACCAGGACGTGACCGCGGTCGCGCTGGAGAGCTTCGCCGCCGCCGATGTCGCCAAGTCGATGGGCCTGGCGGCCAAGGTGTTCGGGGCGGGCGAGAAGTGGTCGGCGCGGCAGGCCGCGGCCATCGTGGTGATCGCCGACTCGTTCGTGCGGGTCCACGAGCGGTGGGGCACCGCCGGCAAGGTCACCGTCATTCCCAACTGGGCGCCGCTAAACGAGATCGTCCCGGTGGCACGGACCAACGGCTGGTCGGCGGAGCACGGTCTGCACGACGTGCGGACCGTGCTGTACTCCGGCACGCTCGGGCTGAAACACAACCCCGCGCTGCTGGTGCGGCTGGCCGAGCGGCTGCGCGAGCAGGGCAGTCCGGTACGTCTCGTCGTCGTCAACGACGGCCCTGCCGTACCCGTCCTCAGGGACGCCGCCGCGGCGCGGGGCGTCGACCTGACCCTGCTGCCCTTCCAGCCCTACGAGCGGCTGCCCGAGGTGCTGGGCACGGGTGACGTCCTCGTCGTCCTGCTGGGCCCGGAGGCGGGGCAGTTCTCGGTCCCGTCCAAGACGCTGTCCTATCTGTGCGCCGGGCGGCCCGTGCTCGGCCTGATGCCCGCCGACAACCTCGCCGCGCGGCTGCTCCGGCAGGCCGGGTCGGCGGTCTTCCCCCCGGAGGAGTCGGCCCTGGAGGGTGCGGCCACCTGGGTCCGGGAGGTCCTTGCCGACCCGGCCCGCGCCGAGCGGCTCGGCAAGGAGAGCCGCGCCCTGGCCGAGCGCGAGTTCGCCCTGGAGGGCTGCGCCTCCCGCTTCGAGGACATCCTCCACAGCGCGAGCGCCGGCGGACCCCGCCGCCACCCCTGAACGAACGCCTCCCGCCGCCGGCACACTCCGGAACCGGCGCCGGGGGGCGCTCGCGCGCATGCGCCGTCATGGTGGGGTGGACGGGTGGGGGGCTGGCGCGGAGGGGGTGTACGCGAGCGCTGCCATGGGTGTGGTGGGCGGGTGGGGGGGGGCTGGTGCGGAGGCTCAGGTGCCCCTGACACACGCGGGGCGTGGGAGGGGAGGCGGCCGAGCGCCTGCCGGTTGTCTGTCGAAAGTCCGCCCGGTGCGTGCCGGTTGACCGCCGGGCGGTCTCCCGCCGGTCGCCAGTCCCCTGTCCGGGCCCGCGGACTCAGATGAGTCCGGTGGACGCGTGGCGGGGGAGAGGGCGCGGCCTGGTGAGGTCGGTTGCCTGCCCGGTGCGCGCCGTGCGTCCGCCGGTTGTCGGCCCCCCCCCGCCCAAGCCACAGGCTCAGGTGACTTCGGCGGGCGGGGGCGTGGGAGGGGGCGCGGCCGAGTAGGGGCCGGATGCCCCGCCGGTTGCCGCCCCCCGCCCGGCCCGTCCGGCGGTCTCGCTCGGGTGGTCAGCCGGCTGGGGTCGGTTCCTGCTGGGGGTGGTCGGTGGTCGGACGTGCTCCGCCGTCCGTACCGCCTTGGCCGGCGGGCTCGTTCCGCTGGGTGCCCAGGTAGATCTCCTCCAGGCGGTCCACCACGGCGCCGATGGAGTAGACGTCCTCGACCACGCGGCGGCCGGCCCGCGCCATCCGGGCGCACAGCTCCGGGTCGCCGAGCAGCCGGCGGACCGCTGCCGCCATGGACTCGGGACTGCCGTCGGTGACGAGGGCGGCGCCACGGCGGGCCAACTCGTCGGCGATGCCGCAGGTGTCGGTGCACACCACGGGCGTGCCGGCGGCCAGCGCCTCGATGACCGTCATGCCGAACGGCTCGTTCACGCTCGCCAGCACATGGACGGCCGCCGTACGGTAGGCCTCGCGCGCTTCGGAGAGGTCGAGCGCACCGCCGTAGCGGACCACGCCCGCGGGTCCCTCCTCGATGAGCCGGCGCACGGCGGGCAGCGATCCGTCGTCCGGGCCGTACAGCGTGAAGCGGGCCTCGGGCATCTCCCGGTGGACCAGCGCGGCCATCTCCACGAAGGCCTCGGGACGCTTGCGGGGATGCAGCCGGGCCAGGAACAGCACGTGCGGCTCGCGCGGCCGTCGCGGCTCCGGTTCGGGCGGCCCCGGCTCGATCCCGTTGGGCAGGACGCGCAGCGGCGGACCGTCCGGCCCCAGCACCCGCGCCACCAGCCCGCGCTCCTGCTCGGTCAGGACGCAGCAGGCGCGCGCCCGGCGCAGCAGCGGCAGGTACAGCAGGTCGAAGAGCCGGACGGGGAGCGCGGTGCGCGGCTCGACCATGCCGTGCGTCTGCGCCACACACGGCACCCGGCGCAGGGCGGCGACGGCGAGGGCGGAGAGGGAGACCAGGTCGCGCCCCGCGTGGACGTGCACGACCTCGGCGCCGCCCATGGCCCGCCACAGATCGCGTACGAGGAGGGGGTGCAGCAGGCCGATGAAACCCCGCCCCGGCAGCAGCGTACGGGCGGGACGGGAGCGCAGCCGGACGGTGCCGACGCGCTCCGGTGCCCGGCCGCTGCCCCGCCACAGCGACATCAGCGCGACATCGTGACCGCGTGCGGCCAGTTCTTCCGACTGGGCGACCGCGACGCTCGGCGGACCGCCGAAGGCACCGTCGTCGCTGATGAGCGTGACCACGTGGAGCAGTCTCATGCCGTACGTCCCTTCGTCGTCAGGACCTCGCCGGGTGCGAGGTCCCGGTGGGCGACGGCGCCGGCGCCCACCACGCCGCCCCGGCCGACCGTGACACCGCGCAGGACGACGGCACGGGCCGCGACCCAGCTGCCCGGCTCCAGCCGGATGGGGCCGTTGTCGAACTCGAAGGTGGCGGAACGGACGCGATGGCTGCCCGTGCACAGCAGCGCGCTCTGCGAGACGCAGCAGTCGCTGCCGATCGTGACGGGTTCGAGATTGAGGATCCAGGCTTCCTCGCCGATCCACACGTCGTCGCCGATCTCCAGCTTCCACGGCCAGTGCACCCGCACCCCGTGCCGGATCAGCACCCGCTGTCCGACCCGGGCGCCGAAGGCGCGCAGCAGCACCGGGCGCCAGCGGTCCGGGCACCACCATTTGACGAAGACCAGGTGGAGGACGGCGAACCAGGCGGCCTGTACGAGCAGGGGGCGCCCCTTGTCGTACCCGGCGCCGGTGAAGCCGCGCAGGGATCGCTCGACGACGGGCCGGTGCGGTGCGGCCGCGGTCTGCGCCATGACGGTGTTCCTTCCGGTTCCTTCCCGGTTTCGCCCGGAGGTCCGAGGCCTTCGGCCCGGTGGTCCCTGGCGTGATCCTTCATGCCCCGGGGGGCGGACCCGCCGCCATCGGCGCGTGTTGGCGGCAGGCTTGCCCGGATGGAGGAACAACTTCAGTAGGCGCCCTGGCCGTTCAGCACCGCGCGTACGGTGCGGACCATCACGTTCACGTCCATGGCGGGGGACCAGTTGTCGACGTAGCGCAGGTCGAGCGAGACCGTCTCGTGCCAGGACAGGTCCGACCGTCCGCTCACCTGCCACAGCCCGGTCAGCCCCGGCTTGACGTGCAGCCGGCGCATCTCCACCGGGTTGTACTTGACGACCTCCTCCGGCACCGGAGGGCGCGGGCCTACCAGGGACATGTGGCCGAGGAGGACGTTGAACAGCTGGGGCAGCTCGTCCAGCGAGTAGCGGCGCAGGACGCGTCCCACGGGCGTGACCCGGGGGTCGCGGCGCATCTTGAACATGTGGCCGTCGTTCTCGTTCGCCGCCTCCAGCTCGTCCTTGAGGCGGTCCGCGTCGACCACCATCGTGCGGAACTTCCACATCGGGAACGGTGTGTTGTACTGCCCGGCCCGGATCTGGCGGTAGAGGGCGGGACCGGGGGAGCCGAGCCGCACGGCCAGCGCCAGCAGGAGCAGCAGCGGCGAGAGCAGCACGATCAGCAGCAGTGCGCCCACGCGGTCCACGGCCGCCTTCAGCAGGGCCGGCATGCCGCGGCGCAGCGGCGGCGAGATGTGCAGCAGGGTGAGCCCGGACGCCGAGGTGAGCCGGACCCGCCGGCGGGCGACCTCGACGATGCCGGGCAGGACGACGATCGGGCAGCCCCGGTCGTGCATCGACCAGGACAGCCGGCGCAGCCGCTCGCCCGACAGGTGCGGGCCCGGCGCCACGAAGACCAGGTCGGCGCAGAGTTTGTCGGCCGCCCCGAGCACCGTGGTGGCGTCCTGCTCGGGGGGCTCGGGTGTCTCGCGGGGCAGCCGCGCATGCACGGTGACACCGGAGAGCACCTCGTCCTCCCCGACCGGGCAGCACCCGACGATCACGTACTCGTGGTCGGTGCGCTGGGCCAGCTGACCGACCACCGCGTCGATCGTCGGGCCTTCCCCGACGACCACGACATGGCGCAGCAGGCGGCCGTTGCGGCGGGCGGCCAGGAGATGACGGTGGATCACCTTGTGGCAGGCCGCGGTGAGGACCAGCGCGGGAATCAGCGCGGTGAAGGCTTCGGCCGGCACGCTCTCCAGGCCGCACAGCACGCGCAGGGTCGCCAGCGCTCCGACCAGCAGCAGCCAGTCCCGCAGCACGGCTCCCAGGCCACCGCCGTCACCCCAGGCGGAGGGGGTGTACCGTTTGCCGACCACTCTGATGAGCGGCCACACCAGGGCGGCGACGGCCGCCAGACGCAGGGGGTGGGGCTCGTGGACCTCCACGATCGCCGCCGTGACCGGCAGGGCCGCGCCGGCCAGATCCACACAGACGGACAGGGGGCCGTACCAGTGTGCCTGGGTGCCTTCCGGATGGGTCGGCCGGGGCGGCACGGAAACCGGGACCTGTCGGGTTGCCGTGATTCTGAAGGGCCGCATGCCTCTCCTTAGAAGCTCCAATCTCCGACAACCGGCGCGAGCGCTCCGCCCCCCTCCAGGACCGGCCACGCCTTCAAGTGATCTTTATATCAAGCAATAGTCATCCATGTCCGATTTGCTTACTTCATTCTGGTTCGGACGGGTCCATGACAATGCCGACGCACGGCTCCACGGGCCGGTCCGCGGCTTCCCACCAGGCAGGGCGCGCATCTCCGGTCGGTGCGGCGTAGCGTGTGGGAGCGGGGGCGCGCGGTGGAGCGGTCTGCCCCCGCCGTGCAGGAACAGCGGGCCATCGACCCCCCTGCCCGCCCATCGTCCGAGACAGGAGCGCCATCCATGACAGCACGTGTCCGCCGGCCAGGAAGGGGCCGTTCGGCGGCTCTGCGCACCGGCATCCCGCTCGTCACCATGCTGCTGACCGCGGTCGCCTGCGGCGAACCGGCCGCCCACGCGCATACCGTCCAGCCGGTCCGCGCCGTCGCCGACCCGGGCCCGCGGCCCCTCGCCACCACCTGTGCCGACCGCGTCTACTCCGGTATGACCCAGGCACAGCGCATAGGCCAGCTCTTCATGGGCGGGGTGTCCGCCGCGCGCCCCAGCGCGACCGATCTGCGCACGCTGCGTGACTACCACGTGGGCTCCGTCATGCTGACCGGGCGCAGCAGCGCCGGCACCGCGGCGACACGCAAGGTGGTGGACGGCTTCCGGGGCCAGGCGGACACGGTCTCCGGCCGGCGGGTGGGCCTGATGGTCTCCACGGACCAGGAGGGCGGCCAGGTGCAGGTGCTGAGCGGCCCCGGGTTCTCCACCATCCCGGCCGCGCTCACCCAGGGCACCTGGTCGACGTCGACGCTGCGCAGCCGGGCCGCGGGCTGGGCGACGCAGCTGAAGTCCGCCGGGGTGAACCTCGACCTCGCGCCCGTCGCGGACGTCGTGCCGGCCAGCCTCGGCACGCGCAACGCGCCCATCGGCCGCTACAACCGCGAGTTCGGCCACACCCCCGAGATCGTCACCTCGCACAGCGGGGCCTTCTCCGCGGGGTTCAAGCAGGCCCATGTGATGACGACGCTCAAGCACTTCCCCGGTCTCGGCCGGGTGATCGGCAACACCGACACGACCGCGAACGTCGTCGACTCGGTGACGACCGCCTCCAGTTCCTACCTCGACCCGTTCCGGTCCGGCATCAAGTCCGGTGCGCCGTTCGTGATGATCTCCTCGGCCACCTACTCGAAGATCGACTCCCATCACATCGCGGCCTTCTCGCCGACGGTCATCCGCAAACTGCTGCGCACCCAGCTCGGTTTCAAGGGCGTCGTCATCTCGGACGACCTCGGGCAGGCCGTCGCGGTGAAGTCGTTCACCCCGGGCCAGCGGGCCGTCAACTTCCTGTCGGCGGGCGGCAACATGATCCTCACCGTGAAGGCGTCCACCGTACCGGCGATGGCACAGGCGGTCAGCGCCCGTATGAAGACCGACGCCGCGTTCCGCGCCGACGTCGCCGACAGCGTGCACCGCGTCCTCGACGCGAAGTCCGCCGCCGGCCTCCTCAGCTGCGGCTGAACCACCCCACCGGCTGCCGTCGGGTACGCACGGCGGCCGGCTCGGTCCTCGTCACGGAAGGGGGCCGAGCCGGTCGTTCGGGGGCATGGCTTCCTGGTGCGGGCCACCCCGGCCCACCCGGACCCGCCGAGGCGTTGCCGCCCGGCCTCACCGGCCGGGGAGCGTCCCCCCGCCGTCCACGCCGAGCACCTGGCCGGTGATGAAGCCGGCGTCCTCGCTCAGCAGGAAGCAGACGGCCGCGGCGACCTCCTCCGGGCGGCCGAAGCGGCCCATGGGCACCGAGCGCAGCACCCTGGCCTCCTCCGCGCCGCCCACCGGGTGCTGCGCGCGGAAGAGTTCGGTCTCCACCGGGCCCGGGGCGACCGCGTTGACCGTCACCCCGTGCTCCGCCAGTTCCAGCGCCCACGTGCCGGTCAGCCCCACCAGCGCGCTCTTGGCCGCCGCGTAACTGCTGCGCGTGCGCGAACCATGCTGCGCACGGCTCGTCACATTGACGATCCGGCCCCAGCCCCGCTCCCGCATCCCGCCGACGCACGCCTGGGTGACCTGCACGGCGGCGCGTACGTTCAGGTCATACACCTCTCGCAGCGCGTCGAGGGTGATCTCGCCGAGCGGTTCCGGCAGGACGAGGCCGACGTTGTTGACGACCGCGTCCACGCGCTCCTCGCGGGCAAGGGCGTCCAGCAGCTCCTGGGTGCCCCGGACATCGGCCAGGTCGCACGCGTGCAGCACCCCCGGGAAGTCACCGTCCGGGACACCGCGGGCGATCCCCAGCACCCGGTGTCCCCGGCCGGCGAGCCGCTGCGCGGTGGCGAGGCCGATCCCCTTGGACGCTCCTGTGATCAGCACGGTACGTCCGGACAACAGCGTCTCCTTCTCCTCGGGCGTCCCTGACGTGGACGCTGCCACCGATCCTTCCGGGAGCGACCCGGATGGGGAAAGGCGTCCGCGGGCGATTACGCCGTAATAGACGACGGCGCCGGACCGGCTCGCCTCGACGCGACCCTCCGTCAAAGTGTGTTGCCATCACCGGACTTGAGGGCGGCGGTGCCGACGGCCGGGTGCGAGGTGCCGTAGGGCTGTCCGGCGGAGCGGGACGGGGGGGCGGCGCTGCCGGGCGGGGCCGGCGGGGGGCCGGGTGCCGGGACCCCGGCGGCCGGCGCCCCGTGGTCCCGGTGGCCGTCCCCTGGGGTCGGCGCCTCCCGCCGGTGGTCAGGCCCGGCTCACCGGCGCCTGGAGTTCCGTCACCCACTCGTCGCGGTTCTCGGGGCACTCCAGATTGACCTCGCGGGGGTAGCCGGTCGACCGGTAGCCGCCCGCGTCGATCCAGTGGGCCAGGGTCTGCGCGGTGGGCAGCACGGTGTCCATCGAGCCGCGGTGCACGATGGTCGCCGCCCGGTCGAGGGCCGGCAGGTCCAGGACGCGGAAGGCGCCGTCGTCCTGGAGGGGGGCGGAGACCTGGACGGCGGCGTGGACGGTGATCCTGCCGCCGCCCTCCGGGGCGTCCTCGTAGAAGGCGACACCGGGGCCCGTGGGCGCGATGCCCGCCGAGTCCAGGCGCCGGAACAGCTCGTCGTAGAGCGGTCCGATGACCGGGCCGATGTGCTCGGGGCCGAAACTGGCGGCGGTCGCGGTCAGTTCGGCCACCCGGACACCGGGGACGGTCTTGATGACGACGTCGTTCGTGGGCATGTGCCCCTCGCTCTCGATCGCTCGGAGCCTCGCCTCGACCTGGACCAGCCGTGCTCCCGCGGCGGCCATGGCGGTCTCCAGTTCGGCCCGCCGCAGCCGCAGCATGCCGCGCAGTTCCTCGGCGCCCACCTTCTCGTCCACGATGTCGCGGACCTGCCGGAGGGAGAATCCGAGGTCCTTGAGCGCGATGATCCGGTTGAGACGGGCGAGTTGGGCCGCGGTGTAGTGGCGGTAGCCGCTGGCGGGGTCGACGTGGGCGGGGCGCAGCAGACCGGTCGCGTCGTAGTGACGCAGCATCCGGACCGAGACGCGGCCGTGCCGGGCGAAGTCTCCGATGGTGAACATGATGTCTCCGAGCTGACCGCCTGACACGGTGTGAGGGTCAAGAAGGTACTCGGCGGCAGGGAAGCGGCGGGCACGCGGGGTGGGTTCGGGCGGACGCGCCGAAGCTGCCGTGCCGTCAGTGAGACGTGGCGGGACCGGCGTTGGCCGGCTTGGGTCGCGCCCTCGGCGGTGGCGGAGGCATGCTGGAGTCAGCGCGAGTGTCCGCAGGCCGACCGCGACGTCACGTCGTGACGACCGCGTGCGAAAGGTGGGTCCCCATGGCCGGTTCCGCTCCGTACGACGACGTCCCGTCCTACCGCCCGGGCGGCGGCCCCGGGTACCAGGCGCCACCCGGCCCGCGGTCCGTCGCGGCCGGCCGGCTGTGGGCCACCGGCGCCGCGACGGCGGTGGTCGCGGCGCTGGTCGCGGTCGTGGCCACGATGTTCGTCCGCGGTGTCCTCGACGTTCCGCTGTTCGCGCCGCGCGGTGCGGGCGTGTGGGGCGACGTGACGACGGGGTACCTGGCGGCCTGGGCGGCGGCCGGCGCCGTCGTGGGCACCGGGCTGCTGCACCTGCTGCTGCTGACCGTCGCCCGGCCGCGCGCCTTCTTCGTGTGGATCGCCGGCCTGGCGACCGTGGCGCTGGCCCTGCTGCCGTTCACCACGGACCTCGCGTCCGACGCCCGGCTCGCGACGGCGGCCGTGTTCCTGGCCGTCGGCGCCACGATCACCGGGCTGCTGTCGGCGACCGCCTACAGCGTGGCGCCGGACCGCGGCGACGGAACCTGGTGACATACGGCCCCGGGTGCGCTTCGGTCCACTCACGTCAATGTGTCGGGCCCACGTCGATGACATTGACATAACATGTGCCACTTGCTCTGCGTCCTCACCAAACTTTCCCAGTCATATGCGGCTACATTGCGGACATGACGGTACGACGGTGGCACGGGGGCCGGCGGCTGGGGCTGACGCGCCTCACAGTCGCGGCGAGCGCCCTGCTGGCCCTGCTGATAGGTGTCGCGTTCGTGGTCCTGCTGTGGGCGATCGACGACGCGAACGACTCCACATCGGCGCGCCGCGCCTCCCGCACGGCTCTCGTCGAGGCCGGGACCATGGAGCAGCTCCTCGTGGACCTGGAGACCGGGCAGCGCGGCTTCGTGATCACGAAACGGGAGGACTTCCTCCAGCCGTGGCAGGCGGCGCGCAAGGCGCTGCCCGCCGAGATGCGGCGGTTCGGCGACTCCGCCACCACCCCCGCGCAGCGACGCACCGCCGAGCAGATCACACGGGGCGTCCGGTCCTTCCTGGACGACTACTCGATCCCGCTGGTGGAGTCGGTCCGGCGGGGCGATCCCGCCGCGTCCGGTCTGGCGGTGACGGCCGAGGGGAAGCGGCGCGTCGACACCCTGCGGGACCAGTTCGACGCGTACACGGCGGGTGAGCGGGCCCAGCTCGCCGCGCGCGAGGACGCCGCCGGTGCCAACGCGCACCGGGCGGTGATCGCGGCCGGCGTGGGCATCGCGGCCTCGACCGCGCTGGTGGCCGCCTTCACGGTGCTCCAGCACCGTGCCGTCGTACGGCCCGTGCGCGGGGCGGCGGCAGCGGCCGGGCGGCTGGCGGGCGGCGACCTCGGCGTCCGCATCCCGCCCAGCAGGGTGGCGGAGATCGACGCGCTCGGCGCGTCCTTCAACACGATGGCGACCTCGTTGCAGGACAGCCGCAGACGGACCATGGAGAGCGTCGAGGCGGTGCACCGGCGTACGGCCCGCGACCTGCACGACGGGGCGCAGCAACGCCTCGTCAGCCTGATGATCGGGCTCCGGCTCGCGCGGGAGATGATCCCCGACACGGACACGCCGGTGACCGAGCTGATGGACCAGTCGATCGACAACGCGCAGACGGCGATCGACGAGCTGCGGGAACTGGCCAGGGGCATCTACCCGCTGGTGCTGACGGTGAAGGGCCTGGCGGCGGCCGTGGAGGACCTGGCGTCCCGGTGTCCGATCCCGGCCGTCGTGCGCAGCGAGTACCCGCGGCGGCTCTCCACCACCGTGGAGTCGAACGTGTACTTCGTGGTGGCCGAGGCGGTGACGAACGCGGTCAAACACGCCCAGGCGTCCCGGATCGACATCTCCCTCGACCTCACGGACGTCCTGCGGATCCACATCGTGGACGACGGTGTCGGCGGCGTCGGCGACGCCACCGCCGGCAGCGGACTGACCGGCCTGGCGGACCGGGTGTCCGCCTTCGACGGCACGCTCACCATCGACTCGCCCCCCGGCGCCGGTACTTCCCTCCTGGTACAGATCCCGATCCCGCCCGGAACAGAAACTCCTTCACGGCTCAACTAGCGTGTGCCGGGCGGCGTGTCCGATCGCCGCCCATGCCACAGGAGTTGAGTTGCCCATATCCCTGCTCGTGTCCCCGGGCGCCGCGCCCCGTCGGCGCAGACGCCTGGCCGCCTGCGCTGCCGCCCTGGCCGCCGCCTTACTGACGGCCCTCGCCGCCCCGGCCCCCGCCCGCGCGGAGGCCGGGGACCGGCCCGCGGCACACGCCACGCAGACCTCACGGGACCACGTACGACCGCTCTGCGGCACGCCCAAGCCGCACGAGTTCACCTGCTTCGGCCTGCTCCGCACCGATGTGACGGACCGTCAGAAGCTGCGCGGGGCCGATGCCGATCCCCAGGGCTACGGGCCCGCCGACCTGCGCGGTGCCTACGACCTCCCCGCGGACGGCGGCGCCGGCGCCACCATCGCCGTGGTCGACGCCTTCGACAACCCGAACGCCGAGGCCGATCTCGCCGTCTACCGCGCCCAGTACGGGCTGCCGCCCTGCACCACCGCCAACGGCTGCTTCACCAAGACCGACCAGCGCGGCGGCACCCACTACCCGGACCCCGACCCCGGCTGGGCGACCGAGATCTCCCTCGACCTGGACATGGTCTCCGCGGTGGCGCCGAAGGCCCGCATCCTGCTGGTCGAGGCGGACAGCGCCACGATCGACGACCTGGGCGCGGCCGTGGACCAGGCGGTCGCGCTCGGCGCGAAGTACGTCTCCAACTCCTACGGCTCCAACTACACCTTCTTCCCGGAGGACCCGGCGGAGTCGGCGGCCGACGTCCACTACGACCACCCGGGCGTGGCCGTCGTCGCCTCCTCCGGCGACTACGGGTACGGCGTGGCGTACCCGGCGGCCTCCCCGTACGTCACCGCGGTCGGCGGCACCACGCTCACCAAGGACCCGGCCACCGCGCGCGGCTGGTCGGAGTCGGTGTGGGACCACGACGGCGGTGGAACGGGCTCCGGCTGCTCCCGGTACGAGCCCAAGCCGGCGTTCCAGCGGGACACCGGCTGCTCCGGACGTACCGTCGCCGACGTCTCCGCGGTGGCCGACCCGGACACGGGTGTCGCCGTGTACGACAGTTACGGCGACACCGGCGGCTGGGGCGTGGCGGGCGGCACCAGCGCCTCGGCGCCGATCATCGCCGGCGTGTACGCGAACGCGGGCACCCCGGCGGCGGGCTCCCGGCCCGCCGTCTACCCGTACGCCACCGGCGGCCGGGGACTGCACGACGTGACCGCGGGAGCCAACGGGACCTGCGCGCCGGCCTACCTGTGCACCGCGGGCCCGGGCTACGACGGCCCCACCGGCCTCGGCACCCCCGACGGCCTGTCGGCCTTCACGATGGGCCCGCACGGCACGCTGACCGGCACGGTCACCGACGCGGGCTCGGGCGCGGGCGTCGCGGCGGCCGAGGTGACGGCCGGCCCGTACAGCACGACCACCGACGCCCGCGGCCGCTACACCCTGCCGCTGCCCGCCGGTGACCACGACGTCCGGGTGACGGCCTACGGATACGCGCCGGGCACCCTGCCGGGCGTCCACCTCACCGACGGCGGCACCGCGAGCGGGGACCTCGGCCTGCGCAAGCTCGCCACCCACCGGATCTCCGGCACCGTCACCGACGGTTCCGGGCACGGCTGGCCGCTGCACGCGAAGATCACGGTGGCCGGGGTGCCGGGCGCCCCGGTGTGGTCCGACCCGGTCACCGGCGCCTACCGCCTCGACCTCCCCGAGGACCACACGTACACCCTGCGCGTGGTCAGCGACGACAGCGCCTACCAGTCCCTGGAGCGCGAGGTGGCGGTCGGCGGCACGGACCTCACCGTGGGCCTGGCCCTGCCCGTGGACACCTGGGCCGAGGACGACCCGGCGTACACCGTGCAGGCGGACACCGTCGGCAGCGAGACGTTCGACGGCACCTCCGGGCCGCCCGCCGGCTGGAGCGTGACCGGCACCCCGGGCTGGACGTTCGACGACCCCGGCGGCCGGGGCAACACCACCGGCGGTTCCGGCGGCTTCGCCGTCGCCGACGCCGACCACGCCGGGAGCTCCCTGGACACCTCCCTGCTCAGCCCCGCCTACGACTTCGGCCGCGCCGGGGACCCGGCGCTGAGCTTCGACACGGACTACGAGGGCTCCGGGGAACAGCAGGGCGAGGTGCAGGTCAGCGCCGACGACGGCCGGACCTGGACCACGGTGTGGCACCAGGACCAGCTGTGGACGAGCGGCCGGGTGGAGATCCCGCTGACCGCCTACGCCGGCGAGCGCGCGGTGCGGGTGCGGTTCCACTTCAGCGGACCCGGCCTGTTCTGGGCGGTGGACGACGTCACGGTCACCGAACGGGTCGCGACACCCGTGCCCGGCGGCGTCCTCACCGGCACCGTCACCGACGCGAACACCGGGAAGGGGCTGATCGGAGCCGTCGTGCACACCGGTTCGGCGGATGGGCCGGCCGCGCCGACGGTCGCCACGACCGGTGACCCGCGCCTCGGCGACGGCGCCTACCGGCTGTTCGTGCCCGGCTCCGGCCGGTCCACCACGGCGACGGCGGCCAAACCGTCGTACGTCACGGCCACCCGGACCGTCCAGGTGCCCGCCGACCGGGTCACCGAGGCCTCGTTCGTCCTCAAGGCGGGCCGGCTGGCGGTCCGTCCGGGGCGGATCGACGCCACCTCCCGACGGGCCACCGTGGTACGGAAGGTGACGGTGCGCAACACCGGCACCGCGCCGATCCGGCTCCGCGTCGGCGAGCGCACCGGCACGGCGCCGGGGTCCCCGGCCCCGGCCACCGACTGGCGCGCGCTGCCCGACCTGCCGGTCCCCGTGATGGACAACGCGGTCGGCACCTACCGGGGCAGGCTCTACTCCGCCCTCGGCTCCGACGGCCAGGAACCCACCGCCGACCTGTACGTGTACGACCCCGCCACCGGCGCCTGGAAGCGGGGCCCGGCCGCGCCCGAGCCCCGGCAGGCCACCGCGCACGGATTCATCGGCAGCCGCCTGTACACCGTGGGCGGCTGGGGCCCCCAGGAGACCGTCAGCCGGACCACCCAGGTCTTCGACGCGGCCACCGGCCGTTGGTCGAAGGGCCCCGACATCCCCGAGGGGCACTACGGCGCGGCGAGCGCCGTGCTCGACGGGCGGCTCTACGTCGTCGGCGGCTGCACGAACACCGACTGCTCGGACACCGTGTACGCCTACGACCCGGGCGCGCGGTCCTGGTCCCGGGCCGCCGCCTACCCGCAGACCATCAGCTGGGCCAACTGCGGCGCCGTCGACGGCAGGCTGTACTGCGCGGGCGGCGTCCACGACTACGTGGAGACCGGCGCCGGCTACGTCTACGACCCGGCCTCCGACACCTGGCAGCCCATCGCCGCCATGCCGGTCGGCCTGGCGTCCGGCGCGTACGCCACCGCCAACGGACAGCTCCTCGTCTCGGGCGGATTCAAGCGGGTCGGCCCCAACCGGGTGCTCACCGCGGAGGGGTACGCCTACGACCCCGGGACGGACGCCTGGAAGCGGCTGCCGGACGCCCCGGCCGCCGTCTACCGGGGTGGTGGCGCACCCGGCCTGTACCGGGTGGGCGGCAGCGGCGAGCCGCGGTTCCCCGTCCCCGTGTCCACCGTGGACGTGCTGCCCGGATACGACCGCACCGAGACGGACGTCCCCTGGCTGACCGCGAACCCGCACCGCCTGACGCTCCGGCCCGGGCGGAGCGCGACGTTCACGGTGACCCTCGACCCGCGCCGGCTGACCCGGCCCGGCGACTGGACGGCGTCCCTGACCCTGAGCACCGACGGTCCGTACTGGGTGCCGGACATCCCGGTCCGGCTGCGCGTACCGGCCCGACCGGGCTCGTAGCGGGCCGCACGGCGGGCATACGCACGGCCCCCGTCCCTGGACGCGTCCGGGGGCGGGGGCCGTCGCGTCCGCGGAGTTCACGGTATCCGGGCAGGCCCGCGACTTCTTCTTCATGCTCAACCCCCGGGACTGCGCGCGCGGTTCCGCGCGGCGGAGCCGTCCGGGGCGGAGGACCTGCGCGCCGCTCTGCTGCGCCGACTGGACCCGGGCCGGCAGGGCGGCCACTCCTGGGCGCGGCCCGTGCCCGGTGTGTACGAACCGGAGACCTACCTCTTCGGCGGCCCCCGCTCCATGCCGTGGGCGCACGCGCTGTTCACCGCCGACTCCCGGGCGGTCTGGGCATCGTCGGCTGGGAGCACCGTGGGGTCCGGCAGGCCGTACGGGAGGAGACCGGGCGCCGGCTGCCGGGCGGGCTCGGCACGCCGGACCGGCGCCGGGCCGCCACCGGTGGCCTCCGCCCCGGGAGGCTGCCCGCCGCGCCCGGCATCCGGCATCCCACCGCTCCTCGGACCCGGCGCCCCACCGCTCCTGCGCTGACCGGACGCCCCGGACCGGGCCGTTCCCTGGTCGCGCCCGCCGGGCTCCCCGACACCAGGGTGCGCGGCGTGGCGGCGGGTTCACACCGGTGGCCCCGCCAGGGTGTGCGCCAGGTGGTCGGCGACACGGGGCAGCCAGTCGGGGCGGGCGTTGCCGAGGAGGTGGTCACCGTGCGGGACGGTGAGGTAGGTGCCGTGCGGAGCCAGCCGGGCCAGGGGCTCGCCGTCGGTCACACCGGGGATGACGTCCTGGCCGCCGTCCACGACCAGCAGCGGGGCCGCGATGCGCGGAGCCAGACCGGTGAGGTCGACATCGCGGGCGAACGCGCGGGCGGCGTCCGCTCCTCCGGTGCGGCGGACCATGATGTCCCGTACCGGAGGCGGAAGTTCGGCCCAGTCGAGGCGGAAGGGGCCGCTGACGGTGGCGACCGCCGCCACCCGCGGCTCCAGCGCCGCCGCGCGGGCCGCGAAGTAGCCGCCCAGGCTGAGGCCGACGAGCCCGACGCGGGCGACGCCGAGGGCGTCGACGACCCGGCCGACGACCTGCTCGTACTCCGGCCGGAGGACCGTGGTGGCCGCGAGCACGCCCTGCCCCGGGCCGTCCATCGCGAACACCGCCAGGCCCCGGTCCAGCAGCGCGGCCACCAGGTCGAGGAACTCCTCCTTGGCGGAGTCCAGCCCGGGGACGACGACCACGGTGCCGGGCGCGTCGGCGGGGCCGCGGAGCCAGCCGGTGAACCCCTCCCCGGTCACGCGCCGCGCACCGGGTTCCAGGAGGGTGAGGGCGCGGCCCAGGGCCCGGTCCGCCTCGGCCGCGGCACGCGGGGCGTCCGGGTAGGGCGCGAGCGTGGCCAGGTGGAACCACCGGGCCGCCATGAGCAGGTGCCCGCCCGCGGAGACGGCGGAGCCGGCCCGCTCCGCGCGCTCCAGGTGGGCGTGTCCGGTGCGCAGGAAGGCGGGCCCCCAGTCGGCGACGGAGCCGAGGCCGTCGGTGACGCGCCGGTACTCGTGCGGGTCGACGCCCGCTCCGGTGGCGCGGGTCCACTGGGCGGCGGCGAACTGCGTGGCGTTCATCGTTCCCCTCCGGTCGTCAGGACGGCCTTGCCGCGTATCCGGCGCTCCCGCAGGTCGACCAGGGTTGCGGCGGTCCGGGCCCAGTCGGAGACCCGGCCGATCTCCGGATGCAGCCGCTGCTGTTCCACGAGGCGCACCAGCGCCGCGAGGTCGGGGCCGTACGGGGCGCCGGCGTAGTGGAAGTGGTGGATCGTCACGCGCTCGGGCCCGCCCAGCAACTGGAAGAAGTCGAGGGTCACCGGGGTGCGGCTCGCCTGGCCGAACCAGACGAGGGTGCCGCCCGGGCGCGCCTTCGACAGGGCCCGCGGCAGATCGGGCCCGCCCGTGGACTCCAGTACGACGTCGAACGGCCCCCGAGCCGCCGCCACGTCGTGGACCACCTCGGCGCCCAGCTCCGCGAGCCGCGCCCCGCGCGCCGGCGTGGCCGTCACCGCGGTCAGCTCGGCACCGGCCCCGACGGCCAGTTCGGTGACGTAGTGCCCGACCCCGCCCGAGGCGCCGGTCAGCAGCACCCGCCGGCCGGTCAGCGAACCGGCCGTACGCAGCAGGCGCAGCGCGGTGATCCCGGCCAGGGGCAGCGCCGCGGCCCGTACGGCGTCGATGCCGGGCGGGAGCACCGCGAGGGAGTGCGTGGGCACGGTGGCGTACTCGGCCCAGCCGCCCCGCGCCGGGTGTCCGACCACGCGGGTGCCGACGCCGGGCCCCGAGCCGTCGGCCGCGGCCTGGACGACGAGCCCCGCGATGTCCTTGCCGGGCAGCAGTCCGGGCCGGGGGTGTTCGAGGAGGAACGTCTCGCCCCTGTTCGGTGCGAACGCCTCGACCTTGACCAGCGCCTCGTCGGGCTCCGGGACGGGCTGGGGGACCTCGGCGAAGGCGACCGGACGCGCGGCGTCCCCCGTGGGAATCAGTCTTCGCATGCCGGAATGCAACCCCCGCGCCCGTGCCGGGATCCAACAACCGACCGGCATGACCCACAACCGTTGGTTGTCACCTATGGTGAGGGCATGGATCTGGACGGGGCGCAGCTGCGTGCCTTCGTGCGCGCCGCCGAGGAACTGCACTTTGGACGGGCGGCCGGGACACTCGCCATCTCCCAGCAGGCGCTGTCGAAGCGGATCGCCCGGCTGGAATCCCTGCTCGGCACCGAGCTGTTCGATCGCGGGGGCAGCGGAGTCCGCCTCACCGAGGCCGGACAGCGCTTCCTGGGACCGGCCCGGCAGACCCTGGCCGCGGCCGACGCGGCGGTGGCGGCGGCGGTGGGGGAGGACCGGCCGCTGCGGGTGGACGTGTGGGGGCATCTGTACGCGCCGATGCGGACTCTGGCCCAAGTGGCCGGGACCGCCGGGCACGCCGAGGGGACCGGAGACGCCGAACCGGCCGGGCGCGTCGGCGGGTTGGTGCTGGGCCACGGGCGTGACCTTCCGTCGGTGACGGCGGCGCTGCTGCACGGCGACATCGACGCGGGCTTCGGCCGGGTCCACCCCCCGCTGCACGGCGGACTGGCGCACCGCCTGGTCCGCCTCGAACCGGTGGACGCCGTCCTCGGCGCGGACCACCCCCTCGCGGCCCGGCCCGCCCTGCGGCCGGACCAGTTGCGCGACAGCGTCCTCTGGGCGCCCGGTCCGCTGGACCGCCTGGACTTCCTCCACCAGTTCGCCGACCGGTTCGCGATCCGGAACAGGGCCACGAGCGTCAACCTCGGCCTCGCCCACTTCCTCGCCGAGGTGGCGGCCGGGCCGCGCCGCTTCTCGCTGCTCCCCGCCGACGTCCCCCTGCCGGACGTCCCCGGGCTGCGCTCCGTACCGCTCGTCCACCCCACGCCGCTGTACGCCTGGTCGCTGTTGTGGCGCACCGGCACCGGGCACCCGGGGCTGCACGACCTCGTCGCCGCCTGCGCAGCGCGGGCGCGGCGCAGCCGGTGGCTGGAGTACGACCCGGCCCGCGACTGGCTGCCCGAACCGCAGGCGTCCTGTCAGGCCGGGTGACCCGGGACCGGGGCGCGCTCGGCGGTGTCCCGCCGGACGAGGGCCTCGGCCACCACGGCCGCCCGGCGTTTGACTTGGAGCGCACTCCAATGCCTAGCGTCCCGGGTGAACGTTCCGACGAGCGCAGGAGGCAGCAGTATGACCGACGTCCCCACCCGGTACCTGGGCGAACTGGCGGTCTCCGCGCAGGGGCTCGGCTGCATGGGCATGAGCCACGGGTACGGCACCTCGGACGACGCGCAGTCGATCGCGACGCTGCACCACGCCCTGGACCTCGGGGTCACCCTCCTCGACACCGCCGACTTCTACGGCGCCGGGCACAACGAGGAGCTGATCGGGCGGGCCATCGCCGGGCGGCGCGACGAAGTGGTGCTGGCGACCAAGTTCGGCTTCGCCAACCGCCTGGGCGAGCCCACCCTGATCCGCGGCGACGCCGCCTATGTGCGCCAGGCGTGCGACGCCTCCCTGCGCCGGCTCGGGGTCGACCACATCGACCTCTACTACCAGCACCGGGTCGATCCGCGGGTGCCGATCGAGGAGACCGTCGGGGCCATGGCCGAGCTGGTGCGGGCCGGCAAGGTGCGGTACCTGGGGCTGTCCGAGGCCGGCGCGGAGACCATCCGGCGGGCGCACGCGGTCCACCCGATCTCCGCGTTGCAGAGCGAGTGGTCGCTGTGGACCCGGGACCTGGAGGCGGAGACCGTCCCGGTCTGCCGTGAACTCGGCATCGGCCTGGTCCCCTTCTCGCCGCTCGGCCGCGGCTTCCTGACCGGACGCTACAGCTCGGTCGACGGGCTGGCGGAGACCGACGTACGGCGCAGCCAGCCGCGGTTCGCCGACGGCAACCTCGAACGGAACCTGGCGATCGTCGCGAAGCTGGAGGAGCTGGCCGCCGCCAAGTCCGTCACGGCCGGCCAGCTCGCCCTGGCCTGGTTGCAGCACCGGGGCGACGACGTGGTGCCGATCCCCGGCACCCGCAGGCAGCGGTACCTGGAGGAGAACCTCGCGGCGCTGGACGTCGGGCTGTCCGCCGAGGACATCGCCGCGATCGAGGCCGCGGCCCCGCCCGGGCACATCGCGGGCAGCCGCTACGACGCGACCAGCCTCACCTTCGTCAACCGCTGACCGCGACAGGGGCGGGTGCCTGCCTACGGCGCCGCACCCGCCCGCTCACCACCCCTACCCCACGGCGGCGCCGAACCACCGGGACAGGTGCTCGTGCAGGTCCCGCTGGTCCTCGCCGACCCAGGCCACATGGCCGTCCGGCCGCAGCAGTACCGCGGGCACCTCCAGTTCCTCGCTGACGTCGGCGACGTGGTCGACCCGGTCCGTCCAGCCCGCCGCCGGGAGCCGGCCGGTCTGGTCGAGCAGCAGTCCACGGCCGCCGTGCATCAGCCCGTAGAGGCGGCCCCGCTTCAGCTGGACGTCCCGCAGGCGCCGGCCGAGCAGGTCGTGCCCGTCCCCGAGGTCGTAGCGGACGTCGACCGCGGTGATGATCCCGGTGACGTACCGGTTCACCTCCTCGAAGTCCATCAGCCTGCCGAACAGTTCGCGCAGCGCGGTCGCACCCGGATCGGTCCCCAGCAGCGTCATCTGCGCACGGGTGTTGTCCAGTACGGCGGCGCCCACCGGATGCCGTTCGGCGTGGTAGCTGTCCAGCAGGCCCTCCGGCGCCCAGCCGGCCACCTCGGCGGCCAGCTTCCAGCCGAGGTTGAACGCGTCCTGGACGCCGAGGTTGAGCCCCTGCCCGCCGGTCGGCGGGTGGATGTGCGCCGCGTCGCCGGCCAGCAGCACCCGGCCGACCCGGTAGCGCTCGGCCTGCCGGGTGGCGTCCCCGAACCGGGACAGCCAACGCGGGGAGTGCGCCCCGAAGTCGGTGCCCGCGACCGCCCGCAGCCGTGCCGTGAACTCCTCCAGGGTCGGCGCGGTCGTGCGGTCCTCGGCCACCCCGTCGGCGGGGACGCCGATGCGGTACACCCCCTTGTTCCCGTCCACGTCGGGAATGGCGCCGAACCGGAGCTGGGTCTTGCGGACCTCCGCGACGACGGCGGCGATCGTCGCCGGATCCTCGGTCACCTCCATGTCGCCCAGCAGCGTCTCGGTCCTGGAGGGCTCACCGGGGAAGCCGACGCCGAGCAGCTTGCGCACCGTACTGCGACCGCCGTCGCACCCGACGAGGTACCGCGAGCGCAGCCGCGTGCCGTCGGCCAGTTCGGCCGTCACCCCGTCCGCGTCCTGGCTCAGCCCGACCACCTCCTGGCCGCGCCGGATCTCGGCACCGGCTTGCAGGGCACGCTCGTTCAGCAGCCGCTCGGTGGCCTGCTGCGAGACGGCGAGGCCGTACGGATGAGCCGTGTCCAGCCGTTCCGGCCACGGCTTCATGACACCGCCGAAGAGCCCGCCGACGCGGAACTTCTCACCGGCCGCCAGGAACCGGTCGAGCAGGCCGCGCTGGTCCATGATCTCCACGCTGCGCGCGTGCAGGCCGCGCCCTCGGGACTGCTGCGTCGGCTCGGTCAACTTCTCCAGCACCACCACGTGTACGTCGTGCAGCCGCAGTTCGCAGGCCAGCATCAAGCCGGTCGGTCCACCGCCGACCACGAGCACGTCGATCATCAAGGCCCCCCATTTCCGCAGGTTCTGGTCGAGGCCGGAGATTCTGCAACACCACCGGGGCCTTGCCGCAAGGCCCCCTGTGCGCTATATGTTGAGAGTGGCAAGGAGTGGGTGACCTCCTTGCCTTCGTCATGTGTGCCGGGCCGTGTCTGCCGCGCCATGTCCCGCGGGCGTCGTAGTGGCCCCGGGCGACCTGAGTGTCCCGTCCGCCGTCGGGTTCAGGACCACATCGCCTGGGCGACTGCGGTGCCGATGAACGCGGCGCCGAGGCCGGTGACCACGCTGGCGATGACGTTGGCGGCGGCGAAGAACCTGGCGCCGGCCTCGGCCAGCCGCAGCGTCTCGTAGGAGAAGGTCGAGTAGGTGGACAGCGCTCCGCAGAACCCGGTGCCGACCAGCAGTTGCACCGAGTGGGAGGCGGCGCCGTAGGTGACGGCGCCGGACAGCAGCCCCAGGACCAGGCAGCCGGTCACGTTGACGACGAAGGTGCCCCAGGGCAGGACGGTGTCGTGCCGGGCCTGCACGGCGCGGTCGGTCAGGTACCGCAGCGGCGCTCCGACCACGGCACCGGCGATGACGAGGAGCCAGTTCACTTCGCCCGCTTCTCCCCGTGGCGTCCGACGTAGCGGATGACCTCGCACTCGTCGAGGATCACCAGCCCCTCCGTGACCAGGTCGTCCAGTTGGGGCAGGAAGGCGCGGACACGGGCCGCGTCGTCCACGATCACGATCGCCACGGGCAGGTCCTCGCTGAGCGACAGCAGGCGGTTGGTGTGGATCAGGGAGGAGGCGCCGTAGCCCTCGATGCCCCGGAACGCGCTCGCGCCGGCCAGCCCGGCCTGGTGGGCGCGGTGGATGATCTCGCCGTAGAGCGGCCTGTGACGGAAGGTGTCGCCCTCGCCGACGAAGATGGTCAGGCGTAGCGCGGAGCCGTGCAACCGGGTCACTTCGTCCTCCTCCACGAGATCAGGCGGCGGGTCGCCGCTGCCGCGAGCCACACGGCCGCGAGCGCGGCGAGCAGG
Source organism: Streptomyces corchorusii (assembly GCF_001514055.1). Lineage (NCBI taxonomy): Bacteria > Bacillati > Actinomycetota > Actinomycetes > Kitasatosporales > Streptomycetaceae > Streptomyces > Streptomyces corchorusii. Next base: position 98,947 of record NZ_KQ948371.1, on the reverse strand, counting down.
GTGGCGGCCAGGTAGGCCAGGCCGGTGCGGGCGTGCCCGCTCTGCACGAGCTGCTGGATGTCGACGCTGTAGGTGGAGAAGGTCGTGAAGCCGCCCAGGACGCCGGTGCCGAAGAAGGGGCGCACCAGCCGGTGCGCGGCCCACAGGTCCGTGATGACGACCATGAAGACCCCGATCACCGCGCAGCCGGTCGCGTTCACCACGAGGGTGGTCCACGGGAAGGCGCCTTCGGCGGTCGGCCACAGCAGGGAGGCGCCGTAGCGGGCCACGGCCCCCAGCGCGCCGCCGGCCGCCACCACCGCGATCACGGGCGCCTGCCCGTCGGCGAGTCCGCGGCGCCACGCGGGCGCGGACCGACCGACGCCGGTAACCGTGGGCTCCGTGGCCTGGTCGCGGGGAGCTGTCATGGACGCGCGTCTCCTACTCGTGCGGCCGCCCGGCATGCGGGCGCGGGTCGCTCACAAGCAGGGACTGTCGGCGGCGTCGATGCCGCGGTTCGGGGTGCGGCGAGCCCCACCGCCGCGCGACCGCCTGTTCCGGGCCGCCGCTGGTCACCAGGGTAACCGGGGGCGCCGGCCACCGTCGCGCCGGCTGCCCTGCGGCGGCGGCGCGGGGTCAGCACAGGTCGAGCGCCGCTCGCAGGTTGTGCTCGGCGATGCCCGCCATCGCCGCCCGGTCGGGAAAGTCCCCGTCGAGCAGCCGCAGCGGGCCCGCCGTCAGCGAGAGCCGCTGCGCCAGCAGGTACAGCGCGAGCCGGTCCTCGTCCAGGCCGGCCACCGTCAGCGGACCGTACGCGTTGCCCAGGCGGATCCGCAGGAAGACGTGCTCCCATTCGACGTCGAAGTACATCGTGCCCTCGATGTCGATCAGCACGGGACGGCCGTCCGCGTCGACCAGCACGTGGTCGGGTCCCAGCTCGCCGTGCACGACCGCGTACCGCTCGCGGGGCCGCACCGCGCCCGCCAGGTCCCGCAGCCGCTCCTCCAGCCGGCCGCGGGCCGCGCCGATCCGCGGATCACGCGAGGCGGCCTCCGCGAGGTCCCGCAGCGCGCGGGCGAGGACGACCCCCTCGCACGACGTCCCGCGTGACGTCCCTCCGCCGTCGACCACCGCCACTTTGCCGTAGCCGGGGGCGCGGTGACGCCGCATCGCCTCCAGCGCCTCCCCGAGCCGGTCCAGGACCGGGGCGGCGGCGCGTGGGTCGCGCGCGACGAGGTCCCGCAGGTTCTCCCCCCGGACGTCCTCCACCACCGCGAGGTCGGACGGGCCGCGGACGCCGGCCCGCTCGACCAGGCGGATCGCCGGGACGCGGACACCGAGCGCGTCCAGCCGCGCGTGGGCGGCCTCGAACAGGTCCAGTCCGAGACCGGGTGAGAACGGGTCGGTGCGGTCGTCGTCGCTCGGGGCCGCCGGCCAGTAGTTCTCGCCGTCGTCCCACACATAGGCGACCGCCGTCGACGCGTCGTCCATCACCAGCCGGTACACGCCCTTCCTGCTGCCGCCCGCGACCCGCTGGACCGCCTCCAGCCGTCGCCCGCCGCCCAGCGCGGCCCGTGCCGCTCCCGCCAACCGCTCCCGCGTCACTGCCCTGGGTGCCACGTCCCCGCCCGCCTCTCCGTCACGCCGACCCGGGCACCTTACGGGAGTGTTGACAGGGCGGCGCCCGAAGGAGGCGGCGCGGGTACGCCCCCCTCGCATAAAATGGACTAGTAAGTCCAGAGCGGGGAGTGGAGGCAGGCACGTGAGCATGCACAGCGGGACCGCGCCGCGGCTGACCCCCAAGGGCATGGCCACCCGGCGCCGCATCGTGGAGGGCGCGGCCGAGGAGATCCGCGAGCGGGGCGCCGCCGGGACGACACTCGACGACATCCGGGCCCGCACCGGGACCAGCAAGAGCCAGATCTTCCACTACTTCCCCGGCGGGAAGGAGGAGTTGCTGCTGGCGGTGGCCGCCCGCGAGGCCGAACGCGTCCTGGAGGACCAGGAACCGCACCTCGGCGACCTGACCACGTGGGCGGCCTGGCAGGCATGGCGCGACGCCGTCGTACGGCGGTACGAGCAGCAGGGCGTCAACTGCCCGCTCGGCGTGCTGATCACCGAGCTGGGCCGCACCACCCCGGCCGCACAGGCACTCACGGGCCAGTTGATCGGCCAGTGGCAGTCAGCCCTGCGCACCGGCATCCGGCACATGCAGGACAGCGGCGAGGTCGACCGGGGACTGGACGCCGACCGGACGGCGGCCGCACTCGTCGCCGCGGTGCAGGGCGGCGTGACCATCCTGATGTCCACCGGCACCATCGGACACCTGGAAGCGGCGCTCGACACGACCTTGACTCTGCTGCGCACCGGCGGCGTTCCGGCGGCCCGCCCCGGGCCGCTGCATCCGTGATCAGACTGCTGGGTCCATGAGTCCGGCGAAAGCCATACGGGGCTGGCATGCGGAACGATCATGGACTTCACGGATGTGTCACTCACGGCGCCGCGCTTCTTGCGGGCCGTCACCGAGCGGGGGACCTCCACCGCCGCCGCGGCGTCGCTGGGCTGCACGCGGTCCGCGGTGTCACGGCGGATCGCCGCGCTCGAACGGGCGGCGGGCGCCGAACTGCTGGATCGGCGGCGCGGCGGCGTACGGCTCACCGCGGCCGGCCGTGTCGTCATGCGCCGGGCGACGGTCGTGCTGGACGAGATCGGCGCGACCGCCAGGGAGTCGTCGGGCCTGCCCGGGCAGGCCGGGACGGTCCGCCTGGGCTGGTTCCCGAGCGCCGGCGCCGCCCTGCTGCCGCGCGCCCTCACGGCACTGCGCAGCACCGGCCCCGGCCTCCGGGGCGTCGGCCGGGAGGGCGGCACCCCGGCGCTGGTACGCGCCCTGCGGGCCGGCAGCCTCGACCTGGCCCCGCTCGCGTCCGTGCCGCCGTTCCGGCCGCCGGACGCCGAGTCGCCCCCCGCTCGTCGTGCGGCCCCTGACCGAACGCGCGCTGTGTCTGGCGGTGCCCGCCGGCCATCCGCCGGCCCGCGGCGTTTCGTCGACGTGGCCGACCTGCGCGGGCGACGCTGGATCGCGGGGTCCTCCTCGGGCGAGGACCGGCTGACGGGCGTGTGCCGGGTCTGGACGAGCGGCCGGAGATCGCCCACACCGCGCGCGACTGGCTCGCCAAGCTCCACCTCGTGGCGGCGGGCTGCGGGCTGACCATCGTGCCGGCCGCCCTCGCCGCCGCCGCGCCACCGGGTGTCCGCGCCCTCCCGGTCCGCGGCGGGCCCCAGGAACAGCGGCGCGTGCTCCTGGCCCGGCTGCCCCATCCGCCGACGGACCCGGTCACCCGCGTGGCAGCCGCCCTCCGCGCGGCGGCCCTCGACGCGGACGCACCGGCTCCGCCGCCGTCCTGAGGAGGGGCGCCCTCGAACCCGTGCCGGGGTTCCGGTCAGCGTCCGTCCCACGACGAGCGGCGGGCGCGGGCCGGACAGGGAGGGGGTGTCTTGGCGACCGCGGGTTCACGACAGGCCACGGCGTCCCAGCCGGTCGCGCAGACGGTCCCAGGGCCCCAGGACGGCGGAGGTCAGCCTGGTGAGCGCCGGCGAGCCGGGCGCGCCGGGGCGCGGCCGGGTGGGTCCGAGGGCTTGCGTGCGACGTGCCCCGGCGCCCGCGTCGCGCAGGGCGTCAGCGGGGCCCACGGCCTGGAGCCGGGGGAACAACCGCTGTTCCAGCCCCACCACGTGCTCGGTGACGCACGAGACGAGGCCCAGCAGGTGACGCACGTACTCCTCGCTGTGTGCCGGGACGGCCCCGAGGGACTTCAGTGTCCGCTGGATCTCCTCGTCGACGGCGAGCAGCTCGTCCACCCCCTGGTCCCCGCCCACGACGTAACGGCGCACCAGCGGGTGCAGACACTCCCTCTCCGCCACCAGATGGGTCACCAGACGGCCGCTGACCCGTTCCACGAGTGACGCGCGCTCGTCACTGCCGGGCGGAGCGGACCGCACCCGGTCGAGAAGGTTCTGGATCGCGCGGTGGTCCGCCGCGAGCTGTCCGATGATGCCGCTGTCACTCCCCACACGCGCTCCCTGAAGCCGAGGCACCGGCGGTCACCGGCAGCCGCCGGTCCTGGATGCCCGCCGCGCCGCCGTTTCATTCCCGCACGAGGGCGGGGCCGGTTGAGGAACGCGGCCTTCGGGTATCCGGGCGCCCGTCGTGCGAGCCGTCGGGCCGTGCGGCGCACACGAGGGCCGGGCGGAAGAGGAGTGGTCGGGCGTGCTACTACGGCGGCGCAGGGAGAGGATGAGGGGATGGGTACGGCAGGCGGGGTTCCGGGCCTACGTCGCGACCGACCGGCGGTCGCCCGTGTCGGAACTGTCCGCCCGGCTGCTGCGCAAGGCCTTCCCCGACCACTGGTCGTTCCTGCTGGGGGAGATCGCGCTCTACAGCTTCGTCGTCCTGGTGCTGACGGGGAGCTACCTGACGCTCTACTTCGATCCCAGTCTCGCCGAGGTGCCGTACAGCGGCTCCTATGAGCCCTTGCGGGGGCTGCTCGTCTCGAAGGCGTACGAGTCGACCCTCCACATCAGCTTCGACGTGCGCGGCGGTCTGCTGATCCGTCAGATGCACCACTGGTCGGCGCTCGTCTTCGTGGCGGCCATCGGGGTCCACATGATGAGGGTCTTCTTCACCGGTGCCTTCCGCAGGCCCCGGGAGCTGAACTGGAGCATCGGCGTGACGCTGTTCCTGCTGTCCTTGCTGGAGGGTTTCTGCGGCTACTCGCTGCCGGACGACCTGCTGTCCGGTACGGGTCTGCGCACCGCCAATTCCATCGTCCTGTCGATCCCGGTCGTCGGAACCTACCTGAGCTTCCTCCTGTGGGACGGCCCCTTCCCCGGTACCGCGATCGACCGGCGTCTGTACATCGTCCACGTCCTCTTCGTCCCCGGTGCGCTGCTCGCTCTGATCACCGTGCACCTGATCCTGGTGGTCTATCTGAAGCACACGCAGTGGGCCGGCCGCGGAAAGACCAACCGGAACGTCGTCGGCCAGCCGATGTTCCCCTCGTTCACCGCGAAGTCGGCCGGGCTGTCGCTGATGGTCGCCGGCGTCACAGCGCTTCTGGGCGGGCTCGCACAGATCAACCCCGTCTGGCTCTTCGGCCCCTACGTGCCCGACCAGGTCTCCACCGACGCCCAGCCCGACTGGTACGTCGGGTTCCTCGAAGGAGCCCTTCGGCTGATGCCCGGCATCGAGTGGAACGTCGCCGGGCACACGGTCATGTGGAACGTCCTGCTGCCCGCTGTCGTGCTGCCGGCCCTGCTGTTCGTGCTGCTCTACATGTATCCGTTCTTCGAGCGCTGGGTGACCGGTGACCTGGTGGAGCACCATCTGTGCGACCGGCCGCGGGACCGGCCGACCCGGACCGGACTCGGGGTGGCGGGCATCGCCTGGTACGCGGTGCTGCTCATGGCCGGGGGCAACGACGTGCTGACCGTCTGGTTCGGCGTCTCCGTCGACGTACTGACGTGGATCTTCCGGGTCGCGCTGTTCGTTCTGCCGGTCCTTTCCTTCCTGGTCACCAAGCGCGTCTGCCTGGCCCTGCAACGGCACGACCGGCACCTGCTGGAAGAGGGCGAGGAGACCGGCGAGGTGTATCAGGACCTGGCGGGCGGGATCAGCGAGCAGCATGAGCCCCTGGGTCCGGAGCAGCGCTACAAGCTGCTGGTGCGGGACATCCCGCAGCCGCTGGAACACCCCGGGCGGCGGGCGCCGTGGCGGAGCAGGATCCAGGCGTCCCTCAGCTCCTGGTACTACGGCGACCGGGTCGACATGCCGGCCACCGCGGAGGAACGCCTCCAGGTCAGCTCCCGCATCGCCGATCCGGTGGCGGGCGGCGTCGGGGACGAGGAGGAGACGGGCTGAGTCTCCGCTGCCGCCCGCCTCACTCGCTCTCGCGCCCGCCGTACTGGAAGACCAGGCCGAAGATGCCGAGCCCGAGGACGCCGAGGCCCATCAGGATCAGCCAGTCTCCGTAGACGATCCCGTTGGCGACCAGCGTGGCGCCGGCGGCGGTCACCACCGGGTGCCGGCTGTGCGGGGGGAAGAAGTCGATGCGGCCACCGCGCTCCTGGATCTCCGCGTCGGAACGGTCCTCGGGACGGGAGCCCTTGCGCCGGTGGTTGACCATCGAGAAGAACGCGATCACCGACGCCATGAGGAAGGAGACGCCCAGGGCCGCGATACCGACGGGCTCCCGCGCGAACCAGATGTAGGCGACGTCGGTGACCAGGAAGAAGACGGCCACGCCGGCGAAGAGGTAGGCCTCGGACTTCATTCGCTCTGCTTCCCTTCCGGGTCGGGGGTCGCCTCCACGGCTCCGTGCGCCTGCCGGGGCAGTCGCTCCTTGAACTCCGGGTGGTGCAGGTCGAAGGCCGGTGAGTCGGACCGGATCCGGGGCAGCGCCGTGAAGTTGTGCCGGGGCGGGGGACACGAGGTGGCCCATTCGAGTGAGCGGCCGTACCCCCAGGGGTCGTCCATGCCCACCTTCGGCGCGTACCGGGCGGTCTTCCAGACGTTGTAGAGGAACGGGAGGGTGGAGAGCCCGAGCAGGAAGGCACCGATCGACGACACGGTGTTCAGGGCGGTGAACCCGTCGGCGGCCAGGTAGTCGGCGTAGCGCCGCGGCATCCCGCTCTCTCCCAGCCAGTGCTGGACGAGGAACGTGGTCTGGAAGCCCACGAACAGGGTCCAGAAGTGGACTTTGCCGATGCGCTCGTCCAGCATGCGGCCCGTCAGCTTGGGCCACCAGAAGTAGAAGCCGCCGAACATGGCGAAGACGATCGTTCCGAACAGGACGTAGTGCAGGTGGGCGACGATGAAGTAGGTGTCGGTCAGATGGAAGTCCAGAGCGGGTGAGGCGATGAGGACACCGCTGAGTCCCCCGAGGAGGAAGGTGACGAGGAAACCGAGTGCCCAGAGCATGGGTGTCTCGAAGGAGAGACTGCCGTTCCACATGGTTCCGATCCAGTTGAAGAACTTCACACCGGTGGGCACGGCGATGAGGAAGGACATGAAGGAGAAGAACGGCAGAAACACCGCACCCGTGGCGAACATGTGGTGGGCCCATACGGAGGCCGACAACATGGTGATCGCGATGGTCGCTCCGACCATGCCGGCGTAGCCGAACAACGGCTTGCGGCTGAACACCGGGACGATCTCCGTGACGACGCCGAAGAACGGCAGCGCCACGATGTATACCTCCGGATGGCCGAACCACCAGAAGAGGTGCTGCCACAGCAGGGCGCCGCCGGTCGCCGAGTCGAAGATGTGCGCGCCGTACTGCCGGTCGGCCATCAGGGCCAGCAGGAGGGCAGCGAACGGAGGAAAGGCGAGCAGGACGAGGATCGAGGTGAACAGCACGTTCCAGGTGAAGATCGGCATCCGGAACATGGTCATGCCCGGACAGCGCAGACACACGATCGTGGCGATGAAGTTGACGCCTCCGAGCGTGGTGCTCACCCCCGAGAGCACGAGCCCCATCGCCCACACGTCACCGCCGTGGCCGGGACTGTGCACCCCGTCGTTGAGCGGGGAGTAGGCGAACCAGCCGAAATCGGCGGGACCGTTGCCGATCAGGAATCCGGACAGCACCGTGAGGCCCCCGAAGAGGAACAGCCAGTAGGTCAGGGCGTTGAGCCGGGGGAAGGCCACGTCGGGAGCCCCGATCTGGAGGGGCATGACGGCGTTCGCGAAGCCGGTGAAGGTGGGCGTCGCGAAGAGCAGCATCATGATCGTGCCGTGGATCGTGAAGAGCTGGTTGTACTGCTGCGCGGAGACGACCTGGAGTCCCGGCCGGGCCAGTTCGGCGCGCATCAGCATCGCCATCAGACCGGCGACGAGGAAGAAGCCGAACGACGTGACGAGGTAGAGATTGCCGATCTTCTTGTGGTCGGTGGTCGTCAGGTAGTCCCTGATCCTGTCACCCGTGTGCACGCGGGGGCTGCGGGAGGCGTCTTCTTCCCGCCCCAGCCCCGGGTGCGTCTTCGACATGTGCGCCCTCCAGGCGGTGTGCCGACGGGTCGGCATCCGTGACGAACCCGAGGGGGTTAGCCACCCTGCTCCGTCGGTAAACATGTCCGCCCCACCGACCACGCCGTCGTGGTTCACGCGTTCATGGCGTGCGCGCACGCGAAGTCCACCGGCGAGGCGGGCTGCTGCGCGGCGACCTCGGGGCCTGGCGCCGTTCACCCTTCACGAAGAGCTCGGAGTGCCTCCGCGAGGTCTGGGACCCCGCTCGGCACCGCCAAACCGGAATCATCCGCTCCACCCGCGGGTCCACCCGAAATCCCCGTCGAGCGGGTGATCTTCGCATGGGCCGAAGGAATCGGGAAACCCATGGTGCAGCCCAGCAGGCCCCTCCAGCTCAGAGGCTCACATGAACGCCCCGACCACCCTCCGCCCGCCGGGCAAGCACGACACCGACGGCGCACTGACGTCCCCGCGGATCGACGAGGTCGTCGGACGGATCAGCAGGCACCCGCCGGGGCGCGAACGGGACGCGGCGCGGGAACGAGCCGTCCGCACCCTGATCCCCGTGGCTCGCCGGATCGCCGCCAAGTACCGCGGCATCGGCGTCGAGGAGCAGGACGACCTCTTCCAGGTGGCCTGCGTGGGCCTGGTGAAGGCCGTCGACGGCTACGACCCCGCCCACGGACACCCGTTCCTGGCCTACGCGGTGCCGACGATCACCGGGGAGCTGAAACGCCACTTCAGGGACCGGGCCGGACTCGTGCGACTGCCCCGGGCCGTGCAGGAGACCAGGCAGCAGGTGCGGCGCGTGCGGCGGGAGCTCGAACAGGCGGGGGGCGGTCGCCCGCCCACGCTCGGGGAGATCGCCCGGGCCTGTGGTCTGTCCGAGGACGCGGTGGCCGAGGCCATCCGCTCCCAGGGCGCGGCACGGCCCCGCTCGCTCGACGCGCCGTTGGAGGGACGGGAGGGGGCGCTGCCCGCGTTCGGTGAGGTGCTCGGCGGCCGGGACGCCCGGATCGAGACCGCCGCCGAGCGCGTGGAGCTCGTGGACGCGCTGAGGCGGTTCCCGGAGCGGGAGCGCCGCATCCTGGTGCTGCGCTTCTTCCACGACCTGACACAGCAGCAGATCGCGGCCGTGGTGGGCCTCTCGCAGATGCATGTGTCCCGGCTGATCGCCCGCTGCCTGGGTGAGCTGCGGGAGACGCTCGGGCATCTCGATCCCTCACGCCCCGCCGGCGGGGGCCGCGCCGGCCCGGAGGGCGCGGCGGAGGGTGCCGGGCATCTGCCCGCGCGGGGTGGCGGCCACGGCCGCGTCCGGGCCGCGCACCCCGCCCGCGAGGACCAACGCGGTCGGGGGCGGCCCAGCGCGGCCTCTCGGTCATGTGGAAGGGGCCCCGGGAGGCGGGGGCTGTGCCACCGCGGGCGGTGGCACAGGTGCGGATCGGAGGGAGCACGTCATGACACTGGTGGCCGACTTCGTCCTGCGGCGCCTGCGGGAAGGGGGGATCGAGCGGGCCCACGGCTGTCCCTGCGACGGGATCCACGGGCTGTACGACACCAAGCCGGACCACCAGTCCGTGGTCGCGCTGGTCGGCCGGCGCAAACGGCTCTCCCCGGGCACGCAACTCACCGAGGCCGCCGGGCGCCTGCCGGGACGGCCCGCATGAGCGGCGCCCGGACCGGTGCCGGGCCGGGCCCGGCGGACTGCCGGATCGACGCGGTGGACGTGCACGCCTTCGAGGTGCCGACCGACGGCCCGGACGGCAAGGAACAGGACGGCACCCTGGAATGGGACTCCACCACCATGGTCCTGGTCCGGGTGCACGCCGGCGGTCGTACGGGACTCGGTTACACCTACGGGGACGTGTCGGTCGCCTCGTTCGCCGACTCCCAGCTCGCGCCGCTGATCAAGGGACAGGCCGCCACGGCACCCGCGGTCCTGTGGGAGTTGATGGGGCGTCAGATCCGCAACGCGGGTCGTCCCGGTGTCGGCGCCATGGCGGTCTCCGCGGTGGACGTGGCGCTGTGGGACCTCAAGGCCCGGCTCCTCGGCCTGCCGCTGGTCCAGTTGCTCCCGGCGTACCACGACCGGGTGCCGGTGTACGGCAGCGGCGGCTTCACGAACTACTCCCTGGACCGCCTCACCGACCAGCTCGCCGGGTGGGTGGAGCAGGGCGTCCCGCGCGTGAAGCTGAAGACCTCCCGGGACCCCGAAGCCGACCCGCGACGCCTGGCGGCGGTCCGCGAGGCCGTCGGTGACGAGCCGGAGGTCTTCACCGACGCCAACGGGGCGCTGGGCCGCAAGCAGGCGCTGTACTGGGCCCGTCGCTTCCACGAGGAGTGGGACGTGCGCTGGTTCGAGGAGCCCGTCAGCTCCGCGGACCTGGACGGCCTGCGCATGCTGCGCGAGCGGGGCCCCGCCCGGCTGGAGATCGCGGCCGGCGAATACGCCTACACCACACAGGACTTCGTCCATCTCGTCGAAGGCCCCGCCGTGGACTGCCTCCAGGCCGATGTCACCCGCTGCGGAGGCATCACCGGCGTCCTGGAAGTGGCCGGCCTCGCGGCGGCCCATCACCTGGACCTGTCCGCCCACTGCGCGCCGGCCGTCTCCGCCCACGCGTTCTGCGCCGTGCGCCGGCTGCGGCACCTGGAGTACTTCCACGACCACGTGCGGCTCGAACGCCTGCTGTTCGACGGCGCCCTGTCACCCGACGGCGGCGCCCTGCGCCCGGACACCTCGCGGCCCGGCCTCGGCCTGGAGGTCAAGTGGCCCGACGCCGAGGACTACCGCGTCTACGGACCACGGCCGACCTGACCGGGCCGGCGAAGGGGAGTCGACACCGATGGCCAAGCCACCCCGTCGGGCGACCCGGCAGATCCCGGCCAGGTATGGCGCAGCTTGAGGCATCGGCCCGGGAAGCCGATGACGTTGATGCGGTCACCCGGGCGGTGCTCACGGCGTCCCGCGTGCTGACGGCGGTCTCCGCCCGCTCGCTCGCCGAGGTCGAGGAACGGGTCACGCTGCCGCAGTTCCGCATGCTCGTCGTGATGTCCGGTCGTGGTGCCATCAAGCTCGTCGCATTGGCCGAGTCGCTACGGGTCACGCCCTCCACCGCGCTGCGGATGGCGGACCGCGTCATCGCGGCCGGGCTCGCCGAACGGCAGCCCAATCCCGACGACCGCCGGGAGACGCTGCTGACGCTCACCGAGGAAGGCCGGCGGACCGTCGAGTCGGTCAGCGCCCGACGCCGGGCCGGGATCCAGGCGATCGTCCAGCGACTGCGGCCGGCCCGGCGCCTGGCACTCGTCGAGGCCCTCGACGCCTTCAGTGAGGCGGCCGGAGAGCCCCCTGCCCCCGGCGCGCACACCTGCCCCCGCTCGGCTGGCCGACGTGAGCCCGACGTCAGAGGTGCCTGTCTCCAGCGGCGCCGTGCCGGGTGGCTTCGTCGGTGTCCGTGAGGAGTTGTTCCAGGCGTGTGAGCTGACGGGTGTCGAGGGCGCCGAAGATGCGCTGGAGTATCCGGGTGCCCGCCTGCTCGCCGGCGGCGAGGGCCGCGTGGCCCTGCTCGGTCAGCGTGACGGTCTTGCGCCGGCGGTCCACGGGGTCGGAGGCCCGGGTGACCAGTCGCAGGCGTTCGAGGGCTTCGACGGCCTGGGTGACGGAGCGGGGCGCCTGGCCGAGCGCCTCGGCGAGTTCGGCTTGGTGGAGGGCGCCGCGCCGGGCGAGGAGCCGTAGCAGCTTGGTGCGGGCCAGGGACAGGCCGGCCGCGGCCATGTGCTGGTCGACCGCCGTCCGGACCTGGTGGGCGACGGTCAGGAACCGCAGGCCCACGTCCGCGGGGTCGGGGCTGGTGGGGGGCGTCGTTTCGTGCTCGCTCATGACGGCGGGTATCGTCCCACACGTAATTGATGAGGTACCTCATGAATGGAGGAGCGGTGACTCGTCCCATCGCTGTGATCACCGGCGCGACCTCCGGGCTGGGCCGGATCGCCGCCCTGGAGCTCGCCCGCCGCGGCTACGACCTCGGCATCGTGGCGCGGTCCCCGGGCAGGGCCGAAGCCCTGCTCGCCGAACTGGGGGAAGTGACCGGGGGTGCCGCGCGGGCCGACGTCTTCCTCGCCGACCTCGGGGTCGTCGCACAGGCCCGCTGGGCGGGCCGGGAGATCGCCGCGCGGTACGCGCGGCTGGACGTACTGGTCAACAACGCGGGCCTGCACGCGTTCTCCCAGCGCGTCACGGCCGAGGGGCTGGCGGAGATGACCGCCGTCAACTACCTCGGCCCGTTCGCCCTGACCCAGGCGCTGACGGACACGCTCCTGGCGTCCGCTCCGGCGCGGATCGTGAACGTCGCCTCCGAGGCCTCCCGGCGGGCCGGGAGCATCGCACCGGCCACGGACCTGCGGGACACCGCCCCCTACACGCGGCGCGAGTCGATGGCCCTCTACGGCCGGACCAAGCTCATGACCATCATGTGGACCCGGGAACTGGCCCGGCGCCTGGACGCCGCGAAGGTCACGGTCAACTGCTGCGACCCGGGCTTCAACGCCACCGGTCTCGGCCGCGACCTGCCCGGCTCCGCCGCGCTCCGGCGCGTCCTGGACGTCCTCAAGGTCGGCGACCCGCGCAGGGGCGCGGGGATCATCGTCCGCCTGGCGACCGATCCGGCGTTCGCGCACACCACCGGCGGCTACTTCTCCGTACGCGACGCCAGGCCGTTGCGGTGCCCCGAGCCTGGCCGTGGCGAGGACGTCCAACGGCGACTGTGGACGGAAACGGAGTCGTTGCTCGCCGTGACGGGTGCCGCATAGCAGGAGGAGGTCGAAGAGACGGCGGTCACCGCCTGAACGCGGCCGTAAGGGGGAGGAGCAGCTCATGGGCCGTGCCCCGGGCGCAGACGTCGGCGGTGGCGGGGACGCGGGCGGCCCGGGTGCCGTCGGCGGCGAGCGCCAGGCGCCGGGAGCGGCCCCGGGGCGCCCAGGGTGGTGATCCGGGCGTCGTAGGTGTGCGGCGCGATCTTGTAGAGCTGGTGCCGGCGACGGCGCCGCAGGTCTGCGGCGACCGCGGCCCGCCCGCCACGTCCAGCAGCCGCGGTCCGGCCCGGCCTCCCGCAGTGCGTCCCGGGACTGCCGCGTCGACGCGGACCCCCAGACAGCGGTGCAGCACCTCGGCGTGGGGCGCGTGCCTGGGCCGCCACCGCCGCCGCGGGGCCCACCGCCCCGGCCAAGTCCGTACTGCGGGACGCCCCGGCCGCGCCCCGGGAGCGCGGGGACCTGCTGGTCCACTCCGGGTGTCCGTCACCGTGCCCGTCGAGGACAGCGAATTCCGCACCCGGCGCGGGCCGTCAGCCGGCGGCCGGGCTCTTCGGGAGCCAGGCCGCGAAGACCTCCGGGAGACGGTCGAGGTCCTCGGCCGTGACCGTGACGAGACGCAGGCCGTGGTGGCGGGCCAGCTCCCGCTTGCGCGCGACCTTCGCCGCGTACGCCTCCCTCGTCAGCAGCCCCAGCGCCTCGACGAACGTGCCGTCCGCCAGGCGCCAGTCCGCCCGCAGGCCGGTCGTGTTGAGTTCCGGGTGGCGCGGGTAGGCGGGCTCCGGCTCGTGGGCCACGCCCCAGTGGTGCAGGAAGTCGTCCACGTGCCGTTCGAACAGGGAACGGCACAGGTGCCCGTCCGTCGCCCTGGTCGCCGTACCCATCGACGTGCGGACCCCGTCCGTGAGGAGCCCCGCGTGCCCCAGCCACTCCGTCCAGGTGCGGGCCGGGCGCGCCGGCCGCGCGCTCAGCAGCGTGGAGGCGGGGCGCGGCACCAGGAAACGGCAGAGCATCGCCTCGTCGACCAGGCCGGCGTTGCCGAACGGGACGCTGACGCGGTCGAGTTGGGCGAGGGACGGCGGCCCGGAGAACTCGATCCGAGCGAGCCGGCGCAGCGCGTACACGACCGCCTCCGTCCACGCGCCGTCCTCGCCGGTGTCCCGCAGCACCCCGTTCCTCGCCAGGGCGCAGCAGCCGTGGCAGTAGAAGAGCCCCGGGCGCGCCGACTGGGCGGAGCGCCCGCAGAGCCGGCACGGCCCGCGTCCCGCCAGGTCCACGGGGGCCCCGAACAGCGACTCCAGGGCGCGCCGGTAGTACGGGTTCTCCGCCGCGTCGTCGGCGAGCGGCGGCAGCGGGCTCTCGGCCGTCGCCGTGGCCGTCCCGCCGCCGGGCTTCGTGTCGAGCCAGCGGCGGTGGGGCTCCGGGACCAGCCGCTGCACGGCGGCCGTCACCCGGCTGGAGCGGCTCACCGGGCTGATCGCGCCCGGCGCGAACGCGGCCCGGAGGTTGCGCCGCTCCACCTCCTCGGGCGGCGCGCCCCAGGTCACCAGCAGTGGCCGCACGCCGTGCCGGCGCAGCAGCACCGTCAGCGCCTCGGCGAGCGGCGCCGCGTACACGGTGAGCGTCCCCGAGTCCGGGTCGAACCAGCCGGCTTCGGGGAGCGCGTCCCGTGACACCCCCGGCTTCGGGAGCCGGATGGACCACGTGCCCCGGCCCACGACGACCACCGCGTCCGGGAAGCCGCCGAGAGCCGCCGGGTCCTCGGGCGCGTCCACGTCCACCCCGTGCGCGCGCAGCGCGTCGAGCGCCTCGGCGCGCAGTCGCTCGTCGACGAGGGTGAGGGGGCCGTCCGGCTCGTGGTACTGCCCGACCTCCACCCCGGACGCGTCCAGCACGAGGACGCGGGTGCGGTGGAAGACGGAACGGGTGACGGCACGCAGGCCGCGGAAGCCGTGCGCCGTGTTCCGGTACGTCTCCCAGGCCTCCAGGAGCGACCGTGCCTCGGCGTCCCGGCGCCGCCGCGCGCGGTCCCGCTCGGTCTCGCGCCCCCAGGTCCCGCCGGCGGCCCGGTGGCTCACACCGGCCCGCATGCGGATGGCGAGCCGCTCGGCCAGCGCCCGGCGCAGGCCCCACTCGACACCGGCCGGAGTCTCCTGCTCCGCGTCCCGGTCCGCGTTCCCGTCCGCGTCCCGCCCCGCGTTGTGTTCTGCCAGGTACGCGTCCACGAGGGCGCGTACGGTCCGGCGCTCGGGCAGCACGAGCCGTACCGAACCGACCGCGTACCCGAAGGCCTTCTGCTCCGCCCACGACACCGGCTCGTGGCGGCTGGGCTTCCAGTCCGCGTCGGCCTCGCCCTCGCCGTTCCCGTCGTCGTCCTCGTCGTCCTCGTCGTCCTCGTCGTAGAGGTCGTCGTGGAAACGGCTGTCGCTCTCCAGGTCGTGGAGCTCGATCCATCCGTGACAGCCGACGGGTGTGCCGGTCTCCTCGGTGAGCCTGCGGATGCTCTCACTGGTGACGTCCAGCGCGCTGCTGTAGAGGTAGCCCAGGTGCCGGTCGAGAATGGACCCGCCGTGCTCGGGCGGGGCGGCGACCGAGACGGCACGCGTGTCGTAGCCGTTGTCGGGCCGGGGGACGAGGCTGACGCGCACCGGTATGACGGCGGCGGACTCTGCCGTGCCGGGTGCCGGCCTGACGTTCTCCTTCCGCAGCAGGCGCAGGACGAACGCCCGCAGGGCGGGGACGGAGTCGCCGAAGACCGCGAACCCCGGGGTGTGGTCCTTGGCCGGGTCGCCCGGGATCATGAGCAGACCGGCGTCGGGGGCGTACTGGATCGCGTCTCGGCTCGACATGGCCGGATTATGACAGAGGCATATGCACGCCACCGGGGGCCGCCGTTGTCAGTGGCGGCTCCTATCGTGGAGGGGTCGCTCGAACTCAGCACACGGGGGAGACATGTCCGAGACCAGCGTCGTCATGCCCGGGCACGCGCCGCATCCGGCGATCGTCCATGAACCGACCCGCCGCGTCCTGGCTCCGGGGGAGCGGTTGGACGGCCATGGGCTGGTCAGTTTCCGTCCGCTCACCGAGCCGTCGCTGCTGACGGTCCGTGACCATGTGACCGTGCTGGGCGGCGACCCGGCGGAGCTCGATCCGGACCTCGCCGGACTGCTGCTGATCGGCCGTCTGATCGTGGAGGGCGACGAGGACGGCGAGGAGGTCGTCCTCGACGCCGTCACCGGGCGGGTCTTCAGCATGTGGCTCTACGTCAAGTCGCCGGGCGGCGCGGAGCTGTTCCCGCTGGCGCCGTCGGTCGGCGCGCTGGCCCGCTTCCTGGCGGCGGTGGACGAGTTCCGGGGGCTGCGCGGCCGGTTCGCCGGCCTGGCCGGGAGGACGGGCCCTGACGCGGTGAGGGACGCCGAGCACCTGCTGACGGCGGTGTTCGCCGAGGAGGAGTGGGGTGAGGACGGCTGGGGTCCGGCCGGTCCGCGGTCCGGCTGGGACCGGCCGATACCGGCGTTCTGGAGGATCGCCGCGGTGATACGCCCGCTCGGCCTGATCGCCGGTCCTGGGCGGGGGCTGGCCTTGGACCTGCCGGAAGGTCTGCTGGACGAGGCGTTCGGCGCCGAGGGGATGGTGCGGCTCACCGACGACCAGGTGCCGGCGGCACTCGGCCACGCTCCGACCCGCCGTTTCCTGACCGAAGCGGGCCTGCCCCGCGACGGCTTCATGTTCTACGGCCCCCCGGGCGAACCGCTGGTCACGCTCCCGGAGGACTGGGCCGAGTCGCAGAGCAACCCCCGGCACGCCCACCTGTGGCACGGCGGCGAACAACTGCCGCCGGACGCGGAGCACCTGGTGGTGCTCGGCGGGCTGGTCCACGACTTCGACCTGCTGATCGACGGCCGCACCGGTGCCCTCTTCCGCACCGAGCTCGGCGCCGACCACGTCGTCCCGGTCAACGCCGACATCTCCACCCTCGCCTTCACGCTCTGGCTGCACCAGCGGGAACAGGCCCTGGACAAGGAGCACGAGTTCACCCAGGACTTCTACCACCAGCTCGCCGACACCATGATCGAGGTGCTGGCCTCGGTCGACCCGGTCGCCTGTGCCCCCGCCGCGGCCCCGGACGGCTACCGTTACTGGCCGGAGGTCTTCCACGACGAGGCGGGAGGCGTCCTCTGACGGCAGGCGTCCCGGTCCCGTTCCGGGGGCGGGCGTCCAGCCCCGGCCGCGGACCGGGCAGCACGCCGGCTCCCGGGCGCCGCGCCTACAGCGCCCGGGCCACGAGCAGGGCCACGTCGTCGTGGTCGTCGGGGTGCCGCAGGCCGTACAGCAGGAGGTCGCAGGTCTCCTCCAGGGGCCGCTCGGGCGCGTCGAGGAAGCCGAGCAGGGTGTTCAACCGGTCGTCGATCGAGTGCTGCCGGGTCTCGACGAGGCCGTCGGTGTAGAGCACCAGCAGGTCGCCGGGCCCCAGCCCGACCGCGGCGGTCTCGAACCGGATGCCGCCGACGCCGAGCGGGGCACCGGAGGGCAGGTCGAGCAGCCTCGGGTCCTCGCCGGTGCGGGCCAGCGCGGGCGGCATGTGCCCCGCGTTGGCCATGCGGCACTGTCGCGTGTGCGGGTCGAACACGGCGTAGAGACACGTCACGATGTAGTGCTCCAGATCGCAGGTGATCTTGTCCAGATGCCGGAGCACCTCCTCCGGGTCCAGGTCCAGGTCCGCGTAGGCGCAGGTGGCGGTGCGCAGCCGGCCCATCGTGGCGGCGGCGTCGATGCCGTTGCCCATGACGTCCCCGACGACCAGGGCGGTCTTGTCGCCGGTGAGGGGGATGACGTCGTACCAGTCGCCGCCCACCTCGCTGGTGGCCTGCGCCGGCTGGTAGCGGGAGGCCACGAGCAGGCCGGTGTGGCGCGGCGGATGGTCGGGGAGCAGGCTGCGCTGGAGGGTCAGGGCGGTGTTGCGCACGCTCTGGTACCAGCGGGCGTTGTCGATGGCCACGGCGGCACGGCTCGCCAGCTCGCCGGCCAGGACGACGTCGTCGTCGTCGAACGGGTCCGGGGTGCGGGTGCGTTTGAGGTCGAGGGCGCCCAGCACCTCGCCGTGGGCGATCAGCGGCACGGCGAGGTACGAGTGGACACCGGAGCGCGCGAGCAGGGCGGCGGCCTCCGCGTCCCGGGCGATCCGCCGCAGATCGCGTTCGCCGACGTGCCGCACCAGGACCGGCCGGCCGGTGTGCACGCACAGCGTGACCAGCCGGTCCCCGTCGTAGGAGGCGAGGTCACCGGGGGCGTCGGCCGCGCGCAGCGCCACGGTGGGGTGGGCCGCCCTCAGAGCGAGGGCGCGGAACAGCTCCGGGCCGCCCGCCGGCTCGCGCACGCGGCGGCAGGCCAGAGCGGAGTCGAGTACGTCCACGGCGACCACGTCGGCGAGTTCGCGGCTGGCGATCTCGGCCAGCTCGGCGGCGGTCTGCTCCACCTCCAGGCTGGTGCCGACGCGGGTGGAGGCGTGGGCGATCAGAGCCAGCCGGCGCCGGGCCCGGTCCGCCTCGGCCGCCGCGCGGTGCCGTTCGGTG
Source organism: Streptomyces corchorusii (assembly GCF_001514055.1). NCBI lineage: Bacteria > Bacillati > Actinomycetota > Actinomycetes > Kitasatosporales > Streptomycetaceae > Streptomyces > Streptomyces corchorusii. Next base: position 80,560 of record NZ_KQ948371.1, on the reverse strand, counting down.
ACGTCGACGACCGAGGTGGCGGCGCCGAGCACCCGCCCGCCCGGGTCCTCCAGGCGGTAGAAGGACAGGGACCAGGCGTGCTCGTGCTCGGGGTCGGAGCGGGGCCGGCCCACGTGGTACTGGTCGAGCAGCGGGGTGCCGGTGGTGAGCACCTGACGCAGCGCGGACTCGACGGTGTCGACGTCGGGGAAGGGCAGGGTCTCCCGCAGCCGGCGGCCGAGGTGGTCCTCGGCGGGGATGCCGTCGATCCGCTCCAGCGCCGGGTTGACCAGCAGATACCGCAGATCGGGATCCAGCAGGGCGAGACCGATCGGGGACTGGTTGATCAGCCGCTCACACAGGGCGAGATCGGTCTCGACGCGCTGGAGCAGGCTGTGGTCGGCGGCGAGCCCAAGGGCGTAGACGTCCCCGAGGTCGTCGAGCAGCCGCATGTTGCGGAACTCCATCAGGCGCGTGCCGCCGTCCTTGTGCCGGATGGGGAACGCGCCGGCCCAGCTCCGGCCCGTCGCCATGACGTCCGCGAACAGCTTGACGACCGCTTGCAGGTGCTCGGGGTGGATGATCAGGCGGGCCGCCGGTCTGCCGAGTGCCTCGTCCGCGGAGTAGCCGAACAACTCCTCGGCCTGCGGGGTCCAGAACACGATGCGCCCGTCGGTGTCGAGGACCAGCGCGGCCACGCTGAGCACGTCCAGCAGGCTGGTCCGCCGGGGCGGCTCGGCGTCGTACGGATCCTCGTCGGGCGGATCATCGTCGGTCGGGAAGGATTCGGCTGTCATCCCTGAGCCTCCTGTACCGGCCGGCGGCGCCCGGCTAAGGCCCCGTTCCGGCCGGACCCGGTTCCTTCCATGCTCCCTCCGGTCCTGCGCGGGGGCGACACAGCCCCGTGACGCCCCGGCCACCGCCGGCGAACCCCGGCCGGGCCCCGCCCCACCCCCCGGACCGTGCGCATCGACCAGACAAGCAGGATCATAGTCATGTAAAGGACGGAACCCATGAACCCTGTGCGAAACGGCTCCGATCCCCCCGCGCCCGCCGACGCGTGCCACCTCTTCGACGCGTCCTCCGACGCGGCCGCCGTGCTCTCCGGCCGCGGGATCGTGCTCGGCTGGACCCGGGGCGCCGAGGACCTGTTCGGCTATCCGGCGGCGGAGGCCGTCGGCCGGTCCGCAGCGCGCCTGGCGGCCATGCCGGAGGACCCCGTGCGCATCGTCGGCATCGCCGAACGCTGCCGGGCCGGCATGGGATGGAGCGGCCTCATCCCCGTCCGGCACCGCGACGGCCACCGGATGGAGGTCGACCTCCGGGTGTCCGCCGTCTTCCGCATGCACGGCGAGGAGTGCTTCCTGATCTCGGCGCACGAACGGCGGCAGCGGTGGTCCGTGGGCGAGTCCGTCCTCGACGGGTTCCTGACCCGCTCGCCGGTCGGCATGGCGGTGGTGGACCGGCAGCTGCGCTACGTGTGGCTGAACGACACGCTGGAACGCCTGGGCGGCGTGCCCCGGGAACAGCGGCTGGGGCACCGGCTGAGCGAGCTGCTGCCCGGACTCCAGACCGAGACCCTCGAAGGGCTGATGCGGAAGGTCGTGGAGACCGGGGCCCCGGTCACCGACTACGAGTACGTGGGATGGAGCTGGTCGGACCCCCACCGCCAGCACGCCTACTCCACCTCCTTCTTCCCCCTGGTGGACGCGGACGAGTCGGTCACGGGCGTCTGCTACATGGTCATGGACGTCACCGAGCGGTGGAACGCCCGCCAGCTGCTGTCGATGGTCAACGAGGCCGGCACCAGCATCGGCAGGACGCTGGACGTGATGCGCACGGCCCAGGAGCTGGCCGACTTCGCGGTGCCCCGCCTCGCGGACTTCGTCGTCGTCGACCTCCTGGAACCCGTCCTCAGCACGGCGGGACACGGGACGTGGCTGACCGACGCCGGACCGGCGTCGGCGCGGCCGGTGATGCGCCGCGCCGGGATAAGTTCGGTGCGTGAGGGCTGCCCGGAGGCCGTGGCACGGATCGGCGACCGGGTGGACTTCCTCCCTCCGCCGCGCGACCCCGGCATGCTCGTCAGGGGTGAGCCCACGCTCGTCCCGGTGCTCGACCCGGCCGACGACCTCTGGATCGCGCAGCAGCCGGAATGGGTCGGCAGCATCACGGAGTTCGGACTGCACTCCCTGATCTCCGTGCCGATGCGGGCCCGCAACACCGTCCTCGGCCTCACCACGTTCGTACGCTCGGTCAACCCCGTCTCGTTCCAGCCCGACGACGTCCTGGTGGCCCAGGAACTGGTGGCGCGGGCGGCGTTGTGCGTCGACAACGCCCGCCGCTACACCCGGGAGCACGTGGCGGCCGTCACGCTCCAGCGCAGTCTGCTGCCCCACACCCTGAGCGGCGGCACCGCGCTGGAGGTGGCCTCGCACTATCTGCCCGCGGACCCGGCCGGCGGAGTCGGCGGCGACTGGTTCGACGTGATCCCGCTGTCCGGTGCCCGCGTGGGCCTGGTGGTCGGCGACGTCGTCGGTCACGGCATCACCGCGGCGGCGGGCATGGGCCGGCTGCGCACCGCCGTACAGACCCTCGCGGACATGGAGATGGCGCCCGACGACCTGCTGGCCCATCTCGACGACCTCGTGCTCCGGCTCAGCGAGGAGGAGACCGGCGACGGGGCCGCCGACGACGGCGCGAGCGCGTTCCTCGGGGCGACCTGCCTGTACGCCGTCTACGACCCCGTCACCCGGCGGTGCACGATGGCCCGGGCCGGCCATCCGCCGCCCGTCCTCGTCACACCGGACGGTCGCGTCGACTTCCCCACCCCGCCCGCCGGGCCGCCGCTCGGGCTGGGCGGGATCGGATTCGAGACCGGCGAGATCGAACTGCCCCCGGACAGCGTCTTCGGCCTCTACACCGACGGACTGGTCGAGGCGGCCGACCGCGACATGGAGGTGGGCATGGCCCGGCTCGGCGAGGCCCTGGCCCGGCCCGGCACCGACCTGGACACCCTGTGCCGGACCACCGTCCAGCGCTTCGCCTCCGGCCCCCAGTCCGACGACATCGCCCTGCTCCTGGCCCGTACGCACGCGGTACGGCCCGACCACGTGGCCTCGTGGGACGTCCCGGCGGACCCGGCCGCGGTGGCCGACGTCCGGAGCCGCGCCGCCCGCCAGGTGGAGGCATGGGGCTTCGGGGACCTGGCCATGACGACGGAACTGATCGTCAGCGAGCTGGTCACCAACGCGATCCGCTACGCGGCCCCGCCGATCCGGCTGCGCCTCCTTCGTGACGCCCGTCTGACCTGCGAGGTCGCCGACGGCAGCAGCACCGCCCCCCGGCTGCGGCACGCCCGCAGCACGGACGAGGGCGGCCGGGGGCTGTTCCTGGTGGCCCAACTGGTCCACCGCTGGGGAGCCCGGTACACACCCGACGGAAAGATCATCTGGGCGGAACAGGAAATTCCGTGAGCAGGGCGGCTACGGGGCGGCTTCTCCGGGTTGCGGACGGAGGAGAGGCCGGTCATGCGGGCGTCCTCGACGCGGACGGCCATGACGCTGACCACGGCGGGGTCGCAGGTGACCGCGCCCCGGCTGCGCGGGCAGCCGCCGAAGGAGAAGCGCAGCACGCTCCCGGCGCCGACGATCGGCCGCAGCGCGGCCCGCTTGAGACCACCGCCGTCGCTCACGAGGACGATCCGCGGGGCGAGCACGTCGAGGAGGTCCGGCGGGTTTCCGGTTTCCAGCGCCCGCCGGAACGACTCCAGGGCCCCCGGGTGGCGCCCGGCGGCACCACCGTACGGGGGCGGCCGGCCTCGACGAACGCCTCGGTCGCCGGGTCGCCTGTGATCGCCCATGTCTCGCCCCTCTTCTCGCCGGCCTTGACATCAAGGCACCGGAGAAGCGCGGGTTGTGACGCCGGCGTCAGGGCAGGATGGAGTCCACGTAGCCGCCGTCGACCCGCAGCGCGCCTCCCGTGGTGGCGGAGGCGTGGGGCGAGCTGAGGTAGACGACCATGTTCGCGATCTCCTCGGGCTCGATGAGCCGTTGGATCAGGGACTGCGGCCGGTACTTGAGCATGAACTCGCGCTGTGCCTCGTCCCAGCTCAGCTCGTCCCCGACGAGTTGCCGGACGAAGTCCTCGACACCGCCGGTGTGCGTGGGCCCGGCGATCACCGAGTTGACGGTGACACCGCTGCCGGCGGCCTCCTTGGCGAAACCGCGGCTGACCGCGAGGAGCGACGTCTTGGTCATGCCGTAGTGGATCATCTCCGCCGGGATCACCACGGCGGAGTCGCTCGCGACGTTCAGGATGCGGCCCCAGCCCCGGTCCCGCATGCCGGGCAGGCAGGCGCGGATCAGCCGGACCGCGGACAGCACGTTGACCTCGAAGTAGCGGACCCACTCGGCGTCCTCGATCTCCAGCGGCGGGGTGGCGCCGAAGATCCCGAGGTTGTTGACGAGGATGTCGATCTCGGGCACGGCGTCGAGCACGGCCCGGGCGCCGTCCGCGGTCGCCAGATCCCCGGCCGCGCCCACGACGTCGGCCGCGCCGGCCTCGGCACGGACCTCCTGCACGGCCTTCTCGACGGTCTCGCCGCGACGGCCGTTGACGACCACCCGCGCGCCGGCGCGGGCGAGGCCGACGGCGATGGCCTGGCCGATGCCCTGGGTGGAGCCGGTGACCAGCGCGGTCCGGCCCGTCAGGTCGATCTGCATGGGAAACCTCCTCGGATGCGGGACGGGACGACGGCGCTCAGTTGAAGGTGTCGGGGTCCGGACCGGTCCGCAGGCCCCGGTCCAGGGCGGCCAGGCTGCGCAGGTCCTCGTCGGTCAGCTCGAAGCCGAAGACGTCCAGGTTCTGCCGGACGCGCTCGGGCGTCACCGACTTGGGGATCACGATGTTGCCGATCTGGAGGTGCCAGCGCAGTACGACCTGCGCCGGGCTCACGCCGTACCGCGCGGCGAGGTCCGCCACCGCCTGGTCACCGAGGACCGCGCCCTGCGCGAGCGGGCTCCACGCCTCCGTGGCGATGCCGTGCCGCTCGTGGAAGGCGCGCAGTTCCTCCTGCTGGAGGCCGGGGTGCAGCTCGACCTGGTTGACCGCCGGCGTGACGCCGGTGTTCTCCATCAGCCGCTCCAGGTGGGCCACCTGGAAGTTGGAGACGCCGATCGCACGGACGCGGCCCTCGCCGAGGATCTTCTCGAAGGCCCGCCAGGTGTCGAGGTACCGGTCGCGGGCCGGGGCGGGCCAGTGGATGAGGTACAGGTCGACGTAGTCGAGACCGAGCTTGTCGAGGGAGGCGTCGAAGGCCGCGAGGGTCGCGTCGTGACCCTGGTCCTCGTTCCACAGCTTGGTGGTGACGAACAGTTCGTCGCGCGCGATGCCGGACTCCGCGATGGCGCGGCCGACGCCACGCTCGTTGCCGTAGATCGCGGCCGTGTCGATGCTGCGGTACCCGGCCTCCAGCGCGGTGGCGACCGCGGCGGTGGTCTCGTCGTCGGGGACCTGGAAGACACCGAAGCCGAGCTGCGGCATCTCGATGCCGTTGTTCAGCGTCACGTTCGGGATCGAGGTCATGGCAGTGCCGTCCTTCCGGAAGTGCGCCGCTCGCCGGGTGCGGGGGCGTCCCGTCTGGGTACCCCTCGTCGCGTCGTCCGAGAGCGACCGTTGTACTTTCCAGGCGTGGGCATTCATGCGCACACGCCTGACAATAGTTGCGGACGCGGTATACATGCAAACGCAAGCGGGCCCCGGGTGCGCGGCTACCTGGATTCCACCCGCCCGAACGCGTCCGGACCGGTGGTCAGCGCCTCTTGGGCGTCCCGCCACGCGCTGTCGCCCGGGCTGAACGCGCTGCGCAGGTAGGCGGAGGTGAGCCGGGCGAGCGCGGCGACCCGTCCGGGGTGCTCGTCCGTCGTCTCGGCGGCGTCGTACCCGGCGATCCCGCCGAGGCCGTGCTCCGCGTCGAACAGGGTGAGCAGGGTCTTGGGGGCCGGGGCGAGGTGGTACGGGTCGGCGTGCCAGGCCGGTCCCATGTCCGTGAAGTGCCGCGAGTCGTCCCTGTCGCCGGCGACGACCAGCGCGGGCGTGGTCATGGTGGAGAAGTCGAGGGTCCGGAAGACCGGCGCCCGTTCGGCCATCACCCCGTTCAGGACGTCACCGCCCCGGCCGGGGGCGGCCAGCAGAACGCCCTGCTTGATCCGGGGTTCGAGGAGGCGCACCTCGCCGCCGTCGTCGGGGTCGGTGAGCCGGGCGCCCAGCAGGAGGCTCGCGGTGAAGCCGCCGAGCGAGTGTCCGGCCACGGCGACGCTGTCGCGGTCCAGGCGCCCGGCGAGCCCCGGTACGGCGTTCTCGATCACGTCGAGGCGGTCGAGGACGTGGGTCATGTCCTCGGCGCGGGAACGCCAGAAGAAGGGTGCTCCGGGGGAGTCGGCGAGCAGGTGGGCGAGCGTCCTGGAGCTGAGGTGGGTGGGCTGGACGACGGCGAGGCCGGAGGCGGCCCAGAGGTGGGCGAGCGGCGCGTAACCGTTGAGGGAGGACAGGTGGTGCGAATTGCCGTGTCCGTGGGAGAGCAGGACGACGGGCAGACCGGTCCCGGTGACCGGTGCGGTGACGCGTACCTGGAGGTCGACGGGGCGTCCGGGGATGGGCAGCACCACCGGGCTGTACGAGAGCACGGGAGCCGGCGGGGTGGCGGTGGCGGCGGAGTCGGGTGCGCTCATGGGCGTGGCCTTCCTCGGGTCCGGCATCGGCCGGACGTGAAACGGAACCTTGTTCCGCTTGCGGGCACGGCTACGATACGGAACGCCGTTCCGCTTCACAAGCGCATGCGGAACATTGCTCCGCTTATCGGCGGCGAGAGGCAAGGAGACAGAGCGGTGTCCACTTCAGGCCAGACCGGACCGGCGCCGGCCCCGGGCAGGCGGGCCGACGCGGTGCGCAACCAGCAGAAGCTGCTGGCCGCCGCCGCCGAGGTGTTCGTGACCTCCGGCGTCGACGCGCCGATCCGCGAGATCGCCGCCAAGGCGGGCGTCGGGATGGGGACGATCTACCGGCACTTCCCGACGCGGGCCGATCTCGTCGTCGCCGTCTTCCGCCACCAGGTCGAGGAGTGCGCCGAGGCGGGCCCGCGCCTGCTGGCCGACGCCGACTCGCCGCTCGCGGCGCTGCGCCAGTGGATCGACCTCTTCATCGACTTCCTGGTCACCAAGCACGGACTGGCCGCCACACCGCAACCGGACAGCAGCGGCTTCGCCGCGCTCCACACCTACTTCCTCGACCGCCTGCTGCCCGTCGCCGAGCGACTGCTCGACGCGGCGGTCGAGGCGGGCGAGGTCCGGCCCGGCGTACAGCCGTACGAACTGATGCGCGGCGTCGGCAACCTCTGCGTCGGCGCCGGCGACGACCCCCGCTACGATCCCCGCCGCCTGGTCGCCCTGCTCCTCCAGGGACTCCGGCTCCCGGGGCCGTCCTGAGGCCGGGGTACGGGTCACCGGAGCCGGCGGGCGCCTGCCACGTCGGTGTTCTCTTGGCCCGGCGGGCGTGGTCGCGGCGACCTCCGCCCCGGGTCTAGGGGCGGCGGGTCGCCTCCAGGGCGGGTTCGGCCTCGCTGGCGGGCACGGTCGGCGGCACCTCGGGGAGGCAGTGGACCAGCCGGCTCCTGCGGGTCGTGGTGCGGGCCCGGATGTCGTCGGGCGTCGTCCCGGCGGCGCCCGGTTCGCGGATGTCCTCGGCCGCGCCCGCCGCGCCTGCGGCGCCGGGTGGTCATGTGGCGCGGGCGCTGGCGATGCGGAGCCGGTCGCGGTGGCCACCGCCGCGGACAGGTCCACACCGGCGCCTGCGGTGTGGACCTGTCCGACGGCCTGCCGACCGCGACCGGCACTCCCGGTCGCCGTATCCGAGTTCCGTCAGGCGACCGCCGCCCGTCCGCCGTCCCCGTGCCCCTTGTCGTTCTCGTGGTGGATCGGCGTGTTCCCGCCGGTCAGCGGCACCCCCGTGCCGCCCCGCCGCGCGGCGACGATCTCCGCCGTGATGGACAGGGCGGTCTCCTCCGGTGTGCGGGCGCCGAGGTCCAGGCCGATCGGTGAGCGGAGCCGGGAGAGCTCCTGTTCGGTGAGGCCCTCCGCCCGCAGACGCCGGTCGCGGTCCTCGTGGGTGCGGCGCGAACCCATCGCCCCGACGAACGCGACCGGCATCCGCAGGGCCACCTTCAGCAGCGGTATGTCGAACTTCGCGTCGTGGGTGAGCACGCACAGGACCGTACGGGCGTCGGTCGCGGTGCGCCGCAGGTAGCGGTGCGGCCAGTCGACGACGACCTCGTCGGCGTCCGGGAACCGGCCCGGCGTGGCGAAGACCGGGCGGGCGTCGCAGACGGTGACGTGGTAGCCGAGGAACTTGCCGGCCCGGGCCAGCGCCGACGCGAAGTCCACCGCGCCGAAGACGATCATGCGCGGGGGCGGCACGTTCGACTCGACCAGCAGCGTCACGCCGCCGGGGCAGTGCGAGCCGTCCGCCGACAGCTCCACCGTGCCGGTGCGGCCCGCCTCCAGCAGGGCGCGGGCCTCGGCCGCCGCCACCCGGTCCAGCTCCGGGTGACCGCCCAGACCGCCCTCGGACGTGCCGTCGGGCCGGACCAGCAGGGCCCGGCCGAGGAGTTCGGCGGGGCCCCGGGCGACCCGGGCGAGGGCCGCCGGTTCGTCCCGCGCTGCGGCCGACAGCGCCGGCCGCAGGACCGTCCTCACGGGGGCCTCGCCGGTGACCGGCGTGACCAGCACGTCGAGCGTCCCGCCGCAGGTCAGTCCCACGGCGAAGGCGTCCTCGTCGCTGTACCCGAACCGTTCGACCACGCTCCGGCCGGTCCGCAGCGCCTCGCGGCACAGGTCGTAGACCGCGCCCTCCACGCAGCCGCCGGAGACCGAGCCGATGACCGTGCCCGCGCTGTCGACGGCGAGGGCCGCGCCGGGACCGCGCGGCGCGCTGCCGCCGACCGCCACCACGGTGGCGACGGCGAACTCCCGGCCCTCCTCGGTCCAGCGGCGCAGCTCCTCGGCCAGATCAAGCATCCGGCGCCCCCGCGGCGGCCGACAGGATCCGGTCGGGCCGGATGGGCAGGGCACGATGGCGTACGCCGGTCGCGTGCCAGACCGCGTTGGCGATCGCCGCCGCGGCGCCGACGATGCCGACCTCTCCGATGCCCTTGATGCCGACCGGGTCGTCCGGGTCCGTGTCGTCGATCCAGTCCGCCTCGACGCGGGGCACGTCGGCGTGGGTGGCCACGTGGTAGCCGGCGAGGTCGGCGCCGACATGGCCGCCCGAGGCGCGGTCCCGGACGGCCTCCTCGTGCAGGGCCATGGAGATGCCCCAGATCATGCCGCCCCGTAGCTGGTTGCGGGCGGTGAGCGGGTTGATGATCCGGCCCGCCGCGAAGACGCCGAGCATGCGCCGCACCCGCACCTCACCGGTGCCCACGTCCACGGCGACCTCGGCGAACTGCGCGCCGAAGGAGTGCCGTTCGGCGGGCGGCAGGGCCGCGATGGCCTCGGCGGTGTTCGTGCGGACGGTGATGCCCTCCGGCGGGATGTCGGCGCCGAGGGCCAGCCGTTCGCGCAGCTCACCGGCCGCGGCCCGGACCGCCCAGGACCAGGAACGGGTGCCCATGGAGCCGCCGGCGATCATCGCGGGGCCGAAGGCGCTGTCCCCGATGCGCATCCGGATCCGCTCCGGCGGCACCTGGAGGGCGTCCGCGGCGACCAGGGTGAGCGCGGTACGGGCGCCGGTGCCGATGTCGGCCGCGGAGATCCGCACGGTGAAGGTGCCGTCCGGGAGCGCGGTCGCGGCGGCGGTGGACGGCGCGGCGCCCGCCGGGAACGAGGCCGCGGCCGTACCGGTGCCGAGCAGCCAGCGCCCGTCGCGGCGCACCCCGGGGCGCGGGTCCCGGTCCGCCCAGCCGAACCGCCGGGCGCCCTCGCGGAAGCAGGCGGCCAGATTGCGGCCGGCGAACGGCAGGCCCGAGACCGGGCCCTTGTCCGGTTCGTTGCGCAGGCGCAGTTCGATCGGGTCGACCCCGCACTTCTCGGCGAGTTCGTCGAGCGCCGCCTCCAGCGCGAACGACCCGGGTGCCTCGCCCGGGGCGCGCATGAACGTCGGGCTCGGCACGTCGAGCCGCACGAGGCGGTTGGCGGTGTGGTGCGCCTCGGCGTCGTACATCACCCGCGCCACCCCGGCGCTCGGTTCGACGAACTCGTACACCGTGGAGGTGGCGCTGACGGCGCTGTGCTCCAGCGCGCGCAGCCGTCCGTCGGTGTCGGCGCCGAGCCGGACGCGCTGGGTGGTGGGGCTGCGGTAGCCGGCCAGCGAGAACATCTGGCGCCGGGTGAGGACCACCCGCACGGGCCGTTGCAGGACGGTCGCGGCCATCACGGCGGCGACCTGGTGGGCGCGGACGCCCTTGCTGCCGAAGCCGCCGCCGACGTGCTCGGAACGCACCCGCACGGAGGCCGGGTCGAGCGAGAAGAGGTTCGCGAGTTCGCCGGCGACCCAGGTGACGCCCTGGTTGGAGTCGATCACCTCAAGCTGCCCGCCGTCCCAGCGGGCCGTCGCCGCGTGCGGCTCCATCGGGTTGTGGTGCTCTTCGGGGGTGGTGTACTCGGCGTCCACGACGACGGGCGAGGAGGCGAGGGCCGCGTCGAGGTCGCCCTTCTGCGTCACCGCCGGCATGTGGCCGTCCAGCGGGTAGGCGTCCGGGCGCTCGCCGGTGAACTCGACGTCGTGCGGTTCCTGCTCGTAGTGCACGACGAGGGCCTCGGCGGCCTCCCGCGCCTGCTCGGACGTCTCCGCGACTACCAGCGCGACTGGCCAGCCCCGGTGCGGCACCCGGTCGTGCTGGAAGACCGCCCAGGTCGGGTCGGGGCGCATGCCCATCAGGCCGGTGTAGTCGGTCTCCAGGCGCAGGGCGTTGCGGTGGTCCAGCACGGCCAGGACGCCCGGCATGGCGAGGACGGGCTCGGTGTCGAGGGCGCTGATGCGGCCCCGGGCGATCGTGGACAGCACCAGCCAGCCGTGGGCGAGGCCGGCGAAGGGCACCTCGCCCGCGTAGCGGGCCGCTCCGGTGACCTTGTCCCTGCCCTCGACACGGGTGTGGCCGGTGCCCACCGAGGGCGCCTGCGCGGGTGTTCCGGTGGTGACGGCGGTCATCGTGCGGTCTCCTCGGCGAGTTCGGTCAGGACGGCCACCACGAGGTTGCGGACGAGGTCCACTTTGTACCCGTTGTGCGGCAGCGGCCGGGCCGCCGCCAGCTCGGCGTCCGCCGCGGCGGCGTAGGTCTCGGCGGTGGCGGGCGCGCCGGTCAGGACCCGCTCGGCCGCGACGGCCCGCCACGGGCGGGAGGCCACGGCGCCGAGGGCCAGGCGCACGTCCTGGACGACGCCGTCACGGACGTCGAGCGCGGCGGCGAGGGAGCCGATGGCGAAGGCGTAGGAGGCGCGCTCGCGGACCTTGCGGTAGCGGGAGCGGGCGGCGACCGGGGCGGGCGGCAGCGTGACGCCGGTGATCAGCGCGCCCGGCGGCAGGGCGGTCTCCCGGTGCGGAGTGTCTCCGACGGGCAGGTAGAAGTCGGCGAGCGGCACCTGTCCGGGCCCGTCCGCCGTCTCGAACCCGACCACGGCGTCGAACGCGGTCAGGGCCACGGCCATGTCCGAGGGGTGTACGGCCACGCAGTGGTCGGAGGCGCCCAGGATCGCGTGGTTGTGGTGCTCGCCCTGGATGGCGGGGCAGCCGCTGCCGGGCACCCGCTTGTTGCAGGGCTGGGTGACGTCGGTGAAGTAGCCGCAGCGGGTGCGCTGGAGCAGGTTCCCGCCGACCGTGGCCATGTTGCGCAGCTGCCCGGAGGCACCGGCCAGCACCGCCTGGGCGAGCGCCGGGTAGCGGCGGCGGACCTCGGGGTGGGCGGCCAGGTCGCCGTTGGTGACGGTGGCGCCGATGCGCAGGCCGCCCTCCGGCGTGGCCTCGATCTCGTCCAGCGGGAGTTCGCGGATGTCGACGAGCCGCGCGGGCCGCTCGACACCGGTCTTCATCAGGTCGACGAGATTGGTGCCGCCACCGAGGTAGCGGGTGTTCGGGTCGGTGCCGAGCAGGGCGACGGCCCCGGCGACGTCGTGCGCCCGCTGGTAGTCGAACTCCCTCATGCCACGGCCTCCTCGGCGCCCGTCGCGGAGTGCGCGCGGCCCTCGTCGGACCGGGCCTCGGCCGCGCGGGCCACCGCGTCGACGATCGAGACGTACGCGGCGCAACGGCACAGGTTTCCGCTCATCCGTTCGCGGATCTCCTCGGCGGTCAGGGGTGGTGGCCCCGCTTCGGGGCGGACGTCCTCGGTGACGGCGCTCGGCCAGCCCGCCGCGTGTTCCTCGATCATCCCGATCGCCGAGCAGATCTGGCCCGGTGTGCAGTAGCCGCACTGGAAGCCGTCCAGGTCGAGGAACGCCTGCTGCACGGGGTGGAGACGGTCGCCGTCGGCCACGCCTTCGATGGTGGTGATCTCCCGGCCCTCGGCCGCCACGGCCAGTTGCAGACAGGCGACGGACCGGCGCCCGTCCAGCAGGACCGTGCAGGCCCCGCACTGCCCCTGGTCGCAGCCCTTCTTGGTGCCGGTGAGATCGAGCCGCTCGCGCAGGGCGTCGAGCAGGGTGGTGCGGTGGTCGACGGGCAGTGTGTACTTCTCGCCGTTGATCTTCAAGGTGATGACACTGGACGTCGATGAGGCCATGGGCTGCTTCTTTCGCATTTCCAGGACAGACGGGGGACCGGCGGCCGGGGGTGGGCGGCGCGGGGGGTGCGTCGTGCGGTGTGTGCCACGAGGGGCGGGTGCGGAGCTGCGGTGCGAAGGGTGCGGAGTGCCGGGGGCTGGGACCCCGGTGAGGGTGACTGGCGACTGCCGTAGGGCCGCCTCAGCCGCTATGGTGAACGTAAACGGATAGCTGTCCGCTCACAGAAAACGTAACGGACACTTGTCCGCTTAGCAAGGGCGAGGTTCGGCCAAGCCTGGAGGAGGACGAGTGCCGCAGCAGAAGGACTCACCCCGGCGCTCGGACGCACAGCGCAACCGCGAGCGCATCCTGGAGGTGGCGCTCACCGAGCTGTCGCGCTGCGCCGACGCCCCGCTGAGCGTGATCGCCAAGAAGGCCGGTGTCGGGCAGGGCACCTTCTACCGCAACTTCCCCAACCGCGAATCACTCGTCCTGGAGATCTACCGCCATGAGATGCGGCAGGTTTCGGACAGCGCGGAACACCTGCTCGCCGACCGGGCACCCGACGAGGCCCTGCGCGCCTGGATGGACCGGCTCGCCGAGTTCGCCATGGCCAAGGCCGGGCTGGCCGACGCGATACGCCAGGTCACCGGCGCGCCGGGCGGCCCCGCCAAGCCGTCGCCCACCCCGGTGGCCCACGCGGCCGAACTCCTGCTCCGCGCCAACGAGGAAGCGGGCACCATCCGGCCCGGAGTCACCGCGGACGACTTCTTCCTCGCCATAGCGGGCCTGTGGCAACTCGACCCCCACGACGACTGGCAACCCCGCGCCGCCCGCCTCCTCGACCTGGTCATGGACGGCTTGCGCAGCGGGGCGCCTGGGGGATGAGGCACGCGCGCGGTCATCGGAAGAAGAGCCCGCTGAACGAGCGCCGCCGCAGCGCGGGCGGAGGGCCGCGCGGGCGCGGTGCCGTACACGCGGGGAGTTCCCGCGCCGGCCGCTCTCCGGGAGACGCCGTGCTCCTGGGGCCGCCGACGGCGCCCGCCCGGGAGGGGCGCCTCGCGGCCGGCGGCCCGTCGCGCAAGACGTTGTTCCACGCACTTGCCGGTGCTCTGCCGGCTCTGGTGATGCTCGCCCTGTCCGGCTGCTCTTCCCACTGGGGCTGCACCGACACGACCGCGGAGCGCGGTGAGGCCGGTGTCAGGGTGCGGGTCGAGGACGTGTCCGGGCGGCCTCTCGGCGTCATCGCCGAGGTCGTCGACTGGCGCCTTGAGCCCCACCCGCAGGTGCCCGACGAAGGAGACCAGGTCCACTTCCACTACCGCTTCGACGGCGCCGACGAGGGATCCGGCCCCGCGGTGGACGCCTGCGCGGTCGATGAGGAGCGCGTGGCGTTGGGGTGCCGGACGGTCCACTCGGCCGAGGCCTTCGGCCCGGACGGTGACCACACGGGCGACGACTGGCTCGCCGTCGAGCACCCTGAGCAGGTTGCCGGAGTCCTGTTGATCCCCAACGACCAGTCCTACCACGGACGCACCTGCGAGCAGGACGTCAAGGACGGTGGCGGACCGCATCCTCCAAAGCCGGCCGGCGTGGGGGACCGACTGTGAGCCGCGGTGCCCACCCGGCCGGTGCCGGCCCGCCGTCCGCCCCTCAGGCCGTGGCCTCGTCCAGGAGTTCCAGGACGTGCCGGTAGGGGTGGCCCGTGGCCCGGGTCATGCCCAGCTCGCAGGTGCGGTTGCAGGAGGCGTACGCGTCGTACGTGCCCGCGTTCAGCTCGGCGGCCTGGGCGGCGACGGCGGACGCGGTGATCTCCGGGTGCAGCAGGCCCCGGTCCCCGGCGAACGCGCAGCAGCCCCAGTTGTCGGGCACGGTCACCTCGTCGCTCACCGCCGCGGCCACGGCGCGCAGGGTGGTCTCGATGCCGAGGTGCACCGTGGAGCAGGTGGGGTGCAGGGCGAGGCTGCCCAGGCGCCGGGGTGCGGGCAGGGCGGGGAGCAGGTGCTCGGCGGCGAAGACGACGCTGTCGACGAAGCGCAGGGACGCGAAGCGGGCGCGGTCGGACTCCGGCAGGGCTTCGCGCAGTTGGTCCAGGCCGTGCGTGCAGGACGAGGCGTCGCACACCACCGGCAGCCGGCCGTGCCCGCTCGCCTCCCACAGCGCTTCCAGGGTGCGGGCGGCCATGGTGCGGTACCCGGCCGTGTAGCCCTTGGACTGCCAGGGGGTGCCACAGCACAGCCCGTCCAGCCCGGCGGGCACGGTCACGGGAACCCCGGCCCGCGCGCACAGCCGCAGGAAGGCCCCGGCCGCGCCGGCCGCTCCTGCCGGGCTGCCCGCTCCGCCTTCCTCCGGTGCGAAGAGACTGCCGATGCACGCGGCGAAGAACACCGCGCGGGCCCCGGCCGGGTCGTGGGGCGCGGGACGGGCGGGGCCGCCGCGGGGGACGTCGTCGGACCAGGCCGGCACCAGCTCGCCCGCCCCGAGCCGGCGGAGCGCCCCGGTGGCGGAGCGCAGGACGGGGGAGGGGACGGCGTGGGCGGTGTTCAGGGCGGCGCGCACGGCCTTGACCGTGGTCCCCCAGTGCCGGGCCACCGTGTCTCCCGCGCGCTGCGCGACCGCGCCGTGCCGGTCGGCGCGCAGGCGTTTCATCACCGCCCCGGTGTCGATGGTGACCGGGCACGCGGTGACGCAGAGGCTGTCGGCCGCGCAACTGTCGACGGCCGCGTAGCCGTAGTCCTCGGACAGCGCGCGCCGCCGCTCCTCGTCACCCGCCGCCGTGGCCAGCGCGATCTCGCGGCGCAGGGCGATGCGCTGCCGCGGGGTCGTGGTGGCGTCGGCGGTGGGGCACACCGGCTCGCAGTAGCCGCACTCGACGCACGCGTCGACGGCGGGGTCGACCTCCGGGATGCTCTTGAGGTTGCGCAGGTGCGCGCTCGCGTCGTCGTCCAGGAGCACACCCGGGTTGAGCACCCCGTGCGGGTCGCACAGCCGCTTCAGCTCGCGCATGACGTCGTACAACTCGTCGCCGTACTGCCGGCGCACGAACGGCGCCATGGCCCGCCCGGTGCCGTGCTCCGCCTTCAGCGTGCCCCCGGCGTCCAGGACGAGGTCGGCCATCGCGTCGGTGAACCGGGCGTAGCGCTCCACCTCGGCGGCGGAGTCGAAGTCCTGGGTCAGCATGAAGTGCAGGTTGCCGTCGCGGGCGTGGCCGAAGATCACCGCGTCCTGGTAGCCGTACCGGTCGAAGAGCCCGGTCAGGCCCTCGCAGGTACGGGTCAGCCGGTCCATCGGCACCGCGATGTCCTCCAGCAGCGCGGTGGTGCCGGGGCGGCGCGCGCCCGCGACGGCGGTGTACAGGCCCTTGCGCAGGTGCCAGAGCCGGGCCCGCGGGCGCGGGTCGCCCACGAGCACGGTGTCGCTCACCGTGGGCAGCCGGTCCAGGGCCGCCCGCGCGTCCGCCACCCGCTGTGCCAGCAGCCCGGGGTCCTCCTCGGCGAATTCCACCAGCAGGGCCGCGTGCCGCTCCACGCGCAGGCCGCGCACCTCGTCGACGGGGTCGGGGGACTGCTGGGCCACCCGGAGCGACGCCGCGTCGAGGAGTTCGGCGGTGCGGGCGCCGGCGGCGAGCAGCGCGGGCAGGGCGTCGGTGGCCTCCGCGAGGCCGGGCAGCACCAGCAGACCGGTGGCGGTGTGCGGCAGCAGGGGGACGGTGCGGAAGACGGCCTCGCCGACGAAGCCGAGGGTGCCCTCGCTGCCGATCATCAGGTGGGCGAGGATGTCGGCCGGTTCGTCGTGGTCCAGGAACGAGTTGAGGCCGTAGCCCATGGTGTTCTTCATCGAGAACAGCCGCTCGACGGTGGCGCGGGACCGGGCCGAGCCGCGCACGCGGTCGCGCAGCCGCAGCAGGCCCGCGTGCAGTTCGGGTTCGCGGGCGCGCAGCGCCTGGTCCGCGTCGGGGAGCGCGGTGTCGACCACCGTGCCGGAGGGCAGCACGAACTGGAGGGACTCCATGGTCCGGTAGGCGTTGTCCCGGGTGCCGCAGTTCATGCCGCTGGAGTTGTTGGCGACCAGGCCGCCGATGGTGCAGGCGGACTCGCTGGCCGGGTCGGGGCCGAGCCGGCGTCCGTACCGGGCGAGCCGCGCGTTCACCTGCCGCACGGTCAGCCCCGGCTGCACCCGGACGCGCAGCCCGTCGTCGAGGACCTCGGCGCCGCGCCACGCGCTGCGGACGTCCACGAGGATGCCGTCGCCGCCCGCCTGCCCCGCGAGGCTGGTGCCGCCCGAGCGCAGGGTGAGCGGCAGCCCGGCCGCGCGGGCGCCGGCCATCAGGGCGCCCACCTCGGCCGCCGACACGGCACGCACCACCGCGCGCGGGGTGAACAGGTACGGCGAGGCGTCGTGGGCGGCGGCGACCCTGCGGGGGACGTCGGTCGTGACCCTGGCCGGGTCGTCGACGCACGCGGACAGCAGCTCGGCCAGGCGGTCGGGCGCGTGCGCGGCGGCGGAGGAGGGGGCGGCGGAGGGGCTCATGGGTCCTCGGGTGGGGTCAGACGATCCGCAGCAGGTGCGGCGGCTGGTCGACGGGTGCGGGCAGGCGCAGCGGCGCCCGGCCGGGGGTGATGCTGCCGAGCAGCGTGGCCCTGGCGGCGCCGGTGGCGGAGGGGTGGGTGCCGGGCAGGCCGTGGACCGTGAGGAAGCCCAGGACGGCGAAGGCCAGGGCCTCCTTGGCGTCGGAGGGCAGCCCGAGGTCGTCGCTGCGGCGCACCGGTACGCCGGGCAGCTCTTCGCCGATCATGCGCATGAGCACCGGGTTGCGGGTGCCGCCGCCGGAGGCGACGAGCTGGGTGACCCCGTGGGCCCGGCAGGCGTCGGCCACGGTCACCGCGGTCAGCCGGGCCAGCGTGGCCAGGACGTCGTCGGCGGCGGGCGTGGGTACGGCGTCCAGCGCCCGCAGCAGGTACGGCAGGTGGAAGTGCTCCTTGCCGGTGGTCTTCGGGGCGGGCCTGCGGTAGTAGGGGTCGGCCAGCAGGAAGCGGAGCAGTTCGGGGCTGACGTTTCCGGCGGCGGCCCGGCGTCCGTCCGCGTCGTAGGCGGTGCCGTCGCCGGTGAAGTGGCGTACGGCCGCGTCGAGCAGGGCGTTGGCGGGGCCGGTGTCGAAGGCCAGCGGCTCGGCGCCGGGCGCGACGACGGTGACGTTGGCGATGCCGCCGAGGTTCAGCGCCGCCGGGGTGCCGGGCAGGGCGCGCAGCAGCAGGGTGTCGGGCAGACCGACCAGCGGGGCGCCCTGGCCGCCGGCGGCGACGTCCCTGCTGCGCAGGTCGGAGACGACGGGCAGCCCGGTCTCCTCGGCGATCCAGGCCGGCTGGCCGAGTTGCAGGGTGCCGCGGACGATGCCGTCCTCCACCCAGTGGTGCAGGGTCTGGCCGTGCGAGACCACCAGGTCCGCCGCCCCCGCGCACAGCTCCCGCAGGGCACGCGCCGCCGCTCGGGCGAAGGCCTGCCCGATGCCGCTGTCCAGCGCGCAGACGGCCTGCGTGGTCGTGGCGGCCGGTGGCAGCGTGGCGGCGATCAGGGCGCGCAGGTCGTCCGGGTAGGGCACGGAGAGGTGTCCGAGGGGCCGCAGGAGCAGGCTGTCGCCGTCCAGGCTGAGGTCGGCGGCGGCTGCCTCGATGGCGTCGTACGACGTGCCGGACATCAGCCCGATCACCCGCATGGCCCCTCCGGGACCGTCCCCCGCCGGCTCGGCGGACGCGGTGCGCTGCGGCTGGGACATGGTGCGTGCCTCCGGGAAGCGTGAGGGAAGGGAGTGGGTGCGGTCCTCGGTCGCCGGCCGGGGGCGGCGGTGCCGTCCCGCCCCCGGCCCGGCCGGACTCAGTCCTGCCGGACGGCCGCCGTGACCCGCCCCTGGCCGGGGCCGGGGTCGCCGTCGGCCGACCGGTCCTGCCCGGGTTCGGGGGCGCGGTGGAACAAGCTCATCAGACCGCCGACGACCAGGGTGACCACCACGCCGATCGGGACCAGCCACTGCGCGGCGATGGCCGTCGGCACGGTGGCGCCGCCCACGGTCACGTCGATCTTCACCTCGCGCACGATGTACGTCATCACGCCGACCGTCACCAGGAACGCCACCACGGAGTCGGCCTCATTGGCGCGCCGGACGATCCGGCCGAGCAGGAACGCGCCGAGCAGGGCGCCGTAGGTGTAGCCGGCGATGGTCAGGCCGGTGAGGTAGACGTTGCCCGTGCTGGTGCTGAACGCGCAGGCGAAGACCGCCATCAGCGCCGCCCACACCAGCGTCATCACCCGGGCGAGCTTCAGCAGCGACGCCTCGGACGGCGTCGTGCGGAAGAAGCTGTGGATGATGTCGGCGACGGTCGAGTTCGACATGGAGTTCAGCGCCGAGGACAGCGAGCCCATGGCGGCGCCGAGGATGCCGGCCACGAGCAGGCCGGAGATCACCACGGGCAGCCCGTGCAGGATGAAGTTCGGGTACAGGTTGTCGGAGCTGGCCAGGCCGAGCTCCTTGAAGCTCTTGCCCTCGTTGTACGCCCACAGCAGCGCGCCCACGAGGGAGAACGCGGCGAACTGGAAGGTGACGAAGACACCGGAGGCGATCATCGCCTTCTGGCCGTCGCGCAGGGAGCGGGTGGCCAGGATGCGCTGGACGATGAGCTGGTCGGAACCGTGACTGGCCATGGCGAAGATCGCGCCGCCGACGATCGCGGTGGGCAGGGCGAACGGGCTGGTCAGGATGTGCGCGAGAGTGAAGTCGGTGTCGAACAGCCGGAACTCGCCCGCGTGCAGGGCGCGCGAGAAGCCGGCGCCGCCGACGTGCCCGGACAGGACGGCGATCGCGAGGACCGCGCCGCCCAGGTACAGGCCCATCTGGATGGCGTCGGTCCAGATGACCGCCTTGATGCCGCCGAGGTACGTGTAGACGACGGTGATCACCGTGAGCACGATGATGATGACGCGGTAGCCCGCGTGCACGCCGAACTCGTCGAGCAGCAGCTTGATGGGGATCGCGGAGGCGAACAGCCGCACGCCCTCGGCGAGCAGGCGGGTGAAGACGAAGGTGACCGACGCCAGCCCCTGGAGTTTCAGCCCGAATCTGGTCCCCAGGTACTGGTAGGCGCTGACGAAGCCGCCCCGCTTGTACAGCGGGATGAGCACGGTGGCCACGACGACGCGGCCGATGACGTAGCCGAGGGCCAGTTCGACGTTGCCGAAGCCCTGTCCGCTGTAGGCGCCGCCGGGCACGCTGATGACGGTGAGCACGCTGGTCTCGGTGGCGACCACGGAGAACGACACCGTCCACCACGGCATGCTGCCCTCGCCGACGAAGTAGTCCTTCGACGTCTTCTGCCGGCCGGCCAGGCGCAGTCCGATCACGGCGATCGCCACCAGGTACACGACGATCACCACGAGGTCGAGTTGGCGCACGCTCTCTCCTAAGCAACGGCCGGCGGGGAGACCGGCGGGGTGGGGACAGGGGGGAAGGGGGCCGCCCGCCGGACGCGGACGACATGGGGTTCGTGCGGCCTGCGGGCGTCCAGGGCCAGCAGGCGCGCGCCGTCCAGCGGGTCGCCGAGCGGGGGGTGCGGGCGCAGGGGGCGCGGGAAGCCGGCGAGCGTCGAGCGCAGCGGACCGAGCAGCGGTTCGCCGAGGCCGGTGAGTCCGCCGGTGACGGCGACGTCGAGGCCGTCGCCGCCGATCCGGCGGGCCGCGGCGAGCACGGCCTCACCGAGCGCGGTGGCGGCGTCCCGGACGATCGCCGAGGCCGTGGGGTCGCCCGCCGCGGCCGTGCGCGCGACGTCCGGTGCGAAGGACGCGGCGGTGCGGGCGGGATTGCCGTCGCGGCCCAGGGCCAGCGGCAGCCGGTCGGGGTCGCCGAAGCGCTCGGTGGCGGCGGCCAGCAGCGCGGTGTCCGGGCCGCGCCCGTCGTGGGCGCGCAGCGCGGCCCGCAGCCCGGCGGCGCCGATCCAGGCGCCGCTGCCCTCGTCGCCGAGCCAGGGACCCCAGCCGTCGACGCGGGCGAACGTGCCGTCGTCCCCGATGCCGATGGCCACCGAGCCGGTGCCGATCGCGAGCACGACGCCGGTACGGCCGCCCAGGGCGCCGGCGTGGGCGGTGACCGCGTCGCTGGTGACGGCCACCTCCTCGGCGGACAGGTCGTCCAGGAGCAGCCCGGCCAGGGCACGGGCCGCGTCCGGTGCGGCGGCGGCTCCCGCCGCGCCCACGCAGACGGCCGACGGCCGGACGGACGGCTCCCGCGCCAGGAGGGGCCGGACGGCGGCGAGCACGGCCGCACGGGCCGTCGTCACCCCGTCGTCGGTGGCGAGCCCGGGGGCGCCGGGCACCTCGTGGACGTCTGAGGCAGGGCCGGCGCCGTCCCACAGCACGGCACGGCAGCCGGTCTTGCCCAGGTCCACCGCGACTGCTGCTGTCATGCGGCACGCCTTCGTGTGTCCAGGGGATCCGTCACGTCGAACGGTCACAGGGTGGCCAGGAGGCCAGTGGCCGGCGCGGATCGCGGTGCAGCGAGTATCAGAAGGCGAACCTCCGGATGTCAATAAGTAACCTCATCGGGTGAGGTCCGTAAATTTTTGACGTGCCTCGCGGGGCCTGGTTACTGTGGCGCCACCCAGACGGGCGTTCACCCAGGAGGCAGCGGTCCATGGCCGGCCAGAAACCACCCCGCACCCCGGCCCGGCCGGCGGACGAGTCCCCCGCCGGGACCCTGGCGCGCATCCGCGCCGAACTGCCCGCCATGGCACCGTCGGAACGACGGGTGGCCGACGTCGTCCTGGCCGATCCCGCGCAGGCGTCGGAGCTGTCCATCAGCGCGCTCGGCCGGCGGGCGGACACCTCCGTGGCCACGGTCATGCGCTTCTGCCGGACGATAGGCATCACCAACTACCCCCAGCTGCGCCTCGCCCTCGCCGCCGCCGCGGCCCGCGAACACGCCCTCGACGGCGAGCGCCCGATGCCGAGCACCGACATCAGCGCCACCGACACGCTGAGCGAGATCGTCGAGAAGATCGTCTACAACGAGGTGCGGGCCCTGGAGGACTCCGGGGCCGGGCTGGACATCGACGTCCTGGGCCGTGCGGTGGACGCCGTGGCGGGAGCGCGGCGCATCGACATCTTCGGCGTCGGCGCGAGCGCCTTCGTCGGCCAGGACCTGCACCAGAAGCTGCACCGCATCGGCCACATGGCGTTCATCTGGACCGACCGGCACGCGGCCCTCACCGCGACGGCCCTGCTCGGACCCGGCGACGTGGCCCTCGCGATATCCCACTCCGGGGAGACCGAGGACACCGTGGAGCCGCTCCAGGCCGCCGCCGCACGCGGCGCCACCACCATCGCCCTCACCAACGTCCCCCGCTCCGCGCTGGCCCGCGGCGCGGACCTCGTGCTGACGACCTGCGCCCGGGAGACGCCCTTCCGGTCCGGCGCGACCGTCAGCCGCATCGCCCAGCTCGCCGTCGTCGACTGCCTGTTCGTCGGCGTCGCCCAGCGCGGCTTCGACGCCGCGACCGCGGCGCTGCACGAGACCTACGAGGCCGTCCGCCGCCGCAGGCCCCCGCAGCCAGGGCGCCGCGCGCAGACCACCGACTGACGGCACGCCCGCCACCTCGTCCCGCTACCGCCACCAGCACTCCGGCTCCACCCCGGCGGGGGCGCACCCGCCCCTGCCCCCGAGCCCCCGGCTCAGAGCCCGAGCCCTCGGCTCGCCCAAGAACCCGCGTACCGCCCAGGAAAGGAAACGCCGCCATGGACCTCAGCGCTCTCGGCACCGAGACCCGCAACGAGCGGACCGCCGACCTCGACCGCATGCCGGTCGGTGAACTGCTGTCGGTCATGAACGACGAGGACCAGACGGTCGCCCTCGCGGTACGCGGCGCCCTCGCGGAGATCGGCACCGCCGTGGAGGCGATCACCGCGTCCCTGCGCCGGGGCGGTCGGCTGATCTACCTCGGCGCCGGCACCAGCGGCCGTATCGGCCTGCTCGACGCCGTCGAGTGCCCCCCGACCTTCGGCACCGCCCCGGAACAGGTGGTGGGCCTGCTCTCCGGCGGCCCCGGCGCGTTCGTCGTCGCGGTGGAGGGCGCCGAGGACGAACCCGAGCGGGCCGCCGCCGACCTCGACGGGATCGGCGTGGACGACCGGGACACGGTGGTCGGGCTCGCCGCCAGCGGCCGTACCCCTTACGTCGTCGGCGGCCTGAAGCACGCCGCCGCCAAGGGCGCGACGACGGTGTCGGTCGCCTGCAACCGCGACGCGGTGATCAGCCGCTACGCCGACATCCCCATCGAGGTCCCCACCGGGCCCGAGATCCTCACCGGGTCCACCCGGCTGAAGGGCGGCACCGCCGAGAAGATGGTGTGCAACATGCTCTCGACCGCCTCCATGGTCCGCCTGGGCAAGGTCTACGGGAACCTCATGGTCGACGTCCGGGCCAGCAACGAGAAGCTGCTCGACCGCGCCCGCCGCATGGTCGTCCAGGCGACCGGCGCGGACCCCGACGCCGCCGCCGAGGCGCTGCGGGCGGCGGGCGGCCACGCCAAGACCGCCATCGTCATGCTCCTCGCCCACTGCACCGCCGAGGAGGCCGCCCGGCGTCTGGAGAAGGCCGGCGGCGACACGCGTACGGCCGTGGGGCAGGTCTGAACAGGGCTTACTTCAAGCCTTGACTTAACGTCACGGAATTGCTTGGATCCGGAGCGGTCGCGCGCCGTGGGCACCGTACGGCGCCGACCCCCGACACCCCCGGAGCCCAGGGAGCAGGCGTGAGGCGTCATCTCACCGCACTAGCGGCCGTCGCGACCATGACCGTGTCCGCGCTGGTCGGCGCGGGCCCGGCCGCGCACGCCGACCGAGCCGCGGGCGGACCGCCCGGACACGGCCGGATCGTGACCGGCACCTACTCCACCGGCGCCGCGCGGGCCTGGCTGCCGCTGCCGGAGGTCAGGACCGGCACCGACCCCGGCGGCCCGGTCGACGCCACCGTCGTCGCGGACCCGAAGGCCGTCCGGCAGCAGTACGCGGGCGTGGGCTTCTCCCTGGACGAGACGAGCGTGTCCAACCTGTGGAAGCTCAGCCCGGCCGAGCGGGAGAAGGCCGTCCGGCTGCTCGTCGACCCCGTGCACGGCGCGGGCCTGGACCGGTTCCGGCTGACGATCGGCAGCCCCGACCTCATCGAGCACCTGCCGTTCTGGTCGGAGGACGACCTGCCCGCCGGCGTCACCGACGACTTCGGGCTGAAGCACTTCTCCATCCGGCGGGACATCGACCTGCACATCATCGACACGATCAAGCTCATCCAGCGCTACAACCCCCACGCCACCTTCTTCGCCTCGGCGTGGAGCGCGCCGGCGTGGATGAAGACGAACAACCGGTTCACCGGGCAGGTCGCGCTCAAGCCCGGGAGCAGCACGGAGTACTACCAGGTCGGCAAGTTGCGGGACGACTGCATCGACGTCTTCGCCCGGTACTACGTCAAGTTCGTCCAGGCGTACGCCCGGCACGGCATCCGGGTCGACGCCCTGACCCTGCTGAACGAGCCGGGCATGGACGTCGTCTACCCGGCCATGGACATCAGCGTCGCCCAGCAGCAGAAGCTGGCCCTGGCGATCAAGCGGGAGTTCCGGGCCGCCCGGCTGAACACCCAGCTCTACGTCCATGACTTCAACTTCTGGGACTGGCGCGACCCCAACAGCACGGCCACCAAGAACTACCACCGCATCTTCGACGACGCCCCCGACGGCTCGGTGACCGGCGAGCAGGTCCGCGAGGCGGCCGACGCCATCGCCTTCCACCCCTACTGGGGCGACCCGCGCGTCATGCGCGACGCCTACGAACAGACGGGCAAGCCGGTCCAGCTCACGGAGACGAGCGACCTGTCCCCCTCGACCATCCTCGACGACTTCCGCCTCGACGCCGGTTCCTACATCCTGTGGGCCCAGACCACCGACCAGGACGGCGGGACACTGCACTGGACACCGGCCCGGGACAACGACGTCGACTGGGACCAGGTCGCGGCCACCACCAAGTGGCGGGACCGGCTGGTGACGGTGAACACGGCCACGCGCGACTTCACCGTCCGCGACGAGCTGTACCCGATCGGGCAGTTCGCCAAGTACCTCTCGCCCGGCGACGTACGCCTCGAATCCAGCGCTGCCGAGCACGGCATCGGCAACGTCGTCTACCGCACGAAGGACGGCGCCTTCGTGGCCGTCCTCGGCAACAGCACCCACACCGACGGCAAGGTCCGGATCTCCGTCGCCGGCCAGTCGTTCGTGGTGACGGTCCCGGCGGACTCCTACGCCACCTACCGCTGGCGCGGCGGCCCCGGCCACTGAGGTCAGCGACCGCCCGGGGCGGCGGCCTCCAGGTCGGCGATGCCGCCCGACATGATGGTCCGCACATGCTCGGTGATGTGCTCCAGGGGCCAGTCCCACCAGGCCACCGCCAGCAGCCGGGCGACGTCCCGGGCGGTGTAGCGGGTGCGCAGGAGGCGGGCCGGGTTGCCGCCGACGATGCCGTAGTCGGGCACGTCGCCGGTGACCACGGCCCCGGTGCCGATGATCGCGCCGTGCCCGATGCGCACGCCGGGCATGACCGTCGCGCCGTGGCCGAACCACACGTCGTTGCCGACGACGGTGTCCCCGCGGTTCGGCAGGCCGGTGAGCAGGTCGAAGTGGTCGGCCCACGAGCCGCCCATGGTGGGGAAGGGGAAGGTCGAGGGGCCGTCCATGCGGTGGTTGGCGCCGTTCATGATGAACCGCACGCCCGTGCCCAGCGCGCAGAACTTGCCGATGACCAGCTTCTCCGGCCCGTAGTGGTAGAGCACGTTGCGCGTCTCGAACGCCGTCGCGTCGTCCGGATCGTCGTAGTAGGAGAACTCCCCGACCTCGATCAGCGGGGACGTCACCAGCGGCTTGAGCAGCACCACCCGCGGCTGCTCGGGCATCGGGTGCAGGACCGTCGGGTCGGCGGGCACGGGCATGGTGGACGGTCCCCCAGCGGTCGACGTGACACGGACCGCACCATGATCGCGGTACCGGGTCGTCCCGTACACCGATTTACTGGAGGGTGATGGCGGCCTGCGCCATCCCTTCGGGGTCGCCGCGAGCAGGGGAGTGTCGGAACACATGGATGGGATGCCGGACAGCCCCTGGCCGGGGACCGGGCTGGAACCGCTGGCCGGGCGGGTGCTCGAGTACCTGGTGAGCGTGCCGTCGGCGGACGCCGTCCAGGTGGCGGCGGCGGTGGGCGTACCCGGACCGGCGGCGGAGGAGGCCCTGCGGCAGCTCGCCCGGGCCTCGCTGGCGCTGCGCGCCGACGGTGTGACGCCGCGCTGGGCGGCAGGCCCCCCGCGCGCGTCGCTCGGCGCGCTGCTGGCCCGGCGCCGGGCCGAACTGGCGCGCGCCGAGGCCCTGGTGGAGCGCCTGCACCAGACGTACGAAGAGGTGTCCGCGCCGCGTGCCGCGCACCTGGTGGAGGTGCTGGAGCGCGAGGAGGAGGTGTCGGCCCGCTACGGCCAGTTGCTGAAGGGCACGTCCGCCGAGGTGCTGCACCTGGCCAAGCCGCCGTACGTGACCGGACAGCACACCTCCGCCCGGGACGTGGGCGTGGCGGACGGGGTGCGGATGCGGTCGGTGTACGAGACGGACGGCTTCACCGACGCGGTGTCG
The DNA here is from genome assembly GCF_001514055.1 of Streptomyces corchorusii. Classification (NCBI taxonomy): domain Bacteria; kingdom Bacillati; phylum Actinomycetota; class Actinomycetes; order Kitasatosporales; family Streptomycetaceae; genus Streptomyces; species Streptomyces corchorusii. The sequence goes on along the minus strand of NZ_KQ948371.1, from coordinate 54,132 downwards.
CTGGAGACGGCGCTGCGCGGGACGGCGGAGGGCGGGCAGTTGCGGCTCGCCTCCCGGCTCCCGGTGAAGCTCGTGGTGTTCGACCGGGCGGCAGCGCTGCTGCCGGTGCGCGGGGACCGGCCGGCGGCGGGCTCCCTGGTGGTGCACTCGCCCGCGCTGGTGGAGGCGCTGGTGGCGCTGTTCGAGAGCGTGTGGGAACGGGCCGAGCCGGTGTCCCTGGCGACCCGGCGCGAGGGCCCGCTCCCGCCGGTGCCCGCGCCCCGGCCTGAGGACCCCGCGCCGGGGAGCGACGCGCAGGCGGTACGGCCGGACCGGCGGACCCGGGAGATCCTGCACCTGATGGCCACCGGGATGAAGGACGACACGATCGCCCGCGTGCTGAAGGTCAGCCGGCGCACGGTGCAGAAGCACGTCAGCGAGGCCGGAGCCCTGCTGGGCGCCCGCACCCGGTTCCAGATCGCGCTGCTGGCGGCGGAGCGGGGGTGGCTGGCGGAGGAGCCCTGAGCGTGGGTCCGCCCCGGGCGCCGGTGGCGTACCCCCGACGGGACACGCCACCGGCGCCGCACGGGTCAGCCGCGGCAGGTCACGGCCGCGCCGCGAGCGCGAAACCCTTGCCCGTGACGCGGTCGTCGTGCACCACGGCCCGCCGGGTCAGTGGTGCGTACCCGTCCGCCGCCGCGCGCAGGGTGTGCACCCCGGGTCCCGTGAACAGCGTGTACAGGCCGTCGCCCACGGCCGGGTCCTCGGGCGTGGCCACCGTGCTCGCGACGGCGTCCGGTGCCGAGGCGTCCGTGACCGTCGCGCCCACGACGCCGTGGCCGGTGCGGGCGTCCTCGACGGTGCCGGTGGTCAGCCCGCCCGGTACCGGCTTCAGCGTCCGGCTCTCCACGGTCACGTCGTCGACCTCCCAGAAGTAGGCCCAGTTCGCGACGAAGTGGAAGCGCAGCCGCACGGACGGCTGCCCGGCGTACTCCCGCAGCGGCACGCGCACGGTGACGTGGTCGGCCTGGCCGCCCGTCTTCGGACCGGCCCACACGTTCTGCCAGGTGGCGCCGTCGTCGGTGCTGGCGTCCACGGTCATGTGCTGCTGGCTGAGGTTGGTGATGTAGCCGGTCCGGAACGTGAGGGCGGCCGACTGGGCGTCCGACAGGTCGTAGGCGGGACTGGTGAGCGAGGTGTCCTGGTGCGGTCCGAACGGGCCGCTGTCGCTCTCGATGACGGCGAAGGCGCCGCTGCCGCCGGTGAAGTTGCCGCGCCCGTTGGGGTCGTCGAACCGCCAGCCGTTGTCGCTGCCCGCGTCCGACACCGTCCAGCCCCGCGGGGCGGCCGTGGTGGAGTCGAAGCCCTCGGTGTGCTCGGTGCTGTGCAGGTCGTAGCCGACGGCGGTGGCCGCGTCGGGGTCGGCGGTCAGTGACGCGTCCACCGTCACGGGGCTGCCGCCCAGCTTCACCTCACGGGTGAGCGCCTCGTAACCGGGGAGGGCGGCGGTGATGCCGAGGCTGTAACCGGCGTTCTTGGGAAGGGAGATGTCGTAGTGACCGGTCACCGGGTCGGTCCAGACCGGCGCCTCGGGGGAACCCTCGACGGCGATCCTGGCGTACAGCGGCCAGCCGTGCCCGGAGCCGTCCCGGACGGTCCCGCGCACATGGGTGCGGGGCAGGGCCTTCAGACCGAAGTCACGGGTCACGGTCGTACCGTCGGCGATGCCCACGGTGACCGGGGCCGGGGACGCGTAGCCGAACGCCGTGACGGTGAGACCGCCGACGTCACCGGCGGGCAGGTTCAGCGTGTACGTGCCGTCCGCGCGCGTCGTGGCCACGTCGAGCCCGGAGCCGACGGTGGCGCCGGCGACGGGTCCGCCGGTCTTCGCGTCCGTCACCGTGCCGGTGAGGGTGCCGCTCGGACCGCCGCGGAAGGCGGCCAGACCGGAAGGGGTGCCGAGGCCCGTGGGGCCGTCGTAGCCGCTGCCCGCGGTGCACAGGTAGGCGGTGGCGCAGGTGCCGTTGGACCCGGAGGTGATGTCGTTCAGCCCCGGGCCGCCCGTCGCGTACGGGTAGGCGTTGGGATAGGTCCCCGGCCGGGGCGGGCCGGCCAGCGCGTAGGTGGCCGCGATCACCGGAGTGGACGCGCTGGTGCCGCCGTAGCGCTGCCAGCCGGTGCCCAGCGAACCGAACGTCGAGTAGACGGCAACGTTGTCAGCGACCGCGGACACATCGGCGACACTGCGCCCCGAACAGCCGGTGTCCTTCTGGAACTCCGGCTTGGCCTGGTACGACGCGCAGCCCGAGCCGGGGCCGTAGGAGCCCCGCTTCCACACGGTCTCGTCCCAGCCGCGCGGGCTGTCCGGGTCGGCGGTCAGGTTGGTGCCGCCGACCGCCGTCACGGTGGACAGGGTGGCCGGGAACGAGACGCCGTAGCCGTTGTCCCCGCTCGCCGCGACGATCGCGACGCCGGGATGGTCGTAGGAGGACCCGTACGTCTGCTGGTCCGAGGCGAAGTCGCCCGTGCGGCCGTAGGAGTTGGAGACGTACTTGGCGCCGAGCTCGACGGCCTTGTCGACACCGGCCGCGAGCCGGTCCAGGCCGTCGTTGTCCGTCTCCACGAGCAGGATGTGCGCCTGGGGGGCGACGGCGGAGACCATGTCGAGGTCGAGGGCGATCTCACCGGCCCACGTGTCGTTCGACGTGGGGTAGTCGGTGCCGCCGCGCTGGTCGACCTTCTGGAAGCAGCCGTTGGCGGTGGTGCACGGGGGCAGCCCGTACTGGGCGCGGTAGACCGCCAGATCCGCCTCGGCGTTGGGGTTGTCGTAGGCGTCGACGATGGCGATGGTCTGTCCGGCGCCGCCGTCGGCCGGGAGGCTGTAGGCGCTCTGCAGGTCCTGGGGGCCGAGCCCCGGCGGGGTCTGCGCCGCGGCCAGCCGGCGCAGCGGGGGCTCGTCGGAGCGCATGGCGTAGCAGGACGCGTGCCCCTTGGCGGGTGTGCCGCACACGGGGGTCAGGTCGGTGCCGCCGGCCTGGTCGGCGGCGGACGCGGGCGGGGTGACGCCCAGGAGGACGAGGGCGGAGAGCCCGGCGGCCACAAGGCCGTGCCGGACGGCCCGAGAGACGGTTATTCGCTCTCTGCGAAGCGAGGATGACGTCACTTCGTACCTATCGTGAACAGGCCCTCGGTCGAGGGCCGACTTCCGGCCAATTAGCGGGATCCATATGACTGCCTGTCAATACACCTTGTGTTAACGGCACGTGATCCCAGCTCACAGCCCGGTTCTCACTTGCGCAGAAGCACGAAAACCCCTCGCCTCGCCGCTTGTCCGGCCGCCGTTCAGGAGTTCAGAATGACGCCGGAGCCGAATTCCGGGAACGGGTGGGAATTTCGGTCAGCCCGCCCGTTTGCGATAGTCACGGGGCGACATTCCCATGACCCGCTTGAAGGCGACGCTCAACGCGCTCTCGGATCCGTAGCCCACGGACCGGGCGATGGCGGCCAGCGTCTCGGTGCCGTCCCGTAGCTGCCGGGACGCGAGCTCGATGCGCCATCGCGTCAGGTACTCCAGCGGTCCCTGACCGACCGTGTCCTTGAAGCGTGCGGCGAGGGTCGACCGGGAGACCGCGCCGACGCGCGCGAGGTCGGCCACCGTCCAGGAACGCGCCGGGGCCTCGTGCAGGGCGCGCAGGGCCGCGGCCACCGCGGGGTCGGCGAGACCGGCCAGCCACCCGGACACCGCCCGCGGCTCACGGGCGAGGTGGAACCGCAGCACATGGATCAGCATGACGACGGCGAGGTGTTCCGCCATCAGCGTCGAGGCGGGCGGTCTGTGCAGCAACTCCCGGTCGATCGCGGCGAGCGCCCACTCCACGGCCTCCGCCTGGCTGGTCCCGGCAGGCACGTGGACGACCGGCGGCAGAGTGTCGAGCAGCAGCTCCTGCGCCCGGGCGCCGAAGGAGAAGCGACCGCCGACGAGCAGCACCTCCTCGCCGTGACCGACGCGGGCGACACCGCCTTCGGCCCGGGCGAAGACGGGCCCCGCACTGACCGGAGCGGCTTCCGGGCCGCTGCCGAGGGTGAAGGCGCGCGGGCGGGTGAGGAGGTAGCAGTCACCGGCCGCCAGGGTGATCTCCTCGTCGACACCGTCGACCTTGAGCACGCAGCCACCGCGTCGTACGGCGTTGAACTTCACTCCGGACGGCGCGTCGAACCGCACGGCCCACTGCCCGCCCGCCACCAGGCTCGCGGACAGGTGACCGCGGGTCTCCAGCAGGGCCAGCACATCCTCCAGAGGATCCACCGGCGGCACCTCCTCGGACGATGGCTAAAGCAATGCGGACGCTCGATCATAGGACGTCCAGCACAGCGGTCATAGGGTCGGGACGCGTGACAGCGATCCCGCTCCGGAAAGGCCACCCTGTGAACACCGAGCCCCTTCTGACCACCCCCTTCGACGCGTCCGCCACCGCCGCCGAGGTGCTCCACGGCGTGGACCTCACCGGCCGCCGCGCCGTGGTCACCGGTGGCGCCTCCGGTATCGGCACCGAGACCGTCCGCGCCCTGGCCACCGCCGGTGCCAAGGTCACGATCGCCACGCGTCGGCCGGTGTCCGCGGAGCCGCTCATCCGCGAACTCTCCGCCGTTCCCGGTGCCGGCCCGGTGCGCGCCGAGGCACTCGACCTGTCGGACCTGGCCTCGGTCGACACCTTCGCGCGGACATGGCGGGGGCCGCTCGACATCCTCGTCGCCAACGCCGGGATCATGGCCCTGCCCACGCGAACCGTCACCGCCCGCGGCTGGGAGATGCAGCTCGCCACCAACTTCCTCGGGCACTTCGCCCTGGCCGGCGCACTCCACGCCCGTCTGCGCGAAGCCGGCTCGGCCCGCATCGTGGTCGTCAGTTCCGGCGCCCACCGCAGCGCGCCCTTCGACTTCGACGACCCCCACTTCGCGCGGCGCCCGTACGACCCCTGGACGGCCTACGGGCAGTCCAAGTCCGCCGAGGTCCTGTTCACCGTGGCCGCCCGCCGCTGGGCGGACGACGGGATCACGGCCAACGCGCTCAGCCCGGGCTACATCCTCACCGCCCTCCAGCGTCATCTCGACGACGACACCATGCGCGCGTTCGGGGTGATGGACGCCGAGGGCAACCTCACCCCGCTCCCGCACTACAAGACTCCCGCGCAGGGAGCCGCCACCTCCGTGCTGTTGGCCGCGTCACCGCTGCTGACGGGTGTGACCGGCCGGTACTTCGAGGACAACCAGGAGGCCCGGGTCGTCCACGGCGACGAGGAACGGCCCGGTGGCGTGGCCGCCCACGCCCTCGACCCGCGGGCGGCGGACCGGCTCTGGGAGTACGCGGCCGACGCCCTCCGCTGAGCGCCCTGCGGGGCGCTCCGGCGCGCCGCGTTCAGCCGAGGTGGGTCAGCTGGAGCACGGTGACCGTCTTGAGTGTCTCCCCGACGAGGAGGAGGGCGAACGCCTGCCGGGTGACGAGTGCCCGGACGACACCGTCATCCTCGCCGTACGGCTCGGTGGCGCCGATCGGGTCGTCGCAGACGTCGGCGAGAGCGAGGGTGAGTTCTTCGCTCGCCGCCGTCGGCATCGCCTCGTGGACGGCTTCTGCCGCCTGGTCGTACTTGAGCCGATAGGTCACATGGCCTCTCAGGGTTCGAGCACCAGTCGTGGTCGCACGAACCACTGGACGGCGACAGTGATCCTGCCCGGCCCAGCGTAGCGAGCCGGAGACCGGGCGTGGCACCGGATGGCGGATCAGGCGGCGCCGCGCGCGCGGATGCGCTCGGCTTCGGCGCGGACTCGGTCCGTCGCGTCGACCCACTCGCCGGCCGGCTCCTCACCGCGGGCTTCGGCCGCGGCGATCTCACGTCCCCGCCGCACCGCGGCGACGGTGTCCTTGGCGATGCGCTCCCAGCGGGCGAAGACCCGCAGCAACTCGTGGGCGGGCGCCCGGTTGATCTCACCGAGGAAACGCTGGGCGAGAGCGGGGTTGCCGAGGGCGTCACGGATGGACTCGATGGTCCACGGCTGCTCGCTCATCCCGGCCTCCGAGGGAGAAAATGTCACCGCCGCTTTCAGAGTATCGGGTCGGCGGTAGCAGACTGATACGGCCGACCGAGATTGCTGTCCGCGATCTGCTGCCGGTGATCCGCTGTCCGGGATCTGCCGTCTGCGATCCGCGTTTCCGCGATCCGCTCTTCCGCGATCCGCGCTTCCGCGACCGCTCTTCCGAGGTCTGCTGCCGGTGATCTGCTGACCGTGACCGCTGTCCGCGCGGAGCGGTCGGGGCGGTCGGGGCGGCGGGCGGGCGGCCGGTGGGGCTCGGCACCCGCACCGCACGCTCGCCCCGTCGTCCGCTCAGACGATCGACTTGATGGTCTTGTCCGCGTACCGCAGCGTCTCGTCGATGGCCTTGTCCATCTCGCGCAGGGCGTCGGGCTCCGCCGTGAGGAGAGCACTGACGTTGATGCTGCTCACGGCGACGAGGCAGCCCGCCACGGTGAGGAACTCCTTGTACCGTTCCTGCCCCTCGCGCCCGAGTGAGGTCCAGTCCCGCGGCTCCGGCGGCAGCCCCACCCTCCACTTCTCCAGGGCGTGGGTGCCGTGGACGCTGACGTATTCCATGATGGCCGTGGCGCGATGCAGTACGTCGGTCATCGTGTCGAAGCCCTGCTGGGACTGATCCAGAGCCGCTTCCGCCACCTCGACCTCGGTTCGCAGGCGCTCCTCCTCCTTCTTGGTCCGGCGCTGCCTCAGGACGTAGAAGCCGGCGGCTGCCAGCGCTGCCGCCGGGGCGGCGACCATGCCGGTGAGCAGGAGGATCCCACCCGCCATGCCCGCACCGCCCGCGGCCAGCGTGCCTCCTCCGAGGAGGGCCAGGGTCGCGTTGGTCGCGGCTACGCCGGACAGCGTCGAAATGGCTGCTCCGGTGGAGGCGGTCCCGAACAACGCGGCGGCCGTGAACGCGCCGTAGGCCGCGGCGCCGCCGGCCGCTGCCCCGACCGCGCCTGCGGCGGCTCCACCGGCGGCGTCGCGGATCGCGTTGGCGATCCCGGCGGACATGGCCTCGACCCGTATCGCGGCGGGGGTTTCCCCCGTGCTCTCGATCTCCTCCTCGCTCGGCCGCTCCGGCTCGGGCGCCCCGCTGATGCTCTCGGCCAGCTCCACGAACCTCAGGAAGAACTCGTCGCGCGCGGTGTCATGGACCTGGTTGAACGCTTCCCCGAGTTCCTGGGTGATCTTCGACCGCTGGGCCACCTTCTCGGTGATCTCGGCGTGGCGCCTCTTCGTCTCCGCGACTTGGTCGCGCAACTTCACCGGCCGCTGACCCCGCCGGTCGGCCAGGGACCGGGTCCGGTCCTCCGCCTCCTGCATGAGCTGCGCGGGAGTCAGTCGCAGTGCGAGGGCGATGGCGGCCAGCCGGTGCTCCCCGGGGCTGATGAGCCCGCGCTCGATCCGGGAGATCGAGACCGCGCCCCCCTTCCCGTAATCGGCCCGCTTGGCCAACTCCTCCTGCGTCATCGGGGGTTGCTGGGCCTGGCGGTGCTCGCGGATCACGAGGCCCATCGCCTCGGCGCTGAAGTCATTCACCGGTGGCGGTCCCCTTGGTCAGCGGGCTGTGGCGACGCCAGGAGGCCCGGGCCTCACGTACCAGCTCACCACCGGAGCGGAGGGCCTGGGCGCTGTCCTCCGCGAACTGCTTGGCCGCCTTGACCACGGCCGGGTCGCGACGCACCTCGTCGGCGGTCTGGATGTTCTGGGCGGCGGTGAGGGTCAGGTGGGCGAGATTGAGGCGAGCCATGGTGGACCTTTCGTCGCTGATGACGCCTGCGCGTGCCCAACATAGCGTCACTTAGTGTTCGGTGTCCGCACTATGGCGCTGAGCGCGGCGGACATGTCCGGTTCTCAGCGTTCCGCGTTAATTGCCTGGACTGAGAAACTCCGCGGACGGGAGACTTCCCACTTCCCAACCTCCGGGAGTGTGATGGGCACCACAGATACGCGAGGGCCGGCACCGGGCAGGAGCGCGGTCGTTCTGGCACTGCGCCGCTACGGCCGGGAACTGCTGCGCCTACGACGGCTGACCCTGCCCGCACTGCTGCTGCCGGCCGTGGGCAACATCGGCATCCGTTACGTCGCCCCCCTGCTGATCGCCAAACTGGCAGGACAGGCCGCCGGCGACGGCGGTCTCACCCTCGGCTCGGCACTGCCGTACGTGCTGGCCTTCGGCGTGACGCTGCTGCTCGCCGAGGCCGTGTGGCGGGTCGGGCAGCACTGCCTGAACCGCCTGGACGCCCTCGGCATGGAACACCTGTACGTGAGCGGGATGGACGAACTCCTGGCCAAGGACGCCGCGTTCTTCCACGACAACTTCGCCGGCTCCCTGACCAAACGGGTCCTCAGCTTCGGCAAGCGGTTCGAGGACTTCGTCGACACGGTGACGTACCGGATCGTGGGCAGTCTCGTCCCCCTGGTGTTCGGTTCCGTGGTGCTGTGGAGCTACGAACCGATGCTCGTCGTCGGCCTCCTGGTGATGATCGCGCTGACCGTGGTGGCCGCGACGCCCCTGATCCGCCGTCGGCAGAGGCTCGTCAACGAGCGTGAGGCGGCGATCGCCCGGGTCTCCGGCCATGTCGCCGACAGCCTCGTGAACATGGAGACCATCCGGGCGTTCGCGGCGGAGCGGCGGGAGGCCGACGAACACCGCAGCCGTGTCGCGGACTCCCGGCGCCTGACGCTGAGGTCGTGGGACTACGGCAATCTGCGCGTCGACACCCTGGTCGCCCCCTTGTCCGTGCTGACCAACGTGCTGGGTCTGCTGGTGGCCGTCGCCTTCGGCGGATCGGGCCAGGGCGTCGAGGAGATCGTCGTCAGCTTCACCTACTACTCCAGCGCCACCCAGATCATGTTCGAGTTCAACCAGATCTACCGGCGTCTGGAAAGCTCGATGACCGAGGCCGCGCAGTTCACGGAGTTGCTGCTGGATCCGCCCACCGTGCTCGACCCGACGGAACCCGAACCGCTCGCCCCACGGGACACGGGCATCCGCTTCGAGGCGGTGACCTTCGCCCACGCGGGAGCGAAGCCGATCTTCCAGGGGCTCGACCTGGACGTGCCCGCAGGTGCGCGGATCGGTCTGGTCGGCAGGTCGGGCGGCGGCAAGACCACCCTCACCCGGCTGCTGCTGCGGATGTCGGACGTCGACGGCGGACGCATCCTGATCGGTGGTCAGGACATCAGCCGGCTGCGCCAGGCCGACCTGCGCTCACTGATCGCCTACGTCCCGCAGGAACCCGCCATGTTCCACCGCAGCCTGCGGGACAACATCGCCTTCGCCCGGCCCGGCGCCACCGACGAGGAGATCCGCGCGGCGGCCGTGGCCGCGCACGTCACGGAGTTCGCCGACCAACTCCCCGGCGGCTTCGCCACTCTGGTGGGGGAGCGGGGGGTCAAACTCTCGGGCGGCCAGCGCCAGCGCGTCGCCCTCGCCAGGGCCATCCTGCGCGACGCCCCGGTCCTGCTGCTCGACGAGGCGACCAGCGCGCTGGACTCGGAGAGCGAACTCCTCGTCCAGGACGCCCTGTGGCGGTTGATGGACGGGCGCACGGCCCTCGTGGTCGCCCACCGCCTGAGCACCGTCGCCGGCATGGACCGTCTCGTCGTCCTCGACCGCGGACGCGTCGTCGAGCAGGGCTCCCACGAGGAACTGCTCGCCGCGGACGGCGCCTACGCCAGGCTGTGGCAGCACCAGTCGGGCGGCTTCCTCGGCGAGAGCGCCGAGTCGGCCTTCGGACGCCCGGTTCCCGAAGCCGGTCCCGGCGGGCTGTCCGGACCGGCCGGCCCGGCGCCGGACGGGGGCCACAGGACGCCGTCGCCCGCCCGTACGAGCCCCGGGCTCACCTGACCGACTCGATTTCCGGACATCCCCGACCGCGCCCGACGCCCCGCGCCGAGGCCCCGGCGAACCGGTGGCGGCGAGGATGCCGAGGTCGGTGACGACGCGGTGGACGTACCGTTCGCCGGTGAGCGGGAGCGTGCACTCGTGCCGGACTGCCGGCCACGGCCCGGCCGCCCTCGGAGAGCGGGTGCCGGCCGGTCGGTCCGCTCGCGGCACCGCGCCGGGGGCGAACCGCTGCCGGCGGTTGACGGCGGCAGCGGATGCGGGGTCCGGCGGTTCCGGCGGGCGGCGGCCCGACCGGCACGGACGGCTACGGCTTCCCGGCGTCCGTCCGGTACGGCGGGAGTGGGGTACGGAGTCCGTCCGCGCCCCGCCTTCGCCGCCTCCGCCGTCCCTCCGCCGTCCCCCGCCTCAGGCCAGGGACAGGAAGAGCTTCTCCAGCCGGGCCCTCATCTGCTCCCGCTCCCCGGCGTTGGCGAGCTCCGAGTCACTGAGGCACCGCTGTAGGCCGGTGGCGATGACCGCGAAACCCGCCTTGTCCAGGGCGCGGGACGCCGCGGCGAGCTGCGTGACCACCTCCTCGCAGTCCCGGCCTTCCTCGATCATTTTGATCACGCCGGCGATCTGCCCCTGCGCTCGGCGCAGCCGGTTGACCACGGCCTTCAGCTCGTCCGCCGCCATCCCCAGTTCCACGATCCACTCCTCCGTCATACCCCTGCGGGTATCGTACGCCCCCGAGATACCCCCGGGGGTACTCGTGTTACGGTCGTCGACATACCCCGGGGGGTAATTCTGAGGAAAGGAGTGCCCGATGTTCTTCGTCGACACCATGGAGCTGGAGGGGCTGGGCAACCGCAGCTATCTGGCCGGCGGCAGGCACACGGCCGTGGCGGTCGACCCGCCGCGCGACATCGACCGGGTCCTGGCCGCGGCCGCCCGGCGCGGGGTGCGCATATCGCACGTGGTGGAGACCCACCTGCACAACGACTACGTCACCGGCGGACCTGAGCTGGCCCGGCTGACGGGTGCCGCCTACCTGGTACCGGCCGGAGCGCACGTGTCGTACGCCCGTGTGCCGGTGGCCGACGGCGACGTGGCCGAGGTCGACGCCGGACTCGCGCTGCGGGCGGTCGCCACCCCGGGCCACACCCCGCACCACACCTCCTACGTGCTGGAGGACGGCGGCCGGCCGGTCGCCGCGTTCACCGGCGGTTCCCTGCTGATCGGCACCGTGGGCCGGCCGGACCTGGTCGAACCCCGGCTCACCGAGCGACTGGCACGCGCCCAGCACGCCTCGGCGCACCGCCTGGCGGCCGAACTGCCGGACGAGACGCCCGTACTGCCCACGCACGGCTTCGGCAGCTTCTGCTCCTCGGCGCAGGCCGCGGGCGACGCCACGACGATCGGCGAGGAGAAGGCCGCGAACGCGGCGCTCACCACGGACGTGGACTCCTTCGTCACCCGCCTGCTGGCCGGACTCGACGACGTCCCCGCCTACTACACGCACATGGGACCGGCCAACGCCGCCGGGCCCGCACCGGTGGACCTGACCCCGCCGCCCGTCGCCGACGCCGAGGAGATCGCCGCCCGGCTCGCCGCCGGCGAGTGGGTGGTCGATCTGCGGAGCCGTATCGCGTTCGCCGCGGGCCATGTCGCCGGCTCCTTCAACTTCGAGGCGGACGGCAAGGTCGCCACGTATCTGGCCTGGATGATCCCGTGGGGCAAGCCGGTCACCCTGCTGGCCGAGACCCCGGAGCAACTGGCCGCCGCACAGCGTGAGTTGGTCCGGGTCGGCATCGACCGGCCCGGGGCCGCCGCCACCGGCGCGCCGGACCGGTGGGTGCCGGAGGGCGACCGGCCGGCCTCCTTCCCGCGGTCCACGTTCGCCGGTCTGGCCGAGCGGGGCACGGACGGCGTCGTCGTCCTCGACGTCCGACGGGCGTCCGAACGGGCCGCCGGACACATCGAGGGCTCCGTCCACATCCCGGTCCACCAACTGCACCAGCGGATCGGTGAGGTGCCGGCGGGCACCGTGTGGGTGCACTGCGCCGGCGGCATGCGCGCCGCGATCGCCGCCTCGCTGCTCGATGCCGCGGGCCGTGACGTGGTGGCCGTGGACGACGGCTTCGCCGCCGCCGCCGGGGCCGGACTGACCGTGGTCACCGGCTGACCCCGCCACCCCTCGTTCTTCCGGCTCTTGAGAGGTTGAGTGATGTCAATGTCCCGGCGCGGTGGAGGCCGCGTCCGTGTCTCCGTCGGCGAAGCCCTGCGACGCACCGGGGGCGAGGACGTCCGCGCCCTCCTGCTGGACGCGCGGGCGGACCACGAGTGGTCCGCCGGACATGCGCCCGGCGCCGTCCACGTCCCGCTGTCCCGGCTGCTCGCGGGGACGGCGCTGCGTGCCACGGCCCCCCATCCGGTGGCCGACGCACGCGGGAACATCGAGGTACGTGGGAGCGGCGGCGTACGCGGGAGCGGCGGCCTACGCGCGGACGGCGGCGTCGACGCACGCGGGAACAGCGGTCAGACCATATGACCGGCCTGGTTCTCGCGCTCCTCGCGGGTGCCGTCGTGGGCCTCGCCCTCGGCGGCCTCGGCGGTGGCGGCAGCGTCCTGGCCGTACCCGCCCTGATCTACCTCCTCGGCTTCACCCCGGCACAGGCGACCACGGCGAGCCTGGTCATCGTCACCCTCACCTCGGTCACGGCCCTGACCGGGCACGCCAGGGACGGCAACGTGGCCTGGCGCACCGGGCTGCTGTTCGCCGCCGCGGGCGTCGTGCCCGCGACGCTCGCCGGGGCCGCCGCCGGGCGCCTGCCGCAGCCCGTGCTCACCGCGGCGTTCGCCGTCGTAGCGGGGACGGCGGCCCTGCGCATGCTGCGCCCCGCGCGGACGGAGCCGTCCGGCCACGTCCACCCCGGGAAGGCCGGCGCCGCCGGAGCCGGGCTGGGCGCGGTGACCGGCTTCCTGGGCGTGGGCGGCGGCTTCCTCGCCGTACCGGCCCTGGCCGGCGTCCTCGGCCTCGCCATGCGCACCGCCGTGGGCACCAGCCTGCTGGTCATCACGATCAACTCACTGGCCGCGCTCGTCGCCCGCGGCGGCGCCGGGACACACCTGGACTGGGCGGTGACGGCGCCCTTCACGGGGGCGGCGATCCTGGGCGCCTGGGACGGCAGACGCCTGGCGAGGAAAGCCGAGGGCGAAACGCTCCGGAAGGTCTTCGCCTGCGTCCTGCTCGCGCTGGCCGCGTTCATGCTCGTCGACGTCCTCGTGTGAGAGAGCGGGGGCAGCGGACGCCCCCGCACCCACGGCCGCACGGATGTCCCCGCACCCGGCCACACCGACGCCCCTGCACCACCACCACACCGACGCCCCCGCCCTGCAAACCACAGGCACCCCCCACACCACCACCACACCGACGCCCCCGCCCTGCAAACCACAGGCACCCCCCACACCACACGAAGAGAGGCATCCGTCATGACCGCACCCCTCACCGTCGACCCCCGCCAGGCCCACGCCCGTCTGCACGAGCTGACCGTCATCGACGTCCGCACCCCCGGCGAGTACGCCGGCGGCCACGTGCCCGGTGCCCTCAACATCCCGCTGGACCAGCTCGACCGGGCCCTGCCCGACATCCGCACCGCCGCCGAGCGGGGCGACGTCCTCGTCGTCTGCGCCTCCGGAGCCCGCTCGGAGAACGCCTGCCGCGTCCTCGCCGGGAACGGCATCACCACCGCCACCCTCGCCGGGGGAACCGCCGCCTGGACCGCCGGGGGCTACGACACCCACCGGCCCGAGACCACCACGAAGGCCACCTGGAGCATGGATCGCCAGGTCCGGTTCACCGCCGGTACGGTCGTGCTGCTCGGCCTCCTGCTCGGCCTGGCGGTCCACCCGGCCTTCCACCTGCTGTCCGCCGGCATCGCGGCCGGCCTGGTCGTCTCCGCTCTGACCAACGCCTGCGGAATGGCGGCCGTGCTCGCCAAGCTGCCCCACAACCGCCCCCGCCGGGCCGACCTGGACGCCACACTCGCCCGGCTGCGCGGCACCGCCGAGCGATGAGCCGTCGTTCCCCGCCCGGCACCCGCCGGTGGCCCGGCACCTTCCGGCGTACGGCGGCGTGCCGATCGCCCCGCCCCCGTGGATGATCGTACGGAGAGGAGGCCGGACACCGGCGTGTCCCACAAGGGACCCGATACGCCCCGGCCTCGTTCGTCACCGCGAGGGAGACACCTGTGATGCGCTCGATCATGACGGGGACGGCCGCGGGCCTGCTGGGCGCCGCCGCGCTGTCCCTCGGGGCCTCGGCCCCCTCGTTCGCCGGTACGGACGCCGCCGCCCGGTCGTCGGTCACGTACTGCGGCGTGGACAAGGCCACCGGGCTGGCGGTCTGGGCCGAGCCGGCCGGGTCCTGCGCCGCCGCCCTGGAGGTCGCGAGCGCCTACACCAAGGCCGCGTCCAGCAAGGCGGGCGCGCCCGCCACGATCCTCGTCGGGGCGACCACCTGGACGTGCCAGGAGCACCAGGGCGACCCGAACCCCTACCAGGAGTGCGTCACGAGCGACAGCGGCGGCCGGGCCGGCGGCCGGGTCGTTCTCACGTCCTGAGACGGTTCCCCGACGAAGGAACGATCATCGCTCACCCCGCCGTGGCGGATGGCTCGAACCTGCTGTTGAATACCTGAATCGACTGATTGATGTCGAATCAAGGCTTGGGGAGAGAGACATGACGACGGGACCCGGCGCCGAGGCCGAGAAGCAGATCATCGGACGCATCACGGAAATGATCAACCAGGAGAAGGACCTGCGGGACCGTCTGGCGGACCACGACATCGACCAGCCGACCGAGCAGGAACGCCTGGCGCGGCTGGAGACCGAGCTCGACCAGTGCTGGGACCTCCTGCGGCAGCGCCGGGCCCGCGCCGCCGCCGGCCAGGACCCCGACGGGGCCGAGGTGCGCCCGGCGTCGCAGGTGGAGCGGTACCTGTCCTGACGGCCGGCATGTGCTCGTCCGCCCCATGTCTCCACCCCTGGAATGAACGCCCCACCTGCCGCTGTTGCCCCGGCAGTGCCGTACGGCACGGAACCCGGCGCGAGGTGGAGATGAGCACGGATGAGCATGGCGTTCGCACCCGACGACCTCTCGGGCCAGACCGCCTGTGCCGGCTCCCGCTCACCGCTGCGCCACTTCCTGCGGACCGAGACCGGTAGCGCCGCCGTCCTGGTGACGGCGGCGCTCGCCGCGTTGCTGTGGGCCAACGCGGCCCCCACGGGCTACGCGTCGTTCTGGGAGACGCACCTGTCCGTCGGGATCGGCACCCGCGGTCTGTCCCTCTCGCTGCGGGAGTGGATCAACAGCGGACTGATGGCGCTGTTCTTCTTCGTCGTCGGACTGGAGGCGCGCCGCGAGTTCGACATGGGCGAGTTGCGCGACCGCCGGCGCCTGGCGCTGCCGCTCGCCGCCGGGGTCAGCGGCATGGTCGTACCGGTCGCCCTCTTCCTCGCGGTCAACGCGGGGCACTCGTCCGCGCACGGCTGGGGTGCGGCGATGTCCACCGACACGGCCTTCGCCCTCGGCATGCTCGCCGTCGTCGGGCACCGGTTGCCGAGCGGACTGCGGATCTTCCTCCTGACGATCACGGTGGTCGACGACTTCGTCGCCCTGGGCGTCATCGCCGTCGCCTACAGCGAGCACGTCGACGTACCGGCGCTGCTGGTCGCGGTCGCGGTGTTCGGCGTCGTCCTGCTCGTCCGCGCGCTCGGCGTACGCCGGGGCCTGGTCTACGCGCTGCTGGCGCTCGTCGCCTGGGTCGCGTTGCTGGAGTCGGGCGTCGATCCCGTGGTCATCGGCCTCGCCATGGGCCTGATCACCTACGCGTACCCGGCGGCACGCGCCGACCTGGAACACGCCACGGGCCTGTTCCGGATGTTCCGCGAGCAGCCGACGCCCGAGCTGGCACGCTCGGCGCAGGCCGGCCTCGCGTCCGCGATCTCGCCCAACGACCGGCTACAGGGCCTGTACCACCCGTGGACCAGCTATCTCGTCGTCCCGCTGTTCGCCCTGGCCAACACCGGTATCCCGCTCGATGCCGACCAACTGGCGCGGGCGTTCACCTCACCGGTCACGCTCGGCATCCTGCTCGCGTTCGTCGTCGGCAAGCCGCTGGGCATCCTCGGGGCGTCCGCGCTGGCGTACGGGGTCAGTCGGGGGCGGGTCCGGCCGCCGGTCGGCTGGGGAGCCGTGGCGGCGGGGGGCGCCCTGGCCGGGACGGGCTTCACGGTCTCGCTGCTCATCGCGACCCTCGCCTTCCGGGGGACACAGCTGGCGGACGCCAAGATCGGCATCCTCAGCGCCCTGGTCGGCTCCTTCCTGCTCAGCCGGCTCCTCACCGCGGTCCTCGCGGTGCTGCCGCGCCGGCTGCGGCAGCGGGCGCTGCTCGGCGACGCCGAGACGCTCGTCGACCTGGCGGTGCCGGTCGACCCCGACCGCGACCACGTGCGGGGGCCGCGGCACGCGCCGGTGACCGTCGTGGAGTACGGCGACTACGAGTGCCCGTACTGCGGACAGGCCGAGCCGGTCGTCCGCGAGCTGCTCGGCGACTTCGGCGACGTGCGGTACGTGTGGCGGCACCTGCCCCTGACGGACGTGCACGTGCACGCCCAGCTGGCGGCCGAGGCGGCCGAGGCCGCGGCGGCGCAGGGCCGCTACTGGGACATGCACGATCTGCTGCTCAGCCACCAGGGCGAGCTGCGCCTCGGCCATCTGCGCACGTACGCCGACGCCCTCGGGCTGGACGCCGAGCGCTTCGACCGGGACCTGCGCTCCCACCGGGGCGCGGCGCGGATCGCCGAGGACGTGGAGTCGGCGGACCTCAGCCAGGTGGCGGGCACGCCGACCTTCTTCGTGAACGGGCGCCGGCACCACGGGGCGTACGACATCGGCAGCCTGTCGGCGGCGGTGCGGGCGGCCCGGGAGCGGGCGGCGGTCGGGGCCCGCGGGGGGCGGTGAGGGGCGGGAATGCATCACGGGGTGGTGGTGTTGAGAGAACCGTCTGACATGTTCGAGTCAACGGGCTCGGGCGGTTGGCGGAAGGAGTCCCTCATGGCACGCAGTACCACACGCCCCGTCGTCAAGCTGAAGTCGACGGCCGGCACCGGCGTCACCTACGTGACCCGCAAGAACCGTCTGAACGACCCCGACCGGCTGGTCCTGCGCAAGTACGACCCGGTGGCCGGCGCGCACGTTCTCTTCCGCGAGGAGCGCTGAGTCCCCTCGCACCCCGACCCCGAAGAACGCACTCCCTGCGAGGAGGAACACCCCATGAGGAACGGCATCCACCCCGTCTCCCGCCCCGTCGTCTTCCGTGACCGCGCGGCAGGCTTCCAGCTGCTCACCCGCTCCACCATCGACACGGAGCGGACGGTCGAGTGGGAGGACGGCACCACGTACCCGGTCGTCGACGTGGAGATCTCGTCGGCGAGCCACCCGTTCTACACCGGCACCTCGCGCGTCGTGGACACCGCGGGCCGGGTGGAACGCTTCCAGCGGCGCTACGGCCGCACCGCCGCCGACCGCCACTGACGGCACAACCCGTTCGACCTCCCGGGAGGAGACCGCGATGAAGGTACGCAATTCCCTGCGCTCGTTGAAGGCCAAGCCGGGCGCACAGGTGGTGCGCCGGCGGGGCGTGACCTTCGTGATCAACAAGAAGGACCCCCGCTTCAAGGCCCGCCAGGGCTGACGCCCCGAAACGCCGAGCAGCCACGGCCCGGCACCGCACCCGCGGTGCCGGGCCGTTCCGGTGCCCGGCGCCGTCAGCGGAGACCTCGGCGACGATAGGCTGGCGATCATGGGGGAGTGGAGCATCCGGCCGGCGTCCGGGACGGACGTCGAGGCGGTGGCCGAGTTGCGGGCCGTGGTGCTGCGGGCGGATCTGGAGCGGCTCGGGCGGTACGACGAGCGGCGGGTGCGGCAGCGACTGCGGGACGGGTTCGTCCCGGCGCACACCTGGGTGATCGAGGTGGGCGGCGCGTTCGCCGGCTGCGTGGCGCTGCGGCCGGCCGAGGACGCCCACTGGCTGGAGCACTTCTACCTGGCCCCGCACCTCCAGGGCAACGGCATCGGCGCGGCCGTACTGCGCGGGCTGCTGGAGCGGTGCGACCGCGACGGCATCCTGGTCCGGCTGAACGTGCTGCGGGGCAGCCCGGCCCGGCGCCTGTACGAGCGGCACGGATTCACCCTCGACACCGAGGACCCGGTGGACGTCTTCATGGTGCGCGAACCGCCCCCGGCCGCATGTGACGGGTGAACACCCGCCGGGTGTCACACCGGGACGGGCGGAGGCCGGTGGGCGTCGGCCGGGGCCGGAGCGCGCCGTCGAGTTCACATGGCCTGACCGACCAGCCGGACCGCGGAGGCGAAGTCGCCCTGCTCGGCACGCATCGACCAGTCGGCCTGGACCGGGGCGGCGGCTGCCGGGACCATCGTCTGGGCGACGGCGAGCAGCCCGACCACGGCGAGCGCACCGGGCAGCGCCGCCGGACCGGCGACCGGCAGGCCGCCCCGGCCGGTGACCAGCCGCCGCTTCGGCGAGTTCCAGCGCGGCCTCGGCAGCGCCGAGAACATCCTCGCGGCACGGCTGCGCGCGCTGGAGCAGGCCGGGGTGCTGCGCGGCGGGCCCGCGCCGGACGGCGGGCCGCACCGCGAGTTCGTCCTCACGGACGAGGGCCGTGCCCTGTTCCCCGCCCCACCGTCGCCCTGCGCCGGTGGGGTGGGGAACAGCGCTTCACCCTCGGTGAGCGGCCACTCCCGGCTGCTGGACCGCCGGACCGGCAGCCCGCGGGCTCGGGGGGAGGGCCGGTCAGCCGCGTCGTAGCGGGCGTGTCAGCGTGGAAGGACCCAGCCCGGCCTCCAGGTCCCGGCGGCGTCGTGGCCGGCCGTCGCCGTGGCGAGGTGGTCGCGGAGGAGGGCCAGTGCCGGGTGGGGGTTGTCGCGGTGCCAGAGGAGCGAGTGCGGGTAGACCGGCGTCGGGTCGGTCACCGGGATGCGGCGCAGGCCGAGGCCGGCGGGCCAGACGAGGCTGGTGTGCTCGCCCATGAAGGTGGCCAGGGCCGGGGTGTCCGCGACGGTGTCGAGGAGCGCGTCGGAGCCGAAGTTGGGGCCGGTCGCCTCGATGGTGAGACCGAACTCGGCGATGAGGTCGTCGTAGTAGGCGGCCCACTCGGTACCGGGGACGATGCCGGGCATCCAGATCCGGTGCCCCGCGAGCCGGGCGAGAGGCACCGACCGGGCGCCCGCCAGCGCGTGGCCGGGGCCGGTGAGGAGCTGGAGCGGTTCGTCGAGCACCCGGACGGACTCGATCTCTCCGGGGAGGGGCCGGCCGGGCGCGGCGACGGCGCGGAAGGACGCGTCGATCGTGCCCGAGCGGAGGGCGGCGACGGCCGTCTCGATGTCGAAGAGCATCACCACGTCGAGGTCGATGTCGGGGTGCGCGCGGTGGAACCCGCGCATCAGGCCCGTCGCCGCGCCGCGCGAGGCGATCACGTCGACGCGCAGCGGGCGGCGGCCGGTGCCTACGGAGGCGACCGCGCGCTCGGCGACGCGCAGCAGTTCGCGCGCGTGGGGCAGGAACGCCTGCCCGTCGATGGTGAGCTCGGCGCCGCGCGGAGTGCGGGTGAACAGCCGTACCCCGAGGGTGCGCTCCAGTGCGGCGATGCGCTTGGAGACGGCCTGCTGGGTGACCGCCAGTTCGGCGGCTGCCTCCTGGAACTGCCCCGCGTCGGCGGCGGCGACGAAGGTCCGCACGGTGTCGAGGTCCATGCGGCCACCCTAGGGGCACAACCAGTGGTTGTGGCCGACGGCTCCGTGGTTGTTTGCTCCCTGCTCACCCCGCTCGCTTTGATGCTTCCGGTCGCGGACCGGTTGTGCGGAGGAAGGCGAGGGGACGTCGGGCATGAGGAGCGGACACCGGCTGGACCAGTTGCTCGGACGCCGGCTGGGGCGGCGGTTCGGATGGCTCTGGGGAGCGTACGGGACCAGCGCGCTCGGCACCTGGCTCGCCTTCGGCGCCTTCCCGCTGATCGCCGTCCGCGTCCTGCACGCCGGACCGGCCGAGGTCGCCGCGCTCTCCTCCGTGGGCGCCGCGGTGGGCGCGGCCGTGGCGGTGCCGCTCGGCCCGTGGGTGGAGTTCCGCCGCAAGCGGCCCGTGCTGATCACGATGGACCTGGTGCGGTGCGCGGCACTGCTGACGATCCCGACCGCGTTCGCGTTCGGCGCGCTCACCTTCCTCCAGCTCCTGCTGGTCTCCGTCGTCGTCGCGGCGGCCGACATCACCTTCCGCGCCGCCTCCGGCGCGTACCTGAAGACGCTGCTGCCGGCCGGGGACCTGCTCGTCGCCAACGCGCGGTTCGAGTCCACGGCCTGGACCACCACGATCATCGGACCGCCGCTGGGCGGCGCGGCGACCGGGCTGCTCGGTCCGGTGGCGACGGTGGTGGCCGACGCGGTGAGCTACCTGCTCTCGGCCCTGGGCCTTCGCGCGATGGGCGGGCAGGAGCCGCCGCCCGAGCGCCGACGGGCCGCGCGCACACGGGCCGGGGACCTGCTCGACGGCTGGCGGTACATCCTCGCCGACGCGACACTGCGTCCGCTGTTCTACAACACCGCCGTGTTCAACGGTCTGGTGATGGCCACCGAGCCGCTGCTGGCCGTCCTGATGCTCGGCCGGCTCGGGTTCACGCCGTGGCAGTACGGCCTCGCCTTCGCCGCGCCATCGATCGGCGGGCTGCTCGGCTCACGGCTGGCCCGCCCGCTCGCCGCCCGGTTCGGGCAGCACCGCGTCCTGGTCGTGTCCGGGACGCTGCGCGCCCTGTGGTCCGTCGGCCTGGCCTTCACCGGGCCGGGCACCGGCGGGCTGCTGCTGGTGGCGGGCGTCGAACTCGGCCTCATCTTCTGCTGCGCGGTGTTCAACCCCGTGTCCGCCACCTACCGACTGGAGCGCACCGCGACCGACCGGGTCGCCCGCACGCTGACCGCCTGGACGGTGACGACCAAGGGCTCGATCGCGCTCCTGACCGCCGTCTGGGGAATCCTGGGCAGCCTGCTCGGCCCGCGTACGGCCATCGGCCTGGCCGGCGTGCTCCTGCTGGCGACCCCGCTGCTGCTCCCGCGCCGCGCGGCAACACCCCTCCCCGAGCCGGAACCGGCACCGAGCCGCACCTGACGGACCAGCCGGCTGCGCTTCCCGGCCGGTCCCGACGCGGTCCGGCTCGCCGAGGCCAGGTGATCGTCCGACAGGCA
This sequence comes from Streptomyces corchorusii, assembly GCF_001514055.1. NCBI lineage: Bacteria > Bacillati > Actinomycetota > Actinomycetes > Kitasatosporales > Streptomycetaceae > Streptomyces > Streptomyces corchorusii. The sequence goes on along the minus strand of NZ_KQ948371.1, from coordinate 32,933 downwards.
GGCAGACGGCGTACCGGCGCCCCGAGCAGGCCCCGCGCACCCGCACGGAGCCGCACTCGACGGTCAGTCCTCCTCGGCGCAGCAGCCGTGCCGGGGCGCGGAGCCCGCTGCGACGGTCCGGAGGCGGCAGAAGCAGGACGCCTCGACCGGTACGTCCGCCAGCGCCGCGGCGATCTTCAGCTGCTGGGCCACGATCCGTGCCTCCCCCTCCTTGCCGAGCCGCACCAGGCACTCGTGGAGTCCGTGCAACGCCCATACGTTGCCGGGGTGTTGCAGCGGGCGGGGGAGCGTGTCGTCGAGTCCGAGGTCGGCACGGTAGACGGCCTCGGCCTCCGCGACCAGGCCCTGTTCGAGGAGCAGGGCGCCGTAGGCGTGCCGGGTGGGCTGCATCCAGCCCCACGGCTCGTCGTACGGCAGACCGTCGTCCAGTTCGATCGACCGGCGCAGCGCCGCGAACGCCGCCTCGTACCTCCCCTTGCGGTAGTCCAGCTCGCCGTCCAGCATCTGTGCCGCGATGGCGAGGATGTCCGTACAGGTGTTGTTGAACAGCATCCGGGTCTCCGGCACCCGGGCGACCGCCTCGTGGAACAGCGCGCGTTCGGTGTCGGCCTCGTCGGTCCGGCCTGTGGCCGCGAGGGCGACCCCGCGCGCGTACCGCTGCATCGCCGTCGTGACGCAGTGGAGCCGGGCGTCGGCGGGCAGCGGCAGGCGCAGGATGTCGTCCCAGCGGCCGAAGCGGACGAGCACGTGCACCCGCATCGCGAGGAAGCCCTCCAGCCAGTCCGCCATGGGCGGGCTCTCCACGCGCAGCAGTTCCTCGGGTACGGCGGCCTCCAGCCGGTCCGCCGTTTCGACGGCGTCCTGGAAGCGGCCGAGGAACATCGCACCGTAGATCCTGAAGTGGAGGTTGTGGCACCGGTACAGCGTGTAGAAGTTCATCGCGCCCGCACGGGCACGGAACCTCTCGTCGGCCGTGATCGCCTCGGTGTTGTCGGAGATCACCCGGCGGTAGTCGCCGCAGAGCACTTCCAGGTGGGACGGCATGTGCTGGAGATGGCCCGCGTCCGGCACCAGACCGCGCAGCCGGTCACCCGCCGGCAGGGCCGCCTCGGGCGTCGGGGACATCTCCATCAGGTGGATGTACAGGTGCAGCAGCCCCGGGTGCCGGGCGCCCGCCCGGGTGGCCAGGGCCTGCTCAAGGACCGCCTTCGCCTCGGTGGTGCGCGCGCCGGGGGCCGGACGGCCCGAGCGGATGTCCCAGAGCCGCCAGGGCGTGAGGTTCATCAGGGCGTCGGCGTACAGGGCGGCCACGTCGAGGTCGCCGTCGGCCAGTCGGTGGACGGCCCGCATGCTGTCGGCGTAGGCGGCGTTCCACACGGAGCAGTCCTCGGCGTCCGGGGCCCGGGACCGTGGATAGCGGGCACCCAGCGCGCCGACGAGGGCCTGCTCGACCGGGGTGGCGCCGGCCGCCTTCGCGTGTGCGCGCCGCACGGCGGCGTGCGCCCGCTCCACCGTCCGCTCCAGGTCCTGTCCGTCGAAGAACTCCCAGGGCTTGTTGTAGTTGGGGCCGAGCGCGTAGGCCAGGCCCCAGTCGGCCATGGCACAGTCCGGGTCCGCCGCGGCGGCGGCCTCGAAACAGCGGACGGCCTCCTCGTGGTTGAAGGCGTACGTCCAGTTCAACCCGCGGTCGAACCAGGTCTGCGCCTCGTCGGACGACGTGGTCACGCGCCGGCTGTGGCTGCCGAGGTCGTAGTAGTCCATGCCCCCGTGCCTCCCTCGTACGGGTCGAAAGAAAACCGGGCGGTGATGTCGAGAACCCGTGACCGGCTCCGTCCCAGGGGTGAGCGCGGCCACAATGGGTCGCACCAGCACCGAGGAGAAGCACCATGGCCAAGTACCTGCTGCTCAAGCACTACCGCGGCGCTCCGGCGGCGGTCAACGACGTGCCCATGGACCAGTGGACGCCGGAGGAGATCTCGGCGCACATCCAGTACATGCGGGACTTCGCGGCCCGGCTGGAGGAGTCCGGCGAGTTCGTCGACGGCCAGGCGCTCGCCCCCGAGGGCACGTGGGTCCGGTACGACGGTGAGGGGCGCCCGCCGGTCACCGACGGCCCCTTCGCCGAGACCAAGGACCTCATCGCCGGCTGGATGGTGATCGACGTCGACAGCCACGAGCGCGCCGTCGAACTGGCCGGGGAGCTGTCGGCCGCCCCCGGCGCGGGCGGCAAGCCGATCCACGAGTGGCTGGAGCTGCGCCCGTTCCTGACCGCGACACCCACCGTCACCGAGTGCCATTGATGGACGAGGCCCTGCTGAGGAGCCTCACGCCGAGCGTGCTCGCCCTCCTCGTCCGCCGCGGAGCGGACTTCGCGGCGGCCGAGGACGCCGTGCAGGACGCGCTGGTCGAGGCGGTCCGCGTCTGGCCCGCCGACCCGCCGCGGGACCCGAAGGGCTGGCTGGTCACCGTGGCCTGGCGCAAGTTCCTCGACCAGAGCCGGGCGGACACCGCGCGCCGCCGGCGCGAGGACCGGGCCGGCGAGGAGCCCGCGCCCGGGCCCACGCCCGCGGTGGACGACACCCTCCGGCTCTACTTCCTGTGCGCCCACCCGTCGCTGACGCCGTCGTCCGCGGTCGCGCTCACGCTGCGCGCCGTCGGCGGGCTCACCACCCGGCAGATCGCCCGGGCCTACCTGGTGCCCGAGGCGACGATGGCACAGAGGATCAGCCGGGCCAAGCGCACCGTCTCCGGCGTGCGGTTCGACCGGCCCGGCGACGTCGCCACCGTACTGCGCGTCCTCTACCTGGTCTTCAACGAGGGCTACTCCGGCGACGTCGACCTGGCCGCCGAGGCCATCCGGCTCACCCGGCAGCTCGCGGCCGGGATCGACCACCCCGAGGTGGCGGGGCTGCTCGCCCTGATGCTGCTCCACCACGCCCGGCGCGCCGGCCGGACCGCGCCCGACGGCAGCCTGGTCCCGCTCGCCGAGCAGGACCGCGGCCGATGGGACACGCGCCTGATCGCCGAGGGCGTCGCGATCCTCCAGGCGGCCCTCGCCCGGGACCGGCTGGGCGAGTTCCAGGCCCAGGCCGCCATCGCCGCCCTGCACGCCGACGCGCCCACCGCCGAGGAGACCGACTGGGTGCAGATCGTGGAGTGGTACGACGAACTCCTGCGCCTGACCGGCAACCCGGTCGTCCGGCTCAACCGCGCCGTGGCCGTCGGCGAGGCCGACGGTCCGCGCGCCGGCCTCGCGGCACTCGCCGAGCTGGACGGCTCACTGCCCCGCCACACCGCCGTAGCGGCGTATCTGCACGAACGCGACGGCGACCTGGAGGCGGCGGCGCGGCTGTACGCCGAAGCGGCCCACCACGCCGCCAACCTCGCCGAACGCGACCACCTCACACGCCAGGCCGCCCGCCTCAACGCCCGCCGGCGCCACTGAGGGATCGCACCTGGACCTGGGGCCCCGCACGCGTGCGAGGAGTCGTCGCTACTGGATGCTCCAGCGGTGCGGGTGCTCCGGATCCCGGGGGCAGGCGAAGACGTTGAGCTCACCCCAGCGGCCCACGACGACTTCGGTGGGGGTGGCCAAGTGGTGGGCGGACCGCTCCTGGTCCTGGAGCGGGCGCCAGCTCCGGCTGCCGCCGTCCCACTCCGAGCTGTCGATGGTCAGGAGCAGGTGCAGCGGGGCGCCGCAGGTCAGGCAGTCCATGGGGTACGGGTCGGTGGCGTGCCAGGAGGCGAAGCCGCCGACGCGCCAGCCGGGCGGGATGGACAGGTCGTACTGGTAGCGCGGTGGCTCGGCCCTGTTCCCGTCCCCTGCCGGCTGCGCCGCCGTCCGCTCGGCTTCGGCCTCAAGGGCGTCCTCCCAGGCGTCGATCCGGGCGCACAGCTCCTCGGGCAGGAGGCCGGCGAACGGGTAGGTGACCACCTGCTCCGGGTACAGCGCACAGGGCTCGGGCAGGAACCCGTCGGACTCGACGACCGGCGGCTGCGGCGGCGCGGTCAGTACCCGGCCGACCTCCCACGACCGACGCCAGCGCAGGTGCGGCTCCAGGCCGTGGCCGCTGGCGCCGTGTGCGCCGAAGGGACACCAGAACACCTGGAGCAGGTCGCAGTCGTCCGGCCCCGCCGGGAGGTCGGGGACATCACGCCGGTAGAGCTGCGCCAGACCGATCATGGGCAGCGGGTCCGTCGCCGCGGCCTCGGACAGCCGGTGCTCCCGGTGCAGCTCGTCGAGCAGCTCCCGTTCCTCCTCCGTGGGGCCCGGGGCGTGTTCCCGGGCCCACGCGGCAGCCAGGACCTGACGGCGCCGGTGGATGTCCGCCGGACGCCGGCCCCGCACGCGGTCATGGTTCTCGCGGCACGCCGGCCAGGGTTCGTCCGCCGGCCACAGCAGGGGGCCGCCCACGGAACTGGCCGTGGCACCCGGTCTGCCCGGCCGGGGGTGCAGCCGTGTCGTCGTGCCCCGGTAGGCGGCCAGTTGCGGGAAGAGCGCCTCGACATCGAGCGGGCGCGGCGGCGTGGTCCTCTGCATGAACGCGACCCTAGAGGCGGGCCGGCCCCGGCAGCCTGGCACCCCGGCAGGTGCCGGCACCGAGCGGAGACCGCCGCCCTTTCGGCTGGTGCCGCGGCCGTACTCGGGGATCGGCCGCGGCACCAGCCACCCAGGGCACTCCCGCGCACGGCACGAATGCCCCGCGCCGGCGTGCGTATGCGGAGCCGAACGGGTGAAGCGACAGGAGACCAAGGGCCAGTCGGCGGCTTCCGGGGCCGCCAGCCTGACGGCCGGTGCCGAGGCCCCTGGGGTGGGGCGAGGGGGCACCGGCCGTGGCCTGGCAGCCGGGCGCCGTACCGTGGAGTGCCGCGTCTCAGGCGCCGCACGTGTTCCCGTCGATGGGAAACGGCACCCGAAAACCGGTCGCCCTCCCGGTCCGTCCCGGTCCCCCGCTCACGGATACCGGCCGGCGATACGTGCGATGCCGTCAGCACCCGCGAGGGTGTCACCACGCGGTCACTGACCACCGCATCCGCAGGCCAGCGACCCCGCGTCACTGAGCATGCAGCACGCAACCAGTCGATATCTACGGTGAATCTTTTACATCAATACCGCGTGACACTAATTAAACTGAGCCGCAGTCAACGCCAGCCCCGGGGGACAAGCCACCAGTGAACCGCCAAGCATTGAAAAAGCTCCTCAAAGACCGCCGCGCGCTCATATCCCCCGAAACGCACGGACTGACCCGCCCCACCGGTCGGGGCCGCCGCGCCCCCGGTCTGTCACAGGGGCAGGTCGACGAACTGCTCGGATACTCCGAGCGCACCTACCAGCGCCTGGAATCCGGCAACTACCACCACCCCCCGGTCGACCTCCTCCGCGACGTCGCGCGCCTGTACGGCATGAACGAGCAGGAGTGGATCAGCCTGTGCCGGTACGCCCGCGGCGAGGACCCGCCCGGCCCGCTGTACGACACCTCCGGCCACGCCCTGCCCGCCGCCTGGGCCGACGCCGTCGCCGGCATCACGCACCCCGCGTACGTCACCGACGCCTCCTGGAACCTCGTCACTTGCAACGACCGCTTCCACGCCCTGTTCGACAGCGGCCGGGCGCCGGTGAACACCATGCGGTGGATGCTCCTGGACGGGCGTGACCAACTCATCGACTGGGCCACGGCCTGGGCCCCGCTGGTGATGCCCCAGTTGCAGGCGGCGCTCGCCCAGCGCCCCGACGACAAGGTCCTGCGGCAGATCGAGGCGGACATCCTCGCCGACCCCCTCGCCCAGCCCCTGTACGAGAAGGGCGGGGCCTCCATCCACCCCGACGGCGACGAGCGTCCGATCCGTCACGCGGCCGAGGGGCAGGGGTGGGTGACGATGTGTGTGGCGCAGCCGCTCGCGGCGCCCGGGTCCCGGTGCATGATCCTCGTTTTCCGGCCGGGTCCGCGACGGACCGGGAGCAGGCCGCGTATGTTGAAAGCACAGGAGAACGGCATGAACGCCTGAATTTGCCCGTCTTTGGTGCGCGGCCAGGCAGTATTTCAAGGGCGGCGAAGGAAACAAACCAGCCAATTTTGCCGTACCTTGACTTAATCAGGTCGCAGCGCCTTCAGGGGGGAACCCATGCCCGCTCATATCGCCCGCCCCACCACCGTCCTCGCCCCTCACAAAATCACCACAGCGGAGATAGCCGACGACATTCGCGCCCACCACCCCCAGCACCCGCGCCTCGGCGCGATCCTGCGTGTCCTCGGCAACTGCGGCGTGGAGACGCGCTATTTCACCCAGCCCCTGGACTCGCCCACCGTCAACGGCACGGCGGAGGTGGGCGACCGCGCCGCCCGCGCCTTCGCGGACGGCCTCACCATGGCCGAACAAGCCGCCCGCGCCACCCTCGACCGGTACCGGCTCCAGCCCGGCGACATCACCGGCCTCATCACCACCCACGCCACCGGCTGGGCCGTCCCCAACCTCGACATCCACCTGGTCGAACGGCTCGGGCTACGGCCCACCATCCGCCGTACCGCCCTGACGACCACCGCCTGCGCCGGCGGAGCCCACGCCCTGGTCCGGGCCGTGGAACAGGCGCTCCTGCACCCCGGATCCCGCGTCCTCGTCGTCGCCGCCGAAGTGCTGTCCACCGCCTACAACCACGTCGACACCAAGATCGAGCACATGATCTACAAGGCGCTGTTCGGTGACAGCGGGGCCGCCACCGTGGTCTCCAGCGACCCCCTCGGCCCCGGCCTCGCCGTCGGCGCCGACGGGCTGTTCGAGTACGTCCTCCCGGACAGCCTCACCATGTACGCGGGCAGAATCGACAGCACGGGCCTGCACTTCGACAGCACCAAACAAGCGACCGGCGGCGCGAGACACGTCATGCCCGCCGTCACCGACTGGCTCGCCGGCCGCCCCGTCGACGTGCCCGTCATCCACCCCGGATCGAAGCCCATCATCCTCGACACGGCCGACGCCCTCGGCCTCACCGCGACCGACGCCCGCCACTCCCTCGACACCCTCTCCGAAGAAGGCAACCTCGGTGGCGTATCGGTTCTCCGGGTCCTCGAACGCACCCATGGCGAACCCCCGGCCGACGGCGAGAGCGCGCTGCTGGTCGCCTACGGCCCGGGATTCTCCGTCTCCGCCCTCCGCGGCACCTGGCGGGACTAGCCGGATGCCGGCGGCAGCGGCCGGGGCCCGTCCAGCGGGTCCCGGCCGGTGAGGGCGGACGGGCGTCAGCGGCGCAGCGCCGCCAGGTTGCGGTAGCCGATGGCCGCGTGCTCCAGGGACTGGGCCGGGTTGGCCGCGCTCGGGGCGTTGTCCTGCTCGACCATCGGGTTGTGGTAGTTGCGGTGGCCCACGCGGGAGAAGAACGTCGTGTAGTCGATGACTCCGGTGCCGAACGGGACCATGTCGTATCCCATGCCGTTCGCGGTGTTCACGACGCCGTCCTTGGCGTGGAAGAGCGGGTACCGCTTGTCGTGGCGGGTGACCAGGCCCGCCGGGTCGAAGACGTTCGTGCGCGTGGAGCCGTCGTGGGCGGTGTAGGTGCGGAACTTGTACTGGGCGACGTGCGCCCAGAAGACGTCCATCTCCAGCCAGACCAGCTTCGGGTCGGTGACGGACAGGAAGTACTCCAGCTTGCGGATGCCGGAGCCGCGGGTCGGCCTGCCCTCGGCGTCCAGCGGGCCGCCGTCCAGCAGGAAGTCGTAGGCCGCGTCGTGGTTGTGGGTGTATAGCTTCAGGCCGGCGCGGCGGGCGATCTCGCCGAGGGCGTTCCACTTGTCGGCGGCCACGTCCCAGTCCGCCTTGTACCGGCTGTTGGTGGGGTCGGCGCCGGTGCCCATGTGCGCCATGCCGAGGATGTTCGCGATCTCCAGGTGCTTCTTGAAGGTGTCCAGATCGCTGCTGGTCAGGGGCCAGGAACCAGGGATGAAGCCGTGGTTGCCCTGGGCGCGCAGACCGGTGTCGTCGAGCCAGCGGCGCAGCAGCTTCGCGCCCTCGACGGACTCCAGGCTCGCCCCGCCGGGCGCGTTCGGGTGCTGGCCGTAGCCGGCGAACTCGACCTGACGGTAGCCGAAGCGGGCCAGCTGCTCGAAGACGCCGCGGAAGCCGGAGGGCAGCGAGGTGGACAGCGGGTCCCGGGCGATGGCGTCGCGCACGGTGTAGAGGATGATGCCGCGCTTGTCCGCGGGGACCAGGGACCGGCCGTTGCCGCCGGCCGCGGCCCTCGGCGCGGCCTGGACGGGGGCGGCGCCGAGGACGGGGGCGGCGACGGCGCCGGCCGCGACGGCGGTGCAGGTGCTCAGGAAGCGGCGGCGGCCGATGCCGAGGCTGCGGCGCAGGTCTTCGTCGGTGTGCTGGCTGATGTTCACGGGTGCCTCTCTCAGGACGGGTCGCCGGTGGTGAGACCGGCGAGGTGCAGCAGGAGCGGTTTCACGTCGGTGGCCGCGATGCGGTCCCCGACGGCGCGGGGGGTGGAGCACAACAGGAGCGGACCGTCGTCGTCGCTCGCGGGGAGGCGGCCGTGGCTGCCCCGGATCGGTGAGGGGTCGAGGGGGACGACCGCCATGCGGTAGCGCAGGCCGAGCTTCTTGCGGGCCAGCGCCGTCGCCGCCCTGACCTTCACATAGGGGTCCTCGGGGTCCATGAACAGCTCGACCGGGTCGTAGCCGGGCTTGCGGTGGATCTCCACGAGGGGCGCGAAGTCGGGGGCGCGGGCGTCGTCCAGCCAGTAGTAGTACGTGAACCAAGCGTCCGGTTCCGCGACGGCGACGAGTTCGCCGGAGCGCGGATGGTCCAGGTGGTGGGCCTTCTTGCCCTCGTCGTCCAGGAGTTTCTCGATGCCGGGCAGGCCGTCGAGGGCGGCGCGGGTGGCCGCCAGGTCCTCGGGACGGCGGACGTACACATGGGCGATCTGGTGGTCGGCCACCGCGAAGGCGCGGGAGGCCATCGGGTCCAGGTACTCCATGCCGTCCTGGGTGTGGACCTCCAGCAGGCCGGCGCGGCGCAGGGCGCGGTTGATGTCGACGGGCCGGCTCACCGGGGCGATGCCGTACTCGGAGAGCACCACGACGGTACGGCCCTGCGCACGCGCGTCGTCCAGCAGCGGGGCCAGGGCCGCGTCGAGGTCGGCGGCGGCCTTCAGGGAGCGCGGGTCGTCCGGGCCGTGGCGCTGCAAGTCGTAGTCGAGGTGCGGCAGGTAGCAGAGGGTCAGATCGGGCTGCCGGGTGCGCAGGACGTGCCGGGTGGCGTCGATGATCCACTGGCTGGAGACCAGGTCCGCGCCCGGACCCCAGAAGCGGAACAGCGGGAACGTGCCGAACCTGTCGGTGAGTTCGTCGTGCAGGGCGGGCGGCCGGGTGTAGCAGTCGGGTTCCTTGCGGCCGTCGGCGTAGTAGACGGGGCGCGGGGTGACGGTGATGTCGGTGTCGGCGCCCATGGCGTACCACCAGCAGATGTTGGCGACCGTGTAGCCGGGGTGGGCGCGGCGGGCGGCGTCCCACAGCTTGTCCCCGGCGACCAGTCCGTTGTGCTGGCGCCACAGCAGGACCTCGCCGAGCTCCCGGAAGTACCAGCCGTTGCCGACGATGCCGTGCTCGGCGGGGAGCGTGCCGGTGAGGAAGGTGGACTGGGCGGCACAGGTGACCGCCGGCAGCACGGTGCCGAGATGTGCCTGGGAACCGGCGGCGGCGAGGGCCTTCAGACGGGGCATGTGGGCGAGGAGACGGGGGTGAGGCCGACCACGTCGAGGACGAGGAGCGGGGTGGGGGTCCGCTCGGTCATGGCAGCTCCTTCAGGCCCAGGTCGGTCAACAGGTCGCGGGCGAGGGCGAGTTCGGCGGCGATGCCGTCGGCGAGCCGGTCCCGGCCGCGCGGGCGCAGACCGGGCGGGAGCGCCTGCCAGGTGTACGTCTCCACCTCCAGGTGCCGGGTGAGCGGGCGCGGCCCGCCGACGAGCCGGGCGAGGGCCGCGCGGAGCACGGGGAGCGTGCTGGTCAGCGGCGCGGTGGGGGACGCGTGCAGCGGGACGTGGAAGTGGGCGCGCCAGGGCGCGTCCGCCGGCAGCGGTCCGCCGGCCAGAGCCTCGGGCAGGTCGTCGGTGCCGCGCACCCCGGCGTCGGTGAGGGCGCGGGTCTGGTGCAGGAAGCGCGGCTCCGCGAAGCCGGCGAGGGCGGTACGCACCTCGGGCCGGCCGGGGTGTTCGGCGTGCAGCGCGGCCGACAGCTGTGCCTTCACCACCGGCACCGGGGACGCGGCCAGGGCGTCCAGCGCGGCCTCGGGGTCCTCGAACGAGGTCGCCAGATGGCAGGTGTCGACGCAGACGCCGACGCGGGGATGGCCGACCGAGCCGAGCGGCGCCAGGGCGTCCCCCGTGGTCTCCACGACGCAGCCCGGCTCCGGCTCCAGGCCGACGCGGACCGAGCGGCCGGTCAGCTCCGCCAGCGAGTCCAGACGCTGCCCGAGGGTGCGCAGCGCCGCCCGGCCCGCTGCGGCGCGCTCCGCGGTCCAGGTGGTGCGCCAGCCGAGCGGCAGGGTGGAGACGCTGCCCTCGGTGACGTCGTCGGGCAGCAGCGCGGCGAGGACCCGGGCGAGCGCGGTGGTGTACTCCAGACGCTCGCGGTCCGCCCAGTCGGGCCGGTACACACGGTACTTGACCTCGGCGGCGCCGAACCCCTCGTAGGGGAACCCGTTGAGGGTGACGACCTCCAGACCGCGCCGGTCGAGTTCCCGCCGCAGGGCGCGCAGCGCGGCCGGGTCGGTGTCCACCGCGCGGGCCGCGTCATGGGCCAGCCACAGGCCGATGCCGAGCCGGTCGCGGCCGAGCCGGCGCCGGACGGGCTCGCAGTGGTCGCGCAGCTGGGCGAGGACGCCGTCGAGGGTCTCGGCGGGGTGGACGTTGGTGCAGTAGGCGAGGTGGACGGTCGTACCGTCCGGGTGGCGGAAGCGCATCGCTCACTCACCGCCGCGCAGCAGGGAGTTGCCCTCGTGGGTGGTCTCGGGCGGGACGACGTCCAGCTCCAGCCGACCGCTCATGCCGTAGAACGCGACCGGGTTGCGCCACAGCACCCGGTCGACGTCGTCCTCGGTGAAGCCCTCGGCCAGCATCAGGTCGGCCACCCGGCGGGTCTTCAGCGGGTCGCTGCGGCCCCAGTCTGCGGCCGAGTTCACCAGCACCTTCTCGGGGCCGTGGGCGCGCAGGATCGCCACCATCCGCCGCTCGTCCATCTTGGTGTCGGGGTAGACGGAGAAACCGAGCCAGCAGCCGCTGTCCTTGGCGTCCCGCACGGTCGTCTCGTTGAGGTGGTCGACCAGGACCCGGTCGACGGGCAGGGCGGACTCGCGGACGACGTCGAGCGTGCGGCGCAGACCGGCGAGCTTGTCGCGGTGCGGGGTGTGCACGAGCGCGGGCAGGCCGTGGTCCGCGGCGAGCTGGAGCTGGGCGGCGAGGGCTTTGTCCTCGGCCGGGGTCATCGCGTCGTACCCGATCTCGCCCACCGCGACGACCTGGTCCTTGACGAGGTAGCGCGGCAGCTCGTCCAGGACGGGGGCGCAGCGCGGGTCGTTGGCCTCCTTCGGGTTGAGGGCGAGCGTGCAGTGGTGGGCGATGCCGTACTGGGCGGCCCGGAACGGCTCCCAGCCCAGCAGCGAGTCGAAGTAGTCGAGGAAGGAGGCGGGGGAGGTGCGGGGCTGGCCCAGCCAGAACGACGGCTCGACCACCGCGCGGACGCCCGCGTCGCGCATGGCCTCGTAGTCGTCCGTGGTCCGGGACGTCATGTGGATGTGCGGGTCGAACAGGCGCATCAGGAGGTCTCCTTGCCGGACTGTGCGGTGGCGAGGGCGAGCACGCGGTACAGGCCGCCGGGGACGGGGCGGCCGGCGGCGGTGCGCTCGGCCGCGAAGTCGGTGAGCATCCGGGCGAGTTCGGCGTCGTCGCGTGCGCGCTCGGCGAGATCGGCCACCGCCTCGACGGGGACGCCGGTGAACAGGCACTTCAGTACGGCCTGCCGCCAGCCGTGGGCGTCGAGGTGGCGGGCCGCGTAAGGGCCGACGGCGGCGGCCAGCAGCCGGGTGTCGTTCGTGCGCAGGGCGTCCTCGACGAGGGGGAGGGCGTCCGGGCCGGGGACGAGGTGGGGCAGGGCGAGCAGCACGGCCCGGCGTTCGGCGGCGGTGCCCTGCCGGTAGACGCGGGTGACGGCGGCGAGGTCGGCGCGGGCCGTGTACAGGATCAGGACACGGGCGGCGTCGGCGTACCGGCTGCCGCAGCGGCGGCCGGCCTCGGCCAGCCGCAGCTCCCACGCGGAGATCGGGCCGTGTCCGCCGGGGTGGTCGGCGGCCTCGGCCAGCGCTGCGCGCAGCCAGGCGCGCGCGGGCGCATCGAGGTGGGTGTCGAGGTGGTCGCGCAGCGCGTCGGGTGAGGGCGTCGCGGCGGTCGATCGGGTCACGGGGTGCTCCCTTCGTGCGCGGTGGCCGGGGTGCGGGCGGTCGCGCGGCGGAGGAACGGCAGGGAGGTGGCGGCGTGGTGGGGGCCGGCGTGGGAGTGGCGGGGCAGTTCCACGACCGTCAGGCCCCGGTAGCCGGTGGCGGCAAGGGCCGTGAGGACGGGCGGGAAGTCGATCTCGCCCTCGCCGAAGGGGAGGTGGTCGTGCACGCCCCGCCGCATGTCCTCGATCTGCACGTGCCGTAGCCAGGGCGCGGCGGCGCGTACGCAGTCGGCGGGCGGCAGCGGCTCCAGGCACTGGCAGTGGCCGATGTCGAGGGTGAGGCCGAGCGCGGGCGGATCGCCGAGGAGGCGGCGCAGGTGGTGGAAGTCGGCGAGGCTCGCGAGGAGGTGGCCCGGCTCCGGTTCGACGGCGAGGGGAAGACCGGCGGACGCGGCGGCGTCGAGGACGGGGGAGAGGGAGGCGGCGAGCCGCTCCCACGCCGGCGCCGGGCCGGGATCGGTCGGCGGAACGATTCCGCTGAAGCAGTGCACGGCCGTGGCACCGAGGTCGGCGGCCACTCGCACCGCCCGCAGCAGCAGGTCCACGCGCCGGGCGCGGGCCCCGGGGTCGGGGTCGAGCAGCGAGGGACCGTGTTTGCGGCGCGGATCGAGGACGTACCGGGCGCCGGTCTCCACGGCCACGTCGAGCCCCAGCCCGGCCAGGCGCCGGGCCACCCGCCGGGTACGGCCGGCCAGGCCGGGGGCGAGCGGGTCGAGGTGCATGTGGTCGAGGGTCAGTCCGACACCGTCGTACCCGAGGTCGGCGAGCAGGGCGAGGGCGTCGTCCAGCCGGAGATCGGCGAGACCGTTGGTGCCGTAGCCGAAGCGCAGGGCGTTCACGCGGCGCTCCCTTCCCTGACCGACCGCCCGGGTGCTGCGGTGACGGTGGCGGCGTGGTCGCCCCGGCGGGCGCGGACGAGGCTCATGTGACGCTCACCCTTCTCGCCGCGCGGGCGGCCAGTGGGCCGAGGGCCGCTGTGATCAGGGCGGTCGCCCCGGCTCCGGCGCGGGCGGCGAGGGCGGCCTGGAGCGGGATCGTGGCGCGGATGCCGGCGCCGACCGCGCGCTGGGTGAGCGGGGGTGACGGGTTGAGGGAGGCGTGGAGGTAGGGGCGGGCCGTGGTCTGGGCGTAGCCGACGGCGAGCGCGGCGGTGAGCGGGCGGTCGGGCAGCAGCCGGGTCACCGCACCGGTGGCGGCCAGCGCGGCGAGCGGGGCGAGCGGGGAGCCGCCGCGGGTCTCCTGCCGGGAGACGGCCGTGACCGCGAGCGTGTGGGTGCCGAGCAGGGCCGCCGACGACAGGGCCGGCCGGAGACGTCCGGCACCGGCGGCGGCCCCGAGCAGCAGGTCCAGGGCGCGGGCGGCGGCCATCGCGGCCGGGCCCGCCGGGGTCCGCTTGAGCAGGAGGTCGTACGACCACACGGTGGCCGCGAGCGGGGTGGCGACCGCCAGCGCCGGGCGCCCCGCGCGGGCGGCCAGGGCGAGCCCGGCGGCCGTGAGGGCGCAGGCCGCGGTGAGGGCGGCGGCGGGCCGGACCCTGCCGGACGGCAGCGGCCGGTGCGGGCGCTCCACGGCGTCCTCGGCGCGGTCGGCCCAGTCGTTCAGCGCCATCCCGGCCTCGTACAGGCACAGCGACGAACCGACGGCGAGCAGGCACCCGCGCCCCGGCCGGGCGCCCACGGCCGCCGCTCCGGCGAGCGCGTCCCCGGGAACGGTGAACAGGGCGGGCAACCGCAGCAGTTCGGCCCACGCCCGCAGCCGCCCGGCGGGACGCGAGCGACCGGGGGAGTACGGCACCGGCCCGCCGGGCCCGTGCGGGACGTGGCCGTACGTGCCGCTCGGTACCGCGCTCACTCGGGGTCCCCCAGGGCGTGGGCGAAGCGCAGGAGCGCGGTGTACTGGTCGGCCAGGGCCGCCGGGGCGGTGCCCACCGGGTCCTTGAAGTAGAAGGACAGGGCGGTGAGCGGGCCGGCGCGGCCGGTCTCGTGGGCGCGGGCCGTCAGGCGGGCCAGGTCCAGGACCAGGGGCGCCGCCAGGGCCGAGTCGCAGCCCTGCCAGATGGTCTGGAGGACCATGCGGGTGCCGAGGAAGCCGTCGAAGGCGATGTGGTCCCACGCGGTCTTCCAGTCGCCGAGCGCCGGTACGTCGTCGATGTGGACCTCGCCCTCGGGGACCGTGCCGAGGGTGTCGGCGAGGACGCGCTCCTTGCCGGCGTTCTTCGCCGCCGCGGCGGCCGGGTCGGCGAGGACGGCGCCGTCCCCGCCGCCGAGGAGGTTCGTGCCGGACCAGGCCCGCACGTCCAGTGCCCGCTGGGCGAACATCGGGCCGAGGGCGGAACGCAGCAGCGTCTGCCCGGTCTTGCCGTCACGGCCGGCGTACGGCAGCCCGCTGGAGGCCGCGAGGCCGGCGAGCGCGGGGTGGTGCAGCCCGGTCGAGGGGGTGAAGTTGACGTACGGGCAGCCGGCGCGCAGGGCTGCCGCCGCGTAGAGGGAGCTGGGCGGGAGGGCCGTACCGGTCGCGGCCGGCTCGGTGGAGGCGACGTTCACCACCACCGCGCGGGCCAGACCGTGGCGTCGTACGAAGTCGCGCAGGTCCTCGGTGAAGGCGGTGATCAGTTCCCCGGCGGTGCGGGTGTCGCCGGGAAGGGGGCCGCCGGTCCTGATGTCCCGGTCGGCGGCGGCGAGTTCGGCGGCGACGGCCGTGGGGAGGCCGGGCGGGAGGACCCCGCCGGCGGCGAGCTGTTCGGCGCGCTTGGGCAGCGGGCAGTCCGTGGTGTCGTGGCCGCCGAAGACCAGGGACGTCAGCGCGGGCAGGCCGCTGCCGGCGAACGCCGGGCCCTCGGTGACCAGGCCCGTCGGCCGGTGCAGGCCCGCCGTCAGCGCGGCGCAGCCCGCGACCACGGTGGTGGCGACGGACCCACGGGCCCCGATCAGCCAGACGCCGACACGCGGGGAACGGGCGGGGGGCGCGGACATGGGCAGCCTCCTTGACGAGCGCGGGCACCGGGAGCGGTGGGGAATGACGCCGTACGTGGGGGGTTGGGGCGTGCGGAGGTGGTGGCGGCGGGCGGGAGTCCGGCGTCTCCCGCCCGCCGCCGTTCAGTGGCCCTTCGCGGGCAGTTCCCTGATCCGGATGTCGCGGAAGGACACCTCGTCACCGGCTCCGTGGTTCTGGATGCCGATGTGCCCGTCGGTGAGGCTCCGGGCCGGATCGGTGTTGGTGAAATCGTTGATCTTCACGCCGTTGAGCCAGATCCGAAGGCGTTCGCCCTCGACCCGGATCTCGTACGTGTTCCACTCCCCCGGCGGGTTCAGCGCACGGTCGCGCTTCTTCAGGTCGGCGGACCGGAAGCCGTAGACGGACCCGGTGGTCTTCTCCGGGACGTCGGTGGCGTCGATCTGGATCTCGTAGCCGTTGTCCACGGCCGACCACGGGTCGTCCGAGGGCGGGAAGCCCACGAACACCCCCGAGTTGTCGTCGCCGGCCGCCTTCCAGTCGAGCTTCAGGGAGTACGACCCGAAGCTCCGGCCGGCGTACCAGAGCAGGCCCATCCCGCCGGACGAGGTGAGCGTGCCGTCGTCGGACAGGGTGAAGGAGCCGGGGCCCGCCTGTCGCCAGC
Organism: Streptomyces corchorusii; assembly: GCF_001514055.1. Classification (NCBI taxonomy): domain Bacteria; kingdom Bacillati; phylum Actinomycetota; class Actinomycetes; order Kitasatosporales; family Streptomycetaceae; genus Streptomyces; species Streptomyces corchorusii. The sequence goes on along the minus strand of NZ_KQ948371.1, from coordinate 16,833 downwards.
CGTCGAGCGAGTCGCCGTCGAACAGGGCGGTGTACCCGCTCTCCGGCCGGCAGTCGGCCTGGACGGCGCCGATCGCGTACCGGATGCCGCCCAGCAGGTGCCGGCGGAACTCCGGGTCCGCGTACGACTCCTTGGTGTGGCCGCCGCCGGTGTAGAAGGCCCGGCCGCCCTGGTACTCCTGGCACCAGGCGATCGGATGGTCGCCGTTCATGGTGCCGCCGGTGTACGACGACTCGTCGAGCGAGGCGAGGACGTGGGCCCGGCCCCGGGGGTTGGAGCGGTAGTTGTACCACTCGTCGGTCCGGTTCCAGGTCCGCGCCAGCCCCGAGGTCGCCGGGTGGGCGCGGTCCTCGACCCGCACGGTGGCCGGCTGGATCGCCGGGTGCGACTGGAAGTACGCGCCGGCGAGGCCGCCGTAGAACGCCCAGTCGTACTCGGTGTCGGCCGCCGCGTGGACGCCGACGTAGCCGCCGCCGCGGTGGACGTAGTCCTCGAACGCCGCCTGCTGGGCGCTGTCGAGGACGTCCCCGGTGGTCGACAGGAACACCACGGCGTCGTAGCGCCGCAGGGTGGACGGGGTGAACGCGCCCGCGTCCTCGGTGGCGTCGACCGTGAAGCCGCCGCTCTCGCCGAGCTGCCGTACCGCGGCGACGCCGTCGGGGATCGAGTCGTGCCGGAAGCCGGCCGTCTTGGAGAAGACCAGCACCCGCTTGGTGTCGTCCGCGTCGTGCGACGCGGCCGGTGCGGCGGCGCAGCCGAGGAGCAGCGCGGCCGTCGCGACGGCGGTCACTGTGCGCATGTGCCGCTCCTCTCAGCCCGTGGTGAAGGTGAAGTCGTCGACGTCGAACAGGGCTCCGGCGCCGCCCTTGAACACCAGGTAGAGGGTGGTGGTGCCGCGCGGGGCGCGGGACAGGTCGGCCTGGACGTCCTGGAAGGTCTCCCAGCCGCCGGTCACCGGCACGGTCGCCTTGCCGAGCAGGGTGCCGCCCGCCGAGCCGGCCCGGACCTCCAGGGTGCCGCCCGCGCCGCCGGAGGAGATGCGCGCGGTGATCTTCTTGGCGTTGTCCAGGACGTACGGGGTGAAGGAGATCCAGTCGCCGTTGTCGATGTCGCCGACGGTCTTGCCGCCGTGCGCCGTCTCCTTGGCGATCACCGAGACGCCGGAGCCGTTGCCGAAGTGCTCGGCCTGGCGGTGGCGGGGCTGGAGGACGCTCTGGTCGTGCGAGGTGAGCGCGGCCTGGCCGCCGCCTCCGTTGTCGGTGTACTCGGCGTTCAGGACGCCGAAGATGTTGGCGTCCTCGTCGTGGCCGCCGTCGGCGCTGGTCTGGATGGTGCCGGTGCAGCCGGTGGCGGACGTGAGCGGGTGGCCGTGGGTGTCGTGGCCGAGGACGAAGGTGACCTTGACCTTGGCGCAGTCGATCCGGTGGCCGTCCTCGGGGTCGGTCACCTTCACGGTGAAGGGAACGGCGTCACCGAAGCTGAACAGCTGCCCGTCCTTCGGGGTCTGGAGCACCACCGTGGGCGCGGTGTTGCCGACGACGACCTGCACACTGGCGCCGCCGGTGCGGCCCGAGGGGTCCTTCGCGGTCACGGTCGCCGTGTAGGTGCCGTTCTTGCGGTAGGTGTGCGCGGGGTTCGCGTCGGTCGACCGCGTGCCGTCGCCGAAGTCCCAGCTGTAGGTGAGCGCGTCGCCGTCCTGGTCGCTCGTGCCCTGTGAGGAGAACTGGACCTTCAGCGGTGCCTGGCCGGAGGTGCGGCTCGCGGCGGCCTGGGCGACGGGCGAGTGGCCGTCGGTGGCGTTCTCGATGCGGTACAGCGCCGAGTTCTCGTCGCCGCCGAACCAGGAGACGCCGTAGTCGAGGACGTACAGCGCGCCGTCGGGCCCGAAGGCCATGTCCATCACCTGGGTGCCGGTCCAGGGCACGCTGTTGATGGACCGCACGGTGCCGTCCGCGTCGCTGGTGATGCGCTTGATCCAGCGGCGGCCGAACTCACCGGCGAAGAAGTCGCCGTCGTAGGCCTCGGGGAACTTGACCGGCGAGTCGAGCGCGGGGTCGTAGTGGTAGACCGGGCCGCCCATCGGGGACTCGGAGCCGTCGCCGAACTCGGGGACCGACGGGCCGTTGTAGGGGATCCAGGCGGGCTGGGCCGGCGGCAGGTCGGTCAGGCCGGTGTTGTGCGGGGAGGTGTTCTTCGGGGCGGAGCAGTCGAAGGAGGCACCGGAGGTCTTGGTCGCGAAGTCGTAGTCGACGTAGGCGTCGTTGGCGCCGGTGCAGTACGGCCAGCCGAAGTTGCCCGGCTTGGTCACCCGGGCGAACTCGACCTGTCCGGCCGGGCCGCGCCCCGGGTCGGCGGCGCCGGCGTCGGGACCGTAGTCGCCGACGTAGAGGATGCCGGTCTCCTTGTCGACGCTGAACCGGAACGGGTTGCGGAAGCCCATCGCGTAGATCTCGGGCCGGGTCTTGTCCGTCCCGGGCGGGAAGAGGTTGCCGTCGGGGATGGAGTAGGAGCCGTCGGCGTTGACCTTGATGCGCAGGATCTTGCCGCGCAGGTCGTTGGTGTTGCCGGAGGTGCGCTGGGCGTCGAAGCCGGGGTTGCGGTCCGCGCGCTCGTCGATCGGGGTGTAGCCGTCCGACTGGAAGGGGTTGGTGTCGTCGCCCGTCGACAGGTAGAGGTTGCCGGCCGCGTCGAAGTCGATGTCACCGCCGACGTGGCAGCACAGGCCGCGGGTGGTGGGGACGTCGAGGACCTTCTTCTCGCTGGCCGTGTCCAGGGTGCCGTCGGTGTTGAGCACGAAGCGGGAGAGGCGGTTGACGCCGTCGAAGGGGGCGAAGTCGGCGGCGGTGCCGGTCTCGGGCGCGTCGCCCGCCGGGGTGTTCAGCGGGGGTGCGTAGTACAGGTAGATGAAACGGTTCGTCGCGAAGTCGGGGTCGACGCCGACGCCTTGCAGACCCTCCTCGTCGTGGGAGTACACGGCGAGCTTGCCGGCGATCCTGGTGTTCCCGGCCGCGTCCGTCAGGCGCAGCTCGCCGTCGCGGGAGGTGTGCAGGACGGAGCGGTCCGGGAGGACGGCGAGCGACATCGGCTCCCCGGTCTCCGCCTCGCCCTTGGCGAGGGTGACCTGCTGGAAGTCCTCGGCCGCCGCGTCCGGGTCCTGGTCGGCGACGGCTGCGCCGGCCTGGGGCGAGGTGAGGGTGAGGGTGGCGCCCGCGAGCAGGGCGCCGCCGAACAGGGCGAGCGCCTTGCGCAGGCGCGGTCTGCGGGTTCCGTTGCGGGTGGTGCGATCGTTCCCGTGCACGAAAGGCCTCCAGAGTGGGGCTGGTTGTACGGGGCGGGTGAGTTACGCCGGGACGCGCCGTCGTCCCGGAGCCGTGGACCAACCGACGGGAAGGGTCAGTTGGAGAACGCCGCGTCGAACGAGGCCGACGGCGGCTCGAAGTCGTAGGTCTTCAGGCGGGCCAGGGCCTCGGGTGCGCCCTGGAGCCGGTCCATGCCGGCGTCCTCCCACTCCACGGAGACGGGTCCGCCGTAGCCGATGAAGCGCAGCATCCGGAAGACGTCCTCCCAGGGCACGTCGCCGTGTCCGGCGGAGACGAAGTCCCAGCCGCGGCGGGGGTCCCCCCAGGGCAGGTGGGAGCCGAGGCGCCCGTTGCGGCCGTCGAGCCGCTTGCGGGCCTCCTTGCAGTCCACGTGGTAGATCCGGTCGCGGAAGTCCCACAGGAAGCCGACCGGGTCGAGGTCCTGCCACACGAAGTGGGAGGGGTCGAAGTTCAGCCCGAAGGCGCGGCGGTGGCCGACCGCCTCCAGGGCGCGGTGGGTGGTCCAGTAGTCGTAGGCGATCTCGCTGGGGTGGACCTCGTGGGCGAACCGCACGCCCTCGGCGTCGAAGACGTCGAGGATCGGGTTCCAGCGGTCGGCGAAGTCCTGGTAGCCGCGCTCGATCATCGACTCGGGCGCGGGCGGGAACATGGCGACCAGGTGCCAGATCGCCGACCCGGTGAAGCCGATGACGGTGTCGACGCCGAAGGCCGCCGCGGCACGGGCGGTGTCCTTCATCCGGTCGGCCGCGCGCCGCCGTACGCCCTCCGGGTCGCCGTCGGCCCAGACCGCGTCCGGCAGGATGGCCTGGTGCCGCTCGTCGATGATGGCGTCGCAGACCGCCTGCCCGACGAGATGGTTGGAGATCGCCCAGCACTTCAGGCCGTAGGAGTCGAGGAGCTGGTGCCGGGACTTCACGTAGCCGGGGTCGGCGAGGGCCTTGTCGACCTCGAAGTGGTCGCCCCAGCAGGCGAGTTCGAGGCCGTCGTAGCCGAAGTCCCGGGCGAGCCGGCAGACCTCGGCCAGGGGCAGGTCGGCCCACTGGCCGGTGAACAGCGTGAACGGACGCGGCATGAGGGGCGGCCTCCTTCAGCCCGCTACGGGCGTGTAGACGGAGTTCTTCTCGGCGCTCTCCTCCACCGCCGCCAGGACGCGCTGCACCTGGAGTCCGTCGGCGAAGGAGGGGTCGGGGCGGGTGCCCGCGGCGATGGCGTGGACCAGGTCGCGGGCCTGGTGGACGAAGGTGTGCTCGTAGCCGAGGCCGTGGCCCGGCGGCCACCAGGCGTCCAGGTACGGGTGCTCGGGCTCGGTGACGAGGATGCGGCGGAAGCCCGCCTCGGCGCCGGGTCCGGTGGTGTCGTGGAACCACAGCTCGTTCAGCCGCTCCAGGTCGAAGGCGAGCGAGCCGCGCTCCCCGTTGAGTTCGATGCGCAGGGCGTTCTTGCGGCCGGTGGCGTACCGGGTGGCCTCGAAGGCGGCGAGGGCACCGGAGGCGAACCGGCCGGTGAACACGGCGGCGTCGTCCACGGTGACCGTGCCGGTGCTCACGCCCGGGGTGCCCGTCGCGGACCCGGCCGCCAGACCGCGGCTCGGGCCACCGGGCAGCGGGCGCTCCCGGACGAAGGTCTCCGTCAGCGCCGACACCCCGGCCAGCGGCTCGCCCGCCAGGTACTGGGCGAGGTCCACGATGTGCGCGCCCAGGTCCCCGAGCGCGCCGGAACCGGCGTGCTCCCTGCGCAACCGCCAGGTCAGCGGGAAGGCGGGGTCGGCCAGCCAGTCCTGGAGGTACGTCACCCGGACGTGCCGCAGCGTGCCGAGCCGACCGTCGGCGACCAGCCGGCGGGCGAACGCGGTCGCGGGCACCCGGCGGTAGTTGAAGCCGACCATCGCCACCTGCCCGCGCCCGTACGCCTCCTCGGCCGCGCGCGTCATCGTCTCGGCCTCGGCGACCGTGTTCGCGAGGGGCTTCTCGCACAGGACGTGCTTGCCGGCGGCGAGCGCGGCGACGGCGATCTCGGCGTGACTGTCACCGGGGGTGCAGATGTCCACGAGGTCGATGTCGTCCCGGGCGACCAGCGCGCGCCAGTCGGTCTCCACGGCGGCCCAGCCGTGCCGCTCGGCAGCCGACCGGGCGGCGGCGCCGTCCCGTCCGCAGAGCGCGGCCAGCACCGGCCGGCGGGGCAGGTCGAAGACGTGGCCCACGGTACGCCAGCCCTGGGAGTGGGCGGCGCCCATGAAGGCGTAGCCGACCATGCCGACGCGCAGCGGTGGCTTCCCGGCTCCGGGTGCCGCGTCCGGTGCCGCGTCCGGTGCGGCCCCGGGTGCCGTCTCCGGTGCGGCCTCGGGGCCGGCTGACTGCTGCGGCTGTTCCATGCGCTCGTCCTCCTCGTCGTCGGGGCGCGTTCGTCGTGGCGCGGTGGGGGGTGCGGGCGGGCCGGCTCAGCGGAAGCCGGTGGGCATGTACCGGTCGACGTTGGTCTTGTCGACCACGGCGGAGTAGAGGGTGAGGGACGCCGGGATCTCGAACTCGGCGAGACCGCCGACGCCCTTGCCCTGGCCGAGGGCGCGGGCCAGGTCGATGGCGGAGGCCGCCATGGTCGGCGGGTACAGGACGGTCGCCTTGAGCACGCCGTCGTCCTGCTTGATGGCCTGGAACGCGGAGAGGGCGCCCGCGCCGCCGACCATCAGGAAGTCGTCCCGCCCGGCCTGCTGGATGGCGCGCAGCGCGCCCACGCCCTGGTCGTCGTCGTGGTTCCACAGGGCGTCGAACTTCCGCTGCGCCTGGAGGAGTTGCGCCATCTTGGCCTGGCCGGACTCGACGGTGAACTCGGCCGCCTGCCGGGCCACCTTCTTGATGTTCGGGTAGTTCTTCAAGGCGTCGTCGAAGCCCTGGGTGCGCTGCTTGGTCAGCTCCAGGTTGTCCAGGCCGGCGAGTTCGACGACCCGGGCGTCCGGCTTGTCCTTGAGCTTCTCGCCGATGTAGTGCCCGGCGTTGAGCCCCATGCCGTAGTTGTCGCCGCCGATCCAGCAGCGGTAGGCCTGCGCCGAGTCGAAGATGCGGTCCAGGTTGACGACCGGGATGCCGGCGCGCATCGCCTTCAGGCCGACCTGGGTGAGGGCCTTGCCGTCGGCGGGCAGTACGACCAGGACGTCGACCTTCTTGTTGATCAGGGTCTCGATCTGGCCGATCTGCTGGGCGGTGTCGTTGGAGCCCTCGGTGATCTCCAGGGTGACGTCGGCGTACTTCTTCGCCCGGTTCTTGGCGTTGTCGTTGATGGCGTTCAGCCAGCCGTGGTCGGCCTGCGGTCCGGCGAAGCCGATGGTGACGTGCTTGCCGGGCTTGTCGTCGGCGGCCGGCCGCGCGTCCGCGGCCGTCTTCTCGTCCTTCGTCTCGTTGCTCGTGCAGCCCGCGAGGAAGGCGCCGGCGGAGACGGCGGCGGTCCCGAAGAGCAGTCCTCTGCGGCTCGTCAGCTGTGACATGGTGGTGAACCCTTTCCTCAGGTCGTGCTCGCGGTACGGCGCTGGACCAGGACGGCGGCGACGATGATCGCGCCCTTGGCGATCTGCTGGACGTCGCTCTGGAGGTTGTTCAGGGCGAAGATGTTCGTGATCGTCGTGAAGATCAGCACGCCGAGCACGGAGCCGGTGACGGTGCCGCGGCCCCCGCTGAGCAGGGTGCCGCCGATGATGGCGGCGGCGATGGCGTCGAGTTCGTAGAGGTTGCCGTTGGTGTTCTGGCCGGAGCCGGAGAGCACGATCAGCAGGAAGGCGGCGATGCCGCAGCACAGCCCGGACAGCAGGTACAGGTAGAGCCGCTGGCGGCGGACGTCGATGCCGGCGAGCCGGGCGGCCTCGGCGTTGCCGCCGACGGCGACCGTGCGCCTGCCGAAGGTGGTGCGGTTGAGCAGCAGCCAGCCGAGGACCGTCACGCTCGCGAACACCAGGACCAGCGGCGGGACGCCGAGCACATAGGAGTCGCGTTCACCGAGGTTCAAGATGCCGTCGACGCTCACGATCTGCGTCTTGCCGTCGGTGATCTGGAGGGCGAGTCCGCGCGCCGACGCCAGCATGGCGAGGGTGGCGATGAAGGGGACCATCCCGCCGTACGCGATGAGCAGGCCGTTGACGAGCCCGCAGCCGAGACCGACGACCACCGCCGTGAAGAGGATCCCGGCGAAGCCGTACTCCTGCGTGGCGACGGTGGTCGCCCACACGGAGGCGAGGGCGACGATGGCGCCGACCGACAGGTCGATGCCGCCCGAGGTGATGACGAAGGTCATGCCGACGGTGACCACGCCGATCACCGACGCCTGGGTCAGCACCAGTTGGAGGTTGCGGGTGTCGAGGAACTCGTCGGGCTTGGTGACGCCGCCGATGACGACCAGCGCGGCGAGCACCCCGAGCAGGGAGAGGGTACGCAGGTCGGCGCGGGCCGGCAGGCCGCGCCAGACGGGGAGCCGGGCCGGCGGTGTCGGGCCGGCGGTGTCCCGGGGCGGGGAGACGTGCTGCGTCATGACGCCGGGCTTCCTTCCATGACGAGGTCGAGGACTCGGTGTTCATCCAGCTCCTGGGCGGGTGCCGTGTGCACGACACGGCCCTCGCGGAGCACCAGTACGCGGTCGGCGAGGCCCAGCACCTCGGGCACCTCGCTGGAGACCAGCAGGACGGCGAGGCCCTCGTCCGCCAGCCGGCGCACCACCGCGTACAGCTCGGCGCGGGCGCCGACGTCGACGCCGCGGGTGGGCTCGTCCAGCAGCAGCACCCGGCAGCCGCGCAGCAGCCAGCGGGCGAGCACGGCCTTCTGCTGGTTGCCGCCGGACAGGGTGCGCACCGGCACGTCCGGGTTGTCGGGGCGCAGCGACAGCTCCCGGGTCGCGGCCCGGGCGGCGCCGCGCTCGCCGCGCCGGTCGATCCAGCCGACCCGGGAGAAGCGTGACAGGGAGGACACCGACACGTTCCGCGTGACGGACTCCAGCATCAGCAGGGCCTGCGCCTTGCGCTCCTCGGGCGCGAGCCCTATTCCGGCCCGTACGGCGGCACGGACGCTCCCGGTGCGCAACCGGCGGCCGTCGACGACGACTTCGCCCGCGGTGGGCCGGCGTGCCCCGTAGACGGTCTCCAGGATCTCCGAGCGCCCCGAGCCGACGAGTCCGGCGAGCCCGACGATCTCTCCCGGGCGCAGATCGAGGTCGAACGGCGCGAACTCGCCGTCCCGGGCGAGGCCCCGCACCCGGAGCACGGGCTCGGCCTCCGGTGTCCGGGCGGGCCGCTCGGGGAAGACGTACTCCACGGTGCGGCCCGTCATCAGGGCGACGACGTCCCGCGTCGGGGTGGTCTTCGCGGGCAGTCCGCCGGCGACGGCCCGGCCGTCCTTGAGCACGGTCACCCGGTCGCCGATGCGCCGGATCTCCTCCAGGCGGTGCGAGATGTAGACGACGGCGACCCCGTCGGCGGTGAGGTCGCCGACGATCCGGAAGAGGTTGTCGACCTCGTCGGGGTCGAGCGCGGCGGACGGCTCGTCCATCACGATGAGCCGCACGTCGTGGGAGAGGGCCCGTGCCATGGACACGATCTGCTGCTGCGCCGCCGACAACTCCCCGACCAGGCGGGCCGGATCGATCTCGGGATGCCCGAGCCGCTTCAGCAGCGCCGTCGTCGCGGCGCGTGCCGCCTTCCCGCGGACGACGAACCCGGCGGCCGTCGGCTCGTGGCCGAGGTGTACGTTCTCCGCCACCGACAGGTGTTCCACCAGGTCGAGTTCCTGGTAGATGGTGGCGATGCCCAGGCGCATGGCGGCGATCGGGGAGCGCAGGGTGACCGGCTCGCCGCGCCAGCGGATGCTGCCGCCGTCGGGCTGGTGGGCACCGGCCAGCACCTTGATGAGCGTGGACTTCCCGGCGCCGTTCTGGCCGAGCAGGCAGTGCACCTCCCCGGCCTGGACGTCGAGGTCGACGCCGTCCAGGGCGCGGACTCCGGGGAACGACTTGGTGATTGCGGACATGCTGAGCAGCGGCGGTTCTGGTGCCATGTGAGTCCCCTCGGCGGACGTGCGGACCGGTGTCAGGGCGTAGCGGGGCGAGCGCCCTGCGGCCAGGGAGCGGCGTTACACGAGTAAGTGGGGGTGGTGCGGGAAGGGGTCGCTGATGCGGACGGGGTGCGTGGGCGAGCGGAACGGTGTTCGCTTGCGCGCGGAACGGTGACGGTTTCGCGAGCCGGACGGTGACGGTTCGCGCCGTCGGAACGGTGGTTCGCTTGCGCGGGCTGGACGGTGACGGCTTGCGCGGGCGGACCGGTGACGGTTTGCGCCGTTGGAACGGTGGTCGCCCGCGCGGGCGGTGCGGCTACGCGGGTGAGAAGAGGTGGTCGCTGATCAGCCGGGCGGCGCCGATGACACCGGCGCTCGGTCCCAACTCCCCGAGGACGATGGGCAGGTTGCCGGTGGCCAGCGGCAGGGACTGGCGGTAGACCTGGGTGCGGATCGCGGCGAGCAGGGTGTGGCCGAGGCCGGTCACCCCGCCGCCGATCACCACCAGGCCCGGGTTGAAGAAGGACACGAGTCCGGCGATGACCTGGCCGACCCGGGTGCCTCCCTCACGGATCAGTTCGAGGGCGGTGGCGTCACCCGCGGCGGCAGCGGCGGCGACGTCCACGGCGGTGAGGGTGCCGTTCGCCTCCAGCCGGGCCGCGAGTTCGGCGGACAGGCCCTGCCCGGCCGCCTGCGTCGCGTCCCGGGCCAGGGCCGCGCCGCTGAAGTGGGCTTCCAGGCAGCCCCGGTTGCCGCAGGCACAGGGCCGGCCGTCGGGCACCGCCTGGATGTGGCCGATGTCGCCGGCGCTTCCGGTGGTGCCCCGGTGCACCCGGCCGCCCGCGACGATGCCGCAGCCGATCCCGGTGCCGATCTTGACGCAGAGGAAGTCGGCCGTGGTACGGGCGACTCCCGCGTGCTGCTCTCCCATCGCCATGAGGTTCACGTCGTTGTCGACCATGACCGGGCAGCCGAGTTCCTGGCTGAGCGCCTCCCGGACGGGGAAGCCGTCCCAGCCGGGCATGATCGGCGGGGCGACCGGTACGCCCTCGGGGAAGCGGACCGGTCCGGGGACGCCGATCCCGGCGCCGTCGAAGCCCTCGGCCAGTCCCGCGGCCTTCAGCTTCCCGGCCATGTCCAGAACCTGCTCGAAGACCGCGACCGGCCCCTCGCGCACGTCCATGGGCTGGTTGAGATGGCCGAGGATCTCCAGTTCCGGGGTGGTGACGGCGACGTCGACCGAGGTCGCGCCGATGTCGACACCGAGGAACCTGAGGTCCGGGTTGAGCCGGACGTTGTGGGAGCGCCGGCCGCCGCGCGAGGCGGCGAGTCCGTCGGCCACCACCAGGCCCGTCTCCAGCAGCCGGTCCACCTCCACGGCCAGCTTGGACCGGGACAGGTCGACCTGGTCGCCGAGCTGGGCCCGGGAGTTGGGGCCACCGTCACGCAGCAGCTTCAGCAGGCGGGCCTGGTGCGCGTTGGCCGGTCGAGCCGTCATGCGTCTCACGTGCCCCTCCCCGCCATTTTCGGCCACCAGTGTCGGGCTTTCGACAGGGAACGTAGCAGTGGCCGCCGAACCTGGGAAGAAGTTGTGCACGGATTCCTGGGAACTTCTTCCACTGAGAGGACAAAGAGCGGCCGACCAGGCCGGGGCGTACGTGCGCTCGGGGCGAGCCTGGCTGTGGGGTGCCCGACCGGCTGCCACGCTGTTGATCAGGGCCCTTCCCGTACACCTCGGCGGACCCGCAACCCGAACAGCGCGTGGTGGCCAGCCCGAGGTCTGCCGCGGTGGGGGAGTCGGTGGGTCAGGGGCGGATCAGGGTTGTCGTCAGGGCGATCACTGATGGGCGACGCCGCCTTCACACAGCAGAGTTGATGCAGCCGCTTTAGTCACGCAATCACCGCGGAGGTACCTCGATGCACATGCGCCGTGCCGTCACCACTCTCGTCCTGGCCTCTGCTCTCACGGCCGGTGCGGTTCTGCCGGCGGCTGCCGCACCTGCCGCTTCCCGTGCCGCGACGTCCGCGGACCCCACCGTCCAGGACATCCTCGACCACTTGCCCGACGACATCGTCGCGGGCGCGTTGGTCAGTCAGGACGGTGTGGGCGCCACTGCCGGCCCGGTCACCGCTGACGCGTACCTCCGGGCCGGCAGCGTCACCAAAGCCTTCACCAACACGGTGGTACTCCAACTCATCGCCGAGCACCGGATCGACCTGGACGCACCGGCACGGCGGTACGTCCCCCACGTGCTGCCCGAGGCGTACGACGGCGTCACCGTGCACCACCTCCTCGACCACACCAGCGGCCTGCCCAGGCCCGCCCCGACACCCGGGCCGGCCGACGGGCCCGGATGGCAGTTCGCGTCCGTGACGCCCGAAGACCTCCTGCGCGAGTCGTTCGCCGCGGCCACCGGCACGCCGCCCGAACCCGGCTCCGAACAGCAGTACAACGGGCTCGACTCCTTCGTCCTCGGCCTGATCGTGGAGAAGGTCACCGGCCACTCCTTCGCCACCGAACTGGAGCGCAGGATCATCCGGCCGCTGCGCCTGCGCCACACCAGCCTGCCCGCCGCGGACGACCTGACGATCCCCTCACCCCACGCGGAGGTGTACGTCGAGGGGCAGGACGTGACCGAGCAGAGCCCGTACCCGTGGGCCGAGGGAGGCATGATCTCCACCGCCGCCGACCTGGACCGCTTCATGACCGCCCTGTTCCGGGGCCGTCTGCTCCCACCCGCCGTGCAGAAACTGGTGTTCGAGATGCCGATAGCCGCGAATGGCCCCGACAACACCAACTGCTCGGGCCCGGCGGTCTGCTACAGCACCGGGGGACTCATGCGCTACCAGCTTCCGGACGGCGAGGAGGTGTGGGGCAAAACCGGTTCCCGTCCCGGCTGGGACAACGGCTTCTTCGCCACCCGCGACCTCCGGCACCGCCTGGTGTACTCCCTGAACCCGACAGGGGCCGGCAACGACCTCCCGTACATCAAGGCCCTCATCAACGCCGCGCTCACCGAATGACAGCCGGACCGTCCATCCGGTCCGCCCGTGACGAGCGACGCGATCGAGGGCCGGGCGGCCCGGCGCGCCTCAGGGGACGACTCCCAGTTCCGGTTGCGGTTCTGGAAGCGGTATCGGTGGGGTCTTCGGTTCCCACAGGGCGGTGGTCCGTACGAAGCCGTGGACCACGGAGAGCATCGCCAGGAGGAGAAGGGGGCCGAACAGCCACGGATACGAGGCCATCTCCACCGGCACGAAACGGTAGGACAGCAGAAGCGCCGTGAAGACGACCGTACCGTGGGCGACCAAGTGGATCCCGGACCGGTCCCAGCCCCGGTCGAACGCGCGGAGCGCCGCCTCGATCGTCAGCGTGAACACCACGCCCGCGAGGAGATCGGCGCCGTAGTGGTAACCGAATCCGAGTGTGGCGGTGAGCGTGGCGATCAGCCAGAACGTACCCGCGTGACGCAGGAGACGCGGCCCCTTGCGGGAGTGGACGAAGATCGCGGTGGCCCACGCCGTGTGCAGGCTGGGCATGCAGTTGCGCGGGGTGATCTCGTCGAACGGTATGGGGTGCGGGGTGCCGATCGGCGGCGGCGTGTGCGGCCACAGGTCGGCGACCGCCCAGTGCCCGCCGTCGGCGCCGTAGGCGAAGACCGGCCCGACCACCGGGAAGACCATGTAGATGGCCGGCCCGAGGAGGCCGATGACCAGGAACGTGCGCACCAGATGGTGGCGCGGGAAGCGGCGCTCGGTCGCGACGTGGCGCAGCTGGTACATCGCGACGACGACCGCGGCCACCGCGAGCTGGGCGTAGACGTAGTCGAGAGCGTGGGCGCCGACCGTGCCGGTGGCCCGGACGATCCGGCCCACCACCCACGACGGGTTGCCCAGCGCGTGGTCGGCGGTCGCCACGTACGGGTCGAGCACCGTCGGGCGGGTCTTCGACGTGATGAGGAGCCAGGTGTCGCCCGTCTTGCGGCCGGCCACCAGCAGCAGGCCCAGCCCGACGCCCTTCAGCAGCAGGAGGCGTTCCCGGCCGGTGCGGCGCGTGACCGCGATGACCGCACAGCCCACGATGACCCACAACGCGCCGTTGCCGAACGGGTGGCCGTCGGTCAGGTCGGCGCCGGCCGCCCACCGCGCCAGCAGGAAGACGATGTCGATGCCGATCGCGACGCCGACCGCGATGAACCGCTCACGCCAGGTGAGGACCACCATCGTCAACGCCATGCTGGCATACAGCAGAAACCCTGATTTAGGCGGAAATATCAGCTCTCGCGCCTGATAGGTGACCGGCCCCGGCAGACCGTAGTGACGCGCGGCGATCTCCAGCACGACGAGGAACGCGAGGGTCACCACACCGGCCGCGGCCCACAGCACCGTCCGGGGTTGACGCCATGCGGCGAACGAATTTGTGCTTTTTTGAGGCGGATTGACCCGCGATGCTCTAGGTATCAATTGTTCGGCCGATGTGTTGGGTGTTGGTGTGCTTGTCGTGAGTTCGATCATGTTAACGGAGCATCGGCCCGTTGTGGATGGGTGACCGACCGCGCACGGTCAGCACTCGACGCCTGTTCCGTCCCACGGACTCGGCCCCGTACCCTGGCACCAGGCGTCCAGAGCGCGGCCGTCGACGCACACGATGCCGCACTGGCGCGCGTACTCAAGAGCGGGCGCGGTGAAGTCGCTCGTCGTCACGACCGCCGCGACATCGGCCTCGTGAATGGTGAAGCAGGTTCCCCCGAAGCGCTGGAGGTCCTGCGAGCCGACCTTGTTGGCCGCGCCGTACTGCTTGCACTGGATCACCACGCGCCGTCCGTCCGGGGTGATCGCGGTGACATCCGCCCCCAAGTCGCCGGCGCCTCCCACCACCTCCACCTCCTGACAGCCGTCACGGGTGCACAGGTCGGCTATGGCCTCCTCGAAACCATCAGGTTCAAGCTCGGCGCAGTCCACCACACCGCCGGGGAACGCGGCCGTCTCCTCGTCGGCCGGCCGCGGCGGAACGGACGCCTCCTCGGCCGGCCGCAGCGGAACGGACGCCTCCGCGGCCGCTTCCTCCAGGGCGCGGGCGGTTCGGCGCGCGTATGCCGCGGCCGAGAAGCGGCGCCACCTGGACCGGCCCAGCACAGCCGCCGCGACGCCGAACACCGCCAGGACCCCGGCCCACAGCGGGCGCCGCTCGACCATGCCCGCGGCCATCCGCACCACCAGCGCGAGGAGGCACAACAGGACCGCGAGCAGCAGGAAGAACAGGGCGGTGGTGCGCAGATCGAAACGTCGGTCGTTCCGCACACGTCGAACGGGGCGCAGAGGTACGGACACGCGGGTTCCCTCCCGGACGGCGACGACAAAGGCCGGTCCTCTCCGGATGCCCGAGATCACCGAAAGATCGCACACCGCTCATGGCTCAGCCCTGGCCGGCGACCTCGCCGGCCAGGGCTGTCCTCGGGGCAGGCGGTCAGGAGGCCCCCGGCCCGGCGTCCGTCTGCGTCTGCCCGCACCGGAGCAGGTACTTGTGCTGTCCGGACAGCACGAGCTCGCCGCGCTGGTTGTGGATGGTGGCCTCCGTCACCACCACACCCTCCTCGCCGCGCGGTTCCAGGGCGGTGATGGTGAGCGCCGGGTACAGGGTGTCCCCGGAGTGCACCTCGGCCAGGAACGTGCAGGACAGCTCCAGGAAGCTGATGAACACCTCACCGATGAAGTGGGGGAACAGCGTGGCGCCCGGCGCGGTGAACGCCAGTACCTGGAGGCCGTGCACCACCGGCGCGGAGTGCCCGTGCCGGCGCGCCCACTCGGCGTCGTAGTGCACCGGGTGGTTGTCCGCGGAGACGGTCTGGAAGGCCGCCGCGTGGGCGTCGGTCAGGGTGCGGCTGGGGGCCCGGAACACCTCGCCGACGCGCAGGTCCTCGAAGGTCCTGGGCGGGACGACGAGGAACGCGTCCGGGTCGAACCCGGTCGTCGGCGCCGCCGTGTCCTGTGTGTCCATCGTGCTGTCCTCTCGCTCGTCTCTCGTCGTGCGCGTACGTCCGGGCCTACTTGCCGGGGGCCGGGACGATCCGGGCGGCCAGGAGGTTGGGGTCCTCGTTGGTGAAGTAGGCGGCGCTGGCGACGTACGCCGTGCGGCCGCGTACGGCGAGTGAGGTCGGCCCCTCAAGTCCGTCGGCGGCGGTGAGCACGACGGTGTGCCGGCCGCCGGGCTCGACCCGGGCCACCTCGTTGTCCTTGTTGATCGCGGCCAGCAGGGTGTCCCCGCGGCCGGTGAACGCGAAGTCGTCGATGTCCACCAGGCCGGTGGCCCGGGTCGAGACGGGGCCGGCCGCGCCGTGGCGGGTGACCGGTATGCGCAGGACGGTGCCCCGGTCCAGGTTCGACACCCAGACCGCGCCGCCGTGGACCTTGATGCCGTTGGCGCCCAGGAACCCGTCGGCGGCCAGCTCGGGCGCCGTGGACCACGCGGTGGCGGTCCCGCCGGTGAGCGGTACGCGCCAGACCGTGCCCAGGACCGAGTCCGCCGCGTACAGCAGTCCGCCGTGCTCGTCCAGCGCCAGGCCGTTGGGCAGGCCGTCGGCCGGGAGGGCGGCGATACGGTGCGGGGTGCCGCCCGGCCGCAGGCGCCACAGGCCGGTCAGGTCGCTGCTGCCGGTGGCGTACAGGAAGTACAGCGTCCCGTCGTGCGCACGGACGATCCCGCCGAGGAACGGCGAGGTGAGGGCCGGGGTGACGGAGCCGGCGGGCGGCTCGGGCAGCGTCGCGAGGACGTGCGCCCGGCCGTCGGGGGTGATGCGGGCGACCTGGCGGTTGTAGGCGAAGGTGACGACCGCGCTGCCGCCGGGCTCCAGGGTGATGTTCTCCGGCCGCTGGCCGTCGCTCACGTCAAGGTGCGCGAAGAAGCGCGTGTGGGCCGCCGGGCCGGCCGAGGTGGTGGACGCCGGGGCGGCCGTGGCCGGACCGGTCGCCGTGACAGCGAGGGCGGCGACCACCGCCGTGGCCAGGAGACCGGTGCGCGTCCGCGTCGTCAGCGGGCTGGTCATGTCGGTTCCTTCTCTGTGAGGTGGAAGAGCGGGGTGCTTGCGAGGTGAGGTGGTGGCCGGCCAGTGCGTGGCCGGCACAGGTCGGCGTGCCGGGGGAGCCGTGTTGCCGTCGTCGTGCCCCTGGGAGTGCCGGATGGCCGCGCGGCAGCACCCGGGCGCGTCCGGCGGGGCCACGTTGCCGGACCCGGTCACCGGCCCCCAGCGGTCGGTGCGGTGGGCGCGGGCGGACGGAACTCGAAGGCCGGCTGGGCGGGTGGCGCGACGATGGGGGGTCCGGTCATCAGCGCGACGAGTTCCGCCGCGGCCCGGTCGGTCCGTTCGGCGAGTCCTTCGGCGCCCCAGTCCTCGGAGGCGGCGTAGACCCCGGTGGGGACGACGACGGCACGCAGGTAGGCGAACAGGGGCCGCAGTGCGTGTTCCAGTACCAGCGAGTGCCGGCCGGTGCCG
>NZ_KQ948370.1:182031-192368 GCF_001514055.1 Streptomyces corchorusii | reverse complement strand
TCAGTACGAGGTCCGCCGCTATCCGGGCTGGTATCGCCACATCACCCTGGCCATGCTCGCCCACGCGTTTCTGTCCGTCGTCGCGGCCCAGACCACCGAAAGGGGGGCCGCAGAAACGACCCCACCAGCACCGTCCGCTTCACGGTGGCAGAGGTCCGCAGACTCCTGAACGCTCTCCTGCCCCGGCCCACACCCCGCTTCGGAGCAGTCATCCACGCCCTGAACTGGTCCCTCTGGCGCCGACAACACCAGGCCATCGCCCGCCGCTGCCACTACCGAAGAAGAACCAGCTCAGGCAACGATTTCTGACTGGAGTACTAGTGCCTGTGGCTGGCCCTGTTTCGAGCGGGGGCCGGGTCAGCGACTGTTTCCCGGCTCCCGCTCGAAACAGGGCAAATGCCCTCGCCCCGTACGTGTTGGTTAGGCCGGCGGAGGGGTCACCAGCTTTGCTGCACCCGGGTCGACGTCCACCGGGTGCGCGAGGATGGGGAGCTCATCGTCGAGGAGACCGTTGAGCGCGATGGCCGCCTTGCTGAGCAGATGCGCACCCTGAACCGACTGGCCATCGGCCACCGACGCGTAGAAGCGTGCGGCGTAGGTGATGGCGTCGGTGTCACCGATGGAGTCGGACATGCCGATCGCAAACGGCACTGTGTCGACCAGCTTCTGTGCCTGGGCCGCGGAGTGGCAGGAGTTGAGCAGCACCAGGAGCGGCTTCTCGTCCACCGCCGCGATGGCACTGGCGAAGGCGCTGGCACTGACGATGGCTTCGTCGTGGAAGTCGTCCTCTCCCCTCTCGAAGTAGATCAGGTCGTGGGCGCTGTGCCCGGAGAAATGCACCACGTGCGGCCTGAACCGGGTCAGGGCGTTCAGGAACACGTCGGCGGTCGCGGCCGGATGGGCATCCAGCTCCACGAGGTCGCGGTGAGTGGCGCGTTCCACCGCTGCGCGGATCCTCTGCTGCTCCTGGCCGACACGCAGGTCCCCGGCGGACGACGCGCCCAGCAGTAGGATCCGCAGCTTCTCCGGCTTCGGGGCGCGGAGTTCCTTCATCACGATGTCTACCTGGCCTTCCGCCGCTGACAGGCGGCTCTCGATTCTCTGCTGCTGCGCGGCGGCGATCCGCCGTGCTTCGTCCTCCTCGCGGCGACGCGCCGCTTCGTCGGCTTCCCGTTCCGCCTGCTGCGCCTTGGCCAACTTCGTGGTCAGGACGGCGATCTCCTTCTCGAGCTTGGCCGCCTTCGCCGTCCAGGTGCTGGCTTGGGCCGCGGCGGTGTTGGCCTCCTTCTCGTAGCGCTGGGCGGTCCGCAGCCGGCTCTTCGCCACGTTGGGGCTGCTGGCCCTCCCGGCCGATACCGCCTTGTTCGTAGCCTTGCCCTGCTTGTCCGCCTGCTTCAAACCCAGATCACTCGCCCTCTTCAAGGCTGCGGCCCGAGCCTTCCTCTTCAGATCCAACTGGTGCTGGTAGTAACTGGAGTTCAATGCTCGACCCCTTCGTGACATCTACCGACAAGGTAGACGGCAGCACTGACAAGCCCGGTGCCCGCCCCGAGGCGGGCCCTGCACGGCGCTCAGGCGTACGGCCGCACCCGAGACCCGGGGTCACCTGCCGCGTCAACCCCCGCGACCAGGACCGATCTGGTCCGGGGCTCGCTCGCGTATTGTGACCACGCAGCCTTGTTGGCAAATAGCGGCGCAGGTTGTCGCTGGTCGGACGGATGTGTCGCTGCGTAGTTGGCAAGGATGCAGCGGGATACTTGGCAAGCCGTGGTCGCCGAGTGTGATCGCTCGCCCTACCGATGAGGGCTGATGCCGGAACGCCACCAGGGCCGCCCGGATGCTCCGGGCGGCCCACCTGCGAGTGCGCTCAGGCCGGGACGGCAGCGGTCTCCGATTCGGTCTCGGCCGTGCCGTGGGCGGCGAGGTAGCTCGGCGTCCACGGCCGCGGCCGCGCCGGTGATGGCTTGGCGGAAGGTGTGCTGGGCCCGCATGTTCTCCATCAGCACCGGGCCGTCGACGCCTTCGGGGAAGCCGGGGAAGTTCTCGACCTCGGTGGTGGTCGTGAGCGAGCCTCCGACGAAGATGCTGCTGCCGAACAGCAGGGGGCGCAGCTGGGCGCGGGCAGTGTAGAGGGCGGCGGTGTATCCGGCGGGGCCGGAGCCGAGGATGACGACGTCGCGTATCTCGCTCACGCGGTCGCCTCCGGCTGGGCCGGGGCGATCTCGGCGATCAGGCCTTCCACCAGGATCTTGATCTCGTCGCGGATCGGGCGGACCGCCTCGACGCCCTGGCCGGCCGGGTCATCCAGCTTCCAGTCGAGGTAGCGCTTGCCGGGGAAGACGGGGCAGGTGTCGCCGCAGCCCATGGTGATGCACACGTCGGACTCCTTCACCGCGTCCACGGTGAGGATCTTCGGGACCTCGGCGGAGATGTCGATGCCGACCTCGGCCATCGCGGCGACGGCGGCGGGGTTGACCTGCTCGCCCGGGTTGGAGCCGGCGGAGCGGACCTCGATGCGGTCCCCGGCCAGGTGGGTCAGCCAGGCGGCGGCCATCTGGGAGCGGCCGGCGTTGTGGACGCAGACGAACAGGACGGACGGCTTCGTGCCGGGGTTCTCGGGCATGAGGGGCTCTCTCGTCTCGCGGCGGCTGCACGCCATCCATGACATCAGTATCCGCTGGTATCAGCGAACAGTGATGTGACAGTATCAGCGCATGCTGACTTCAGTCGATCCTGATGTGATCCGGGCGCTGGGCGATCCGCTCCGGCTGCAGATCGTGACCCTGCTGGCGCGCGAGACGCTGTGCACCACGCACCTGGTGGAGGAGACCGGGGCCAAGCAGACCAACCTGTCCAACCACATGAAGGTGCTGCGTGAGGCCGGGCTGGTGGAGACCGAGCCGTGCGGCCGCTTCACCTACTACAAGCTCAGACCCGAGGTCCTGGCCGGTTTGTCCGGACAGTTCGCCGAACTCGCCGCCTCCGCCCGCACCGCCGCCGAGAACAAGAGGGCCTGCCCGTGACCCCCACCGAGCCCACCACTGCCCGCGCCACGAGCGCTGAGGCGGCTGGGGACGACTCGATCGTCAAGAAGCTCTCCACCCTCGACCGCTACCTCGCGGTGTGGATTCTCGCCGCGATGGCCGCCGGTCTGGGCCTGGGCCGGCTCATCCCGGGGCTGAACGACGCCCTAGCGAAGGTGGAGATCGGCGGGATCTCCCTGCCGATCGCGCTCGGCCTGCTGATCATGATGTACCCGGTGCTGGCGAAGGTCCGCTACGACCGGCTCGACGCCGTCACCGGCGACCGGAAACTGATGGCCTCCTCGCTCGTCATCAACTGGATCGTCGGCCCGGCGGTCATGTTCGCGCTGGCATGGATCTTCCTGCCGGACCTGCCCGAGTACCGCACCGGCCTGATCATCGTCGGTCTGGCCCGCTGCATCGCCATGGTGATCATCTGGAACGACCTCGCCTGCGGCGACCGCGAAGCCGCCGCCGTCCTCGTCGCCCTGAACTCGGTCTTCCAGGTCCTCGCGTTCGGCCTGCTGGGCTGGTTCTACCTCGACCTGCTGCCCGACTGGCTCGGCCTCGGCGACGGCGAGCACCTCGACATCTCCATGTGGAAGATCGCGCTCAACGTCGTCGTCTTCCTCGGCGTCCCGCTCGCCGCCGGGTTCCTCACCCGCCGCCTGGGCGAGAAGAAACTCGGCCGCGCCGACTACGAGCAGCGGTTCCTGTCGAGGATCGGGCCGTGGGCGCTGTACGGGCTGCTGTTCACTATCGTCATCCTCTTCGCTCTCCAGGGGAAGACCATCACCTCGCAGCCGCTGGACGTCGCCCGGATCACGCTGCCGCTGCTGGTGTACTTCGCCGTGATGTTCTTCGGCACCTTCCTCCTGGGCAAGGGCCTGGGTCTGGCCTACGACCGCACCGCGACCCTCGCCTTCACCGCGGCGGGCAACAACTTCGAGCTGGCCATCGCGGTCGCCATCGCCACCTTCGGCGTCACGAGCGGGCAGGCCCTGTCCGGCGTCGTCGGCCCGCTCATCGAAGTCCCGGTGCTGATCGGCCTGGTCTACGTCGCGCTTGCCTGGCGCCGGAAGTTCGCCGCCGCCGCGGTGACGACGGCCCCGTGACGCAGCAGACGGATGTGGTGATGGTCGGCGGCGGCCAGGCAGGACTCGCCGCCGGCTACCACCTGCGCCGCCAGGGTCTCGACTTCGTAATCCTGGACGCGGAGGCGGCGCCGGGCGGGGCATGGCAGCACATGTGGGACTCGCTGCACCTGTTCTCCCCGGCCGAGCACTCCTCGCTGCCCGGCCGGCTCATGCCCGCTCAGGCGGGCGAGACGTACCCGGGCGCCGGGCACGTGGTGGACTACCTGACCGACTACGAGAAGCGCTACGACCTGCCCATCCAGCACGGCGCCCGCGTGGACGCCGTACGCCGCCACGCGGACCGCCTCCTGGTCGAAGCGGACTCCGCCACCTGGCAGGCGCGTGCAGTCATCAGCGCCACCGGCAACTGGTCGCGGCCCTTCCTCCCCGCCGTGCCCGGCCGCAGCACCTTCACCGGCCGACAGTTGCACACGGTGAACTACCGCTGCCCGGCCGACTTCGCCGGTCAGCGTGTCGTCGTGGTCGGCGGCGGCAATTCCGGCGCGCAGATCGCCGCCGACCTCGCTCTGGACGGCCGTATTCAGACGACGTGGGTGACCCAGCGCCCGCCGCGGTTCCTGCCGGACGACGTCGACGGCCGCGCCCTGTTCGATGTCGCTACCGCTCGTCGCCGCGCCCTGGACGCCGGCCGAAGCGACACCGGCGGAGTCGCTTCGCTCGGCGACATTGTGGCCGTGCCGCCCGTCCGTGCCGCCGGACTCCTGACCACCAAGTTGATGTTCACCCGGCTCACCGCTACCGGCGTCCGGTGGGCCGACGGCAGCCAGAGCGACGCGGACGCGATCGTCTGGTGCACCGGCTTCCGCCCGGCACTGGCCCACCTCGCCCCGCTGAACCTGCGGGGGCCGCGCGGTCGCATCCCCACCGACGGGACGCGTGCCCTGGGTGAGCCGCGGCTGCACTTGCTCGGCTACGGCGACTGGACCGGCCCTGCCTCGGCCACCCTCATGGGCGTCGGCCGCACCGCCCGGGACGCCGCCCGCGAGGTCTCCGGCCTGCTCATGTAGGCGCCGGAGCGGCCGCCGCGTTGTCACCGGCCTGTTCATCTCGTGCGCGCAGCTCCCCTTGTCAGTGACACCAGCGACAATTTCTTCCGACAGCGCTGTGGGGCAGGGGGATGCGCGAGCATGCAGACAGATGACTTCTTCCGCGGCAGGCCCGATGAGCACCCGGACTGGCCTGACCACAGGCCGGGTGAATGGGTGTGTCAGCTGTGGGAGTTGGATGTCGAGCTGATGGAGTCTCTGCGGTTCGGTCCCCTGCCGGACCGCCCGGACCTGGACGTGGCCGTGGCGCTGACCCGGTTGCTGCACGAGGACTTCGTCGCCCGGGGCACACGCCATGACGAACGGATGAATGACGAGGAAGTCGTCCTCGCTGTCAAAGCACACCGAGCGGTCCTCGAACGCCTGGGCCTGGAGCCGCCGCAACTACCGTTCCGTCATCACAGCGGCTTCTACGACTACTGGCGCAAGAACGACATGTCCGGAGGCGGCGGATGGCAGGCGCGCCGCGAGTGCATCGAAGAGCTGCTCGGGCCGACCAGGCAGGCCCTGGAGGATCTACAGGAGGCCGAGTACGAGTGGCGTTTCAAGAACGGCCCCCGTGGCACCTTCAAGAACCTCATCTTCGCGGCCATTGGCCCGAAGCCGCAGATCGTGCTGCGGGACGCGGTGAGCAACGAGGTAGAGATCGTCCGGAACGCCGAGAACTGCCTCGTGTACAGGGACCCGCTGCCGCTACAGGGCCTGACCTGGCGGCAGATGGTCACCTGGTGGCAGGCGCACCACATGCCGGACAGCGAGGAACGGGAGGCCGCCGATGCCCTGTACCGGCGGCTGTACCGCTCCCTGGATTCCCTGCCAGAGCAGACGGTCCTGCGCACGTACTGCGCCCGCTACGCCGAACCAGACGGGTTCGACCTGCCCGCCCTTATCCCGCAGGTCTACCTGCACTACGACCCTTACACCCGCAAGAGCGGCGGACACAGCGGTGCCCTGCACCGCGAGCGCATGGACTTCCTGCTGCTGGCACCCGACCGCTCCCGCATCGTGATCGAGGTCGACGGCGCCCACCACTACGGCATCAAGAACCCCACCGGCGCGGACGGCCGCACCACTTACGCCGCCTCGCCCAGGCTGTACTCGGAGATGGTCGCCGAGGACCGCCGCCTGCGGCTGGCTGGCTATGAGATCTACCGCTTCGGCGGCTGGGAACTCACCCGGCCCGACAGCCCACAGCTCATCTCCGACTTCTTCACCGAGCTCCTCACCCGCCACAAGAAGCCGACGCCGTAGCGACAACACGCACCGCTTCAGTAGCCAGCCGTGTCCATGGCCTCCATGTACTCGATCTGCCAGTTCTCGTACTCACCGAGATGAGCCGAGTAGCCGCCCCACAGCAGGTGCGCGAGCTTGTGGAGCTCGTTCACCTGCTCGTAGAAGTTGACGTTCTGCTGCACGGGCCGGGCGGGAGCCCGGCCGGCGCCGTGGCCGACCACGGCGTATCGGTAGGTCTCTCCTGTCGCATCCTCGCTGTCGAGCCAGTTCAGCTGACTCCACGACTCCGGGTCGATGCGCTGTTCCACCTTGGGCAGGTCCAGCAGGGCCAGGTACCGGTTGAGGCAGTCCGCCAGTCTCCTGATGTTGTGCGTGCGCAGACGCTTGTCCAACTGGTCGGGGCTGAGGTCTTCTTCTCCTGTGTAACCCTCGCGCAGCGCGCACTGGGCGGCCTTGCGGATCAGCCACTTCAGCGACAGTTCGATGCTGTGCCGGTAGTTGTAGAGGATCGGGAGGGGCAGCCGGTCGTCCGGGCCGTGGGCGATCCAGTGCCGGGCGGCAGTCTCGGCGACTCGCAGATAGCCGCCGGCGAGGACGAGATCGTCCTCGCCGGCACCGCCCCAGACGGCGATCTCGGCATTTGCCCAGCGAGGCCGGGGCAGGCTCAACCGGTCTTCTGCTTCCTCCATTCCGTCAGGATGGCAACCACCCGCCTCGTCCACTACCGCTTTTGGCAACTGCCCGCCGCCGTAGCGTCCCTGGGCGTTGCCGGCGGGCGTCCAAGTGTGGTCATGACGCAGCCGATGCACCTACCAGCAGTTGGCCCATGGCGGCGAGCACGGACGGCTCGACGCGGTAGTAGACCCAGGTGCCGCGTCGCTCGGATGTGAGCAGCCCGGCTTCCTTGAGCTTCTTCAGGTGGTGGGACACGGTGGGCTGGGAGACACCGACGTCGGAGATGTCGCACACGCACGCTTCGCCACCCTCGTGCGAGGCCACCGCGGAGAACAGCCGCAGCCGGACCGGGTCACCGAGGGCCTTGAACATCCGCGCGGCCGTCTCCGCCTCCTCGGCGGTCATCGGGCGCTCGGTCAGCGGCGGGCAGCACGGCCGGAGCGGAGGGCTTGTTACTCACTTTCGGGTGAACCGGCACGCGGCGGCCGGAGTGGCGGACCTCGGCGATTCATTGTCTGAGGCGAGCAATTCCAAGGAGAACGGCCTCCGATACGCCGTCAACACTGTGCAGCAAGAACATTGATGGCTACTACAGGCGAATGTCACAGAATTTCGTAGAAGCTGTAATGCCCTTCGCATTTCCCTCACAGAGCGAGGGTCTGGGCTGCACGGTGTGGGTGTGCGGCCGACCGGCTGCGCAACAGCACAACGCACCTGGCTGGGCTGCGGTTTCGATACCGCGGTTCGGCTGGGTGTGCGCACCTGAAGGGGGACCTCTGTGTCCGTTTCTTCTTCCGTCCGTCGTCTGACCGCCGTTGCCGGTGTGGCCGCTGCGGTGGTGGGCGCGGTGGCGCTGCCGGCCTCGGCCGACGGCCACCACCATGGCCGCCAGTACCGTCCGGTGGTGTACATCAGCGACGTGCAGTACAACTCCCCGGGCCGGGACGACCGCTCCAACCGCTCACTGAACGCCGAGTGGGTGGAGCTCACCAACGACTCGCGACGGGCGGTGAACCTGGACGGCTGGACCCTCGCGGACGAGGACGGCCACACCTACACCTTCGACCACTACCGGCTGAACGGCCGCGCCACGGTCCGTGTCCACACCGGGATCGGCCGCGACAGCCGGACGGACCTGTACCAGGACCGGCGGGCGTACGTGTGGGACAACCACTCCGACACCGCGACCCTGCGCAACCACCGTGACCGGTTCGTCGACGAGGTCTCCTGGGGCCACCACCGCGATCACCGCGGCGACGACCGGCACCGCGGCGGCGACCGCCGCGAAGGGCACCGCCACTGACCTCACGCGGCGGTAGATGACTCCGGTCTTGAGCCGGACGTGTCCACGGTGGGTCGCCTCGTGCGGGGGCGGCCCACCTTCCGTACGCTCGTGGCGGGGTCAGCTGGGCGTGGTGGGCCGTTCCACCCTGTTCCTGCGCGCGTCGCGTTGTGGGGCGGCGCCCGGGGGTGCCGCGGCCGCTGGCCGGGGCGCGCATGCCGATCCGCCCGGTCCGCCCGGTCAGCGGGGTTTGGCCCGTTCCGGCGCCCTGCCGTCCTGCCGGACGCCGGGACCGGCCGCTGCTGCCTCCTCCCACCGCCGCTGCGGGCCACGGCGCCCGGCAGGTCGGTCTACGAGGTCAGCCCGGAGGAAGACTCCTGTGCTGGTGCCATGCGGCCGGCCCGTGGACCAGGCGGTTGCACCGATGCAGGGGGAGGGCCGAGCCCGAGGGCCTGCCGGCCGGCGGCCGGCAGGCGGTCGGACCTGTGCAGGGCGGTTATCAGGCGCCGCAGGGGGTGTCGTTGTTGCGGAGGCTGTGTGTGGTGTCGTTGAGCTGGTAGGAGCGCAGGTCGCTGATGGTGCCGCCGTCGCGTCCGACGCAGACGTGCCGGCCGAAGTAGTTGTCCTTCTGGTAGACGCGTGCGGTGCGGCTGCTGTTGTTGATGATGGAGCTGCCCTTGCCGCGGATGTAGTCGGGCAGGTGCCGCACCGACCCGTCGACGGCGCGTTTGACGTAGGGCTGGCCGTTGAAGTTGATGTCGGGGTAGATGCAGACGAACCCGCGCGGGCACGCGATCTGGTCCCGGGCCACGGCGGGGACGCTGGCAGTGGTGGTGGCTTGGGCGGGCGTGAGGCCGGTCAGTGATGCGGCCAGGACGGCCGGGACGGCGGCGGCGAGCAGCGCCCTCCTGCCGGTGTGGGGCCGTCGTGTAGGCAGAAGTTTCATGGCGTCGGCCTGTCCTGGCGGAACGGTTCGCCATTCCGATTCCCGCCGATGTTCATTCAGACGAGCGAGTCGGCTCTCGACGGCTCTCGACCGGCGCCGTCGCCCGAGCCGCACTGTGAACCTCGTCGTCCAGCTCGGCCTCCAGCTGCGCCGTCGCGGCCAGGCTGCCCGGATGATCACCCTTGACTCCGTGATTCGCGGGCGGCACCAGTGGGGAGAAGGCCCGCCGCCTGACCGAACCCTCAGCCCACGAGGAGGACCTGCGCACCGTTGCCTACCAGTTGATGGACGCCGCCTGCCTGCAACGCGCCCGCCTGACCGGGATCGGGCTCAAGGCGAGGACCTGATCGACGCCGATACGTCACCCGACAGATCAGTGTGGACGGTGCCCGGGAGCCCCGCCTGATTGCTGCCGGCGACGGCCCCTGCCCCTGTGGCCGGCCTAGTACTCCAGCCGTACATGTGGATCTTCATTCACAGGCTCTTGGCCGTAAGGATCAGCCCCGGGGCTCAGGTGCCGGCTACGAGGGAACCAACAGCCGAGTAGGCATGCCTCACGCCGTCAGCGGTTCCCGGTCGTCAGTCAGGTGGTGTCGGCGGAGGCGGGTGAAGGCGGTGGGGCTGGGGCGGTGCGGGAGAAACTCCTTGATCTGCTGCGCGCATTCACGTGGGCTTGCCGCGCTGGTGTCGCACTCCAGGTCGTAGTCGCCGTGGCCGTGGACCAGGTCGTACTGGTGCGCCGCGAGGCCCGGCGGGCGGTCGCCCCGGGCCAGCTCGCGGCGGGCCAGCTCGTCCAGCGGGCAGTGGACGCCGACGAACAGCACGTCCTCGGGCCGCAGCAGTGTCAGGCAGTCGAGCAGCCGCCACGGTTCGCTGAGCACATGGTCGACCACGATGTCGTTGCCCGCCTCCGCCATGGCCGCGATCGAGCGGTGGAAGCCCATCCTGGTCCGCCGCAGCGCGGCATCGAGTTCT
>NZ_KQ948370.1:0-182006 GCF_001514055.1 Streptomyces corchorusii | reverse complement strand
GGGACCTGGTGCGGAGACGGCTGCGGCCACCGGTGATCATCGTGAGGTGTGTGGACTGACGATGAAGCGGTGGCCGCAGGTCACAGCGTAGTGCCTGTCCGCTGGCGGGCGATGTTCGAGGTCCTGATGGAGCAGATCGCGGGACAATTCAGCCGGATCGAACTCCGGCTTCGAGCCCGGCAGTTGCTGCTCGGGCTGTTGACGGACTTGCCGCGCAAGAACTGCTGGACGATCGCCGAGCACACCGGGGACGCCAACCCCGACGGCCTGCAGCACCTGCTCGGCCGCGCCAAATGGGACGCCGACCTCGTCCGGGACGACCTGCGCGCGTTCATGCTGGAGCACCTGGCCGACGACCAGGCCGTGCTGGTGATGGACGAGACCAGCGACCTGAAGAAGGGCACCCGCACCGTCGGCGTCCAGCGCCAGTACACCGGCACCGCCGGGCGGATCGAGACGCCCAGGTCGCCGTCTACCTTACCTACATCTCCCGCACGGACACGCCGCCATCGATCGCGCGCTCTACCTGCCCAAGTCCTGGACGAGCGACCCGGACCGCTGCGGCCAGGCCGCCGTCCCCGACGACGTCGGCTTCGCCACCAAGCCGCAGCTCGCCCGGCAGATGATCGAGCGCATCCTGGACGCGGGAGTTGCGGCCGCATGGGCGGCCGGCGACGAGGTCTATCGGCGACAACCCGCACTGCGCGCCGCCCTGGAACAGCGGCAGCTCGGCTACGTGCTCGCGGTCTCCAGCACCCACCGCGTCCCCACCCCGGCCGGAGACCAGCGCGCCGACCACCTGGCCAAGAAGATCCCCAAGCGGGCCCAGCAGAAGCTGTCCGCCGGACGCGGTGCGAAGGGCCACCGCCGGTACGACCGGGCCCAGATCGCCATCACCGCCCCCCGCCTGGCCGGCCATCAGCACCTGTTGATTCGCGGCAACCGCCGCACCGGCGAACTCGCCTACTACCGCTGCTATGCGCCCCGCCCAGTGCCGCTGTCCACCCTCGACAAGGTCGCCGGAAGCCGCTGGACGGTCGAGGAGACGTTCCAGAGCTCGAAGACCCTGACCGGACTGGACGAGCACCAGGTCCGCCGCTGGGACTCCTGGCACCGCTGGGTCACGCCTTCCTCGTCGTCACCGCAGCCCTCGAACGCCGCGACCAGGCCCTGGCCCACGACGGCACCAGCCCGAACGGGCTGATCCCGCTCACCTGCAACGAGATCCAGCGCCTGTTCACCGCCCTGATCACACGGCCGATCCGCGACCTCGCCCATCGACTGCGCTGGTCCACCTGGCGCCGACGCCACCAAGCCCGCGCCCAACGCAGCCACTACCAACGCCAGGCCGCCCTTCAATCATGAAGATCACATCTACGGCTGCAGTATTAGGAGGGGGATGGTGTTTTTGCATGCCGATCCCCTCAACCATGTTGAGACCCGTCAGAGATAGAAGGGGTGGGGAGTGCGCACCGTGACGTTGGCGTCGGGGAACAGAGCCTTGTACTGGACCGGGTCCAGCTCCTTGGAGTGCTGCTCCGGATACAGTTCGACTGTCTGAACCTGCGGGCAGCAGCGGGCCAGTGGTGTGAGATCGGTGTCCTTCCGAACGTTCATGACCTGCACGAACTCGAGCGTGGGCAGATGAGGGGCGGACAGAAGCCCGGGCAGGTAATCTCCCCGGAAAGTTGCGCTGGTGAGGCGCGGCAGCCGGGCGACCTCCGCCCAGTCCTCGGGGCTGAGGACGCCCATGTCGCCCTGGATGTTCAGGGAGGCCAACTCGCGCCATGTGCTTAGACCGCGTAGCCCGTATTCCACGACGGCCTCGCCATCCAGAGACAGCCACGTGAGTGGAGCGTCCTGCGGAAGGGCGGCCAGTCCGCACGGCAGATGCGTCGCGACGGTGAGTCCGTTGAGCGTGTGCAGGCGGCTGAGCCCGGCCACTCCGCCGATGTCCCGTAAGGAGAGGGAGTTCAGGCCCATATCGGCCAAGGGCGCAAGGTCTTCTATCTCTGGGCAGCCCACCAGGTTCAGGTGGCGGACAGAGGGCAGAGAGGACAACGGGCCCAGGTCGCTGAGCAGGGAGTTCTCGTAGAGGCCGAGGCTTTCTACACCCTCAGGTATCACTCTGAAAATGTCCGTAGGAACATGGTCGCCTTTCAAGCCGATTCGTGCCCGATGACCGAGACGTGACAACGCTCGCACCTGCGCGGGCGAGGTGGCGAAGAGGAAAATGTCGTGGGTGTCGGCTTGTGCCAGTACCTCGTCGGCGTACACGTCTGCGTCGAAGAGGTCCCACGCTCGGGTCAGGTTGACCCGGACCCGCCACGCGGAGTGCTTCCGGTACCGTGCCAACACCGGCACTGCTGCGTCCGTCCCGATCAGCGCCGCTGTTGCCGTTACCGCTTCGGCTTCTTCGTCTGACAACCCTTGAGGGCCCGGCAGCAGGCCCAGGACCAGCGGGCCGGCCTCGGCAAGTTCCCTGACCTCGGTTTCCGTGCGGGGCGGCAGCAGCATCGCCGTCATCTCCTCGACCCGCCGTCGCACCGTCGGGTCGAGCTCTGTGGCGTGTTCCAGGCAGGCCATCGCCAGCAGATGAGCGCGCTTGTCCGGGTAAGCCGTCAAGAGATCCAGTAGCTCGGCCCGTTCACGTGGCCTGGCCTGCGCCACCGCCATGCGGATGACGTCGGACCACTGGTCGTCGTCGGCGTGTTCCGCCAGCAGGCCGAAGTCACCGGCTTCCACGGCCGCCCGCGCCCCCAGGTAGTCCTGGAACGTGCGGTGCACAAAGTGGATCGTGCCCGGGGCGGGGGAGAGAAGGAGGCCGGTGCGGATCAAGAAATGGCGCAGCACGTCGCCCGCATCCCCCAGGATATGCGCCGCCGGGACCGCCGGGAGCACCTCCGAGATGATGCTCTCCGCCCTGCTCCAGTCCATTTCCGTACGGCCGTTGCGGATGAGCCAGTGGGCGAGCCGTTGGAGGAGCTGTAACTGGGGCTCCTCGCTCAGTTCGGGAACTGTCATGTCACGTTCGCGGTCGCGGCGGACGAGAAGCATGGAGAGGGCGGAGTCGTACAACTCCTTGCGGCCGTAGGGGAGGTAGCCGCGCCGGTCACGATGGAGTGCGCAGATCAGGCCGCACATCAGGGGATTGGTGGCGAGGCGGCCCAGGTCGGTCTTGGTGCGGACGGCGTCGCGGAGCTGGGCCTCGTAGGAAGCCAAGAGGGCGTCCTCGTCAGGCACACCGGTGGCGGCGGCCCGATGCCAGCGTTTGATGAAGGCGGCCACGTCTGACGGGCTCATCGCGGAGAGGCTCAGTTCGGTGAACCCGTCGGAGGCGAGCCAGTCCTCGCGTACGGCCGAGGGGCGAGAGGTGACGAGCCAGCGGTTGCCGGGGTAGGCATCCACCAGGTCGCGCAGCCAGGCCCGGGTACGTTCGCGTTCGTGTTCCGGAACTTCGTCGAGACCGTCGACCAGGACGAGTCCGCGCCCGCTGGCCAGGACGCGGTGTTCCCAGCCTTCCGGCTGGCTGTCGGCCAGCGGGCATCCGACCGAAGCGAGGAAGCGCGTGGGGGACGGGAGGCGTTCGCCGTGCCGGGTGAGGGTGCGCAGGGGGAGCACGAACGGGATTCGGCCGATGAGGTAGGCCATGCCCTCCGTGGAGCTGGCCGCTGCCGACACCGCGAGCCACTGGATCAGTGTGGTTTTGCCCGAGCCCGCGGCCCCCCGCAGCAGCACCCGGTCGTGGTCGGACAGCACCTGATCGGCGGGGGCAGAGACGGGCGAGGTGGACGCCGGTTCGAAATCGGTCTCCTCGCCGTGCCCGATCACGTTCAAGCTGAGGTATGCCGCGTCCAGCGGCCAACGATCCGGCGAGTTACTGAGATCGATGCCGTAAATCGTGAGCTTTCCGTGCTTCCTGACGACGTAGTCGAGATAGCCACGCTCGAATGTGGTGTCCCTGGTATCCGGGCGTGGTGTGCGGGTGAGCAGCTCATCGACCTTGGCGACGAGGTCCGCCTGCGCCCGGGCCTGTTCCACCAGGGTGCGCGCCACGAAGGTGGAGCGGCGGGTGAAGAACTCTAGAACCTGCAAAGAGGCCCACTCCGTTGCGGAATCGAGGAAGAGCTGGGCGTCGGTCGACAGCCCATCCGGTGCCGGACTCTGGGAGCGCAGCCTGCGTGCCAGTTCCCGGTGACCGAGCCGCACGGCCTGGACGTCGTCCATGTCCAGGTCACCAAGCGCAAGCAGCCGTCGGGCCAGCGCATCTACCACAGCGGCTCGCTCCTGGGGCCGGAAAGGTCGCTCGCCCGGTGAGTCGATGGCCTGCTGAACCAGGTACTCCGCGAGCTTGTGTACGTCCTTTTCGTCCAGTGTGCGCTTTTCGCCCCGGAAGGAGACCAGGTTCTTCATCCGCACAGGTCTGTCGACCAGGCCCGCGCCTGGCCCCTCCGCCACGAACAGTTTTTTGATCAGTGAGCCGACCAAGCTGGAGGCGAGTTTCCCGCCGAGTACCACAGGCTCCATTCGACACCCCCGTGCATTCTGAATATGGACAGAGCCTAGAGCGATGGGACCTGCCGAGGGCAGAAACCCTGGGACTGGCCGCGCGGACGGTCGGCGGCTGGCTCTTCCGCTTCGCCGACCTAACGTGGGCTGCCGAAGGGTGCGACGTCGGCGGGGGAGAGGTCGGGGCGCGGGCGGTGCCAGCGGGCGGGGTGCCGCCATCGGCCGGTGCTGTCGCGGGCGATGTCGACGCCGACTTCCACGACGAGCTCGGGCCGGACCAGGGTGACGTCCAGGCTTTCCCGGCTGCCCCATCCGGCGGAGAAGGTGAAGCCCGTCCACGGGTGTGCGCCTCTGGACGGGGCCAGGAGAACGGCAACGCTGCGGGCGGCTGCCTGGGGGAGCGTTGTCGTGCGGCCGGTGTGCTGCAGGCGGCCGTCGGTGTCGTAGCGGCCCAGCAGCAGTGTCCTGGGTGTCCTCACCGATCCGGTGACGGCGCCGACGATCGCGTCCTGGGTTTCGCGCACCTTGTACTTGCGCCACCCGCGTACCGACGGCTCATAGGTGCTGTCCAGCCGCTTGTACACGATTCCCTCCACGCCGACGGCTGTCCAGGTCAGCCACTCGCGGACCGTGGACGCGTCGGTGGTCGACGGGCACAGCGCCCACGGCGCCGCCAGCCCGCGCTCCTGGAACAGTTCCTCCAGGGCGGCACGCCGGCGCCGGTAGGCCCACCGGGTGGTGTCCGTCCCCTCCAGGCGCAGCAGGTCGAAGGCGACGAAGTGAGCCGGCCACTCACCCGCGAGCCGAGCCGCTGCGGTCGCACGGGCCCGCAGGCGTCCCTGGAGCTGCTCGAACGCCAGCCGCCCGGCCTCCCACACGACCAACTCGCCGTCCAACGCGGTCGCGTCCGGCAGCTGCGCGCACCCGGCCTGCACGTCGGGGAACGCCGGCAGCAGGTTGGTGCCCCGGCGTGAGCGCAGCACGATATGGCCCGCCTCCACCGACACCGCGGCCCGCCATCCGTCCCATTTCACCTCTGCCGCCCAGCCCGCCGGCAGAGCCGGGTCCGGCACGGGGGCGGCGAGCATCGGCTCGGGCAGCGTCCACGTCATGTCCGATGCCTTCCACCCCGGCTGGCCGCCGTTCGGGTGCCTGCCCTCCGGCCCGGCGGGCGCGGCACGCACAGCGGTGCGAGCGTGAAGACAACAGGGCGTGATGCCGGCATCTGTGCATGCCGGGCCGAAGGGACGGAGCACGATCATGGCTCGGGCGATCTGGACAGGCGTGATCACCTTCGGGCTCGTCACCGTGCCCGTCGGCCTCTACACCGCGACCGAGGACCACACCGTCCACTTCCACCAGCTCCAGCGCGGCACCTCGGACCGCATCCGCAACAAGCGGGTGAACGAACGCACCGGCGACGAGGTCGACACCAGCGACATCGTCAAGGGCTACGAACTCGACGAGGGCCAGTACGTCATCGTGGAACCCGGCGAACTCGACGAGATCGCGCCAGGCCGCTCCCAGACCATCGACATCACCGACTTCGTCGACCTGGAGCGGATCGAGCCGGTCTACTTCGACCGCACCTACTACATCGCCCCGCGCGGCACCGAGTACACAGGGGTCTACGAGCTGTTGCGCGCCGCGCTGGCGGAGGCGAACAAGGTGGGGATCGCCACCTTCGTCATGCGCAACAAGCAGTACCTGACCGCGCTGCGCGCGGAGGACAAGGTGCTGGTGTTGCAGACGCTGCACTGGGCGGACGAGGTCCGTGACCCGGGCCAGGAACTGCCCGAGCTCCCCTCCGGCCGGGCGGGGCGGGGCAAGCAGCTGGACATGGCGCGGCAGCTGGTCGACGCGCTCAGCTCCGACTGGGATCCCTCCCGCTATCGCGACACCTACCAGCAGAAGGTGCGCGAGCTGGTCAAGGCCAAGGCCGAGGGCCAGGAGATCGCGGCGACCGAGGAGCCGCCGGAGGCGACCAACGTGATCGACCTGATGAAGGAGCCGGCCGGCGAGCGCAAGGAGAGGGCCGCGCCGCGCAATGCGGCCGCCCGGTCCTCGGCGGGCGGGTCGGCGAAGGCGCCGGCACGGAAGGCTCCGCCGAAGCAGGCCGGTGTGGCGCGGGCCCGCGGACGCGGTGCCGGCGGCAAGCGGGAGTTGCAGAAGCTGAGCAAGGCGGAGCTGTACCAGCGGGCGACCGAACAGGACGTTCCCGGCCGGTCGAAGATGAGCCGGGAGGAGCTCATCGACGCACTCGCTTCCAGTGGCCGCCGCCGCAAGAAGACCGCCGCCTGACAGCTGCGCACCGGGCCTGCGGACGTATGACAGCCCCAGCGATGCTACGAGCCGAGCTCCTGGCGCACGTCCAGGTAGCAGCGCAGCCGGACACCGGGCTCGCCGGGAGCCCGGGTCGTGGTGTCCGCGGTCGCGGTCGCCCACCGCCCGGCGAGCAGCTCCTGGACCGCGAATGCTGTCTCGTCATCGCAGGCCGCGACCTCGACGATGGCCAGGCCCGGCTCCGCCACATGCACTTCGCTGATCGGCTTCACACGGGGCATCACGCGCTGGCGCCGCGCGCAGTTCTCCCCTCCTGGCGTGTTCACCCGACTGGAGTAGGACCAGCTCATGGGGAGGCGACGACGGAAGCGGTGCAGCGCCCGGGAAGGTCCCGAGAACCTGTAGACGCGTGGGAATGTTCGCCGGGCGGGTGGGGTTGAAAAAGGCGTGATGGTGAAGGGAACAGTGTCCCCGGGCCTCATCTATCGCATGCGAGGACGATCGTTCGGCTGAAGCCTCGCATTGCCTTTCGCCGCGTAGGCGACCGCCCTTCACGATCACAGTTTTGCGGGTTCAGCCCCGGCCAGCACGCTGGCCGGGGCGCTCTCGTCTCAGCCAATGCCGAAGGCTGTGTCGGGTCGGCAGTGCACGCAGGGCGGCACCCCGCTTCGGAGCGCGTCGAGGGCCTGCTCGCGCGTGGCGGGGCGGCATCGGCCGCTCTTCTTCGCGGCCCAGCAGCCGCCTACGTGGACGGCGTCGACGTTGGCCCGGTTCAGGCCGTACTGGATCAGCCAGTCCGCAGCGGCCGGCCGCATCTCCTCACCCCGGCGCCGCTCCGCCTCCCGCCGCTCCTCCTCTGCGATCCAGCGGTCGATGAGCCCCAGCTGCCGGACGGCCTGCTGCTCGACGACGCGCCGGGCGAAGCGCAGCGCGTCCAGACGCGAGAGCGGCTGCTCACCACCCACCTGCTCCTCCCGGGCTGCCGTGTCTTTCGTTTGCCTTCAAATTCGAACAAGCGCTCTAATTGAATTATGTACCGCGTCGACTACCTCACCGACACCCAGGAGCGCATCCTGCGCTGCATCCGCCAGCACATCGCCGACTACGGTCAAGCGCCGACGATGCAGCAGATCGGCGCGGCTGTCGGCATGCGCAGCAGGGCATCCGTGCACTACCAGCTGGGCGAGCTGGAGGCGAAACGGGCGATCGTCCGCGAGCCGGGGCGGTCGCGAGGGATCCGACTGGCTTGACCGGCGCCGGCCGCTACTACCGGCTGCTCATCTTTGGCGGCCGGGCGGTGCAGCATGGCTGGTGGCACCGTAAGGAGGTCGCGCGGGACAAGTTCCGCCGCTGGATCGGCGAGTACGGCAGCATGCCGGACGCCCGTGTCGCCCTCACCGGTGAGGAGACCATGACGTGCTGGTCGCCTGGCCCGACGGGCAGTAGGCCGTCTACTCGACGGCCGGGTCTTCCTGGGCGTGCCGTACGGCCTTCTTCACCGCTTGTTCCAGCTCGTACCGGCTGGCCCCGGACGCCTCGGCGTGCGCGGTGACGGCCGCCTGCACCTCCTTGGACGCCTCGCGCCAGCGGCGCCACTGGGCGTCGTACTCGTCACCGGCCAGGCCGGCGAGCTTGGCGCGTTCTTCCTCGGCGGATCGTTCCAGCTTGATGTGTGTCCTGAACATGGAAGGAAGTTGTATGTAGGAGCAGTTTCCGGAAATGGTGCTGTGTGAGAGATGAAGGTTTTGTGGCCCTTCGGAGCCGCCCTGCGGGGGGAGGCTTCAAACCGCCTCATGCTGCGTTAGCTGAAGACTGTCGTGGTGAGCGATGAGGAAAAGGCGTCGTAAGAGGCGTCAGGTGGGGACCGGAAAGACGAACGCAAGTGAATCGCTGCTGACGTGTCGAAATGGAACCAGACGACACCGAAACCGGGGCTTATCAAGTGCTCCGGGATGAGCCTGGCGGGTGCCCGTCTATTGGCCAGGTGGTGTCCGGCATGGAGGCGACGTGAGTCCGGTCTGCGGCTCTCGCATGGAACAGGAGAAGGCAGGCACCGATACGCCCTGACGCAGTTCAGGGGAGAGGGAGTGCCCCAAGCGGCGGACACCGCAAGGGGTCGAGTACCGATGCGGAGGTCGAAGTGGGAAGTCAAGGAGGCGTGGGAGGAAGTCAAGGCTAATAAAGGTGCACCCGGCGTGGATGGACAGTGTATCGACGATTTCGAGAAGGACCTGAGGAGCAATCTCTACAAGGTCTGGAATCGAATGTCATCGGGCTCGTACTTTCCGCCACCGGTGCGCGCGGTAGAGATCCCCAAGCCGCACGGAGGCGGCACGAGAATGCTCGGCATTCCCGCTGTCGCCGACCGTGTGGCTCAGACCGTTGTGTCCCGGCATCTAATTAGAAGGGTGGACCCTATGTTCCACCCGGATAGCTACGGATATCGGCCTGGACGGTCTGCCTTGACTGCGGTGGAAAGGTGCCGGGAGCGCTGCTGGAAGCGGGACTGGGTGGTGGAGTTCGACATCACCAAGTTCTTCGACAGCGTGCCCTGGGACCTACTGGTCAAGGCCGTGGAGGCTCACACCGATGCCGTTTGGGTGAAGTTGTACGTGCGGCGGTGGCTTGCCGCCCCGCTCGTCATGCCCGACGGCTCCCTGCTGGAACGGGAACGAGGGACCCCTCAAGGGGCTCCGGTGTCTCCCGTCCTGGCGAACCTGTTCCTGCACTACGCGTTCGACACCTGGATGGCTCGGGAGTTCCCGGGTGTCTGGTTCGAACGCTACGCGGACGATGCAGTGCTGCACTGCGTCACCGAGCGCCAGGCCCGCCAGGTGCTGGCCGCGCTCAGGGGCAGGATGGTCGAGGTCGGGTTGCAGCTGCACCCGGACAAGACCCGGATCGTCTACTGCAAGGACGCGTTCCGGCGTGGCTCCTACGAGCACACGTCGTTCACGTTCCTCGGGTACACGTTCCGGCCCAGGAAGAACCGGAATCGGCACGGCAAGCAGTTCCTGTCGTTCGAGCCGGCCATCAGCAGGCAGGCCCTGACCCGGATCGGTCGAGAGGTGCGTTCCTGGCAACTGCACCTCCGCACCGGCAGTTCCTTCGCAGACCTCGCCCGCAGGATCAACCCTGTGGTCGGGGGCTGGATCAACTACTACGGACGCTTCCGCTCGTGGGAGCTGATCTCCTTCCTCATGCGCATCAACGCCTACCTGGTGCGTTGGATCCGCCGGAAGTACAAGCGGCTCGCAGGCCACCGTAAGGCACTCGCGAAACTCGGGGAGATCGCGCAGCGGTACCCACGCATGTTCGCGCACTGGCGCCTGACGACTGCCGCCTACTTGATCTGACGATCAGAACGACAAGAGCCGTGTAACGGGAGACTTTTACGCACGGTTCTGTGAGAGCCGAGGGGTGAGATCCCCCTCGGCTACTCGATCAGCTCATCGGGGGCCTCTGTCACGGCACAGATCGTAAGCGGCCAGCCTCGCGCGTTGTTGATCGTACTTACCGCCCGATCGGGTAGAGCCGCTGCTGGTTGCCGGCGGGTCGCGTGCGGGAGCCGCTACGAAGATCACGAACTGCTCTGTGGTCTTCGAGAGGACTCCGCTCGTGCGCTTCGCCCGTACCGCTGCCGTGGCCGCCGTGTTCGCCGCCCTGGTCATCCCGACGACCGCGCACGCAGCCCCGGCTGCTTCCGCACCCGGTGACACCGTCACCCTTCCCGTCCAGGACGCCCTCGCCCAGCTGCCGGTCCGCACCGAGGACCGCACCGGGTACGAGCGCACGAAGTTCAAGCACTGGGTCGACGCCGACAAGGACGGCTGCAACACCCGCGCCGAGGTTCTGAAGGCCGAGGCGGTCGTCGCCCCAGAGCAGGGCGCGAGCTGCCGGCTGAGCGGAGGAGCCTGGTTCTCGCCGTACGACGACCGCTTCATCCAGGGACCGAAGGGTCTGGACATCGACCACCTGGTCCCGCTCGCCGAGGCCTGGGACTCCGGCGCCTCCGCCTGGAGCGCGAAGGAACGTGAGGCCTACGCCAACGACCTCGGCGACGAGCGCGCGCTGATCGCGGTGTCGGCTGCCTCGAACCGGTCCAAGGCCGACCAGGACCCCAGCACGTGGCTGCCGCCGGCCGTCGGCTACCGCTGCCAGTACGTCGCCGACTGGGTGGCCGACAAGACGCGCTGGGGCCTGAGCATCGACACCGGCGAGCAGGCCGCGCTCACCGAGGTGCTCGGCAACTGTCCGGACGTGCCTGTCACCGTGACACTGGCCCGCTGACGACAGTGGCCGCGGAGGGGCTGCGGAGGCAGCGCCAGGTCACCGAAGGATGAGCCAGGCGCGGCTGCCAGGGGCAGGACCAGACGGTGCCCGGGCAGAAGACCGGCTGGCGCCTGTCCTTCTCGTTTCGCGGCTGGCAGGCGCGCTGTCGCAGGGTGATCCGTGACCGAGCGGCCGCGGGGGCCCGGCCTGGCCTGGCCTGGTCTGGTCGGGTGGGGACACCGGGTGTGGCAGGGTGCATGGGTCATCCTCCGAGGGGGGTGATGGCGGTGGCTGGGGGGAGTTTGCGTTGTCGCAGGGCGGCGGTGATCGCGGTCATCGGCCGCCACCGTTCGCGGTTTGTCTGCGGGTTCTGTTCGGCGAGTTTGTCCAGGAGGCGGGCGCGGCCGTCTTCGATGGTGCGTTCTTCGGTGAGGACCTTGCTGAAGGCCTTCATGACGGTGTCTGGGCCGGCGGGTGGGGAGGCGAGGCCGGTCTCTAAGTGTGCGGTAGCGGTGACGACGTCAGTTGTTCGCTGGCTGGGGGTCGGCAGGACGGCTGTGCCGTGGGTGGCTTCGTGGTGGGCGTCGTCCAGGAGTCGGGCGAAGTGGTCGACGTCGCCGCCCAGGAGGCGGACGAAGTTTTCCAGAACGTCGTGGGGTGGCAGGACGGTGCCTTCGAGGAGGGAGGCCACGGTGCCGGCGGTGAGCACCCACCGGCTGGCGACGGCAATGTCGTTGGGGGCGGGGCGTCCCGCGCGCAGGTGCAGGGTGCGGACTGCGGCGCGTAGCTGTTCGGCGGCCGGCAGGGGTGGGGTGTCGGGTTCCGGGAGTGGTTCGCGGCACTTGTGGCTGAGCTTCTCCGACTCCCACACGGTGCGCAGGACTTCGGGGTCGGCGCCGCAGGCGTGGGCGAACTTGCGCGTCAGGTCCCAGGTTGGTACGCGTTCGCCGGTCAGGATCCGTGACAGGTAGGAGGGGGAGCATCCGATCCTGCCGCTGACCTCTTTGTTGGTGAGCTGGGCGGTGCGGATGAGCATGGACAGGATCGGCGCGAGCCGGTTGTAGGCGGCGCCTGCCGGCTCGGTGGGTGTGGTCTGGTCTGGTCCGTTCCCTCGGTCGCTGCGGTCGCTGCCCGCCTCGTTGCCGTCGCCGCCGGTGTCGCCGGCGGAGGGCGGGTCCTGAGGTGAGGCGGTGCCGTCCCCGGGGGCGGTGAAGAGGCCGGCCACGGTGGTGGGCACCGTCCCGGACCGGTTAAACCGTGCGAGGCGGCGCAGGAGGTAGCGGTCGGTGTAGCGGTGGCGGGCGGTGTCCTCGCTGATGCGCAGGGCCGAGCTGATGGTGACCCAGGTGACACGCCGGTAGC
The DNA here is from genome assembly GCF_001514055.1 of Streptomyces corchorusii. Lineage (NCBI taxonomy): Bacteria > Bacillati > Actinomycetota > Actinomycetes > Kitasatosporales > Streptomycetaceae > Streptomyces > Streptomyces corchorusii. The sequence goes on along the minus strand of NZ_KQ948370.1, from coordinate 169,580 downwards.
GTGCCCGGCCGACGGCTGCTGCGGTCAGGCCGTCGAGCTGCTCTTGCAGTTGGGTGATGCGCAGCAGGGGCTCCTCCCCGTCGAGCGAGGGCAGGAGCCGTGCGAGTTCGCGAGCACCGTCCTGGATGTCTTTGGCGATCTCGGCGATGAGCTCGTCCCCGGCCGAGGGGGCATGGCCGGCGGCCCGGGAGGCCGGGGGGGGTCCGGGCGGGGCTCGGCGACAGCTCGGCCGCGGGTTCCGGGGGCGCCGGGAGCGGGGGTGCGGATCCGGGTCCGGCGTGGGTGCGACGCCGGTGGGCGGCCTGACGGCAGGCGTCTGTGCAGTACTTCCGGGGCCGGCCCTTGCCCGGGCCTCCGGTGAGAGGGGAGCCGCAGTACTCACAGTTGTCACTCACGGTTGCTTCCGTCCGTAACGAAAAGGGTTCATGAAGGGTTGCCCGCGCCGGATGCACCGGGGATTCCCCGGGTTTCGTCACGCGCGCCGGCTGCGCGGCACGGATCGGGGCTGTGCCAGGGGCCCGTGCCGCAGGGTGTGGGTCGGGGGGAGACCGGCAAGCCGGTCTCCCCCCGAATCAAGGCCTCTCAGCGGCGGTAACGGCGGAACCGCACAAGCCGGAGGGCGGCGCCGGTGAGCGCACCGCCGACGGCGGTGGCGGCTTCGGGGGAGACCGTCACGTGGATGGGCGGGCGGGAAATGAGCAGGTATCCGGTGAACAGGATTCCGATGAACGCACTAACGGCATGCGTGCCAGACCGGTTCACGTAACGGAAGTTTTCGTTACGGCCACTACGCTTGCGTGCGAAGCGGCCGGATGGTTGTTTCACCCGGCGACGCCGGGGGGTAGATCGCCCCATAGGGCACTCCTCTTGGATTGCCGTTGAGCGTGCGGGACTTCGAACAGGGTTTGGAGACGTTGTGCGAGGTCCCGCACGCAACCTGACGGTGAAGCTACCGATACACAGTGCGATATGCTAATCACCCAAATGCCGCACTCTGGGTCATAATGACGATCTTCCCGGGACAGTGGATTTTCGTTGCCACGTCCAGGGGAATATCCCCGGATTCCGTAGCTCCGCGTTTCGGACGTGGCCTGTTCTCACTCCCGGACGTTTCCTTCCTTTTCCAGTCACCAGCCACGCCTTAAGTGGTCGAAGTGGACAGCATTTCGCACGCCAGACGCAGGGAAATGGTCGGAAGATGATCTGATGCGGTCAATCAACCGGCGTAGCACGACCCGGGACACGCCACTTCCCGATCACCAGCTCGCAGAAACGATCACCGCGAAGCGTCGCCCTCATCGAACAGCGATACCTGCGCTACATCGATGTCCGTGCGCACGCGGTGCGGCCGCGCCGGATTCCGCCACCGTCCAGCACTGTCTCGGCCGACGTCGACGGCGACCTCCACGACGACACCGGGATGCACCAGGTGCACATCGAGCGTCCGCCGCGTCCCCCAGCCCGCGCTGAACGTCCAGCCCTCCCACAGGTGCGGGCCCGACGGCGGGGCCAACTGGTCGGCCAGGGCGCGGCCGGCGGCCCGGGACAGCGTGGTGCTGCGGCCGACGTACCGCAGGCGGCCCGCGGCGTCATACCGGCCCAGCAGCACCGTCCGGGACGCCGCGACGGAGCCGGTGACGGCACCGACGATGGCCCCGGTCGTGACCCGCACCTCGTACTTGAGCCAGGAACGCACCGGCCGGTACGGCTCATCCAGCCGCTTGAAGCACAGCCCCTCCAGCCCGGCCGCCGTCCACGCAAGCCACTCACGTGCCACCGCCGGGTCACTGGTCGACGGGCACAGCGTCAACGGCGCCTTCAAGTCGTGGTCCTCGAACAGCGACTCCAGGGCGGCACGCCGCCGCTTGTACGGCCAGCCGGTCAGAACCGCCTCCGCGTGGACCAGATCGATGACCACATAATGTGCAGGCCACTGGCGAGCGGCCTCCACTGCCCCGGACCCGCGCCGCGCAAGGCGCTGCCGCAGCCGCTCGAACGCCAGCCGGCCCCGCTCCCACACCACCAGCTCGCCATCCAACCCGGTGTCCGCCGGTAGCTGCGCGAGCGCTGCCCTCTGGATCTCGGGAAACGATGCCGTCATGCCGTCCCTTGCCGGGAGCGCAGCAGCACCCGGCCGCCCGCGAACACGCCGAGCTGAGCGCGGTAGCCGTCCTTCTCCAGGGGTTGATGTGTCTCATGAGGCAGAGCGTCGGGCGCCCCTGACCGCTCAGGGGCGCAACACGGTTTACCTCTTGTCGGTTCCGCAGTCCTTCAAGGGCTTGGGCGCCGGGATGTCACTGAACGCCGAGCCCGGCCTGGCCGTGCTCAACGACGGCTGGCCGGCACCTCCGAAGAGGAGCTTCCAAGTGGCCATCAGCCGACCTTTCTCGCTGTCTCGTGTGTTGTGTATGGCGGCGGGCAGGTCCATGGCCCTTAGCGGCTTGTACCGGTCGCGTCCCCATCGTTGGCCGCGCACGTCCACGAACGAGAATCCGGCGATGGCGAAGTACTGCGCGTTCCCGGGCGCCTGGCTCTGCGGGATCGTGACGATGCTGCATGGCGGCACGTCGCTGAGGTCGAGCAGCTCCTTATCACCGCGGTACAGACCTTCCTGCGTCTCGCCGTCAAACCCCGTCGCTATGCCGATGGTGACCTGGGAGATTGGGTCGAGAGACCGGTTCGCGAAGTAGCCGGTGGTCTTACCGTTCCTGCCGTCCATTGTCCAGCTTGAGACGAGCGAGGCTTGAGACTGGAGTTCTTTCTCGGAGTCCTCCTTCGACTGCGCTAACTGATCTTGGGACGTCTTAACCTGGTAGTAGCCCGTCCAGGCAGAGGCAACAAGACCTCCGGCCGCGACGAACGTGGCGATCATCGTCGCAATCAGCATCCCGTCGCGTTTCTTCCGATCCGGCGTTGGTGAGGTTCCGGCCGGCGTTCCGTCTGGCTGCTGCGGCTGCTGCGGCTGCTGCGGCTCCTGCGGCTCCTGCGGCTCCTGCGGCTGCTGCGGCTGCTGCGGCTGCTGCGGCTGCTGCGGCTGCTGCGGCTGCTGCGGCTGCTGCGGCGTCCCGGCGTCCCCACCGGACTGCGCCGGAACAGGCGGTTTTGCACCCTGGGCCTGAGTCACTGCTGTCTCCGTTACTCACAGTTGTTGGGTAAGTCGGGAAATCCTTACAGGCAGTCCGGGGCGCCAGCAGGAGCTTGCACAGAATCTTCAACCCCTAATACGTCGTAGCGTGATATTGGTGGGTCGGGCACCACTGCTATCCCGGGGCCGGTGACGCACTTACCGTCGAGGAGCGTGCCCTGGCACAGGACCATGGCCGCCGCCGGGTCGGGCCCCGTCACCGTTACGTCCCACCCGCTGCGGCGAGACGCCGAACTATCACCCAGGTGAGACAACTTCAGGTGTCTGGAGAACCGTCCCACTTCGGCTCAGCTGCCCACCCGGAGGGCAGCACAGGGTTGTCCACGGTCACGGTCAGCATCGGTTCGGGCAAGGATCACGTCATGGGGAGATGCCTTCCACACGAGCCACCGCAGTCAGCGAGAAGACTCCGGTGCCGGGGCGGCGGCCGACCGCGGATCAGGCGGTTGCACTGGCGCAGGCCAGGGGGCGAGCCCAGGGGCCTGCCGGCCGGCGGCCGGCAGGCGGATGAGCCCCTGTCGGGGGATCAGGAGGCGCCGCAGGGGGTGTCGTTGTTGCGGAGGCTGTGTGTGGTGTCGTTGAGCTGGTAGGAGCGCAGGTCGCTGATGGTGCCGCCGTCGCGTCCGACGCAGACGTGCCGGCCGAAGTAGTTGTCCTTCTGGTAGACGCGTGCGGTGCGGCTGCTGTTGTTGATGATGGAGCTGCCCTTGCCGCGGATGTAGTCGGGCAGGTGCCGCACCGAGCCGTCGACGGCGCGTTTGACGTAGGGCTGGCCGTTGAAGTTGATGTCGGGGTAGATGCAGACGAACCCGCGCGGGCACGCGATCTGGTCGCGGGCCACGGCGGGTGCCCCCGTGGTGGTGGTGTGGGCGGGTGCGAGGCCGGTCAGTGATGCGGCCAGGACGGCCGGGACGGCGGCGGCGAGCAGTGCAGTCCTGCTGGCGCGGGGCCGTCGTGGAGGCAGAAGTTTCATGGCATCGGCCTGTCCTGGCGGAACGGTTCGCCATGCCGTTTCCCGCCGATGTTCATTCAGACGAGCGAGTCGGCGCTGGTCGGCTCGCGACGGCGCCGTCTCCGCCTGCCGTCGGCCTCCCGACGCTGGCCCATGAGCCGGGCGTGGTCATGGTGGGTCGCCTCGTGCGGGGGCGGCCCACCCTCCGCATGGGCGTGGCGGGGTCACCCGGGTGCAGTAGCCGTCCCACCCCGCTCGGGCGCGCGCTGGCATTCCGGGGCCGGCGCCCGGTGGGTGTCGCGACGGGGACTCGGGGACCTACCGCGACACCACCGCCCGGAGGGCATTCACAACGCACACAGCGGAGTGCCCCTCGCGGCGCACGTACACGGAGCCGAACGGGTGGCCTGGTCGCGGGCCGTCTGCGCACCACCGCGCAGGCCGGGTGCGGGGGTGCGGACAGATGCGGGTCGTCGGCGGCGTTCCTACGCTGGAGGAGCTCGGGGCGAGTACGAGAGGTGGGTCATGCCCCGAACGATCTGGTCCGGCGCGATCTCCTTCGGCCTGGTCACGGTGCCGATCAATGTGGTCGGCGCGACTGAGGACCACAGCATCCACTTCCACCAGTACCACCTGCCCGACCAGGGACGGGTCCGCTACCGCAAGGTGTGCGAGCTGGAGGACCGCGAGGTCCCTCAGGACGAGATCGGCAAGGGATACGAGCTGACTCGGACGCAGGTCATCCCGATCACCGACGAGGATCTCAGCAACCTGCCTCTGCCGACCGCCAAGGCGATCGAGATCGACGCGTTCGTCCCCCTGGAATCGGTCGACCCGATCCGGATCGCCGACGGCTACTACCTCCAGCCCGCCGGCCAGGTCGCCGCCAAGCCGTACAAGCTCCTGGTCAAGGCCCTGTCACGGTCGTCGAAGGTGGCCGTCGCCAAGTACGCCTGGTCCGGCCGAGAAAGACTCGGGCTGCTGCGGGTGCGCGACGACGTCCTGGTCCTGCACGCCATGCGCTGGCCCGACGAGATCCGCGACCCCACCGAGCTGCTCCCACCGCCCACCGAGGTGTCCGAGGCGGAGATCGAGAGCGCGCTCGCGCTCTTGGACACCATGACGGTGGAGGAGCTGGAGGGCCCGGAGTTCCAGGACCGCTACACCGAGGCCATCGCGCAGCTCATCGAGGCCAAGCGCGAGGACAGGCCGCTGCCGGAGGCACCGGAGCCGGAGGAGCCGGCGGCGGTGCTGGACCTGATGGCCGCATTGCAGGAATCGGTGTCGAAGGCGAAGGCCTCCCGGGGCGAGTCCGCCGGCCCGGCCGAGGTGCACGAGCTGCCGCAGCCGAAGAAGACCGTGGAGAAGAAACAGCCGGCCAAGAAGACCGCAGCGAAGAATACGGCCACGAAGAAGACAGCCGGCCGCCGGCCTCGCAGCGCCTGAGGTAGAGCCCCGTGCACCCAACGGCGCGATCCGTGGGCCGTCCCGGTCGGCTCGGGAATGTCCTGCGGGTGGGTGTGGTTGTAGACGGGGTGGTGGTGAAGGGGACAGTGTCCCCGGGCCTCACCTATTGCCTGCGGGGACGATCGTCCGGCTGAAGCCCCGCAGAGCCTTTCGCCGCGTAGGCGACCACCCTTTCACGACCACACTGTTCACGGGTTCAGCCCCGGCCGGCGGCCACGCCGGCCGGGGCTGTTTCTTGCCCAGGGCCAGGGCCAGGGCCAGGGCCAGGGCCAGGGCCAGGGCCAGGGCCCGTGACCGGGGTGGGGTGCGGAGCGTTGCCACGGTCGTGGACGGCTACGAGGACCTGGACCTGGACGAGATCGACTTCGTGCCGATGGAGACAGAGGGCGAGCGACTGCCGCTGCTCACGCTTCAGGAGGCGCACGACCTGCTGAACTGGCTGCGGCTCGTCACCGCCGAGGGTGGGGCCCATGCGCCCGAGGCCGAGCGCTGGGCCAAGGAGATCGCTGCCCGTGTCCCCTCACAGGAGTGAGCCCCCGCCGCCCGGCGGCCGCGGTCGGCTAAGCCGGCGAACGTCGGCGCCGGCGCGGATGTGCGCAGCGTAGAACCGCTGCGCTGGCAGGCGCAGAGGAGGTAAGCACCGGCTCGGCTACAAGCCCAAGCCACACCGGCACGCCCCTCGAGGAGTCGGAACGTAACCGATGAGCTTGCACGGCGGGCAGAGGATGGGCTGGCCGGGCTGCGCCTGGTCGGCGCATCCAAAACGGGTTCGCCGGGAATCCGGGGTGGTGGACTGGGAGGTGCCTGTGCCGGATGGTGAGCGCTTTGGCCTGGATGAGGTGCTGCAGGCGGCGGAGGATGCCGCGCCGGTGGAGTCGGTCGACGTAGTGGCCCGCAACCTGGAGAAACGGTTCTCGGCGAACGAGGTGTCGTTCTGGCTCGTCGACATGATCGGACAGGAAGCCGTACGGCTGCCCAGAGCCGGCACGGCCGCGCAGACGCGGGGTAAGACAGAAAGACGTGGGCTGGCGGGCAGCGTCTACGACCGGGTGCTGCGCTCCCAGAGCCTGTACCAGGAGCCGGACGAAGAGGGCGGCTGCCGGCTGGTGGCCCCGGTGACCAACCGCGGCGACTGCATCGGCGTCCTGGACCTGGTCGTACCCGAAGCGGACGACGCGGTACGGGACGCTGTCGCGCAGGCCGCGCACGCGCTGGCGTACATCGTGGTCACCGACCGCCGCTTCACCGACCTCTACCACTGGGGCCGGCGCACCACCACTGTCAGCCTGGCCGCCGAGATCCAGCACCAGCTACTGCCCTCTGCATCCTGCTGCGAGGCCGCGCAGTTCACCCTCGTCGGCGGCCTGGTACCGGCCGACGATATCGGCGGCGACACCTACGACTATGCCCTCGACCAGGACGCCCTCTACCTGTCGATCACCGACGCGATGGGCCACGACACCGCATCCGCACTGCTGGCCACCCTAACCGTGAACGCCCTACGCGGCGCCCGCCGAGCCGGGCACAGCCTTCTCGACCAGGCCAACGCCGCCCACCAGGCGATCACCAGCCATGGCCGCGGCATGACCACCGGCCAGCTGCTCCGCGTCGAGCTGGAAACCGGCACCTGCGAACTGGTCAACGCCGGCCACCCCTGGCCGCTACGCCTACGAGGCCACACCGTGGAGGAGCTGACCCTCACGGTGAACATGCCCTTCGGAGTGCCCGCTCCGGTCACCTACCGGGTGCAGCGCCTTGGCCTGGAGCCCGGCGACCGCCTGATCTTCATTACCGACGGCATGCGGGAACGCGCAGCCGCCACGGTCGACCTCCCCGCTCTCATCCACGCCACCCGCGACGACCACCCCCGCGAAGTGGTGCGAACCCTGACCTGGGCAGTCCACGAGGCCTGCGCAGGATCTCTTCCCGACGATGCCACCACGATGGTCCTCGACTGGCACGGCAGCCGTACCGGACAGCGCGACACCAACGGCGGTTCCAACACCTGACCCGTCCGGCCGGCTGACCTCAGCTCGCGCGAAGCTGCCTGGGACGCGTCGGATGCGCGAAGAGCCGGCCCCGGTGGGGGCGGCCCGTGAAGCCGCCCTCGCCCGCGCCGCCAGTGCCATGACCGGCATGCCGCGGACAAGCTCCGGCCGGCTCGCCCGCCAGGCCCGGCGAAGTCGGCGTCATCACCGGTGACCTCACCGTCCGCATACCCTCACGGGACAACCTCCTGGATCTTCAGGACCACCACCTGGTGAGGATCGAGTCGGTGCAGGAGGACCAGCGGCAGGTATGGGTGCTGACCCGGCGCGGACACAGCGAGGCGAAGCAGCTACTGGAGCCGAAGGGCATAGGGGTCTCGGCGCTGCGCAAGCGGGAGTACGACCCGGACACCGGGGAGCTGCTCGGCACCGGCTACGACGACCACGCCGCGGCGGTCACCTCGACGGCCGCCGAACTCCACCGCGCAGGCATCGGCCACCGAGCTCGGCTTCGCCACCGAGATCGGGCACCGGCTCGGCAACGGCTACGTGCAGCGAGCCGACCTGGTGGTGCGGGCGCCGGATGCCGGCGTGCCGGTGCTGCTACTGGAGATCGACCGCCGCACCGAGGACGCCCACGACCTGGTCGCCAAGCTGCGCCGGTACTGGGAGTGGGGCCGGCTGCTCCCGAAGGATGCGGACAAGCACACCGTGGACCTGGTCCGCTCCCGGCCGGACGCGATCGAGCACGTCGACCACGAGAAAGCGGCTGTGGCGGCGGGTCTACCCGCCCACCGGCCGGGAGGGCCTGGTCCCGGTGGCGTTCGTGTTCGCGGACACCACGACCGCGAAGGTCGCCAACACGGTCGCCGTGCTGGAGGAGGCCGGCCGCCGCTACTGGGCGCCGCACCGGTACGACTCCCTCTACCGCAACGCGGTCACCGCGCGGGACTACCGTCAGGCGGTGCCCGTCGTCGTCACCACCCTGGAGCAGCTCCAGGAGCACGGCGCCGGCGCGGCAGTGTGGCGGCGGCTGGGACGCAAGGGCGAGCAGACGCTGACGGACGCGCTCGACAACCCCGACGGCGAGATTCTCTTCCGCGACCAGGAGGCCCGCGCCGACGCGGAGGACAAGCGGCGCCGGGCCGCTGAGCGGGAGGCGCAGCGTCCCGTGTGCAAGCGGTGCGGAAGGAAGTTCACCGACCAGCGCTGGGAGGAGACCACCGGGCACAAGAGGGCCTGGAGTGCCGGGGACACCTCCGTGTGCGGACCGTGCCGCGCCGACGACGTCGCCCGCGAGGAAGCCGCCCGCCTCCAGGCCGCCGCGCCGCCGGAGCCGGAGGACGACCAGGGGCCGGGCCGGGGCCGTGGCTGGTTCCGTCGGCGGACCTGACCGCACAAGCCCGCTGTGCGGTCGGCAGCCGCCAGCCCGCACAGCGGGACCGACCCCGAAGTCACCGCCCACTGGGCGGGACGGACGGGGCCACCCCAGGTGACAACCCACAGGAGGCCCTACACGGGCCGTATGAGGCGCAGCCGAGAAGAGACCGATGTCTGATCGGCTCGCAAGAAGAACGCCCGCGTCCCGCGCCGCCCTTCTGGACGGTGTAGGACGCGGGCGGGCGGAAGGAACGAGGCTTACGCCGGTACGGGCGTCGGCTCCGGGCGGAGCGCCGCAAGCGGCGAGCGCCGGCCTTTCCCGACGCGGCGCAACTGGGTCCAGTCGATCTCCGGGTGTGTTGCGGGCAGGTCGTCGACGTGGCCGGTGGCGAAGCGCGGGGCGTTGACGGCGCCGGCTTTGCTCGCGCCGAACTGGACGCGGCCCCAGGAGACGGGGGAGATCCAGCCCAGGCGGCGCATCCACTCGAAATCGACGCGGCGTACGCCGAGCCTGGCGGCGGCCTGTTCCGGGCCGAGCGGCGCCTCGCGGTCGAGCAGCTCGGCGAGGCCCTCCCGGGCGGCGACTTGGTCGACCTGGTCGGGGTTGAGGAGGGTGTACCGGCGGTGGGCGCTGAGGTCGAGCAGGAGGCCGAGTGCGATGAGGCGTTCCACCGCGTAGGTGGACACCGCCGGCGGCTGGCCGGGCTCGTTCGGCGTGCCCAGCGCTGCCGCGATGCGGTTCGCCGCCTCATACGGGGAGATCGCCTCACGCGGCATCGAGGCCCGCACGCCCTCCGCGTCCATCGCCTCCACCGCCGGCCTCGACCACGCGTAGCCGCGGACGTCCGGATCCGGGACCACGCCCACATGCCGCGCCCAGCGCAGCACCGCGACCGTCGTGTGCAGCCGCTTCGCGGCCTGGGGCTCGTCGTACTCGGTTCGTCGCATGAGATCACCTCTCGCTCGTTCGCCGGAAACGGCGGACAGAACATGACAGAACACACGAAAAGCTGTCAATATCCCCTGAAAAATGGCGAGTTGGACGCACACAGGGCGGCGAGTCGCTGGGCTGTTTGGCGCTGAGCCAGAGGATCAGCGCGGCCTCGAGGTCCCGGTCGTGGCGGTAGACGACGGTGATGCCGCGTCCGCCGGTCTGCTCGGGGAGCAGGTCGATGGCACGACTCCGAGCGGGGATCGGCGTCCGACAGCCTGCTGCGCGGCGCCGGCCACGCCGACTGGCAGGTGGAAGTCACCCGCCCCACCCCGGCCGGGAACCTGATACCCGACGCCGTGGTGCTCCTGGCCGACGCATCCAGCGCTTTGGTGGAGGCGGTGGAGCGGGCCTCCGCCCAGTGCGGCGACCAGCCCCGCCGGGCCAGGACATCCCGGCGCCGGTGCAGGGTGTGCGCGGTTCAGACGGCCGTGTCCGGTACACCAGGATGGCTGCGTGCACGGCAGTCAGCCTGGATAGACTCGGGCTTTGATCGGACGTGACCGGGGGCGGGTACTTGCATGCCGGATGAGAGTGGCGATCAGAATCAATCAGATGACCCATTAGACCTTGTCTGGTGCCTCATCGCGCTTGTGGTCGGTGGCGTTCTCGCCTTCAAGGTGCTGTATGCGATGGGTGTACGTGAGAACGAGGAGCTGTCACTAAAGGAGATCGTGATCGGCCTGGCCCTCCTTATGGGCCCCGTCTTCATACTTAGGACGGCCGCAGATCATCTATACAAAGATGTAAAGACTGGAAAAATCACCATCGCTACGTACTGGACGACGATCGGAGGAATCTGCGTTGCTGCACTCTCACTAGTGGGTGTCACAAGCATCGATGACCTCATTGGCCTGATCAAGTAGTAGCGAAGTGCCACGCCCAGGCCCGCCTCGGAACTTCGGCGCAGGTGACCGGCGAGAACGGTCATGGTCCGGGCGGTGTGCATGAGCTGATCCGGTTCGCGTCCCCGTGGCGGGCTATTGCGCCGGGTCGGAGCAGCGGGGCCCCTGGCACTGGATCACGCCAGGTCAGCGGCCGGATGAAAGTGTTCGTTGAGTCGATGCCGGTGACGGACATGGCTGGCGGGAGGCGCCGCCGCGTCAGCGGGCGGTGGTCTCGCTGTCGTAGCGGGCGCGGTGGTCCTGGATCTCGTCGTGGTGGGTGCCTGCCCAGTCGACAAGGGCGGTGACGGCGTCGAGGAGGGTGGTGCCCAGGTCGGTCAGGGCGTATTCGACGCGCGGCGGCACCTCGGGGTAGGCGGTGCGGGTGACCAGGCCGTCGCGCTGGAGCTGGCGCAGGGTGTGGGTGAGCATGCGCTGGGAGATGCCGGTGACGGCGTGTTGCAGGTCGGTGTAGCGCAGGGGGCCGTGCTGCAGGGTGCCGATCACGAGTACGGTCCACTTGTCTCCGGCCCGGTCCACGATCTGGCGGATCGTCTCGCCCTGTTCGGCCGGCCAGCGGGCGCACGGCCCCGACCGCACGGCGGTCCGCTCGATTTCCCCGTCGGCCCGCATGACGCACCTGCCTTTCCTGTTCCGCACATGGATGTGCCTTTTGTGGAGGTCTCCATGCTGACGCACCATGGGTTACGCACCAATCGTATGTAACACGTCTATCAGTGCGTAGCGGGGCATCGTCCCGGCGCGAACCCCGTGTGGGACGGCGCCGACGGCCCGCAGAACAGGACGTCGCCCCTATCCGTGCTGGGGCGGCACCCCGCCCTTTTGGAGGACAACCATGACCATGCGCGCCGCGACCGTTTCCCGCTTCGGCGGGCCCGAGGCCGTCGAGATCACCGAGCACCCGCTCCCCGTTCCGGGCGAGGGGCAGGTGCGGATCAAGGTGAAGGCCGCCGCGATCAACCCGGTGGATGTCGCGATGCGCTCCGGCGTCTTCGGTGGCCAGGGCCCCGTCGGGCTCGGCTTCGACGTTGCCGGTGTGGTCGACACCGTTGGCCCCGGCGCCGACTGGAAGGTCGGCGAGCGCGTCTTCGCCGTGGTGACCGGGCACCACAAGCCGCTGGGCACCCACGCGGACCACATCGTCGTGGACGCCGGCATCCTCGCCCCGTCCCCCGCCTCCCTCGACGACGTCCATGCCGCCACGCTGCCGCTGAACGCCACGACCGCCTCCCAGGTGTTCGACTTGCTCGACCTGTCCGCGGGGCAGAGTCTGCTGGTCGTCGGCGCGAACGGCGGGGTAGGCGCCCACGCGACAGAGCTGGCCTACCAGCGGGGCTGGAAGGTCACCGGTACCGCCGCCGCCTGCGAGGACTTCGTCCGGGCCCGCGGCGCCGACCATTTCCTGGCCCGCGACGAGACTCCCGAGCCGGCGTCCTTCGACGGCGTCCTGGACACCGCGAGCCTGGGCGCGGCCGCGCTCGCCGCCGTCCGTGACGGCGGCGCCTACGCCGGCCTGTGGCCCGGCAGCGAACCCACCACCGAACAGTCTGCCGCGCGCGGTTCGCTACTGTCCCCTCTGACAGGCCAGGGACGGCCTGGAGGCGAGCGATCCGCCCGGGCGGAGTCGCAGGAGTCTCAAGGGTGGGATGCCCGGTCCCGCAAGACGCGTTTCTCGGTGTCCGTGCAGGCATTCCTCCACGGCTGCCGCCCGGGAGCAGCCGGAGCAGGAACCTCATGCCGCACACGACCGATAAGCGGATCAGCAAGGAACTCGCGCGCCTTCTGTATCTGGGACGACTCCAGAGGAAGGGTGCCCGCCCCACCCTGGACCCCACCGACCGCGGACAACTGGCCTTCCAGGCCCTCCTCTTCGAGTGCCTGATGAGCAACCATGAGCACCCGCACCCCCTGGAACAGCCGCGAAAGAGCGCGATGGCCAGCATCAGGGGCTACCTGAACGCCATCTGCCACCAGCCTGACTACCTGGAAATCCACACCAACACGGCATGCCGCGTCGCCAGCCGCATCCTGCCCTTCCTCCACGAAGACCATGGCGTGTGCGGCATCCCCGGCCTTCGGCTGATCGACCTCACCTGTCGGCGGGTGCGCCTGACCCACCTCCCCACAGGGGCGCGCCTCGACCTCGTGGATGCGCAGCGCTGGCCCAACATGGATACCGCCCGCATGGTCTTCCGGCAGGAGACCGGCTGGCATCAGAAGGATGGGCGTTCACCGCTGTGGCAGCACAACGGCCTCACCGACGAAGAAGCCGCGCACCATGCGTGCTGGGCGTACACCGCCAGCACCCCGCTGCGCAGCGCACTCCTCATGCGCTCCATGCCACTGTGGTACCGCTTTGACCTCAGTCCTGCCTGGGCCACTGGCCACGCCACGCGCCCGGACCGGCTCATCTTGGACGCCCGCTCCGACACTGAACACGATCAGGTCGTCGAGCTGCTGACCCGTTCCGCGGCCCGCATCCAAGGAGCCGTCTACCGCGAGAAAACGCCCTGCTCCGGGACCCTTCACCTAGGCTCTGGCAGCGCGCAGCTGATCAGCAGCGACTAGGACGCCGTGGTGCGCTTCTTCTTCGCCTTCGGCTTGGCCGATGGCGGTGGTTCTTCTCCGGTGGCGCCGTTGTTCATCCGGGCACTGGCTTCCAGGACCTGGTCGATGATGCGGCGGCGCATCTCGCTCTCGGGATCCTCGCCCAGGTCTTGGGCCAGGCGCTCCGCGGTCAGGTAGTAGCCGGTCAGGACCGGCTGCTCGAAGTAACGGTTGAGCTGGCTCAGGGTCTGCCCGTACATCTGCAGGTAGGTGCGGTTGAGGAAGGCGGAGAGCGCCGCGGCGACGCCCGCGATGGCGGCGACGAAGACCTTGGTCTGGCCGTTGGCGAAGTACAGGCCGGCGGCGAAGCAGCCCACGATCACCAGCAGGCCCAATCCCATGGCACGCTGCGAGGACCGGAAGGACCGGTCGGCTTGGTCGGTGGCGATCCGGTGGTATTCGTCGATCTGGGACTGGTTGAGTTCGAGGAGCGTGGCCAGGGGCGTCACGGTCTTGAGGTCCGCGAGCTTCTGCGCGTCGATCTCTTTCTGCCGTTCGGCTGCCTCTTCAGCCGCCTGCACCTGGAGGTCCTCCCGGCGGATCTGTTTGACCAGCAGGTAGATCGCGATCCCCGAGACCGCGGTCACTGTGACGCCTATCAGGGTCCACAGCCACAGCGGCACCGCTTCCGCACCGCCGTTGGCGACACCCACGCCTAGGAACACCACACCCAAGGCGGCAAGCGATGACAGCGCGGACGGCCGGGAGGGTGAGCCTGATCGGATGTAGCGGCCTCCGCTTGGGCGTGCGCTCGACAAGGATCCCCCCGGACTTCTCCGTACGGCGCCACGGCCGTGCAGTGATCAGTTCAACCGGCTGAGTGTGGCAGCCAGCCATCTCCTCGCCCAGCATCTGACCAGCCAATTGCGGCCGCACAGAGGCCGAACCATCACTGCCGACGGGGCGCACAGGCGACCGCTGGGTACACGGACATCGACCGCCGGCGCTCGAGAACACTGCGAGTGGTAGACCGGGCCACGGCACTCACTACACAAGGCGATGTGTACCGCACTGTGTCGATCGAGCGTGGTGCGGTAACGTCCGTCAGATGCCGAAGAGAGTAATAGTCAAGACCTGTGGATCAAGCGCGTGGTGAGTCCCCAGCTCAATGAGGCTGGCGGTCTCGTTCGTCGGCCATGGTTCAGTCTTCAGTCATGGGCCAGGTCTCCCAGACCAAGTCCAGGCGTTGGTACGCGTCGTCGAACCAGGCGTCGGCCAGTGGGACGGTGACCGTCACCGTCGTCAGGGACATGGAGCAGTCCTTGATCGTGACCTGGCACCGGTCGTCGTCTTCGTCGAGTTCGATGAACAGCCACGGAGCGCGTTTTCCCTCGCGCCAGGCGATGTCCTGGCCCGCGTCGAGCAAGTCCAGAGCCTGCTGCCACTGCCGCAGGTCCTCGGGGGAGATCCAGGTCTTGAGGGTGCCACGGACGAAGGGCGTATCGACCACGAACTCTCCGACCAGGGCATTGGCCTCGGTGGGAGGCTTCCGCTCCTCCTTTCCCGTGATCCGGAGAATGACGCTATTGCCATCCCCCTCCAGGCGGATCAGGTCGATCGGATCCTCAGGCATGACTGCCCCTCCCGACTTGCACATGTTGCCGAAGACTAATCGTCGGCACGGACACAGCCTCGGTTGAGGTGCGTCAGGCCGCGTGGGCTTCGGGGCGTTCAACGAGGTGTCCTCGTTCGAAGCGGGCTCCGGCGCGGACGAGGGCGACGAGGTGGGGCGCATTCACGGCCCGCCACCGCTGCTGGGCGGACTCGACGAGCTTGAAGACCATGGCCAGGGCGGCGGTGCGGGAGCCGGCGCCGCGGGTGACCTTGGTCCGCAGCCGGACCGTGGAGAAGGTCGACTCAATGGGGTTCGTGGTGCGCAGGTGGATCCAGTGCTCGGCCGGGAAGTCGTAGAACGCCAGCAGCTCCTCCTGGTCGTCGGTGATCTTTTTGACGGCCTTGGGGAACTTCGCGCCGTAGAGCTGGACGAACGTCTTGATCGCCGCCTCGGCATGGTCGCGGTCCTCGGCGTTGTAGATGTCCTGTATGGCCTTCTTCGCGCCCGGCTGCGCGGACTTCGGCATGGAGTCGAGGACATTGGCCGTTTTGTGAACCCAGCACCTCTGCTCACGGGTTTCGGGGAACACCTCGGCCAGCGCCTTCCAAAAGCCCAGGGCGCCGTCACCGACCGCGAGCACCGGGGCGCGCATGCCCCGGCGGGCGCAGTCCCGCAGCAGGTCAGCCCACGACTCGCCCGACTCGCGGTAGCCGTCCTTGAGGGCGACCAGCTCCTTGGAGCCGTCGGCGCGGACCCCGATGAGCACCAGAACGCAGGCTCTGGCCTCCTCCAGGCGGACGTTGAGGTGGATGCCGTCGGCCCACACGTACACGTGGTCGACCTCCGCGAGGTCGCGGTCCATGAAGGCGGCGTGGTCGGCCTGCCACTGTGTCGTCAGCCGGGTGACCGTCGCCGCCGAGAGCCCGGCGGAGGAGCCGAGGAACTGCTCCAGGGCGGGTACGAAGTCGCCAGACAGGCCGTGCAGGTAGAGCAGCGGCAGCACCTCGCTGATCTTCGGGGACGTGCGGCACCACGGCGGCAGGATCGCGGAGGAGAACCGCTTGCGCTCGCCCGTGGCCTCGTCGACGCGTTTGTCGTTCACCCGCGGCGCCTTCACCTCGACCGCGCCAGCCGCGGTGGTGACGTTCCGGGGCTGGTGATAGCCGTTGCGGACCACCAGGCGACGCCCCTTGTCGTCGCGCTCATCGGCCAACTCGGCTATGTAGGCGTTGACTTCGGCCTCCAGCGCGGCGGCCAGCATCCGCCGTGCGCCTTCCCGGACAATCTCATCCAGCAGCGAACTGCCGCTTGGCGTGGTGCCGTCCTCGTTGACTACCGTAAGCACGGGCGTGCCTTCCCGACCGACGCGGCAACGTCGGCCTTGCTCGATGGCCTATCGATCGATCCATCGGGAAGGTACGCCTCCTTCCGTCAGGAGTGATCCACAGGATCTGAGCATTGCTCTGGTGCGCGCCACGTGGTACTGGTGCGCACCGCCACCGCGCGGCGCGCGCCCTACACGGCAGTGAGGCGCACCGGGTACGCACCGTCTGGTGCGGGGTGCGCATCGAGGGCCTGGCCCACGCTGACGGCTTCCAGTTGGCGCAGGGTGTCGGCGACGTCCTCGTGGTCCTCGGTGAGGAACTGCTGCGCGAAGTCGATGACGGCGCGGGCGATGCCCTCGGCCGTGTCCGGTCCGGCCTGTGCCCAGATCCGCAGCGAGGTTATGAAGACGCGTCCGAGGGCTTCCAGGGCGAAGGTGTCCGCGCACGGCTCGCCGGCCTCCGGGCCGGGCAGCGCGGTGACCGGGACGACGATCCGCGTCGCGGTGTCGACGAGCAGCTCGGGCATCCGCGGTTCGGCGCTGGCGAATTCGCGGGCGGCGTCGGCGTTGTCGGCTTGGACGGCCCGGAGGTAGCTGAAGGCGCTGATGGCCGCGGGCGGAGTCATCGGGAGTGCCCGGCCGATGTTCTGGACGATCTCCACCTGGGAGCCTCGGGTGTCGGCGAAGCAGATCGAGTCGACGCCCCGCACGCCGGTGATGTCCACGCCCTCGCCGAGCACGCGAACGCTGGCGATGAAGGCGCGGTGGGACCGGCGGCCGGACGCGTCGATGCCGATGTCGAACTGGCGCAGGACCTCGCGCCGTTCGGACACGAGGTGGTCGGCGCACAGCCATGCCGACCACACCCGGTCCGGCGGGACGTGGCGGCCGGCCTCGAGTTCGTAGAGCTCCGCGTCGATGGACGACTTCGGCAGCTTGTCCGCGGCGGCCAAGTCCTCATCGGAGGCGTCATTGACGTACAGCTCGGCAGCGGTCTCCGGGAGCCTGTCCGCGAACGCGGCGGCGCCTTCACCTTCTGGTGGAACGTCATGACCGTTCGGAGGTTGTGCGCGGCGGCGTGCTCCAGGAGCGCGGTCTGCAGGAGCGCCAGGCGCCGCCTCACGGCGCCTCCTCCAATTCCCCGATCACGGGGAAGGGGTCATGGTCGCGATCTCCGCCTCCTGGCCGTCCATACCCTTCTGCGGGCGGGCGGCAGCGAGGATGCGCGGGGTGCGGCCTCACGATCTGGCAGCGTCACGCGCACTGCCCCCACACCGGCGCAGTGCGTATGCATGCTGCGGAGCACGTTGAACCAAGTCGGACTGGCCGCAGCGGTGTGGGCTGGGGTTACCTGTCCTCGTTGTGCTCGGGGTGGGTGCCGAGGATGTCATCGACGAATACGGAACGTCGGGTGGTATGAGGCTCGCCCCACCGGTCAGTGTGGTACTTGCCTGTGATCAGGACGACCTCGTGGCGGGCCCGGGTGAAGGCCACATAGAAGTTGCGTCGCGCATTGCGCATCTCCCGTTGGGTCGGGCCGGACCAGCCGTAGTACGGGATGTGCTTATTGACCAGGCCGGGCAGTACGACGATGTCGAACTCGCGGCCCTTGGAACTGTGATAGGTGGTCATCACGATGCGGCCCGGCGCCCGTGCGCCGGCCATTTCGGCCAAGGACAGGCCAGCGGCTGCAGCGCCCCGGCACTGCTGGATGGCGGTATGGTCGCGGCTGTCTTCGCTTGCTGCGGCCAGGGTACTGAGATCGAGCTCCGAGATGAGGCGCTCGAGAAAGTCGGTGGCGTCGTCGGCTGGCTGCGGTCGGGGACTGGCGTCCAAGAGCTGGGTGAGCGTGCGTGCCAGACGACGTGGGGTGTCCTCTTCGATGGCCAGGCCGGCTGCCACGCGCCGCCGGTGCCACAACGTGGCGAGTTCCATCAAGGTGCGGGCTTTTGCGGCGCCGGGCAATGCGCTCGCGCCACCTGGCAGAGGTCCTGCGAGGTAGCGGCTGGTGCAGTCGGAGATGAAGTCGGCCAGGTGCCCAGGCGGGATCTTGCGGGCTTTCTCGGCGTCATAGGCGATTTGGGCCTGCTCGAAGGCAGTGTGGAGTTCGGTCAGCAGCGGTCCCTGACTCGGGTAGAGCACTGCGATCTCTTCGGGCTGCGTTCCGGCGCGGATGCGGTCCTGCACGATGGTGACGGCACGGGACGCGTGTTCGTCGAGGTCACGATGGCCAACGATGATTTCCTCGGTGACCAGTCCGGGTTCATTGCGGCTGGGTGCGGCTCGGTAGGGGCGGTCGGCGTCAAGAACGCGCAAACCGGCCGTGATTAGGTGGCTGCCGCTACGCCAGTTCACGTTCAGCTGCCGGGTGACGAACCCGTGGAGTTGTTCCAGTTCCGTTAGGTAGTGGGGGCTGGCTCCCTGGAAGCCGAACATGGTCTGGTCCGGGTCCCCGACGACGGTGAACTCAACTCCACAGGCAAGGAGCTCGAGGACAATGGCGTGCAGGACCGGACCGAGGTCTTGGTACTCGTCGACGACGATATGCGGAAAGCGTGCGGCGATCATCTTCCGCACTTCATGGGTGCTTCGCAGGACGTTCAGCGCCTGCTCGGGTATGGCGTCGAAGTCGAGAACCTGGCGCTCGGTGAGCAGCTCCCGGTAACGGGTGATCGTGGCGCGGTAGAGCAGGTTGAAGGACGCAGAGTCGGTTCCGGCAGCCAGCAGCCTGCGCTGTTTGCTCAGTTCGGTGCGGTCTTTACTTTTCAGCTCGCCCAGCCCGGCGTCGTATGCAGCTTCGTCCCACCATTTGCTGCTTTGAGCCTCAGTGCACACGGTGAAGTCGTCGGGTAGCGGTGTGTCGGTGAAGTGGGCATAGGGCAGCAGGATGTGCCGCATACAAAAGCTGTGGATCGTGCTGCTGGATATGCGACGACCGCCGGGCAAGCCAAGATGCCGCAGCCGTTGCGTGACCTCGGTCGCGGCTGCGTCGGTGAAGGTGATGGCGGCGACTGAGCGGTGACGTGACGTGGTGGCGAGCAAGTATCCGACGCGGGCCACGAGGGTTCGGGTCTTGCCGGCGCCGGGACCGGCGCGCAACACCAGACTTCCCTGGTGTGAGGCTGCTTCCCGCTGTTCGTCAGTGAGTTCGGCGAACTCGGCCGCTAGCGCAGCAGGCAGTCGTTCTTCCATCGCGGGCAGCTGGTCGTGGTGCATCTGGCCTCTCCTCTGCTCAACGGTGCTGACAGTGCGCAGGCACCCGTCATCCGGCGTCAAGCACATCGACGGCCGGCTGGGCGTCCATTTCCACACCGGGGGCTAGGGGACGGCCAAGGCAGTTGCCACAGAGCTGATCAAGCAGCGCCAGCAACGGACCGCAGCCGCCCATCTGCATCAGCATCGTCTGGGTCACCGGCTGATCGGGGGCGACTCCCACGAGAGCGCGCACACGCGCGGCCAGGTCGCCGACTTGCTCGACATGAGCGGCCAGCCTCTGGGCGTACCGCCCCTTGCTGACCTCTTTCTTTTCGATCCGACTGAGCACGTCCCTGCGCTGTTGCGGCGTGGTCGTGGACAAGGCCGCCCGCAGGGCATCTGCGAAGTTCCCGCGCGCCACGGGCCCCGCAACCAACTCGTCGAACGCGGCCCGCATCTCCTCGTCCAACAGGCGGGCCAGATCGATCTCCAGGGTATGTTCGCCTACGAAGACCCGGTGCTGTGCCGCGGCGGCGACCAAGTCATCGCGTCCTTCACGAGCGCTGCCATCCTCAGGCAGTTCCGCCAGACGCATCGTTTCCAGTGTTGTCCGCATCCGCTCACCATCAGCAGGTGACAGGACGTCCAGGACGTCGACGGCGCGTGTCAGCCCGCCTTCCCTCAGGTGCGCATGCTGCTGAGGGTCGAGATCGGTCTGGTCACCGTCGGTGAGAATCCAAAATGACCGCTCCAGTCCGGTTGGCCCCAGCAGACGTGCGTAGGGAACGAAGTCGGTGCCTTCTATGTTGGCGACCACGATGCCGTGTGCGTCAAGATCCAGTCCTGCTGCGCTTGCCAACGCCGGAACAAGGTAGGCCTCGGCGATGCCCTCGACCAGAACAATGCCGCGCGCGAAGAGCATCTCTGCACGACTGACATTCAGATACCGCTCCAGGTCTTTGCGCTCCCGCTCCTCCAGCAGCGCCTTGGGCACCGACCGGGCCTGGATCTGACCATTCTCCTCGTACATCAGCACGAGGCTGGTCAGAGGGGTGACCGCAGCGATGTGAGGGCTGTGGGTGGTCAGCATCAGTCGGCTCAGGTTACGCAGCAGATGGAAGAAGAGATGACGTTGCAGTGTCGGGTGCAGGTGGGCTTCAGGCTCCTCCACGGCTAGCAGAGTGTCTTCACCATCCTCGGTCACACGCCGGATCTCCAGGCGTTCCAACAACATCGCCAAATACAGCACGTTGGCCATGCCGGTGGAGGTCCGATCGATGGTGCGCGTGTTAGCCGCGTCGATGTACAACTGCACGCGCCGCAGCAGGTCCTCTTCGCGTCCAGCGAAATCCAGCGTCGGGGACATGCTCATGCGGGGACCAGCCAGCGCGGTGATCCGCTTCGTGAGTTGCTGTGTCAGCTTCTGTACGTTGTCGTCCTTGGCGAGCTCGGCGCGTGCCTGCCGCATCACCGCGAGCGTTCTCTCCAGGTTCTCGGCGGCCGGCGGCAGCTCGCGCAACAGCCGGGTCAAGGGACTGCGGTCAGGACGGGCGAGATCCTGCTCGGTGTCCCGCAGCGCAGGCAGCACAGAAAATGCCGCGTAGCGCTTGACGTCCCGCATGCTGTTGCCAGGATCAGTGCCGCCGAAGATCGTCCATTCGTAGTCTGCCGCGGTCAGCTCTCCCTCAGGCGCGTCGCTGTCGGCGCCGCTGGTGTCGGCGTCGATTGCACGCTGCCGGGGACGGAACAAGTAGGTGAGACGGGCCGTGAGCGGAGCGAGACTGACGATGGCACCGTCGAGGACGGCGCGTGCGTCTGCGTCGGCGTCAAAACCGGAAAGCTCTACCTCCACGCTGACCTCGGCACCGCCGGCGATGCCGAGACTGCCATCGTAGACGTCGTCGGCATCCAGGACGCGGTACCGATCTAGCAACTCAGGGTCCAGCACGAGGCGCAGAGCGGCCAGTAGGTTGCTCTTTCCTACCCCGTTCTCACCGACGATGACAGCGGGAGAGGGGAACGGGGCGATCGTCAAGTCCTCGAAGTTGCGGAAGTTCTTGACCCGTACACGGCTGAGCTGCATGCCACTCCAGATGGTTCCTTGACGCGCTGGACTCTCGCGTGGACGGTGACGCGAGAACTGCCCCCACATAAAAGAGGATCAGCATCCTATGTGGTTGATCGTCATCTCTCCTACCAAACAGCCGAAGCCGTGCCCACAGGCACGACCGCCCGGCCGGCTTCGCGCACTTGCACCCGCGGAGATGGTCTCCAGACGCACCAGACAAGGCATCGCGTCCCCGCTGTTCCCCGTTGGGGGTGGAAGGCCTGCACCGCTGGGCGTGTGACGGCCCCCGGCACGCCCAGCGCGCCTATACCAGATGGGTGCTCTACACACTCGGGTGTCAGCGACACTGGCTCATAGTGATCATTTCGACGTGCCAGCAAGCGAGCGGGGCACCCGCACGTGTCCATCTCCCACTGGACCCTGCGACCTGGAAGGCGCTGCAACGCTGCCAGGAGCACCGGTGCCAACTCGGCACGAACAACCCTCACCTGCTCGTCACCCGACTCACCCGAACACGCCACGGACCTGCGGGCGCCGCCCACATCCGCGACAGCCTCGCCCCCGTCGGCCTCCTGCCGCGCATCCTGTGCTCCACACGCCTGCTCGCTCTTGCAGACGAACTCGATGCCAAGATCCTCACCGTCTCCTTGGGCATGTCCTACGCGGGGGTCGCTCGCTACTGAACTTGATGGAGTGATGTCGGGAGGGTTCGCCTGACAGCGGCTGCTGGTGCCGGTAGCTCCGGGGGGGGGTGAGATACGCGCAGGGTGGTGGGTTGACCGACACCGAGAGGGCCGCGCGGGAGCGGATCCGGTTGCAGGCCGTCGTCCGCTTCGAGTCTGGGGAGAAGAACCGAGAGGTCGCCGCCGCGCTGCGGGTGAGCGAGCGGTCGGTGGAGCGGTGGCGCCGGGCCTGGCGCGAGCGCGGCCGGGTTGGGGTCCTGTCGCAGGGCTCTCCGGGACGGTCCCGGCTCAGCGAAACGCAGGTCGCCAGGCTGGAGCGGGAGTTGGAGCGTGGCCCGTTGGTCCACGGCGGGGCGGACCAGCGATGGACACTGGCGCGGGTCAAGACCTTGATCGGCCGGCTGTTCCACGTCTCCTACACCGTCGAGGGCACGTGGCGGTTGCTGAAGCGGCATGGCTGGAGCTGGCAGCAGCCGGCCCGGCGCGCCATCGAACGGGACGACGATGCGGTCGAGGTGTGGAAGAAGGAGACCTGGCCGCGGGTAAGAGGACCGCGGCGGAGCGCGGTGCCTGGATCGTCTTCGAGGACGAGGCCGGGCAGTCGTTGACTCCGCCGCGTGCCAGGACCTGGGGTCGGATCGGTCAGACACCGGTTGTGAGGGTGCGGGGCCGGGGTTCGGGGCGGGTGTCGATGGCGGGCATGGCCTGCTTCAAGCCGGGCCGGCGATCCCGGCTCATCTATGCGATCCGCGAGTATCGGGGCCGCAAGGATGAGCCGAAGGGCTTTGGATGGCTGGACTTCCGCGACCTGGTCGTCCGCGCTCGGATCCAACTTGGGGGCCCGATCGTGCTGGTCTGTGACAACGTCCGCCTCCACCTGACCGCCGACATGAAGGAATTCATCGAGGCGGATGCCGCGTGGCTGACCGTGTTCCAACTTCCGGCTTACACGCCTGACCTCAATCCGACCGAGGGCATCTGGGCGCTGGTGAAGCGCGACCTGGGCAACCTGGCCGCTGCGGACCTCGGCGAGATCACCAGAGCCGTGAAACGTCGGCTCAAGAAGATCCAGTACCGCCCCGACCTTGTCGACGGCTGCATCGCTGCCACCGGCCTGAGTCTGGACGGCTGACCGGCGTCGGGGACTGGTCCGGATCACGCATCCCAGTCCGCATAGTCTCCGATCGCCACGTCGTCGCAGAAGGTCTCCCAGAACCCGTTGTCCGCGAGAGCGGTCCCGTCAATGCCGGAGACGAGCTCGCGCAGTTCTTCCGCCACCTCCTCGAACCTCTCCTCGTCGCCCTCCGCATAGAACGGGAAGCGTGCGATCACGGCTGCGATGCACCGGTTGAAGGAGTCGAGGTCGCGGTTCACGTGATGGGTCGTCGATGACTCGACATAGGGGATCTGCACCACCTGACCACTGGCCACGTCGACGGCGATACGTCCGAACAGGCCACTCGTCGCGATGGCGACCAGCCCCCGTTCACCGATCCCTCCGAAATGCACCGGCTCGCTCAGTGCCCGGTACTCGTATCCGATCAACCCGCCTGGGATGCCGGTCTCCCTGAGATCGGCAGCGATCTGGGTGGGTACCTCGGGTGGCGCCTCGATGGCGATCAAGACGAACTCGGGCTTCGGCAACTGCGGCAGGGGTTGGCTCACGGGAAGATCCTCTCCCGATGGACTGCCCGGCAACACCCATGGGCCCGCGAGGCGGGCAACTCCCGCCGGGCCGCCGACCCCGACATCACCTATTCAAGTTCAGTAGGCGGTCAGATGATGGGTGGCCGGCCCAGGCGGGTCATGCGCCACACCGTGCACCACCGCATAGGGCGCCGGGGCGGGCAGGGGACGCGGAGCCCTTCGAAGAACCCGGCCCACCAGGCGCGCAGGCCCCACGCGGGGTGGCGCTGGGTCAGGGTGTAGGTGGCCCAGGTGGTGAGGTAGAGCGGGATGAGGAGGGCGGGCAGGCGCCGTCGTGCCAGCCAGACCCGGTTGCGGCCGGTGTTGCGGTAGAAGACGGCGTGCCGGGTGGCGGGGGTGCGCGGGTGGCGCAGAATCGCGTCGGCTCGGTAGTGGATGTCCCAGCCGGCGTCTAGGGCGCGCCAGGCGAAGTCGGTTTCCTCATGGGCGTAGAAGAAGGGGTCGGGGAAGGGGCCGACTTCGTTGATGACGGTGGCGCGGATGGCGTGGGCGCCGCCGAGGTAGGTGGTGACGGGGCCGGAGCGCAGGGGGTCGGCGGCTCCGAGGCGGGGGACGTGGCGGCGTTGGGTCTGACCGGTGTCGTCGGTGATGCGGAAGCTGACGATGCCGAGGCGGGGGTTGGTGTTGAACGCGTCGCGCAGGAGCTGGAAGGTGTCGGTGCGGGGCAGCAGGCCGTCGTCGTCGAGGACGACGACCAGGTCGGCTCGGTCGTGGTCGCGCAGCCATCGGGCGCCGATGTTGCGGCCGCCGGGGATGCCGAGGTTCTCCGGCAGTTCCAGCGGGACGACTTCGGGTGGGAGGGGCGGGAGGGGTGTGCCCTGGCCGACGACGACGATGGTGGCGGGTTCGCCGTCCTGGGCGGTGACGGAGGCCATCAGGGCGTTGAGCTCGCGGGGGCGGTCGCCCATAGTGAGGATGACGACGCCGATCTTCAGGTCGGTGGTGTCAGTCATGCCGGTGTCCTCAGCAGGTGGTTGGCGCGTTGGGCCAGGCCGGTAGCACCGGGGATGCCGCGGCGGGCGTAGCTGGCGGCGGCATCCCTTATGGCGTTGACCTCCTGCCGGCTGCGGTTGGAGTCGAGGCTCTCCATGAGGGTGATGCACTGCCGCCACAGGTGTACAGCCTCTTCGTGGCGGCGCTGGGCGGCCACGGACTTGGCGAGGTTGGCCAGCGTCAGGGCGTGGCCGCGTTGGTAGGAGCTGGGGGAGCGGCCGGAGAGGGCTGAGCGGTAGTGGTGCTCGGCGGCCTTGTGGTCGCGCATGGCGGTCAGGGTCTTCCCGGTGTGGGAAGCGACGGTGGCGGCGACGGGCCCGGATCCGGCCGCGTAGGAAGCCACCGGCCCGTCTTCGCCGTCGAGGGCCTGCTCGGCTCGCAGGAGCGCGGATGCGGCCTGGGCGGTGAGGCCGGCGGCGCCGTAGGCGCGGGCGCAGGTCACCAGGAGCAGGGCCTGGGTGTGCCGGTCGACTTTGCCGGCGGCGCGGCGGAGTGCTTCTTCGGACAGGT
This sequence comes from Streptomyces corchorusii, assembly GCF_001514055.1. NCBI lineage: Bacteria > Bacillati > Actinomycetota > Actinomycetes > Kitasatosporales > Streptomycetaceae > Streptomyces > Streptomyces corchorusii. Next base: position 144,110 of record NZ_KQ948370.1, on the reverse strand, counting down.
CGACACAGGAGTCGGGGTGGCCGAGGTCGAGGGCCTGGTGGGTCATGGCCCGCAGCATCCATGCGGCGTGCCCGTTCGGGTCGGCTTCGCAGGCGAGCTGGTAACCGACCTGGTAGTAGCGCTGGGCGGCGCCTTCACGGCTGAGGTCGTGGTGCTTCCACCCGATCAGGCAGGCCAGCTGGGCGGCAGCCGCGTACGCCTGTCGGCGCTGCTTCTCATCAGGGAAGCGGGCCTTGAGCAGCGGGACGACGGTGTCGGTGAGATAGACGGTGGCGGTGGTCAGACCGTGCCCGCCGCCGAGTTTGTCGTCGGCGGCCCGGAACATCTCGGTGAGGTCGCGGATGGTGGTGATCTCGCCAGCGCCCACGGCTCCCTTGCGCGCGGCGGCGTGGAGGGTGGCGGCGACGGCTTCGTGGTCGTACGCCAGGGGAAGCGCGACGGCTGCGGTGGCGAAGGCGGAGTGGAGGAAGTCTCTGCGCCGGAGCAACACGAATCTCCCGAGGTCGGCGACGGCAGCGAGCGGGTCGGCCGCGAGGACCGGTCCGGTGCCTGCGGAGCCTAGACCGATTTCGTCGACCGTCACCGTCCGCTTCATCCTTCTGGTGAGCGCTTCGGCGATGTAGGACGGCGTCTGGCCGGACGGTGTACCGCCGGCGACCCAGTAGGCGACGGCGGACGCCCGGGTGCTGAGCCGCTCTCCGGCTTCGGCCGCGACGATGCGAACGGTGCAGGCCAGCGCGTTGTAGGTGATGCCGGCCTCGGCGATGACAGCGGCTAACTGGGTGTTGGGCTCCGGCATGCCCGGCCTCCCGTAGGTGATCTTGAACGGTTTGAACGCATCCGCGGGGCGAACACCGTACTCGTTTCGCGTGCACCGCTGTTCACTCTTCACAGCACCCGGTACGGCCGGCCGGTACGAGAGCCGTCCACCGGACCGCCCCCGTTCCTCCCTGCCCTGCCTGCTCTGGCCGGGCTCCGTCATCCCTGGCTTTGCCCAATCCGAGGGCGAGCCTCACCATCGCGGAGGCGCAGCATGGAACTGCCGTACGTCACCCTTCCGTTGGACGAGACCTTGTCCCGCCGCTGGGATCGCTTCTACGCCCGCCCGGCCGGGCGCCCCCCGTCACATCGAGGAGGGGCTGTGGCGCCGGACGCAGGACCCGCGCAACGCCGAGCAGTCCGGGTGGGCCGGACCCTGGCGCAGCCGCAGCAACTCAGCCCGGATGCTCTCCGAAGAGAGCCGGGGCGGGGGTTCGTCATCGGTCCAAGGGTTGTCCAACGGGCAGACGCTGTCCCGGTTTTGGTGGAGCTGGCGGGATGTCGCCCCGTGGGGTTCGCGGGGATGGCGGGGGCTCGCTTCTCACCGCTGGAGGTGACCATGCACGCCGCTGGCGTACCGGTCCCGACCTGGGGGCCTCAGCCCCCGCCCCCTCCGCCCCCGCCGCCTCCGCCCACCCCGGTTCCGCCGCCCCCGCCGACGAGCGACAACGACTGAAAACCGCTGCTTCAGGTTGCTGACCGCCCCCGTGCCGCAGGACGCGCCCCGGTACGGGGGCTCCACCCACCCGCCCTACCGAAGGAGAAGACGGCCATGCACGAAACGCCGCCGAGCACGTTGCTGCTCAACCCCGACGAACTCGGCCCCGACCCGGCGCCGGGCATGGATCTGGCGGTGAAGCTGGGCATCGGGCATCTGGAGATCCGCTCGGCCGGGGGCGCCAATGCGGTGACGCTGCCCGCCGACCGGTTGCGACACATCCGCGCCTTGGCCGACGAGCGCGGCCTGAAGGCGGCGGCGCTGGCCTCGCCGCTGTGGAAGTGGTGCCGACCCGAGGCCCGGCCGGGCCGGGTGGACACCTTCGGTTTCCCCACCCAGGTCCCGCCCGAGGAGCGGCTGGGCTGGGTCGAACGGGCCATCGAGACCGCGCGGATTCTCGGCGCTCCGGTCGTGCGGGTCTTCTCCCACCTGCGTGTCGAGCCGGAGCTGACCGAGCAGCTGCTCGGTGACCCGCTGCTGGCCAAGGCCCTGGAGCTGGCGAATGCCGCCGGGGTGCGGCTGCTGCTGGAGAACGAGCCGGTATGCACCGTCGCCCACGCCGAGTCGCTGCTGGAGATCCTGGACCGGTACCACGGTCAGGGCCTGGGGCTGTGGCTGGACGTGGCGAACCTTCACGAGGTCGGCCAGGCCACGCCCGACGTGGTCCGCGCCCTGGCCCCGTACGTCGGCTACGTGCATGTCAAGGACTACCGGCCCACCGACGGCGGCGGCCGGGCGTTCTGTCCGGCCGGCGAGGGCGTGGTGCCATACGGCGAGGTGCTGCCGCTGCTGCACGCGGCCCGGCCGGCGTTGCCGTACGCGCTGGAGACCCACGTGCGCGACACTCCCGCCGACGCACTCGCCGCTGGCGCCGCGTTCCTGCGCTCCGCTGTCCCGGGCGGCGTCGCATGAAGCGGGTGCTGCTGGTCGGAGCCGGGGAGGTCGGAGCCAAGCACCTGACCGCCCTCGCCGGTGCTCCGGGCCTGGCGGTCGCCGCGGTCGCCGACCCCGACCCGCGCACCGAGGTGCCTCCGGGCATCCCGCTGTTCGCTTCCTGTCGGACAGCCCTGACGGCCGTGGCGCCGGATCTAGTGGTCGTGGCCGCCCCGCCCGGGACCGCGCTCGCCGCGGCCCGGGACGCCGCCCAGGCCGGAGCCGCCGTGCTCGTGGAGAAGCCTGGCACCACCGCCCCCGCAGCCCTGGTGCCCCAGCCGGGCGACGGACGCATCTTCGTCGCCTTCCAGCCGCACTTCGCCCCTGGCCTCGACGCTCTGCTCGCCGAGCCCGCGGCCGTCGTACGGGCCGAGGTGCTGCTGGCCGTGCGGCGGGACCCCGGCTACTTCCGCGGCTGGCGCCGCACCTACGCCACCGCCGGCGGGGTCCTGCATCAGCAGGCCATCCACGGGGTGGCCCTTGCCCTTCGGCTGCTGCCCGGCGACGTCGAGGTGATCGACGCCGAGGTGGTGCACTGCCGAGGTCTGGCGGAGACCGAGGACCACGTCACCGCCACCATCACCCTGTCCGGCGGGGCCACGGTGCACATCGATGCCCGCGTCGACCACGACGGCCCCCCGGCCCACGAACTCGTCCTCCACCTCGCCGACCGGCGCCGCCTTCACGTGCGCGGCCGGAACCTCGAAGCCGGACTCGGCGCAATCGCCGCCGCCCCCACGCACGAGGCACTGCGGCGCGCGATGTACGCCGCGGTGCTGGACACCGCCGAGGACCGTCCGGCCCATCCCTGCCTGTTCCCGCTGACGGCGCTGCGGCGCCCGCTGGAGGTGATTGACCGTGTCTACCGCGACGCCCGCGTTGTCCGCGCTGCGCACGCCGCTGCCGCATGAGCTGCCCGTCGAGGTCGTCGAACGCAAAGGGATCGGCCACCCTGACACCCTCGCCGACGGCATCGCCGAGCTGGCCTCCATCCGCTACAGCCGGCACTGCCTGGACGTGGCGGGGGCGGTGCTGCACCACAACCTGGACAAGGTCGCCGTGCTCGGCGGCCGGGCCGCGTTCACCGACACCGACGGCGTCTATGACCGGCCGCTGCGAATCGTCTTCGGCGGCCGGATCTCCACCAGCTTCGCCGGCCAGGAGCTGCCGGTGCGGGAGATCCTTGAGCAGGCGGCCGTCGACCACCTGCGTACCGCCCTGCCGGGCTTCGACCGGGTGAAGCTAGAGGTGAGGCACGAGACGACCGACTCCTCCAAGTTCCCCCACTGGTTCGCCCCCCGCTCCCTGGACGATCTGCCCGAGCGACGAGCCGCGTTCTCCAACGACACCGCCTACCTCGTCGGTTCGGCCCCCCGCACCGTCACGGAAACCGTGGTGCTGCTCGCGGAGGCGTGGTTCCGCCGCTTGCCGTGGGCGGGCAGCGACATCAAGGCCCTCGCCGTCCGCGACGGCGCGACCTGGACCGTGACCGTGTGCGTGCCCGCCCTGGCCGGGCACTTGACCAGATCCGCTCAGTTCGACGACGCGGTCACCGCCGCCGCTGGCGAACTGACCGACCTGCTTGCCCAGCGGCTGCCGGGCCGCGTGACGGTGGTGTGCAACACCCGCAACTCCCGTACCGGCCCCCTGTCCGGGCAGTACTTCACGCTGTCGGGGTCGGCCGTCGACTACGGCGAAGACGGCCTCGTGGGCCGGGGCAACGCCCGCACCGGCGTGATCAGCGGCGCCCACCTGGCCGGGAACGAGGCGACCTTCGGGAAGAACCCGGCCTACCACGTAGGCAAAGTCGGGGGCTGGCTCGCCGATACCGCCGCCCGCACGGTGGCCGCCGAGTTCGGGCCGTGCCGTATCGCCCTGCTGTGGCGCAACGGCGCCCCCTACGACGAGCCCGCCTCAATCGAGATCACTACGGTCAACCAGGCACCGCCCGGGGCGGCCGAGGAGCTGGTGCGGGCCGCGCTGTCCCGCACGGACTGGATCGAGGACCTGCTGTCCGGCCGGTACCTGCCCGCCGTCGCGCCGGTCGAGGAGCTGCTGGCCGACTTGGAGCAGGCGTCCGGATGAGCGTGTACCGGCTCGTCACCGGCCACGTCTGCGCCCGCCTCGCCCTGCCCGAGCAACTGGACACCAGGACCGCGCGGGGTGCCGAGCGGGCCCTGCCCGGCGGCTGGACGCTGACAGCGGGCCCTGCCACGGAAGCGGCGGACATCGAGGTCACCACGGGAGCCGCGGCCGTCACCGTCGCCGCCGAAACTGTGCGCCTGCGTCTGCCGGCAGACGTGGCCGCCTCGGACACGCTCGCGTACGTCACCTACACCGCGCTCGAACGCGCCCGTCAGCAACAGCGCAAGGTCACGGTGCACGCCACCGCCCTGATGGCACCCGACGGGCGGGCAGTGCTGCTGCTCGGCGCGAAGGGGGCGGGCAAGACGTCCACCGCGCTCGCCCTCGCGACCCGGGGCTGGACCCATGCCGGGGACGACCTGGTCGTCCTCGGCGAGATGGACGACGGCACGGTGGCGGTATGGCCGGGCAAGCCCGCGGCCGCCGTCCGCGACCCCGCCCGGCCGCTCGCGCCGAAGCCCCAGCAGGCCCTGAAGCCGTTCGCCGCCGGCCCGGCCCCGCTGGCCCGGGTTGTGCGCATGGCCGTCCACCCGGCGCTGGAGACGGCCTCGCTGACGCCCGCGGTGCCGCTGTCGGTGAACGAGCGGCTGCGGCTGCACGAGATGCTCGGCCGCTACATCTCCGGCCTGCCCACCCCCATCACCGGCGTGACCGGGGTGCCGTACGGGCCGGTGTGGCCGCTGGACACCCCGGCCCTGGCCCGCTGGCGCAGCCACGTCATCGCCCGGCTCGCCGACTGCCGGTTCGACTACCTGCACGCCTCCGGCCCCGCCACGGCCGCCGACCTGCTGACCAAGGAGGAGGCCGGATGAACACCGCCGCCATCCTGCCCAGCCGCAACGAGCCGGACACCATCGCCGCCGTCACCACGGCCATCGACGCTGCGCTCGCCGAGCACCGGTCGGTCATCGTCAACGCCGATTCCTCCGACACCCCGGACACCTCCGAGCGGTTCGTCGCCACCGGCACCCGCGCGGCCAAGGTGTCCCTGGCCAGCCTGGTGCGAGGCAAGGGGGCCCAGATCCTGGCCGCCGCCCGCCGCCCGGAGATCGCCGACGCCCATGCGGTACTGATCACGGATACCGACACGCTGGGCCCCGACCCCGCTGTCTACGCCGCGCTGCTGGAGCGGATAAGCGGCGGGGCCGCCTTGGCGATCGCCGACTACCCGCGGCACTGGGACGAGGCCAACCTCACCAACCACCTCGCCCGGCCGCTGATCGCCGCCACCACCGGGCACGACGTTCCCCAGCCCCTCGCTGGGGACCTCGCTCTCTCCCGTGCCGCCCTGGACGCCGTCCTGCGCGCCGTCGGGGCCCTGCCAGCGGAGGTGTCGGCGTGCATGGACGGCTACGGCATCGACGCGTTCCTGCTGCTGACCGCCGCCACCGTCGGGCACATCGCCTCCGTTCGGATCGACCGGCCCAAGCAGCACGCCGGGTCCTTCCCGCACCTGGCGGCCATCTACCACCAGGCCGTCCCCGTCCTGCTGCACCTGACAGCGACATGGGCCCCGCCGCCGGCCCCGCCCAGCGGCGAGACGGCGCTCTACCGTGTCGCCGACCGCCCCGTCGGGCACGCCCGTCTTTCGGCCATGCTCACCACGCTGGACAGCTTTGGCCCACACCCCGGCGGATACGATGAACACCCGTGGCCGCTGACCGCTGCGGACGCCTGGCACGCCGTCAACTCCGGCATGCCGGCGCCCGATGCGGCTCGCCGGCTGTGGCCGCACTACCTTCGGCGCGTGACCGACTGGCTCACCAGCGGACAGCACGCCACCACCCGGCAGCGAGCCGACGCGCTCGCCGCCGCACACGCCCGCCTGCACACCGCCGTCCTCACCTCGCAGGAGCCCTGCCGATGACTGCCGCTCCGACCTCCGGCTTCTCCGCCTTCGCTCTGGAGCCCTTCCCCGAGCTCCAGCCCGGTGACGATCTGGCCGGCACCATCACCGGCGTCCTCGACCGAACCGGCACCGAACTGCGTGACGGGGACATCCTCGTGGTCGCCAGCAAGGTCGTCTCCATCGCGGAGAAGCGGTATGTCGACCTCGCCAGCGTCACCCCCGGGCCCGAGGCCCTGGAGCTGTCCGCCAAGACGGGCAAGCCCGCCGAGATCGTGCAACTGATCTTGGACTCATCGAGCGATTACTTCCTGGCCACCGACAAGGGCCCCATCATCGCCCGGCACACCCTCGGCTACCAGCTCACCTCCGCCGGGATCGACCGCGCCGGCACCGAGGGCGCCTGGCTGCTGCCGGTGGACCCGGACGCGTCCGCCCGCGCCCTGCGCGACGCCCTGATCACCTACACCGGCTCCCACGTCGCCGTGGTGATCGCGGACTCCGACGGACGCGCCGACCGTCGCGGGGCCACCGTCATCTCCATCGGCGCGGCGGGCGTCGGGTCCCTGCGGACGACGGAGCACGCGGGCAAGCGGCAGGAGGAGACGTTTACCGACCTCATCGCCGCGGCGGCCGGGATCATCCTCGGCCAGCGCGGCCGGGGCGCCCCGGTCGCCGTCCTGCGGGGCATCGCGTACGAGGCCAGCGACACGGGCGTGGCGTCGATGCTTTACCACCGGCCGTGACGCTGCTGATCACGGGCGCGGCCGGGGCCATCGGGACCCGGCTGGCAGCCGACCTCGCCACCCACGGGATATTTCTACGGCTGCTCGACCGGCGGCCCCTCGACGCCGGGCCGCCCGCGGGCGTCAAGTTCGTCCAGGCCGACCTGCGCGACCTCGACGCCACCGAGAAAGGCCGCCGCCGGGATATCCGCCATCGTGCACCTCGTGGGAATCACCAGGAGGGGCCGTTCGCCGACACGGTGGAGCACAACATCACCGGCACCCACCACGTCCTGGAGGCTGCCCGCCGCCAGCGAGTACCGCGCGTGGTGCTGGCCAGCAGCCACCACGTCACCGGCCTGAACCCCTTCGACGGACCGGCGCCGCTGGCCCCGGACAGCTTCTACGCCGTATCCAAGGTCACCGCCGAGGCCCTGGGCCACCTCTACGCTCACAAGACTGACGTGCAGGTCGTCGCCGTCCGCATCGGCAGCTACCGCGACCGCCCCACCGAGCCCCGCCACCGGGCGACCTGGCTCAGCCCCCGCGACGCCACCGCCCTGCTCTACTCAGCCGCCACCCGGCCCCTGACCGGCCCGTTCCTCACCGTGTGCGGCACCTCCGGCAACTGCGAGAGGTGGTGGCCCCGCACCGGCTGGAACGCCCTCGGCTACCAGCCGGCCGACAGCGCCGACCAGCACCCCGGCTCCGGGCCGCTGGCCGACCGCTTCATGGGCGGCGCCTTCGCCGAGGACGACCTCCCCACGTTGGAGCGTGATGAAGCAGCTCGCCCTGCTCGGCTCCCCGATCGGCCAAGCCCTGTCCCCAGTGCTGCACCGAGCCGCCTACCGATCGCTCGGCCTGGACTGGAGCTACCGCGCGATCGACTGCACCCCGGACCGGCTCGCCTCCTTCTTCGCCGGTCTGGACGACGGCTGGGCGGGTCTGTCGCTGACCATGCCGCTCAAGCGAGTCGCCGTCCCCCTGCTCGACGAGGTCTCTCAGACGGTGAAGGCCACCGGCACCGCCAACACCGTCACCGTGCACGGTGGCCGACTCCTGGGTGAGAACACCGACGTCGACGGCATGCTCCAAGCCCTCCTCGACGCCGGTATCACCCGGGTGGAGTCGGCGTGCGTGCTCGGGGCGGGCGCGACCGCCGCCACCGCCCTCGCCGCCCTGCACACCCTGGGCTGCCGCGAGGCCACCGTCATCGCCCGCGACATGGCCCGCACGCGCGAACTAGACGGCGCCGCCGAACGGATCGGGACCGGCGTGCGGTTCCGCCCGTGGGCCGAAGCCAGCCGGCACCTCAAGACCAGCCTGGTCATCTCCGCGCTCCCGCCCGGCGCCGCCGACCCGCTCGCAGCCCTGTGGTCGGCGGCGGGGAGCACGCTCCTCGACGTCGTGTACCGGCCCTGGCCCACCCCGCTCGCCCAAGCAGCCATCCGCGCAGGCAGCACCGTCATCGGCGGACTGCCGATGCTCATCCACCAGGCCGCCCGACAGGTCGAACTCCAGACCGGCCACACCCCGGCACCCCTGTCTGCGATGCGTACCGCGGCGGAGGACGCCCTCGGCCCGCGCACCTCGGGCCCGTAGGTAGGCGAGGCTGAGGACCGCTGGCGATGAACTCGGTGTCGCTGCGTGACGGTCCTGCCCTCTTCAATGGCCGGACGGGCGGAGCGGGATGACGTTGCCCGGGACAGGCTGGTCGTGGCCGCCGGGGCGCCGGAGGATGAGGACGGTTGCCGCGAGGGCCATCTGCTCCGCTCGCTGCCGAGAGGCGGCCTCGGCAGCTCGGGAGTCCTTGAGAGCTTCCTTCAGGCGGACAACCTCTTTGCGAAGCCGCCTTTCGACTTCCGGTGTCTGGTGCGTTTCCGCACGCACCCGTCGAACTCGTCCCGAACCCTGTGGCGAACGCGTACCAGTACTTCACCTGCGCGGATATGACCGCGCTCGACAAGGCCCTGCCTGACAGGCCGACCGAGTCGGCTGATTCCGTTGAAGCGCGCGCCGCCGATCTGTTCGCGACGTTCCGCGGCCGTGCGCCCCGGTGAACCCTCTTCCGGTCCGCTGTCCTGGGGGCCGCCGACATTAGGCCGTGTTTCTCGACCGCGACGGCACCCTGACCGAGCCCCGCCACTATCCCTCCCAACCAGGCGACCTGCTGTCGTGGATCAGACGGTGAGGAGCTGGTCGGCGACGGCGTCCAGTCCCAAGGCGTGGGCACCCTTGACGAGCAGGACGTCGCCTGGGAGGAGGACGGCGCGGACGGCGGCGCTGACCGTGTCGGCAGTATGCCGGTCGGAGGCGGTGTGGGTGGCGGCGGTGTAGGCGTCGGCCAGGACGTCGGCGCCCTCTCCGCTGCCGACGACAAGGAGGTGGGCGAGGCCGGCCCGGGCGGCGGCGTCAGCGACGCGCCGGTGCCATTCGAGGGAGGCGTCGCCGAGCTCGGCCATCTCGCCCAGGACCGCGATCCGTCGACGACCGCGCCCCACTTCGGTCAGTGCGTCGAGTGCGGCCAGGACGGACTCGGGGGAGGCGTTGAAGGCGTCGTTGATGACGGTGACACCGTCGGTGCGGGTGGTGACGGCCATGCGTCCTCCGGTGGCCATCCGTGCCTCGGACAGGGCCGTGGCGACGGTGTCGAAGGGCACGCCGGCGGCGAGCGCGGTCGCGGCGGCGGCCACAGCGTTGGTGACGTTGTGCCGGCCGTAGACGGTGAGTTGGACGGCCGCGGTCCGGCCCCGGTGGTGGAGGGTGAAGGTCGGGCGGCCCTCGTCGGTGGTGATGTCGGTGGCGCGTACGTCGGCGCCCTCGTCGGTTCCGAAGGTGAGGATCCGTCCGTCGTGTTCCCGGCGCATGGCGGCCACGAGCGGGTCGTCGGCGTTGAGGACGGCCGTGCCGGTCGTCGGGAGGGCGCGGACGATCTCGGCCTTGGCATCCGCGATGGCCTCCTGGGAGCCGAACTCCCCGACGTGCGCGGAACCGATGCCCAGGACGGTGGAGATACCGGGGCGGGCGATGTCGCACAGGGCCTGGATGTGGCCCTTGCCGCGCGCGCCCATCTCCAGCACGAGGTACCGGGTATCGGGCCGGACGGAGCTCACGGTGACGGGGAAGCCGATCTCGTTGTTGAAGGAGGCCCGGTTGGCGACGGTGGGGGCGTGAGCGGCCAGGACGTGGGCGAGGAGGTCCTTGGTGGTGGTCTTGCCCGCCGAGCCGGTGATGCCGATGGTGACGCCGTCGTAGCGCTGGTGGACGGCGCGGGCGAGGTCGGACATGGCAGTCAGGACGTCGGGGACAAGGAAGGCCGGGACGTGCACCGGGCGCTGGGCGAGCGCGGCGACAGCTCCCTGCTCGACGGCGAGGGCGGCGAAGTCGTGGCCGTCGACCAGAGCGCCGGTGAGGCAGGCGAACAGGGCGCCGGGGGCGGGATGGCGGGAGTCGAACGCGAGCGGCGCGTCGACGACGGGGTTGCCGTCGGTGCTGTCGAGTACGCCCCCGGTGGCGGCGGCGATCTCGGCGAGGGTCATGGGGATCATCGGACCGGCTCCTCGGTGTGCGACAGGACGATGCCGCGGCGGGCGTAGAAGCGGGGCAGGTCGGCCCAGGGGACGCGGTGGGCGCGCTGGCTGTGGCCGGGAAGGCCGCTGGGGTTGTTGATGCGCAGGGCCGTCTTGTCGGCGCCGACGGCCAGGACGAGGTGGCCGCCCCGTGAGATGGGGTGCGGGGCGAGTGTCCGGATCGTCTTGTGGACCGAGATGACGACGAGGGAACCGGCGTGAAGGGCGTCCGCGATCTGCGTCTCTGCCAAGTCGGTGTGGACGGTGGCGGTGATCGCAGGCCATCGGCGGGTGACGTACGCGGCGAAGGGCCGGTAGATCAGACCCGCCACGGTGTCGCCATCGTGTACGTAGGCCTTGGCCTCGCACAGGTCGGTCACGAGCGGCATGACGGGCGGGACCTGCTCACCGAAGTAGTCCAGGGCCATGCGCAGGCAGGTGATGCCGCAGGTGCGGTCGGCCCAGAACGCGTACTCGTCGGGGTCGGCAGCGCCGGACTTCTGCCACAGGGGGTCGTCACGGACCGATCTCGTGTCGGCGATGAACTCCGGGACGAGATCGGGTGATTCCCACTGCGAGTAGTAGGGGACCTGGTGGAGCGTCGATCGGTCGGGCATACCCGTCAGTGTCACCCGCAGCACGTCGGGAGACTGGTTGAACGCGCTGTCGACAGGCCGGTTAGCCGGAAGGCAACCCGCCCGTGCGCGGTCTCCATGCCTCTAACTGGCCCTAACAAAAGCGGGTTGATCATGTGACTGTCGGCTTGGTCGCTCGTTGATGGGGGCATGGGGAAGCGTCAGTCGCGGCCATGGATCGTGTCGGACGAACTGTGGTCGCTGATCGAGCCGTTGCTGCCCGAACCGGCACCGAAGCAGGTCGAGGGACGGCCGCGGCTGCCCGACCGTCAGGCCTTGTGCGGCATCCTGTTCGTCCTGCACACGGGTATCCAGTGGGAGTACCTGCCCCAGGAGCTCGGCTTCGGATCGGGCATGACGTGCTGGCGGCGCCTGGCGGCCTGGAACGAGGCCGGCGTCTGGGACCAACTGCACCAGCTGCTGCTGAACAAGCTGCGGTCGAAGAACCAGCTGGACTGGTCCCGGGCGGTGATCGACTCCTCCCACGTCCGGGCCGCACGCAGGGGCCCAAAAGCGGACCCAGCCCGGTCGACCGCGCACGACCGGGCAGCAAGCACCACATCATCACCGACGGTCAGGGCATCCCGCTCGCGGTGTCGCTGACCGGCGGAAACCGCAACGACGTCACCCAGCTCCTGCCCCTGCTCGACAAGATTCCAGCGGTCGCGGGAGTCGTCGGCCGGCCACGACGCCGCCCGGACGTGCTCTTCGCCGACCGCGGCTACGACCATGACAAGTACCGCCGGCTCCTTCGCGAGCGGGGCATCCGACCGGTGATCGCCGAACGTGGCCAGCCGCACGGCACCGGCCTGGGCACCTTCCGCTGGGTCGTCGAGCGGACGATCTCCTGGCTGCACGGCTTCCGCCGCCTGCGCATCCGCTGGGAAAGACGCGACGACATCCACGAGGCCTTCCTCGGCCTCGCCGTCTGCCTGATCACCCACCGCCACGTCCAGAGGCTTTGTTAGGGCCAGTTAGAAGGTGTTGTCTTTTCGATCTTGAGGGATGCGCGTCGAACGGGAGTCCCGATCGGGTGGTCGCGGGGTGCTGGGTGCATAGGAACAGGGCCTCCTGAACAGCTCGTTGGTGTCTAATCACCGAGCAGCAGGAGGCCCTGGTGCACCAGTCTTGCGTGCCGATGGCCGGGCAGTCCAGCGCGGTCACCTGGGAGTGTGACTGCCTGGCTCACCGGTTCGGGAACGCCGCCGACAACGGGATGCGGCGGCCGCGCTACCCGACGGATATGACGGACGAGGAGTGGGCCCGGGTGCTGCCGCTGCTGCCGGTGCCGGGCTGGATGCGCGGCCGGGACGGCCGGCCGGAGGCGTATTGCCACTGCTCGATGCGATCCGGTATCTCGTGGACAACGGGATCAAGTGGCGGGCGATGCCCGGCGACTTCCCGCCGTGGGACCGCGTCTATGCGTTCTTCCGCCGCTGGCGCGACAACGCCCTGGTCAAGGAGTTCCACGACCGGCTGCGCGCGAGGGTCCGCGAGGAGCTGGGGCGGGACGCGGAGCCGACCGCCGCGGTGATCGACTCGCAGTCCGTCAAGGCGGACGCCGTCGTCGGCGGGGACAGCCGGGGCTTCGACGGCGGCAAGCTGATCAACGGCCGCAAGCGGCACGTCGTCGTCGACACCCTCGGCCTGCTGCTGGGCGTGATGGTCACCGCCGCGGATGTCGGCGACCGCACCGCGGCCCAGGTCCTGCTCCGGCAGGTCGCCGACATGGTCGAGGCTGATCTGCTGGGCAACCTGGTCGGCATCGATGAGGTCTGCTGCCTTCAGGGCGATGCCGGTCAGGCAGCCGCGCTGCAGGCCGGCCGCGTCCATTAGCTGGTAGGCGACCATGCGCAGGTCCTCGTCGTGTCCGGACGGCTCGGCAAGGCGGCGGGTCTTCTCCCCCGCGGTGCCGCCGGCGAACGTCAGGGGCAGGGTGAGGGCACAGGTGGCCTGGCCGCGTCGGCGCAGCAGCCGGCCGAGCTGGACGACCAGGCCGAGGAGGGCGGCGCGGACGGCAGCGCCATCGAGCGTGTGCTCTGTAGACGTGTGGCGGACGGTGGCGGTGGCGGGCAGGTCGCGGGGGACGACGGGACGGGGGTCGATGCCGCGGGCCCGGTCCGCGGCCTGCCGGCCGGCCTTGCCGCCCAGCAGGCGTTGGACCGTGTCGGCCCACCACCCACACCTGGCAGGACGTCGAGGCGGAGCTGTGCGACATGCTGATCACGGCGCTGGTGACCCTCCGCACCCTCACCCCGGACGCCCGCGCGGTCTTCGCCCACCACCTGGCGAGGGTCACGAACCGCTCATTGGGAGCGGCCCGACCGGCTCAGTCCTGACCGACAGCCGCCCGCCTGCTCCCACTCACCCGGAGGCCTCCCAGACGTCCGTGAGGGTTCGAGGTCTCGATCAGCATCCGAGGCAATCCGCAAGCATCCGAAGGACGGTCAGGCCGACTCGCGCCGCACGAGCCGGTGGGCGAGGACGATCTCGCGCGCCGGACCCGTCTCGCCCTCCATCCGGTCAAGGAGCAGCCGGGCCGCCGAACGGCCGATCTCGCGGGCCGGGTTGAGGACGGTCGTCAGGGCGGGCGTCACCATGGCGGCCGCGTCGATGTCGTCGTAGCCGGTGATGGCGAGGCGACCGGGCACGTCGAGGCCGCGCTGCCGGGCCACGTCCAGGGCACCGATCGCGATCAGGTCGTTGGCACAGACAAGAGCGTCGGGCGGATGCGGAGCGTCGAGCAGCCGCGCGGCCCCCGCGCGACCGCCCTCGCGGGTGAAGCCGGTCCACGCGACAAGCCCCTCGGGCACCGTCAGACCGGCGTCACCGAGCGCCTGCGCGTAACCCTCGAACCGTTCGCCGCCCGGCTCGACGCCCTGCTCGCCGCCGATGAACCCGATGTTCCGGTATCCCCGCTCGCGCACCAGGTGGCGTACGAGGTCACGCATGCCCTCAGTCTCGGCGGCCCGCACGACATCGCCCGGACCGTCCGCCAGACGTGAGCCGAGGCGCACCAGCCGCGCCCCGGACGCGGTGACGAGGTCGAGATCCGCTCGTCCGGCGCCGTACCGGCCGATGATGATGCCGTCCATTCGGCGGGCCGTCAGCCTGCGCAGTACCGCCGGGAGGCCGGGTCCCTGCATGGGGGCCTCGCAGACGACGGTGAGGTATTCGCCCGTAAAGGCGATCTCCTGTACGCCCGCGGCGAGTTCGGTGTTGAACGGATTGGTGATGTCGGGCACGACAAGGCCGAGCGTGTGCGTGCGCTGGGTGCGCAGGCCGCGCGCGGAGGGGTCGGCCTGGTAGCCGAGCCGGCGCACGGCGTCCTCGACCCGGGCCCGGGTCGCGGCGGAGACCGGCCTGCGTCCGCTGATCACGTGCGACACGGTGGTCACGCTCACCCCGGCCGCGGCCGCCACGTCCACGATCTTGACGCGGCCCTCGCCGTACACACCGCGCACCATCGCCTCGCTCTCACCGCGCCGATCCGGTTTCCGCGGCGCCGATCCGGTTTCGTCGACGCCGTCGAGTGCACCCTACCCAAAACACAAAACGTTTTGTAGTGTGCTCGCCATTGCGCCACCGCAATGCCATCCTGACCTCAATCCATGCGATGCAAAACGATTTGGATTCACGGTATGTCTCCCAACCGACCCTCCACTCAGGGCCGTTCACGGTGAGCGGCTCCCTCGGCCGCCGCGGCCTGCTCCGCGCGGTGCTGGGCGCCGCACTCACCGCCGCGGGCGGGACCCTGACCGGCTGCTCGTCCGGCGCATCCGTCGGCGCGGCGGGCCGACGCACCGTCCGCCTTCTGGGCCCGGAGACGCCCGAGACGTTCCGCCCGGTCATCCGGGGCTTCGAACGCGCCCACCCTGACCTGCGCGTCGCCTACACGGCGGTCCCGCCGACCCAGCTCAACGACGTGCTCCAGCTGCGCCTGTCCGCCAAGGACGCCGCCATCGACGTCTACTGCGTCGACCAGCCCCGCGTCCCGGCCCTCACCGCGCGCGGCTTCCTCACCGACCTCTCCGACGTCCAGACGCGGACCCGGGCCGCGGTGACCCGTGAGCAGTACGAGATCAGCTCCTGGAAGGGAACGCTGCGCTGCCTGCCGGTGTGGACGTCCACCCAGTACCTGTTCTACAACGCCGACCTGCTCCAGAAGGCCGGTGTCACCCGCCCGAAGCCCGACCCGGCCGAGCGCTGGACATGGGAGCGGATCCTGGGGGCGGGACGGCGCGTCATGGACCGCACGGGCGCCGATCACGCCCTGCTGATCGAGCAGACCGACGCCTACTACGGCATGCAGCCGCTCGCCGAGTCCCTCGGCGGAGGGTCCGGCATCGTCGGCGCGGCCATGCTCACCCCGGCCGTCACCACCCGCGGCTGGATCGACGCGATGACCTGGTACGGCAAGCTGTTCGCCGACGGCCTCTCCCCGCGCGGTGTCTCCTCCTTCCAGATGGGCTCGCTGTTCACCTCCGGCCGTGCGCCGTTCTTCGTGGGCGGCCCCTGGAACCTCGGCACGTTCGCGGCCCTGAAGGGCTTCACCTGGGGCACGGCTCCGCAGCCGTACTTCGCCGGGGGCCGGCCCGTCACGCCCACCGGCTCCTGGTCCTGGGGGATCAACCCCTACAGCGACCGCCGGCAGGACGCCCTGCGCTTCATGGAGTACGCGTCGCTGACCACCGAGGGCAACCTCGCCACGGTCGCCGCGTCCCCGCTGATCCCGTCCAACCGCGCCGCGTTCGAGCGGTACGCCACCGATCTCGACCGCAAGGCCACCCGCCCCACCGAGGGCGTGGCCGCGATCATGCGGTACGAGCTGGCGCGGACCGCCGTGAGCCGGCCGCGCTCCGTCGGCTACACCCAGTTCGAGACCGTCATGGGCTCGGCCTTCTCCGACATCCGCAACGGCTCACCGGCCGCGGAGCGCCTCGCGAAGGCCTCCGACGAGCTGGTCCGCACGTGGGAGCGACTGCGATGATGACCGACACCACACCGCCTGCGCCGGCTTCCTCCGGCGAACGCACACCACCGTCCACCCCGCCCTCCTCCGGGTCGCATCCGCGCCGACCGGCTTCCCAGCTCAGGCCGGCCCTGTGCTTCCTGGCACCCGCCCTGCTCGCCCTGATCCTGCTGAGGCTGCTGCCCGCCGCGATGGCCGTGGTGGACAGCCTGCGCCATCACAGTCTGGTCGACGGCGTCACCCGTTTCGTCGGGCTCGCCAACTACTCCGATCTCTTCGGTGACCCGCAGTTCTGGCAGAGCGTCCGGGTGACCCTCCTGTTCAGTGTGATCATCAACCCGCTCCAGGTGGTCCTCGCGCTCGGACTTGCCATCCTGTTCAACCGGCGGTTCGCCGGCGTCCGCTTCTGGCGCTCGCTGGTCTTCGCGCCGATCGCGGTGCCACCCGCCGTCTCCGCCGTCATCTGGGGCATCCTCTACCGCCCCGAGGGCCCCCTCAACGCCCTCCTCGGCGCGCTCGGCGTGCCCGCCCAGCCCTTCCTCACCAGCCCGCACCAGGCCCTCTACGGCCTGATCGTGCTGATGTCCTGGGTTGGCGTCGGCTACTGGATGACCTTCCTCATCGCAGGCCTCCAGGACATCCCCGAGGAGTGCTACGACGCCGCTGCCATGGACGGAGCCAACACCTGGCAGCGGTTCGTGCACGTGACACTGCCGCTGCTGCGCCGCCCGCTGTCCTTCGTCCTGGTCGCGGTCACCGTCTCCAACTTCCTGGTGTTCGCGCCGGTGCAGCTCCTCACGAACGGCGGCCCCGAAGGAACGACCAACCTGCTCATGTACGACGTCTTCCGCCGGGCCTACAGCGTCGGTGACATCTACTACGCCCAGGCCGAGGTGGTCCTGCTCGTCGCGCTCACGCTCGCCGTCGTCGCCGTGCAGTACCGGCTCATGCAGGGAAAAGGCAAGGAGTAGCCCACCATGACCGCCCCTTCCGCCAACCGGCGCCCGTCCCCCGCCCGGCACTTGCCCGCGCTCACCGCCGTGGTGATCGGCGTGCTGTTCGTGCTGCCGCTCGTGTGGGTGCTCGCCGGGTCCCTGCGGCCCGGGTCCCAGGTGCTCGCCGGACTCGGCGACCTGTCCTGGCGCAGCCTCGTCCCGACCGACGCGACCTTCGCCAACTACGTCACCCTCTTCCAGGCCGACTTCGGCCGGGCCGTGCTCAACTCCGTCCTCGTGGCCGCGCTCACCGTCGGGGTCGGCCTGCTGCTCTCCGCCAGTGCCGCCTTCGCGCTCGCCGTCTTCGAGTTCCGCGGCCGGGGTCTCGTCTTCGCGGGGATCCTGCTCAGCTTCATGATCCCGTTCGACGCGATCGCCATCCCGCTGTCCTCGCTGTTCCGCATGTGGGACCTGCAGAACACGTACACCGGTCTGATCCTGCCAGGCATCGGGAACGGACTGGCGATCTTCCTGCTCCGGCAGTTCTTCCTGGCAGTCCCCCGGGAACTCATCGAGGCCGCCCGACTCGACGGACTCGGCTGGTGGGGCATCTTCCGCCGGATCCATCTGCCGCTGTCCAGGCCCGCCCTGATCGGCGCGGGGCTGACGCTGTTCACCTTCCAGTGGCAGTCGTACATGTGGCCCCTCCTGATCGGCACCGAGCCGGACAAGCAACTCGGCCCGATCGCGCTCGGAACCCTCCAGGGCCAGATGGTGGTGGACTACGGGCAGGTCTTCGCAGCCGCGGTTGTCCTCACGGTGATCCCGCTCGTGATCCTCATCCGGCTGCAGCGCCACTTCACCCAGTCACTGGCGAACACCGGCCTCAAGTAGCCGGCGCACCCCAGCCGCCCCGCACACACCGCACCCGTATCCGTATCCGTATCCGGAGAGGTAAGCACACCATGACGACCGACCACCCGGCCACCCCGCCCCGGCCCGACGCCCCGGCCGCCCCGGCGCACGAGGTGCTTCTGGACACGGACATCGGCAGCGACGTCGACGACGCGCTCGCGCTCGGCGTGCTCCTCGGCTCCCCGGACGCGCAGGTGCGCGGCATCACGACGGTGTATGGCGACACCCTGCTGCGGGCCCGCCTGGCCCACCGCCTGGCCGGGCTTGCCGGGCACGACCTGACCGTCGTACCCGGCGCCACGCAGACCCTTTCCGGCAAGGAGGTGTGGTGGGCCGGCCACGAGGGCAAGGCGTTCACCGACCTCGACGCCGAGCCGGTGCGCGACGACATCGGTGCCGACCGCTTCCTCGCCGAGACCGTCCTCGCCCGGCCCGGCGAGCTCGAGGTCATCGGCATCGCGCCACTCGCCAACATCGCCGGCGCGATCGCGTACGACGCCGGTTTCCCGTCCGCCGTACGCACGCTGTACCTGATGGGCGGCTACTTCGCTCCCGAGCCAAAGCCCGAGCACAACATCGTCAGCGACATCACCGCCGCCCGTATCGTCTTCGGCTCCGGGATCCCCACTGTTGTCACCGGTCTGGAGATCACCACGAAGGTACGCATCGGAAGGGACGGCATCGAGGCCATTCGCGCCGCCGGGCCCTACGGCAAGGCGCTGGCCCGCGAGATCGACGCGTGGACCGGGTTCACCGGCGAGAGCTGGAGCGTCCCGCACGACCCCATCACCGCGCTGTCCATGCTGCGTCCCGAGCTGTACGAGACGCGCAACGGGACCGTGACGGTCGACGACGACGGCCGCACCACGTTCCACCCCGACCCGTCCGGCCCGGTGCGCCTCGTCGTGGACGCCGACCTCACCACGGTGGCGGACGAGATCGTGAGCCGGATCGTACGCGCCTCGGCCTGAGCTTCAGCGGGCACCGGCCTCAGCGGGCCGCACCGCCCCGTCCCGGCCGGGCTGGCATGCGATTCTTCGAGCCGGGTGGGCGACCGGGCCCGGGCCGGGATGGTTGGGGCACACCGGCGGGACGGGCGGTGTGCACGCGGAGGAGCTGGCGGGACTGGTCTGGCTCAGCTTCCGAACACCTGGCGGTAGAGCCGCAGCCAGTTTCCGCCCGTGATCGCTTCGATCTCTGCCTCGTTGAAGCGTCCGCTCTCGCGCAGCGCGGCGGCGATGTCGGGGAACTGCAACGTGGACCGCAGCCACTCCTGAGGCGGGGCGGGCGTACCTGGCAGCGATGCCCCGGGCTGCTCACTGCGCGTCCACTTGCCTTTGCGCATCCACTCCAGCCGGTCCGGGCCGGAGTTCTGTCCAAGGTCGGTTCCGATGGCGACTGCGTCGATGCCGATCAGGTCGACGGTCCGCGCGACCATGTCGCACCACGCCTGCGGTGACTGCGCGTACGGCCCGCAGATGTTGTTGTACGTGGCAAGTCCGAGTACGCCGCCGCCTGCCGCGAGTGCCCGCAGCAGGTCGTCGCTCTTGTTGCGCGGGTGGTCGTACAGCGACCGGGGGTTGGCGTGAGTGATCGCCAGAGGATGGTCGGAGGCCTTGATCGCGTCGAAGCTGGTGCGCTCGCCCACGTGGGACAGGTCGACGAGCATGCCCACCCGGTTCATCTCCGCGATCACCTCACGGCCGAACCGGGACACCCCGCTGTCGTGCGGCTCATAGCAGGAGCCGCCGATCGCATTCTGGTTGTTGTAGGTCAGCTGCATAACGCGTAGGCCCATGTCGGTGAAGAGCTCGACGAAACCGAGCCGGTCGTTGACGGGGGAGGAGTTCTGGCTGCCGAGGACGACAGCGGTGCGCCCGGAGTCGGCTGCGGCCACGATGTCCTCGGCGGTGCGCGCGATGGTCACCAGGTCGCTGTTGGCGCGGGCGAGGTCGTTCCACGCCGCGATCGCGTCCATCGTCTCGAGCGCGTCCTCCCAGAACGACAGCGTGATGGTGACCGCGGCCATGCCGCCCTTGGTGAATTCGGCGAGGACCCTGCGGGTGAATTCGGCGAGGACCCTGCGGTCGTACCGCCCGCACTCGAGCCCGTCGATGAAGTACATGCCCTCTCTCCTTCTCGGTATCGCGGGCAACCGCGGTCAGATCGCCAGGCGGGTCGGGATGCCTGCCGCCTGCTGGTAGTCGTCGTCCTCACCGATCTCGCCGATGATCTTTCAGCCCTCGTCCAGCAGAGAGGCCCCGGCATGGCGCCGCGACAGGTCCGAGTCCGGCGTGAGCGCGTCGTTGGACCGCTCGAACATCCGCCACCACAGGTCGGTGTCGAGGTCGAAGCCCGCCGCGAGCGCATGCCGGAGGCAGCCGCCGAGCGCCTGCGGTGACTCAGTCCCACCCAGCTCTCGCCCCGAACGGGAGGCGATCAGCAGCGTGTTGCCCTCGACCCGCCGGCTCCGCCAGGGTGCACCGGGCGGCGCACGATCGTGCTCGCCATGGCCGGCCCACAGGCGACGACGGTCACATCCAGCCCGTACAGGTACGCCGCGGCGGCGAGGCCCCCCAGCAGTTCGGGTTCGACGACGTGGGCGACCTCGACCACCGCGCTGCCGGAATGTCCCCGTGCCACGAGTACGTCGAGGACGGCAGGCGCCACCAGATAGCTGGGCTGGCCTGCGCCGTCGATGACCGTGTGATCCCCGGCCCCATTGATCGCCACCCTGCCCAGTTCACCGGGGAGCTGCGCGAAGGTGCGCTCGAGCGCGCCGAGGGCGTCCAGTCCGAGCGACTGCGCGTCGACCAGCGCGTCCCGGACCGGGTACACGCAGCCCTTGGGCAGGCCGGCGACGTACAGCAACCGGCCGACGACCAGCCGCAGCTCGCGCAGTGACACGTTGGTGGCGCTCATCGGTCCTCCTGACCGCTCGGCTGCTGCGGCCGCTGCGGGTAGATCCAGTCGAGGGCGCGGCCCTCGGCGAGGTCCTGACGGGTGGGCGCACCCTGGAAGAGCAGGCCGAGGACGTTGCGGTCCAGCGAGTCCACGGTCCGGCCCAAGCCGTGGAAGGCCGCGTTCATGAAGCGGATGATGTGCACCGCCCGGAAGTCCGGGGCGAGCATGTTCATGTGCGGCGAGTGGTAATACGTGCCGCGCAGCCCCTGGATGTGCTCGACCATCCAGCGCAGGTCGGGGCGCTCGGCCAGCAGTTCGGCCACGGTCCGGTCGCCGGGGTGGTCGGTCATGGCGGCGAGGACGGTCTGGACGTCGGTCGGCAGGTCGAGCGCCCAGTTGCGGCCGCCCTCGACGTCGCCGGCCGGTCCGCGCCGCGGCTCCTCAGCGTCGCGCGACTTGTACCAGGTGTAGTAGCGCGCGTTCGGTGCGTCCATGTCGATGTCCAGTGCCCAGGCGTACTCGCTGCGTATTACCTCGGCCAGTTCGGCGAGGCTCATGCCGGGGTCGCGGACGAGCAGTTCGGAGGCCGCCTCGTCCAGCAGTGCGGCGTCGGCGTACTCCGAGTCGAGCTCGGGGAGGATGGCAGCCACGACCTCCCACGCCTCGGTGCTGATGTCGTCGGCGAGCAGCTCCAGCAGTCGCCCGCCGGTGGTCGTGCCCGGTTGCGAGTAGCTCGTCGAACCGCTCCGCGGCCACCTGCAGGCCCCGCGCGATCTCGGCCGGGTCCTCGAAGGCCCGGTAGGTGAAGGGCGCATCCGGTGCGATGGAACGCATCGCCGACCGGGTGCGCAGTCTCGTCCTCTTCGACGCACACCTCCCCCGCACCGGAGAGTCGCATGGCGACATGGTCGGCCCTGCCCGCGCCGCCAAGCACGTGGAGATGGCGGAGAACGGCGGCGAAGGCTGGTACATCCCAACCTCCGACGCCTCCTGGTACGGCGTCACCGATCCGGAGCACGCCGCATGGGTCAACCGCCATACCACGGCACAGCCGTTGAAGACCTATCAGGACCCGGTGGGAAACACCGACCGCGCCTGGAGTCACCCCGGCATGTTCATCGAATGCGTGCCGTCGACCCTGGAGCCGCACGCCCTGGACCGGGTGCGAAAGCGGCACGCGGACGATCCCGCGTTCCAGTACCGCGTCCTCGAGGCAAGTCACGACGCCATGGTCACGGATCCCGAAGCGGTGACGGAGCTGCTCCTCGAGGCGGTCGACATCGCCTGACGTCTGTGTGTCGACGCCCGGTGAGTCCACGTCGCAACGAGAGAAACGGGAGAAAGAGAATCGATGGCGTTCTCACATGTATTCAACCGGTGTGCCACTCGCCTGGGGCGTCGCCGCTCGATCTTCGCTGTCGGCCTGGCCGGGGCGGCTTTGGTCGCCGCCTGCGTCACCGGCGCGTCCGCCGAGGGCTCGGAGCCTGGTCATGCCGACAGGCCCGCGCTCGACGGAAAAACGATCAACGCCCATCTGTTCGCCCAGGTCGCGCCGCTCGATCCGCCAGGCCCTCTCGGGCACATCACCGTGTTGGAAGGGCCTGCGTTCGGTCCGAACGGCAAGCTGTACCTGCTCCACTCAACCGCACCGGCCGGCCCAGTGTCATCGCGCTCGATGTCCGCACCCGGAGAATCACGGGCATACACCAGGCCTCGACCAGCATGTACACGTCGCTGCAGTTCAGCCCGGCCGACGGCAAGATCTACCTGACCGACGTCAACGGCAAGATCGACCGTATGAACCCCGATGGCAGCGGATTCACCAACGTCGTGTCGGGTGACGTACTCGGGCGGCCGCTGGCGGCCGACGACATCGCCTTCGACCGCAACGGCGCCCTCTTCGTCACCGACTTCCAGGGCACACCCTGGAAAGCGACCGGCCGGGTGATCCGGTTCGATCCGAACGGCACCCACCCCACCCTGCTGATGGACGGCCTGGCCGGCGCGAACGGCGTCTCGTTCGATCCGACGTACTCGGCCCTGTGGGTCAGCGAGTTCCGCGCCGGGCGCACCGCCTACCTGCCGCTGTCCGCCGACCACAAGAGCGTGGTCGACCCGAGCATCGGCATGTCTGGCAACGAGGGCGTGGGCGGTTTCGACTCGAACGCCGTCGACGCCAGCGGCAACATCTACGAGGCCGCCTTCGGCGACGGGAAGATCTACGTCTACAGCCCCCACGGCACGCTGCTGGCGACCATCGTCGTGCCACAGACGATGCCGGCTCCCGAGCTGCTCACCACCAACCTCGTCATCAAGCCTGGCACCCACGATGGCTATCTGGTGGTCGGCGGCGACAACGGCGGCTTCGTCTACACGTTCCGCGCCCTGGGCCTCGGCGATGCCCAGTCCAACGGCGGGGGCGCAGGCGCCTAGCACGGGTCGACCTTCAAACCGGAGCAGGAGCACGTCCACGCATCATGTCTGAATCGATGACCCTCATCCTCGCCCAGTACGCGGCTTCCACCTCGCTGGAACGGATTCCCGAGGAGGTACGAGAACGCGCGAAACAGGTGATCCTCGACGAACTGGCCAGTGCCCACTTCGGCAGGGCGCAGCCGGCCGGCGCGCTCGCGGCGCAGTACGTCGCCGGGCTGGCCGGCCCTCCGGAGGCCCGGGTGCTGGGCACCCCCCTGCGCGTCTCCGCACCCCTCGCCGCTCTCGCGAACGGAACCGCGGGCCACGCGGACGAGATCGACGGTGCCCATGTCGTCGGCGGCCACCCCGGCGCCACACTCGTCCACGCCGCAGTCGCCATGGCCGAGCGGCAGGTGGCGACCGGCGCGGAGCTCCTCAACGCCGTGGTTCTCGGATACGACATCGGCGTCCGGCTCATCGAAGCATGCGGCGGCCTGTTCGGCGTCAAGGAACGGCACCACCTCAACGCCGACTTCCTCCATGCCGTCGCCGCCGCGGTGGCGAGCGGCTGCGGGCACTGGCGGTCACCGGTCTCGGCCACAACCGGCGGCCGGCCCCGGTCGCCGCGGCCCTCGTCGCCGATCACCTGCGGCGCCTGCCGCACACCCTGGCGACGAAGGCCGAGCGGCAGACGGCCGTCGAGCAGCTGCTCGCCCGGCATCTGCCCGCCCTGGCGCCGCTGCCCGATCCGGGCGGCCGCACGGCAGGCGCCTTGTACAAGTGGCACTGGCGCGCCGCCCCCGGCCGCCGCGCGGACGCCGTAGTGCAGGCCCTGCGGGCTGCCGGCGTGCGCGCGGCGCTGCCCGCCCGGCCGCTCCACGATACGCCCCTGTTCACCGATCCCGGCCTCGCCTCAAGCCTCGGACTGCGCGTCGCGCTCCCGGCCCCCGACAGCTTCCCCGGCACGGCCAGGCTCCTCGACCGCATGGTGGAGATCGACACCCGGGACGCGTACGAGCCGCTGCCCGAAGACGACCCGGACCCGTACGACCACGCGCTGGCCGCGGCCGCCGAACGGCTGCCCGAGACCGGCTCCTGAACGAGAAAGGGGACCACCACTCATGGACCCGCTGTTCACACCGCTGCGGCTCAGGAACGTCGAACTGCGCAACCGGCTCGGCCTGCCCGCGATGAGCACCTACCAGGCCGCACCCGGCAGCCTGCCGGCCCCCCGATGGCACCTGCCGCACTACCAGACGCGCTCCGTCGGCATGGGCCTGGTCCTCGTCGAGGCCACCGCCGTCGCCCCCGAGGGGCTGGCCACGCCCGACGACCTCGGACTGTGGAACGACACCCAGGCCCAGGCCCTGACCCAGATCGCCGAGGTCATCACCGCGCAGGGTGCGGTGCCCGGCCTGCAGCTGTCCCACGCGGGCCGCAAGGCAGCCCGTACCCGCCCGTGGGGCGACGGCGCCGATGCCGCGCTCGCCGAGACCGACGGCGGCTGGACGCCTCTCGGCCCCTCGCCGCTGGCATTCGCCGACGGGTACAGCACGCCCGCCGAAATGACGCCCGCCCAGATCAAGCGGGCGGTCACCCAGTTCGCGGCAGCGGCCACGCGCGCGGCCTGCGCCGGATTCCGTGTCGTGGAACTCCACGCCGGTCACGGCCGGCTCCTGCACAGCTTCCTGCCGCCTCTCGCCAACCACCGCACCGACGCCTACGGCGGCGACTTCGCGGGCCGGACCCTGCTGCTGCGGCAAACCGTGCGGGCCGTGCGCGCCGCGCTGCCCGACGAACTGCCCCTCATCGTAAGGATGTCCTGTTGCGACTTCCTGCCCGGCGGCTGGACGCTCGACGACACGGTCCGGCTCGTACCGCTGCTCGCCGCAGACGGCGCCGACCTGATCGACTGCACATCCGGCGGCATCGCCCGGCCCGAGCCACGCCCCACCGGCCCGTGCTGGCAGGCCCCGTACGCGGCCACCATCCGCCACAGGACCGGTGTGCCCACCGCGGCCGTCGGCAAGATCACCACCCTGGGCCAGGCACGCGACCTGCTCGCCGACGGCACATGCGACCTGGTGCTGATGGGCCGCCAACTCCTGGTCGACCCGATGCTCCCGGCCAGGCATGCCCACGACCTCGCACCCGCTCCCTACCGGCGCGCCCTGGCCACCACCGCGGCTGCCGGCGACGGCCACCTGCCGCCGGAGCTGTGACCGCAAGGAAAGTGAGATCCGATCATGCTGGTCATGCACGACAGCGGGCTCATCTTCGTCCGCACCAGGAAAGCCGCAGGCACCTCGGTGGAGATCGCCCTGTCCCGTCACGCCGGCCAGGCGGACATCATCACCTCGATGTCGCCACGGGACGAAGCCCTGCGAACCGCTGAAGGGGGCCGGGCACCGCAGCATCACCTGGTCCACGGCTACACCCCGGACCGGGAGCCGGTACCGCCCGGCCGCGGCCCCGGAGTGCGCTTCTACAACCACATGCCCGCCCGCGAGATCCGCCAACAGCTCGGAGCGGACACCTGGGACCGCTACCTGACCGTGTGCCTGGAGCGCAGCCCCTACGAGAAAGTCGTCTCGCTCTACTTCCACCGGCACCGCACGGAACCCCGCATCCCCATCGGCGAGTTCATCGAGTCCGGGGAGTTCCACGACGCGTTCAACTGGCCCCTGTACACGGACGCGGGCGGGGAAGTCATGGTCGACACCGTCATCCACCACGAGCACCTACAGGCCGGGCTCGACGCCCTGTGCACCCGCGTCGGGCTGCCGGCGCTGGTCCTGCCCCGCGCCAAGTCCCAGTTCCGGCCACCGGGCAGCGACTACCGCCAGATCCTCACCCCGGCCGCACGCCGGGCCATCGAGGAGGCGTACGCGCCCGAGTTCGCCCACCACGGCTACCGCTGGTAGCCGGCTCCCACGACAACGGCCCGTCTTCTCCCCGAGGAGACGTCGGAGACAAGACGGGCCGGCGGGACGGTTACGCGCCGGGCTGGGCGCTCGCTCCGGTCAGCCGCACCAGGTCGGCAGCGAACCTGGGGTAGCTGGTCGCCACCGAATCCCAGCCGTCGATCACCGTCGCGCCCTCCACGCACGCCGCGGCGACCGCGGCCGTCATCGCGATGCGGTGGTCACCGTGCGAGTCGACCCGGCCCGCGCGCAGCCGGGAGCCCCCCTCGATCACCATGCCGTCCTCCGTCTCGGACACCTGCACGCCGAACGCCCGCAGCAGGCGCGTGGTCGACGCGATCCGATCGCTTTCCTTGGCCCGCAGTTCGCCGGCGCCTGAGATGACGGTAGTGCCCTCGGCGACGGCCGCCGCCATCGCCAGCGCGGGGACCTCGTCCACGATGCCGGGGATGTCTTCGGCCGTGAGGTCCACCGCCCGCAGCCGGGACGCCTTGACCGTGAGGGTGCCCGTGGTGAGGTCGAAGTCGATGTCGGCGCCCATCCGCTCCAGCACGTTCACGAAGTCGCTGCGCCCGAAGCCCGTGTACAGGTTCTCCACCACCACCTCGCCGTGCTCCGGAGCGAGCAGGGCAGCCACCGCCCAGAACGCGGCCTGAGACGGATCGCCCGGCACCACGACCTCCGTACCCGTCAGATCCCCGGGCTCGACCGTCACCCGATTCCCGTCCACACGCACCCGGCCCCCGAACTGGGCCAGCATCTCCTCCGTATGCCGCCTCGTCGGGTGCACCTCCTCCACCGTGGTCGGACCTGCCGCAGACAGGCCCGCCAGGAGCAACGCGCTCTTGACCTGGGCGGACGCCTGCTTCGGGGAGTAGGTGATGCCGGTCAGCCCGCCCCCGCGGATCACCAGCGGAGCCAGCCGCCCACGCTCGCGCCCATCGACCGTGGCGCCCATCATGCGCAGCGGTTCAGCGATCCGATCCATCGGCCGGCGCCGAAGGAAGCGATCCCCGGTGAGGACCGAGACGCCGTCGATTCCGGCACAGACGCCGGCCGTGAGCCGGATGCCGGTGCCCGCGTTGCCGTGGTCCAGGACATCGGCGGGCTCGTGACGGATCGGCCCTTCCACCCGTACACGGCCGTCACCTGCGTGGTCGACAGACACGCCGAATTGGCGGACGGCTCCGAGCGTGTGTGTCACGTCCTGTCCCATGGACAGGCCGGTGATGACGGTGGGCCCGTGGGCCATTGCCGCCATCAGCACAGCCCGGTGCGAAATGCTCTTGTCGCCGGGTACCTGGAGCAAGCCGCGGGCTGGCCCGGCACCGGTCACCTGGAGGCTGGAGACGGCATCGAGGTCGGAATCGGAAACGGCGGGTGTCATGAGGCTCTTTCTCCGTGGAATGATGCGCGTGCGGCCGTAGCGGAACAAGGCAACGTGCCCGAATGATCACGCTCTAGACCGACCCTAGTTCACCAACAGCTGCCGTCGCCCGGAGTTCGCGGACCCATTGGCCGAATCGCCGAGGATGCGGCTCGCGGATCCGGGATGGGCGCGCTGGCCCGCACCGCCTCGCACTCGATTTGCAGAGTGCGAACATCCTCCGTCGCCATGGACCAACCGGGCAGGTCCTAAGCGAGCCGGCCCGGGCCGAGTGGCGTCCGGGCGGTCGCGTCGACGGGCCGGTCCAGCGCGGCGAGAAGCCCGGCCAGGGCGTCACGCTCTCCGGGGTGCTCGCCGAGGTACGCCTCGACGGTCCTGCGGATCGCGGTGGAGCTGGGTGACATGGGCGTCGTCTCGCCTTCGAAGTCGTGGGGGAGGGGTGGCGGTCCGGGACGGGGGTCGCTCCGGTGGATCAGCTCGTCGTCTCGTGGCCGGACGGCTGGGCGCCGCGGGGAGCGGGAACGCCGTCGGGTGCCGGCGTGATCCCGTACTGCGCGGCCTGGGCGGTGAACATCCCCTGGTACAGGCCGCCCTTGAGGGACATCAGGTCCTCGTGGGTGCCGTCCTCGACGACACATCCCTGTTCGAGGACGTAGATGTGGTCGGCGTGCATCGTCGCGGCGAGCCGGTGGGTGACGAGTACGACCGCGTGCCCCTCCTCGGCCAGAGACCACAGCCCCTGGAACGCGGCGATCTCCGCATGAGGGTCGAGGGCGCTGGTCGGCTCGTCGACCAGCAGGAATGGCGCCTGTCGGTACCTTGTTCGAGCGGACCCCAGCTTCTGCCATTGGCCTCCCGAGAGCTGGACACCGCGCTCGTAGCCCTTGAACACGATCGAGTCCCAGCCGTGCGGCAGGTTCTCGACCAGCTCAAGCACGCCCGCCTCGCTGGCGGCCTTGCGGACGCGGTCCATGTCCCGGGGACGGTCGCCGGCACCGATGGCCACGTTCGCGGCCGCCGTCATCTCCCAACGGGGGAAGTCCTGGGCCAGCACACCGACTTCGGCGAAGACCTGCACGCGGTTCGCCTCACGCAGCTCGACCTGCTCGCCCGACTCGCCGACCCACCACACGTCGCCGTCGGCGGGCAGCAGTAGCCCGGCCAGCACCTTGGTGAGCGTGGTTTTCCCCGAGCCGTTCGCGCCCACCAGGGCTGTCACCTTCCCCCGCGGCACGCGCACGCTCACGCCCTTCAGGGAGGGGCCGTCGGCGCCCGGATAGGTGAACGAGACCGCCTCCGTCCGCACCTCCCGCACCGGCACGGGCAACGGCGTACCGGTGAGCGGGATCGCGTTCTCGCCTGCCACCTTGATGGCATCCTCGGTGTCGGTGAGGAACAACAGCTCCTCGTACAGCCGGTTGACCTGCTGCACCAGCGACGTGAGGCGCGCCGTCGACGTACGGATGGCGATCACCGCCGTCCCGCCGACGGCGAGCGGCAGACCACCGGTCGACAGCAGCCACCACAGCACCCCGTAGCAGGCCAGCGACGCCATGCCGGCGAACGCGCCCGCGACCAGATCCGTGGATGCCTGCGCCCGGGCCAGGCGCCGCTGCTCCGCCTCCGTCTGCTGCGACATCTCCTCGTAGCTGGACAGCAGCTTCGTGCCGGCGGCGTGCACACGGAGCTCACCGGCGGCGTGCGGTCGGGTCAGGTAGGCCAGCAGAGACGCGATCGCCCGCCGATGGTCGACCCAGTTCATCCGGGAGAGGTAGTCGCGGCGCGCGGAACGGACCGCGCCCCACCCCTTGGGAAGGGCGATCGCCAGCAGCATCGGGAGCAGCGCCCAGTGCAGCGCGGCGAGCACGACCGCGGCCGCCGCCATGCCGATCACCACATTGCCGACGCCGACCGACAGCCGCAGCATGCTGCGGGCCGAGTCCGTTCCGAACTTCCCCGCCTCCAGGATCCGCTGGATCTCCGGCCGCTCGGTCGCCTCCACCTCCACACCGGTGACGGCCGTGTAGTAGCGGGCGGAGACCGCCCGCTCCACCTGCGGTTCCAGCTGGCCGGACATGGCCGTCGACCATGCCGACAGCACGGCGCTGGCTACCGCCACGACCGCCAGAACGACCAGGGACGGCAGAGCGTCGCGGAGTTTGTCCACGGTCGGACCGTCGGCGAACAACTGCGCCAGGACGCCGTTGACCGCCACCAGGCCCCACGCGGCCGTCACGCCCTGCCCGAGCTCGGCCGCCACGACCCCCATCAGCGCGAGCCCGTCCGCCTTCCAGCCGGTGCGCAGCACCATGCCCACCATGTGCGGCAGCGCGGCCGCCATGTGCCCGAACTTCAGCCGGGTCAACGGCCCTTCGTGGCGAACGTAGGACTGGTCGTAGCGCAGCCGGCCCCCGTACAGCTCCCGCTCGGCGTCCGAGATGCTGTCCGTGGCTCCGCCCTTCGGGCCGCTCGCGATCTTGTCGCCGCCTGGTTCGACTGGCGTCAATGTGTTCCCCTCTCGTGGACGTGGTGGCGGTGTCGGTGTGTTCAACGACGCCGCATAATTTCGAGCACCTGTTCCTTTCGGACGCGTTGCGCGCCCTGTGATTCAGCGGCTTTCCGAGGGCGCGCAGTGCATCGGCCCTTGCCACGCAAGGGCCCGCGGCTCGGCGGCGATTGGCCGAAACGCCGATGTTCGGACGCTGCGCTCGTTGGCGGTCAGCCAGAGCTCGTAGCTGGGACTTCGCCCCGTGCGACCGGGGTGGACGGCAGGCCCAGGCGCAGCGTCATGACCGCATGGTCGGTCAGCCCCGCTTCGCGGGCTTCCGGGTGGTAGTCGCAGCCCAGGACGCGCTCGGCGTGGGGTGTGGAGACGAAGAGGTGGTCGAAGCGGAAGCCGTTGCCGCTGCGCCCGAACCAGGAGTGGGCGATCTCATCGGGGTGGAGGTGGCGGAAGGCGTCGGTGAGGCCGGCGGCCTGGAACGAGTCGTAGAAGTCGTACTCCCACTCACCGAACACCTTGTGCGGGGGCTGGTGGCCGCGCTCGATGACGTTGAGGTCCCCGGCCACGATGACGGGCATGTCCGGGAAGGCGGCGCGCAGTCGCGGCAGGCTCTCGGTGACGGCTTCCTGGAAGGCACGCTTGGCGACATTGCGCTGCTCCTTCGGGCCGCGGGAGGGCACGTACAGGCCCAGCACTGCGATGTCGTGGCCGCCGACGGTGACGCGGGCCGCCGGGGCGCGATGGGATGTGACGGTGACCGGGCTGGGGACGGCCCGGGCGGCACTGGTGCGGCAGGCGATGACCGTGCGGTAGTCGGGCGTGGACGGCTGGGGGGCGACCACGGTGGCGTACCCGCGCTCGGTGAGCGCGGTGACGAGGGCGTCGCCGCCGCGGGTGGGGGACACCTCGGTGAAGACGGCGATGTCCGCGTTCTCCCGGGCTGCGACCCATGCGGCCTGGCGGCGGGAGCGGTCCGGGGAGGCGTGCTGGGCGTTGAACAGCAGCAGCCGTACGGCATCGTCGGCCGGCTGGTGCGCGGGTTCGTCCGGGCTGATCAGGGAGAGCTGCTCGGCGGGGGTGCTCATCGGCCGGTGCCCTTCTCGTCGAGGAACACCTCGCTGTGGGCGTCGAGGTTGCGCTGGAGCCGGCCGAGGGTGTCACGGACGAAGGCGAGCTCGTTGATGGTGAGCGGGGTGCCGACCGCGGTGAGGTTCTCGGTGACCTGTTCGGGCCGGGTGAAGCCGACGAGGACGGCGGCGTTGTCGGCCTGCTGCAGGCAGTACTGCAGGGCGACGCGGGTCAGGGCTGCCGAGGTGTCGCCGAACCGCTTGCGCAGCGGCGCCAGGCCGTCCTGGATGATCTTCAGTGCTTCGGGGGTGAACCACGCCTTGCGCAGCCGGTGGTCGCCGGGCGCGAAGGCGGGCGGCTGGTCCGGGTCGTACTTGCCGGTGAGCAGGCCCTGGGCGAGCGGCTTGTTGATCAGCACGCTGGCCCCCAGTGAGGCGGCGAGCGCGAAGATGTCCGGCCGGCCGGCGGCCGGCGGCGGGGTCAGAGCGTTGAACCGGGCCGCGAGGTAGTCCGGGCGGACCTGCTCGGCGAGGTAGGCGAACCGGGCGTACTTGTCGCCGCGCTGGTCCTTGGCGACGGTGACCCGCTCGGTGGCGTAGCGGTGCGGGCCGCGCATTCCGACGGCGGTGACCAGGCCCTGGCGCTGGAAGTCGCGCATCTGGGCGACGGCTTCGTCGAGGTAGCGGTCGTCGGGTCCGAAGTCCGAGTTGTGCAGGAAGTAGATGTCGAGGCGGTCGGTGCGCAGGTTTTCCAGCGTGGTCTCCAGCTGGCGGCGCATCGCGGAGGGCAGGTAGGCGTGCCGGGCGGTGCCGCGGTGGTAGCCGACCTTGGAGGACAGCACGACCGTGTCGCGGGGGACGGTGGCGACGAAGTCGCCGATGACTCGTTCGGAGTGCCCGTGCCCGTAGACGTCGGCGGTGTCGATGAGGTTCGCGCCGAGTTCGTAGGCGGTCTCCAGGCCGCGGCGGGAAGCGGCGTCGACGGCGGTAGACCATCCCATCGGCAGGCCCAGGTTGTAGTCGGGGCCGCCCAGGGCCCAGGCGCCGATACCGATCGGGTGGACGGACAGGCCGCCGGCGAGGGTGCGGCGTAGAGGGGACTGGCGTGCACTCACAGGAAGTACCTCTTATCTCTCAATTAGTGGCAAACGCTGATGAATCGCTTCGGAGAGTGAGTATGGTGCGTCGCGTGACGACACAACCCCCCTTCACCGAACTTGACTTGAACGCGATCGCTGAGCGGCGCTGGGTCGACCGGACCGACTTCACCGAGGCGGAGTTCGAGCGCGCCCGCGCCTTCTACGAGCAGATGCGCGCAGACGACGAGCGCCTGGAGCAGGTGCGTACCGAGGCCTCGGCTCTGATCAGCGAGTGGACCGGGCACAAGCCCCGCGATGTCGGCTCCTTCGGTACCCGGCTGAACCTGGAGACCTCTGACCTGGACCTGGGCATCGGTTACCCGGTCGAGGACCGCGACCGGCTCCGGAAGGTCCTGGAGCCCCACACGACCTTCCTGGGCGAGCGCAAGACCCGCTTCTCCACCTCCCGCCTCGTGTTCTCCTTCACTGTGGAGGGCATCGAGATCGACCTGAGCGCGCTGACGGTCGAGGACTTCGCCGTCGCCTGCCGGATGCTCGACCAGATCGACACGACCATGACCTTGGACGAGCGCATCGCGCACACCTGGGTCAAGCACCTGCTGCGCGACTCGGGCCGGGTCCAGGAGTACGCGACGTGGAAGCTCGTCACCTACGCCCGGTTCTGCCCGGAGTTCAACTGGGTGCCGATCCCGGAGAAGACAGGCGCGTGAGATCCCGGGTGCCCCGCCCGCGACGCGGTAACGGGGCACCCAGGGGCGGGCCGGGCCCTCAGGCACAGGACTCGCCCGCGTTGATCAGCTCCCAGCCCCTCGCCGACGCCCACCGCTCGTGCTCCCGGGCGAGCGTGGCCGCGTGGTCGCCCGGCAGGTGGCGGCCGACCCCGGTGACCGTGGTCGCCATCTGACCGCGCAGCATCCCGGCCCGCTCCTCCAGCGCCGCCTCGATCCACGCCGACAGCGCCTCCTTCTGCCCGGGCCGCTCCAGGTCGTACGCCTCGATCGCGGCGATCATGTCGCCGAGGACCTGGTAGGCGGCATCCTTCAGCACCACGCGTGCCCGGCGCACGGCGTGCCGGGCCGCGCCGTCGAGGACCTTCTCCAGGCTCTTGAGGGTGTAGTCGAGAGCGAAGTGACGGTCCACCCACCGCTGCGCCCAGCTGCTGGCGACGCCGATCCGCCAGTCCCGGTAGCGGCAGGCGACCCGGCCCATGAGCGGCTCCGGCCGCCCGGTCAGCCCAGCCGCGGTCGCCTGGCGGGTGTAGGCGGCGCCGATCAGGCACTCCATTGACACCAGCATGTAGCTGATCCCGGTGTGCAGCGGCCGGCCGGTGGTGTGCTCGGCCACCCAGTCCTCGTCACGGACACCGCGGACGATGTCCCGCGCGTCCAGTTCGGGCTGCGGCCGAAGGAGCAGGTCAGTGCGCCCCTGGAAGGCGTGGGTGGCCTTCAGCTCGTCCAGGGTCATGAGCGGGTCGAAGGTGATGTACGTGTACCGGGTGGGGACACCGAGCGCGGACAGGGTCCGGATCGCCAAAGCGTTCTGCTCGGCGGTGGTCTCCTTGTTGAAGCGGGAGAGGATGGAGTCGACGCCCGACTCCACGCCGAACAGCATCCGCCGAAGGCCCAGGGCGACCAGGGTGCGCCACATGCGGGCCCGTTCGACGTGCCACGCCTCGTCCCGGTCGGTGCGCACCGTCTGGTCGATGCGGCAGCTGGACTCCCAGGCGAACCCGGCCTCGTGCAGGGTCCGCGCGAGGTCCAAGACCCGGCCGACGGCGTCGTCGCCGGCGCCGATGATCTCCTCGTCGACCAGGTACAGGGTGCGGGAGATGTCCGGGTGCCGGTCGAAGACCTGGCGGATCTCGGTGAGCATCCCCGGCAGCAGGTCCGGGGCGGCGCCGGCCCACAGGCCCTTGTGGCCGCGCGGGCAAAACGAGCAGGCGTTGGTGCAGCCGCGGCTGGTCTCCAGCTGCGCCACACCGTGATGGGTGAAGGTGTCCGGCAGCAGGTCGAGCTCGGGCAGGATGTCGCTGCTGGCGTCCCGGGCGACGGGCTTGGCGGTGCGGCGCCGGCCGATAGCCATGCCGCCGCCGCGTGCGGCGCCGGTGTAGCCGATGCCGGGTATCTCCTCGCGCGGGATGTCGCCGTGCCAGTGGGCAAGGACTCCTTCGATGGTGGCCTCACCGCCGCCGCGGGCGACGAGCAGGTCGGGGTAGCGCTCCAGCAAGAGCGCCTCGTTTCGGGCAGTGAGGCTGCCGCCGGCCACCACCAGCGGTGGTTCAGGCAGGGCGAAGGCCGCGTCCAGGAGCTGGAGCATCAGGTCGTGCTGGCCGAACGTTGCGGAGATGCCGACGATGTCCGGCGCGCCGGTGGTGATCTGCTTGAGCAGGTCCTCCAGCGTGACGCCTAACTGCATGTCGGCGAGGCGGATGGTACCCATCAGGGTGCCGCGGGCCGCGCGGGCGACGTCGCTGATCCCCAGGGGGAAGCGCGGCAGGGGGAAGTACTCCGGGTGGTAGAGCGCCATCAGGCGCACGTCCGGCCGAGTCAGCCGCTCGACTCCGGTCTCGGTCACTTCGGCGTACGACAGCCACGACTCCGGCGTCTCCAGGCGCAGATGCTCCGTGGTCCAGCTCGGCCAGTGGCGGGAGGCGTGCTCGGCGCCGGACAGGTCGGCCGCGACCCACCCGCCCTGCGGGCGTTCCAGAAGCAGCAGCCGCCGGTCCAGGGTGCCGGTCACCCTCACCCGCCCCGTCTCGCCGACCAGGTGGGCCTCCAGGCGGGCCCGCAGGTCGTGGGGCGAGATGAGCCGGGGTGCGAGGGCGGCCCGGTCGGGGTCGGTCAACGGGCGGCTGGGGTGTGCGGTCGCGACGGCGCGGGCCAGCCGGCCAAGCGCCGCGGTGGTTGTGCCAGCCATGCGGAAGGTCCTTTCGGGCAGGGCCTACCAGCCCCCGGGGGTTCAGGAGGTCCCCGGGGGCGGGCGGGCGGTGTCGGGTATGCGGTCAGGTGGTGCGGGACGGCGCCGGCGCGGGATGCCGGCCTGTGATCCGGGCCTGGCAGTAGGCGGCCAGGTCGGCCGGGTTGGCCAGAATCCGGTCCGGGGCGGCGGCGGTGAGGTCGTCGCGGCTCGCGTAGCCGTAGGCGACGGCGATCGCGGTCAGACCGGCGGCGTGGGCGTGGTGGACATCGCTGCCGGTGTCGCCGACGTACGCGGTCGCCCCGTACCGGTCACGCAGGTCGCGGAGCTTGTCGGCCTTGCTGCCCGGCTCGTCCCGGGAGAGGAGGATGCGGGGCATCGCCTCCGGGGTCAGGGTGCGGGCGAGCAGGGTGCGGACGGTGGTGTGGTGGCTTCCGGTGACCACCGCGTATCCCGGCCCGGCGGCCAGGTCGGCCAGCGGGCCGGCCAACTCGGGGATGACTCCGTGCGGCTCACCGGCGGCGGCCCGGGCGCTCAGCTCGGCGTGCCGCTTCCAGAACCGCTCGGCGATGTCGAAGTCGACCCATCGGGTCAGCGAAGCGCTCAGCACCCCTTGGTAGACGACCGGCAGGTCGCCGGGCCCGGCCAGGTCAGGGAGGTCCCACAGTTCCATCTCCTGCCGGGCGTCCTGGTAGCAGCGCCAGGCCCGGGCGCGGGAGTCGTGCAGGACGCCGTCGAAGTCGAAAACCAGCATCAGCTCACCTCGCCCAGCGCCACGACGGGCACACCGCACCAGGCCAGCAGCCCGGGGCGGGGCAGCAGCCGAGCGAGGTCCTCCAGCGCGGCCCGGTCCCGGGCCCAGGCCGACGGCGCCCCGAGCGGGGCGAGCAGCAGCACGTCGTCTTCGCGTACCGGCTGGATGCGGCCCTCAGTCCACCGTTCGACGGCCTTCAGCGCCATCTGCGTCTCCTCCCCGGTCGGGGCGGCCCCACCTGGACGGGCGGCGATGCCGCCGAACGGCAGCCGGGGCTGCACCAGCGTCCCGGGCGGCTCCTGCCACCGGTGCACGACACGGGGCGCGGCCCACTGCGGGTCTGCGACCGTGTCACTCAGGACGCGCTGGACGAGCTCGGCCGCTTCGGACATGCCGCGCTGGAGCCGGTATGCCTCCACGGCGGTCTCGGCCGCACGCTGGGGGTTGTACGTACGCGGGAGTTGCTCGCTACGGGCCGTTCCGTAACAGAGCAGGGCCACCGCGAGCACCGCGTACCAGGACCGGCCCGGCAGGCGCCGGGAGATGCTGTAGGCGACGGCTTCCAGACCGCTGCCGAACGTGACAGCGAGCGCGGCCAGGTCGAGCAGCGGGGTGAGCAGTTCGTTGTCGCGGCGGTAAGCGTGGGCGAGATGGCCGGTCTTGCGGAGCCGGCCGGCGGCATCGACGCACCACTTCTCCGCCTCGCACCGATGGTCCGGCAGTGCCGGGGCGAGCACAGACAACAGATGATGCAGTCGCGCGGCAGCCGCAGCGTCCTGCGTACCGGTCAGGGCCCGAGTCACCGTCCGCAGGACCTCGGGCATCGACCCGCCGGGGGCTGGCCGTTCCACCGGCAGCTGCCGGGCGCGGGCGAGGACGTAGTCCACTGCCTCCTCCAACCGGTGCGGCGCCGGCTTCTGACCGAGCGGCGCGGCGGGGGTAAGGTCCTCGCTGACCACCAGCGCGGGGGCAACGGCGAGCGTGGCCGGTGGAACGGGACTGCGCACCGCGACGGCAGCGGCGCGAGCCGTGTCGCCGAAGATCCCGGGCGGCACCCACCCGGCGACTGCGTGCCGCAGTCCGTCGGGCGTGCGCAGCCGGACGGCGGCCCTGGCCGGGGAGCGACGCCGCACTCCCGGCCACGGGGTCAGGGCGGAGTTCTCCCGGCCGGGCACGACGCCGTCCACCACCGACAGCCGGCCCGCGTCCAGCCAGTCGGCGTGCGCCTCCAGGTAGGCGGACAGGGAATCCGGCTCCAGGCGGCGCGTGGACTGCCACTGCGCGCGCGGCAGCACGGTGACCGCGATCCCGGCCTTCCGCAGGCCCCGCACGTCAGCGGCATCGAACACCGGCACCAGCACCTCGACCCCGCCCGGCCCGGACAGGTTCTGGGCCACAGACAGCAGCGTGCGGCCGGTCAGCGGCGGGTCGTCCACCAGCAACACCCGCCGGTCCTCGGCCTCGGGCGTCTCGTCGGACCTCACGCTCGTCACCCGCACGTCCACGCCCTCGGTCTCCAGGCGGGCGGCGACCAGCGGCGCCAGGTAGGCCCCGCCGGTGCGAACACCCGCCACGAGGACTGGCCCGCTCCAGGCCCGGGACTCAAGCCACGTCTCGGCCAACGCGGTCGCGTCCTGCCACTCCACTCCCTGGACGGCCAGCGATGCCGGCAGGCGGACGAAGGACTCATCCCTCCGCAGCCGGTTGGGGATGCGGTCGTACTCGGGCGCGATGAGAGTGTCCTCGCCAGCCGTGAGTCGCCGGGCCGCGCGGCACGTCAGGTCCTGCAGAACCCGCGCCCCCGGCTGCTGGGTATCGCAGCAGCGGATCCACAGGGCGGCCAGCGATTCATAGCAGGGCAGGGCCGGCATCGGCTGCCCCGCCTGCGCCTCAAGGGACCGGGCGAGGTGGCCGATGGTGAGCCGCGTGACGGGCGTGCTCGCGGTCATGCGGTGGCCTCGCGACGGGCTACGGCATGCACCAGGCGGCCCAGCTCGCGGTACGGGCTGCGGCTGGAGGCGGCCCACTCCGTCTCGAGTGCCGCCTGGTACTCGTTCTCGGTGGGCGTCCAGTCAGTGCGGTGGTCGTGGAAGATCCGCACGCCCTGCCACGGCAGCGGCGTGAGCCCGTTGGCGCGGGCGAGGTCGTCCAGGTGGTCGGGGGTGTCGCCGCGGGTGGTGAGGCCGAGGTTGCCGACGCTCGCGGCCTGCCCGCTCTCGATCTGCGACCGGGCCGCGGTGTAGTCGCCGGAGAGGGCCTCGCGCGCGCCCACGGCCAGCTGGTTCTTCGTCAGGACGCTGAGGACGCCGTTGATGGCGACGAGCCGGGCGAGGTGGGCGAGAGGGGCGATGGAGTCGGGCAGGTACATCACGACGCCGTGGCAGACGACCGCGTCGAAGGTGGCGTCGCCGAAGGGCAGGTTGTAGATGTCGCCCTCGGTCAGGGTCACTCGCTCGGTGATCTCCGGCACGGCGGCGACCCGCTTGGCGGCAGCATCAAGCATGCCGGGCGACTTCTCCACGCCGGTCACGTGGTGTCCGGCGGCCGCGAGGCGCAGCACCATCTCCCCGTCGCCGCATCCGACGTCCAGCACGCGGGCGGGCCGCTCGCCGAGCTCGGCGAGTACCCGGCGCGCGGTGATGTCGTGCCGCAGCCGGCCGCGGCCGCCGCTGGAGTAGGCGGCGTAGCCGGTACCGACGGTCGCGAAGTCGGAGGAGGACGCTGTGGTCATGGGGTGAACTCCTTCTTGAGGGTGGGCCAGTGCTCGACGAGGAAGCGGAACGAGGGGTAACGGCCACCGGTGGACAACGCTTCGCCGGCCGCTCCGGAGGGGGTGAAGGTGCCGGTGCGCAGGGCCTGGCGGATACGGACCAGGCGCGGGATTCGCGTGGCCAGCTGCGGCACTCGTGCCCGGGCGTCGGTGGCCGGCAGCCAGGCCGCCAGCTGCTGCGGGCGCATCTCCTCCCACACCACGACGTCCGCGAGCCCGTCGCCCAGGCGGACGGCGAGGAAGTGCGGCACCGCGGTCGTCCCGGGCGAGGCGCCGCGGTGGCCGAGGGTGGTGACGGCGCCGGGGTATCCGGTGCGCAGGGCGGTTAGGTGCTCGGCGAACACGGCGCTGAGGTTGCAGGCCAGGCAGCCGCACACCGACCGGACGTCGGTGAGGTCGTCGAGGGTGAAGATCCGCTCAGCCACGTTCGCCGCCGGCGGCCGGGCCGTAGAGGCGGTAGTAGTCGTCGATGATGCCCGCCTCGGCGAGGATCGTGTTCGTCGCGGCGACGTTGTGCCCGGGCCGCAGCCGCTCATCGGCGCGGGCCAGGGCCACCGCGCCCACCGCGAGCCCGGCCAGGACCAGGTCGACGTACCTGTTGGACAGGGACTC
Organism: Streptomyces corchorusii; assembly: GCF_001514055.1. Taxonomy (NCBI): domain Bacteria; kingdom Bacillati; phylum Actinomycetota; class Actinomycetes; order Kitasatosporales; family Streptomycetaceae; genus Streptomyces; species Streptomyces corchorusii. The sequence goes on along the minus strand of NZ_KQ948370.1, from coordinate 104,546 downwards.
GGCGTAGTGGAAGTTGATCGGCATGCCATGCCCGAGGACGACCAGCTCGGGGCCGCCGGCGAGCTGGTAGCCGGTGCCGAGCATGCCCCGGTCCGTCACCGCGGTGCTGTCGGCGCGCAGCTCCTCCAGGTCGAACTCGAAGTTCCGGCTCGTGGTGCTCACCAGGAACGATCGCTCAGGCAGGAGCCGGGCCTCGCGAGCTCCGAAGCTGCGGCTGCCGACGCAGCCGATGACCAGCCGCGGTCGGTGCGTGCGCACCAGCTGCTCCAGCGACCGGCCGGTGAGGAACCCTTCCTCGTGCGCGGCGACCAGGCGGGTGATGTCGGCGTCGAACACCGCAACCCGCATGCGCCGCATCTCCAGGACGCGGGCGACCTCGTGCCCGATGCGGCCGAAGCCGAGTACGAGCGCGGCCTGGCCCTCGAACTGCTCATCCGGCAGCAACCGCAGCGTGTTGCGGACGGCCGCGTCGGCGATGCCGTACGACTCGATCATGCCCTTCATGTCGCTCTCTGCGACGCTGAAGAGCGGCAGCGGCAGGTCGAGCCCTTCCACCTTGCGGATGCCGGAGGTGGTCTGCTCCACCAACCCGGTGAAATGCCCCGCCTGCTCAGGCAGTTCGCGCAGGACGGTGGGCATCACGTAGCCGCCGTCGTCCATGACCACGCTCCGCTTTCCCGCGGCGGCGACCCGTTCGATGTGGTCCTCGATCCCCTCGCGCAGGTCCCTGTAGCGCCAGACCGTGGTGCCGTACCGCTGCACCAGGTGAGCGTCCACGCGGTGGGTGTGCGCGTAGGGGTACTCCTTGTCGATCACGGTCATGTGCGCCGGGTCCACGCCGAGGCCGAGGAGGCTGTCGACCAGGACGAGGAAGTCCCGCATGTGATGAATCGTCAGCAGCAGCCCCGTGCCGGCCAGCGGCTTGTCCGGCCACCGGTCGGCCAGTCTGCTCGTCAGCGGCAGTTCGGACACGGCAGCGGCGACCTCTGTCGAGGTGAATGGCAGTTGCCGTGCAGCGGCGAAGAACGCCTCGGCGACGGGCGGCGTTCCCTGCTCGAACGTCGCGACAATCCGGTAGGTGCGCTCGGGGGCCGCAGCCGGGTCCGCTGGGGCGGCCAGCGCCAGCCGTCCGCGGCCACCGTCGGCGAGCGTGCACAGCCACGACGCTGACGCCTTGTCCCAGTCCACGCTCTCCACGTCGGGGCTGTCGGCGAGGCGTGCGGCGAGTTCACCGGCCAGGTGACGGGCCTCGGCCGGGGTGCCGAGGACGTCGACCGCGTGAACAAGCGGTGACTTCACAGATGCGGGCATGGATGCCCTCCTGTCAATGAGGTGAACGGTGAGGTAAGTGGGGGATCTAGCGGCTGCCGGGAAGGATGAAGGTGTGGCAGCGGCCGGTGACGCGCATGCCGCAGGCAAGGAAGTCGGCCGGGTCCTGCCGGGTCACCGCGCGCACGATGGCTACCTTCCGGTCGGCGGCAACGGCGTGCGCCTGGGTGATCAGCCGCCTGCGGACGTCTGTTTCGTCAGCCCACACCTCAGCGAGCAGCAGCTCACTGTCGGTGTCGTTCCGCTGGGCCAGGGCCAGGAGCAGCGACCCGGTCGGAGGGTCGAGCAGGAGTGTCTCGGGGTGGAACCGTGCGTCTTCGCGCCAACGCGGCAAGGTCGATCCGGCGTATGACGTCTCTGCGTTGGTGAACCGGCGGGCGGCCGTGGCGACGTATGTCTCCAGCTCCGGGACGACGGCCGCGGTGACGGCCTCGGACGTGCTGGCGGCCGGGGCGCCGTGCAGCACGGTAATGGTGTCCAGCACCTGCCAGCCGGACCGGGTAAAGAGGCCGGCGGCGCCCTCCCGGTCGACGGGTACGTCCGTGGTCACCAACGGCCACTCGACTGCCTGCACCACCTTCTGTAGCAGCTGCGTTCCCAGCCCCGACCGTCGGACCGACGGTTCCACGAGCGGACCCCAGAGGCGAGCCCTTGCCTCGCCGGGCTCCGGGCGACGCACGGCACACCAGCCGGTCACCTTCCGTCCGTCGCGGGCAACCGCCAGCACCGGCGGCGCGCCGGTCAGCGCGTTCGTAAGCCTCGAACGCACCAGGCGGGCGCTGACCGGGCGGTCGTCGCTGTATCCGGCGATGCACCGCTGGGCAAGGTCGGCTAGTTCCTCGCACAGGCTGGCCGGTAGATCGCCCTTCATGCTGATCGTGAAGACGCCGATGGGTAGTGGAATGGAACCACGGGCCATGATCCTTCTCCGTGAGTTCGAGACGGGGCGGTTGCTGCCGCCGGAGGGATCCACACAGGAGTCGGCCATCGGGCCTTACGCGCAGCGCAGACGGAGCTGGGCGTAGTCTCCAGGCCTTCAGGGAGTCGCTGAGGTGATCGAGTGTCGAGCAAGTGCGCGTGTACACCTAGGGGTTGGGCGTAGTCCCGGTGTAGTCCCTCTCTTGCGAATCGCCTTCGGTGAGATGCACCGCGTGCTTGGATCGCCGTATGCACAAGCGAGAGCGCCATCCGCTCGCCCTCGCCCGGGCCGCCCTCGGTATGTCCGGGGACCAGATGGCCAAGGCGATCCGGGCCGCAGCCGAACGTGAAGGACTGCGCTCGGGTGTCGACCGGCAGCGCGTGCACAAGTGGGAGCAGGGCGTCCGTCCCAGCGACGACTCCCAGCGGTACATCGCTCAAGTCCTCGGCATACCGCTCGACGACATCGGCCCGGCCGAGTGGCCGAGGTGGTTGCCAGCCGTCGACAGCGGTGTCGTGCCGCTGGGCCACGCCAACACCGTGCACGCTCTGCGAGAGGCCTTGCACACCATGAACCGCCGCACCCTGCTCAGCACCATTCCCGGATCCGCCCTCGTGACTCTGGCCGGCAGCTGGGCGGGAACCGAACCTGTTGCTCACGTCCAGGAACAACCCCTGCCTGATAACGCCGTCGGTGAAGACGTTGTTGCTGCACTGGAGGACACCAGCGCCCGTCTCAACGCCCTCGCTACCGAGCAGCGCCAGCACATCGCCCCCTTGTACGACGCTCACCTCACGCGCGTCACAGACCTGATCGACGAGCGCCGCTATCCCCGCGCCCTGAAGGCACGCCTGCACGGGCTCGCGGCGAGCCTTTCTCAGACGGTCGCCTGGATTCGGTTCGACTGCGGGGAGCACGGCGCGGCCACGCGGTACTGGATCGCCGGGCTGCACAACGCACACGCCGGCAAGGACAGGGATATGGGCGCAGCCCTCCTGAGCGATCTCGCCTACCAGGCGTCCTGGCGCGACGATCCCGCCACTGCCGCAGGGATCCTCCAGAAAGCTCTCAACCGCACCACCCATCCGGCGGCCAGCTCGCTGCTTCACCTGCGCCTGGCACGCGCCCAAGCTGCCCTCGGTGAACGCCGCGCCACCCTGGCCTCCCTCAGCACGGCCGAGCGCCTGCTCGGTACAGGGGACCCCAGCGACATGCCGGCCTGGTGCTCGTGGCTGTCGCCCGCCGACGTCGCCGTCGACTCCGGACGCTGCCTTCTCGATCTCGGCGACGTCACCCGGGCGCATGCCCTCATCGCCGAAGGCCAAGCACTTCTGCCGCCCAGCCGGGACAAGACCCGCGGCATCTTCCTCGCCTACCGCGCCCAAGGCCATCTCAGCCGCCGCGAACCCGACGCCGCGGCTGCCGACGCCCTCGAAGCCCTCCATCTGGCCAAGCGCATCGGAGCCCCTCGGTGCGTCCAACTTGTACGCGACCTCGTCCCCCAGTTCGCCCCCTACCGCAGTACTCAAGGAGTGTCCGAACTGCTGCACGCGGCCGCCTGAACCGGAGGTGGCGTTCGCCTTGGCCACCGAGACGAGCAGGGTGATCAGCACGCCCAGCAGAATCACGGCGTGGCAGCCGCCGAGATCGCGGAGCGTCGCCTTCAGCGGATCCTGGTCCCAGGACCGTCCGTCGTCCTGGTGCGGGTCGTGCTCCACCTGGGCCGCCGGGTGGTCGGGGATCGAGCGGCGGCGGACGATGGTGTCGATGGTGGTCGGCGCGTACCCGAGGTGCCTGCCGCGGTCGGCGTCTCCCTGGGCTGGCGTGGTCCCCCGTTGACGGTGTGGCAGGTGTCGCGGTGGCCCGCCAGGCCGATCCTTACGAAGCGCCTGGTGGCGGCGTACAGGCCTGCCGGTAACGAGGCAGTCGGCGATGCCGAGGACGGTGGTGTCGATGGCCGAGGCCGTGTACGCCGATGCGCCCGTCATATCAGCCCCTGTCTCATCGCATACGCGACGGCATGACTGCGGTTGCGCAGGTGGAACCGGGTGTAGATCTCGCTCAGCTCCAACTTGATCAGGCGTTCGGAGTAGGAGAGCTTGGCGGCGATCCCCGCTGTATCAAACCCTTCGGCGACCAGCTTGAGGATGTCTAATTCGCGGCGAGACATACCGGTCGCGAGCAGCCCCTGGTGTCCGAGGACCTTGCTTTGGAGGCGGCTGACCGTTCCCATGAGCTGAGCGACCAGATCCTCGGGCAGATCACCGCCTCCGCGGGCGACCCTCGTTATGGCCCGGGTGAGCTCATCCGCGGTCGCGTCCACGCGGCGGACGACCCCGGTGACGCCGCACTCCGCGGCCTCGATGAGCTGCTGCGTGTCGATGCGCTTTGGCACGAGAAGAATGCGGGACTGAATGGAGCGCTGGATGCGCCGCATCTGCTGGATCACATTCTGGTCGATCTCGTCCGCGACGAGCACCACCACATCGGGGTTCTCTCCGTCGCGCCCGTCATTTCCGTCGAGCCCGTCATTATCGAGCAGCCTCAGCTCGGGCTGCACGCGCAGCTGAGCGACCACTCCTACACGGGAGATCGGGTCCTCGGCGTGCACGGCGACTTTGATCCTGGGTGTGCTCATGACGTCTTCCGGGGGACGGTAGCCAGTGGGGGGAGGGAAGCTCCGGCCACCGGTGCACGACACGGGGGCGCGGTCCACTGCGGGTCGGCGACCGTGTCGTTCAGGACGTGCTGGACGAGCTCGGCTGCTTCGGACATGCCGCGCTGGAGCCGGTATGCCTTCACGGCGGTCTCGGCCGTGCGCTGGGGGTTGTACGTACGCGGGAGTTGCTCGCTACGAGTAGTCCCGTAACAGAGCAGGGCCACAGCGAGCACCGCGTACCAGGACCGGCCCGGCAGGCGCCGGGAGCAGATCGCCGCGTTGATGAGCACGAAGGCTCCAGAGGTAGAGGTGTCAGCGGGTGGGGGTCAGGACTCGGCGGAGGACGTCGAGGTCGAACCGCGCGAGGAGCATGGCGTGGTCGGAGACCGTCCGGACGTCGTCGGTTGCCAGAACCTCGAAGGCGGTCAGAGCCGGCGCGAGGTCGGGGGTGCAGTACATGCGGTCGATGCGCTGGGCGGGCCCCTGGTCGGTGCGCTTCAGGCTTGCCGTCGCCGCGAGGGCGCCGGGCTGGCCGAGGGCCGTGGCGGCGTGCAGCCCGAGGTCGATGAAGACGGGGTCGCCGCCGGAGAGGATCTCGTCCGGTCGGGTGTCCGAGACACGCCTGCCGGCGCGCTCGATGGTGCGGTGCTGGTAGTGCACGCGATCCTCGACCTTGCCCCAGTCCGGGAGCGCCACGGACTCCAGCTCCGCCTGATGTGGGTAGCTGTTGGCATCCATCCCCACCAGGGCGCTGCGTGAGTTGTCGGCGAGGGTGGTGAGCCGCCGCGCCTCGGTCGCGCGCATGTCCGGGTCGAAATGACACAAATGCGCCGAGGCGAGGTCGATCGACCTCGCGCAGCCTCTGAGGCGCACGCGGGGGTTGCAGATCGGCTTCCACGGCATGTCGTGTTCGAACTCGCCGTCGATGAAGAACAGGTTGGGGTCGACCATCACGCCGACCGGGTTGCGGCTGCGTCCTTCCCGCGGCGCGGTCATGAACGGCGTGAGGCCACCGAGCCGGTTGGCTTCGGCGTACAGGTCCGCCTTTCCGCGGTCCCACGCACCGGTCAGTTCCTGGCGCAGCACGACGTGCGGTTTGATGGAGGCGAGGATGTCGCGGGCCAGGTCGCGGTGGTCTTCCCCTCCGTGCCGGCCGCGGCCGTTGTGCTCGACGTTCCAGCACACGATGCGAATTTCGGTATCGAGGGCGGGTTCGGAAAAGGACAAGGGGTCATCTCCTGGGGCGGGTGGTGGGGCGCAGGACCGGTACGGGCGGATGGTGGCGGCGGTCACGCTGCGCGTTTATCGGGCGGGAGCGGGCCAGACCGCAGCGGGAGCGGATAAGGAGGCGATCAGGCCGTGCCGCTCGCGCAGACGGCGGGCCTGTTCGGCGTACGGGAGCAGACCCGCGCCGAGCCGCGGTCGTGTCACGCTGCGGTGTCATGTGCGGCGGGGGGAGTGTCTGGCGGAGTACTTGGCGAGTACGCTCTTGATCCGGTCGAGTCGCAGACCCATCCGGATGGCAATGACGCCGGGGCTTTCGCCCTGGCCATGGCGATAGAGGATCTCTGCGGAGGTGTGATCTCTGCTCTGGTAGAGGCGTAAGACCTCGAACACTTCTGCTGGCGGAATCTTTAGGGCCGTGGCGATGGAATAGCCCCCTTGCCCCTTGGCGGCTCGCGCGAGTATGTCCTGGTGTCGACGCTGCCACGCACTCGGCGACGGGATGTGCAGCGGCGGGGCTTCCGGGTCTGGGGCAGCGAGAATTTCCTGCCCGGCCTCATAGAGGCGGTTGAAAACGGCGCCCTCACTCAAGTGCAGGATTTCTGCCGTGACTGCGCTTGAGGCCACGATCCGGTAGACGGCGAGCAGTGTCTCTGTGTCGACACTCAGTGCGTCCGGCCTGACCCGAACTGGCAGGCCGGCGAGCGCGAGATGGTGGTGAACGAAACTGTTGGAGCGGCCGGTGAGCCGGGTGATGTCCTCCTTCATGTAGCCCTGCAGATGAAGGTCCACGACGGTGGAAGCGGGCAAGGGATTGGAAGGACGTAGGGGCTTGGCACGGAGCCCCCGCAGGGCCCCAGCATTGCGGAGCCGGTTGTACGCCGTGCTGTAGGAGATTCCGCACTCCTTGGCGATTGCGGGAATGCTCAGTCTGCTCTCGTACAGCTTTACCAGACGGGGAACATCCACCTCCTTACGGAGCCCCCGCAGGACGCCAGCATCGCGGAGCCGGTTGTACGCCGTGCCGTAGGAGATTCCGCACTCCTTGGCGATTGCGGGAACGCTCAGTCTGCTCTCGTACAGCTTTACCAGGCGGGGAACATCCACCTCCTGCTTCAGCGGCGTGCGACCTTCGCGTAGTTCGACACCGGCGCCGAGCAGTATCTTCCTCGCTTTCCTGTACGAGCATCCACAGAGCCAACCAACCCGGTCGATGCTGAGCCTCAGGTCGTACAGGGCCTCCATGGTGACTGCGATGGGGTCTGGTGACGGACCTGGATGAGTGACTTCCACGCCTTCGTTCCGCAGCTCCGAGTGAACCGTCGCAACCGTCTCCCCGTAGAGGTCCGCCAGATGGTCGGGTGAGAACCCGCCCGACTGATAAAGCACCGCCATTTCGGCAGCGCGGGTGGCGTGGCCTCGTCCAGCGCGTGGTTCCGGCCTCCTCGGCCGACGCGAAGTGGTTCCGTCGTAGAGGGGCGATACGAGCTGCTCGGACATGCGCCTTCCTTTTTGTGGCCTGAATGAGTTGAGAGGTGCTCGCGCTCGACAGGGAGCAGTCCAACTGCTTGCTCGGATGCATCAATCCGCTGTAATCAGACGCTGAAGCGCGCGGCCTCGTAGCGTCGTTTCCATACGACCGGCCCACGCAGCTCTTCCAAGGTGGGCAGAAATTCAGGCTGTGCCCACATCCTGTTGAAGGCCGTCAGTCCGACCGCGCCAATCGCCTGGTCGACGAATTCGGTCGCGTACCGCTGTCGGCGGTGCCGCTGGTCTGCGTCTCCGACGAGCAGGGCGCGCGCGATCCGGCGGTGCCATCGTCGTCGCTTGGGGTCTGCCGGATATAGGAGAGGACAGACCTGTTCGCTTGCCCATTTCGCATGGCCGGCGCTCAGGTAGGGAATCGGGTCGTCGGGGTCCGGGGGCACCGGCCAGCCCCGGTAGGGCAGGAAGCGTGCCTGACAGGCGGCTACCTGTGCCTGCGTGGCCAGGGTCTCGACCATGAGCGCGCACAGGCATCGTCGGTCGCGGGTCACTTTCTGGTGCTCAAGGGACTCGGGCATGATCAGCGTGGTGGGAAGGCCCGTGTCCGTGGTGATGTGGAGTGCTTCGGTGGACCGCCAGCGCACGTATGTCACCCATTCCACTTGCCCCGGATATACGGCAGCCCGCTGCACGTCCTCGCTTGTCAGATCGATGCCTGAGGTGTCGCGCTGGATCCGCTGTGCGACGAACAAAGCGAATTGCTTCGCCGCCGCGCCTCGGTCCATCAGCCGGACATTGAGGTCGGGAAGTGTGAGCCCCGTCGCCTTTTCGACGTAGGGAGTCGCCGTGTGAAGTATCTCGTTCATTGTCTGTGCCAGCAAGTCATTGCTGCCGGTTTCATCGACGACGCTGAGCGTGGTCATCTTTTCATTCCTGTGATGGTGGTGTCCGGTCTGGCGGTGAAGGCGCATAAGGCTGCCCATAAAGGAATGGGGGCAGTGAAGAGGTAGCCCGGGGGATCACGCGTGATCCAGTGCAGCGCTGTCCCGAGTGCGGCGCGGGCGCCTCGGGCGGGGATGGTCACATGCTGGCCGGCCAGGTAAGTGACGGCCTGCGGCCAGTCCATCGCGGGCGGCAGGGCGGCGGAGCCGGGCGGAACGAAAAAGTGCCAGCTGCCGTGATCCGCGAAGACGGCGCCGCAGCGTATGCCACGAACGCGCAGGGAGTGCAGTGCGAGGTGTCCGAGCGTCTCGTCGACGCGCACGAGGTCGAACCTCTCACCGGTCGGCACCGATGTGGGTGTGCAGCTGCGCCAGGCCTGGCCCAGGACGGTGGAGGCCTCCTCGCTCGGGTCCGGGGGACAAGGCGGCGTGCGCGTGTGCCCCCGCATGCGTTTGGTCGTTTCGGCGGGCGTGGCCAGCGGGCTCAGCATGAGTCGTCACCCGCCGCCGCAGCAGCAGCGGTGGCTGCCTGGCGGAGAGGGACGGTGCAGCGGATCAGGTGGACAAGGCCGGGCCGCGGCTCGGCCGGCATCTCGACACGGGCCACCCGCTGTCCCGGATTGCACCATCCGGCGCCGTAACCGCAGATCTCCCAGCCCAGATCCTCCGCGTGGCGCAGGAGGTGTTGCCCCGGGCCCGGCGCGTCCTGGTGGCAGTCCGGGATCTCCGCCCGCACACAGGGCACGCCGAGACGGGCGGCGAAGTCCGTCGCCCACAGGGTCATCAGCCGGCCGACGCCAGCCGTCCCGGGGATGCTGTGTGCGTGGGTGATCAGCAGGCCCGGCCTGTGTGCCCGTGGTCCCCAGTGCCGTAGGTCGGGGCTGCGGTGCAGTAGCAGGCACCCGATAAGTGCGGCGTCCTCGAACAGGCCCACCGGCTCGGTCAGCCTGTCGGGGACCAAGTAGCTGGCGGGGGCCTGGACGTTGTGAGGGAGGCCGCGTAGGACGAGCGAGCCGATGCGGTGCAGGTCGAGGACACTGGCCTCGGCCTGCTGGGAGCGGGTAGACAGCGGGCGTGCCTCGTATGGGGGTCCGGCGAGTACTTCAGCGCTCATCGGCTTGTCTCTCCCGGGGCCGTGGCGGCGTTGAGCAGGGTCCAGGAGTGGGCCCAGATGATGAGGTCCGTTTCGTCTTGGGCGCGGGCGGCGGCCTTCAGGGCCCTGATCCGTCTTTCCAGCGCGCCGGGTGTGAGACCGGCGGCGCAGGCAGCCTCCTTACGGTTGCTGTGCCGGGCCAGGACACACAGCACCTCGATGTCCTGCTCTGGGAGGTCGGGAGCGTTGCCTTGCGGTGCTGGCGGCTGGAACTGCCCGGATGCGAGAAGGGCGTGGACGAGGACGTGCAGCAGAGCGCGAGGCGGGCAGCCGAGCAGGGCGCGCAAGGATCTGATGTGTCTTTGGACGGTCTCAGGTTTCAGGTGCAGCCTGCCGGCGATGTCGTCGGGGCGGATTCCCCATACGAGGTGCAGGGCGACGCGTCGCTGGGTTGGGCTCAGCTGTGCGCTCGTGCCAGTGGTGGTCATGGTGGGCTATCCGGGTCGGTGGGGAATCAATGCGTGCGGGCCGGGACGCCCGGGGCCGGCCAGGCAGGCCGGCCGCCGGACGCAGGAGGGTTACTGGATGGTGGGCACGGCGGTGAGGCCCGGTTCTGTGCTCCGCTGGCCGGGCAGCGACAGGGTGACCTGAGGCATCAGTCTCCGCGCCGCGAGGGCCAGGCCAACGTGGCTGAACGCCTGTGGGAAGTTGCCCACCTGACGCTTCGACCGTGGGTCCCACTCCTCCGCGAGCAGTCCCAGGTCGTTGCGCAGCCCGAGGAGCTTGTCGAACAGGTGGCGGGCCTCATCGGTGCGGCCGATCATCGCCAGAGCCTCCACCATCCAGAAAGCGCACAGCAGGAAGGCGCCTTCGTCGCCGGGCAGGCCGTCGACGCCTGCGTCTTCGCCCTCCGTTGGGTAGCGCAGGATGAACCCGTCCGGGGTGGACAGCTCGCGCTGGATGGCCTCGATGGTGCCGATCACCCGCTTGTCGTCCGGCGGCAGGAAGCCCATCTGCGGGATGAGCAGCAGGGAGGCGTCCAGCTCCTGGGAGCCGTAGGACTGGGTGAAGGTGTTGCGCTCCTTGTCGTAGCCCTTCTCGCACACGTCCCGGTGGATGTCGTCGCGTAGTTCCTTCCAGCGCTCCAGCGGGCCGTCGCCGTCGCCGGACTCGATCAGCTTGATCGCGCGGTCGACGGCGACCCACGCCATGACCTTGGAGTGCACGAAGTGCCGGCGCGGACCGCGCACCTCCCAGATCCCTGCGTCCGGCTCGGCCCAGCGCTGTTCCAGGTGGGCGACGAGCCGCAGCTGCAACTGGGTGCCCTGCGGGTCCGGTTCGAGGCCGGCCATGCGGGCCTGGTGCAGAGCGTCCAGCACCTCGCCATACACATCCAGCTGGAGCTGGGTGGCGGCGCCGTTGCCGATGTGGACCGGCGCGGAGTTCTCATACCCGGGCAGCCAGTCCAGCTCGGTTTCGACGAGCTGGCGTTCGCCGGCGATGCCGTACATGATCTGCAGGCTGTCCAGGTCCTCGGCGATCACCCGGACCAGCCACGTGCGCCAGGCGCGCGCCTCGTCCAGGTAGCCCAGCGACACCAGCGCGACTACCGTCATGGCGGCGTCGCGCAGCCAGGTGTAGCGGTAGTCCCAGTTGCGCACGCCGCCGATGGCCTCGGGCAGGGACGTGGTCGGTGCCGCCACGATGGCGCCGGTCGGCGCGTAGGTGAGTGCCTTGAGTGTGAGTGCCGAGCGGGTCACCGCCTCCTCGTGCGGGCCCTGGTAGGTCGACCGGGCTGCCCACGTCTGCCAGTACGCCTCCGTGCGCAGCAGAGCGGCGCGGGCGTCGGGCGGTACCGGCGCCACGGATTCGTCGCTCTGCCAGGTCAAGGCGAAGGTGACGGTGTCTCCCTCCCCGACCGTGAACTCCCCGCTGCCGGCGACGGTGCTGTCCGCGCTGGTGTCCAGGCAGAGCACGCCGTTGCTCACGGAGAAGACGGTGCGGCCGCCCGTCTGGCGGTGGGCGGCGGTGTATTGCCCGTAGTTGACGGTCGTATGCAGTACGGAGCGCATCCGGACCCGGCCGGTGACGCCCTCGACGATCCGGATCAGGCTCGGTGCATCGTCGCCGGTGGGCATGAGGTCCGTGACACGCACGGTGCCGTGCCCGGGCACGTGCCACTCCGTGTCCAGGATGAGTGAGTGCGCGCGGTAGCGGCGGCTGCTGGCGACCGGGGGAAGGGTGCCCTCGGCGTGTGCGGGGCCGATCCGCCAGAAGCCGTGCTGCTTGTCTCCGAGGATGCCGGCGAAGACGGCGGGCGAGTCGAAGCGGGGCAGGCACAGCCAGTCCACCGAGCCGTCCCGGCTAACCAGTGCGGCGGTCTGCATGTCTCCGATGAGTGCGTAGTCCTCGATACGGTGTGACATATGGGGTGAATCCGTTCATGTGTGGCGTAGTGCGGGTCGTGTGTGGTGCTTGGGTAGTTCAGGACGCCGGTCTTCGGCTCGACCGGGCGCGGCTGGCGCAGTGGCACGGGGCAGGCGCCAGGCGGTGCCTGCCGGGAGGCATCGCCCGTGGCCCGGGGCGCGTGTCAGCAGGGCGTGCTAGGCAGTGGCTCCCCTCGGTTCCCTGTCAGCGAGAGGCGTTCTTCGACCGTGCGCATGTGCGCGCGCAGGGCTGGTGCGAGGTCTACGTGCTCGCCGGCCTTGAACCGCCTGTTCCAGTGAACGGCGATCACCGATTGGGCGTACAGCCCAGCGGGCGAATCGAGTTGGTCGCCGAAGTGCTCCGTGACGCGGGCGGCTACGTCGGGGGTGTCCAGGCTGGAGAGGAGGAGGCCGGCGGCGTCGGCGAAGCGGGGGCCGCATCCGATGTAGTCCCAGTCGAAAAGCACGGCCCGAGCACCGGCCGCTCCGAGGTTCGCCGCACACATGTCGCCGTGTGACGGAACCCATGACGCTAGGTCGACAGCTCCTACCGAGCGGGCTGCCGCCTCCTGCCAGGCAACGGTCGCCAGCCCGGCTGACGCCGCTCCTTGGAGGCTGTCGAGTGCGGCACGCAGGTCGGCCCACCAGGCTGCCGGCAGGTCGGCTACCCATTCAGGGGCAACCCGGGTGGGGCTGAAGGATCGCACGGGAAGCCGAGATGCCAGCTCGGCTTGGTAGGCGAAATCGTCGCACGTCCAAGTCTCTTGGGCTATCAGGACCGGCCGGAGGACTGGCAGGCCGGTCATGACCCGTTCTGCGGTCGCGACACCCGACCAGGTCGGCGGAGCCGCCTTGCCAGCCGGCCGCGACCGCAACTTCATCCAGAGCTGAGCACCAGAGGTGTCCAGCACCGGCAACGATAGGGAACCGCCCCGCCAGCCCCAGACACATTCGGTGCCGTCGACCACGACACCCAGAACGGCGGCGCCGTGTCGGGCCTGTACGTGCAGCCGGTCCCGGGCGTCCTCCGGCAGCGGCAGCCCCAGCATTTCGCTGCTCATTCGAGACGCTACGAGGGCTGGGACAGCCACCGAGGACGCTTTCGGCTTGGTCATGCACTGCTCCCTGCGGGCATTGGGGTGGTGGGCACCTCGGTGCGCGGGGTGTATCCCCGACCGAGTTCGGTTTGGGCTGCAGTCGGCGCCGTTGTGCGGGCAGCCTCGGGCACGATCCCGCGGCTCAGCGCGGAGATGAGGGTGGGTAGCCGGTGCTCGGCAAGGTGCCAGGCCTCTGCAATGTCCCGTGGGAGCGGCGCGTCTCCTCGATGCGGCCGCGGATGGACTTGGTTGTGTTGGACCTCGACTTGCGGTGAGCTGAGCCATGTCCTGGCCTGTCAGTCGGCAGTCCTTCTTGGTCCGACGTTGGTCGAGGCCGTCGCCCATCGGCGGACCGACGGGTCTGTCCGTCCCCTGGTCCGCAGAGTGGGACATGCCCATGGGGAACTCCTCTTGAAGCATGTGTGGGATCAGGGCTGTGGGTGCATCAGCTGGGCGAGGTCACCCTTTGCCGGTGCGTCACGCGAGGCCAGCCAGCCGGCGTGAGCCTGGGGTCGGCTGTGGGCCAAGTCCGAGCCGTTTGGTGTGACGGCTCTGCCGCCTGAGCTGTGTACGGCGAGCGCGGCGCTGGCGTAGTCCCAGGGGGTTGCTCTCTCCACGGCTGCTGGAGGGCAGGCGGCGGCTCGTGCGCGACCGAGTGCCACGAAAGTCATCGCGATGCTCGCGGTGCACACGGCCGCGATGGGCCGGTCAGGCAGAAGCATCCGGGCTTGTTCGACGTGGCGAGGACTAATCAGCACGGTGTCCGAATCGAACGCCGGCAGTTGCTCGATGTCCCCACTGACAGTCAGCGCGGCCCGATCGGTGCTCACGCGGACGTGGAAGGCGGGCAGGTCCGTGATGCCCTGGACGGGGAATCCTCGTTGGATGCGGCAGGCGGTGATCGAGAAATGCGGACTGCCCGCCAGGAACGCGGCGGCACCATCGAGCGGGTTGAGCAGGACACAGTCATCGGGAAGCGCACACAAAGTGCCGTGGTGGCGCGTGGCGGCGATGACCGGCAGATCGGGCCAGACCTCGTTGACGGAGCTGGTGATCAGTTCCCGAAGGTGCAGGTGAAGGTCGGTCACAGGACGGAGCCCGCGGCTGCGGAACGCTGCGATGTCGTCTGCTGCCTGGGTGAACACGCCGCCGAGCACGGTGTCCAGGGATATCGCTTGTGTGGCACCTGTCATGCGCGGTCCCCTCGCTCAGCAGCACGCAGCAGTGCAGCCAGGGACTCCTCGGGGCCGTGGGCCACGTCCAGTTGCCGCTCAAACAGCGCACTCTGCTCGCGGGTTCGCGGGCCGTTGGTGTATGTCACCGGAAGCAGTTGCTCGCTGACGCACACGGCGATGCCGTCGTCGAGGGTGCGTTCGCTGCCCGCTGGCACGAAGGGGAGGTCGTGGTCGGGCAGGCGCAGGGTGACCGTCATGCCGGCCTCCTGACCGATGGGCCGTCCGACGGGGCGGCCGCCGGGTTGCGGCGTCCGCCGGTGGCCGCTCTCGAACGGGACCAGAGCATGGCCTGTCGCAGTTGGTCGGCGCTGGCGGCGGTCGGCAGGGAGTGACGGATGGCAGCCTGAATGATCTGCCGGTCCTGCAGCGCGGGGTGCCCGTTGCGCGCCAGGAAGCGCTCCTGGAGAGTGTGCCTGACGTACAGCTGGCGGCGTGCACGTTCTGCTGCGCTTCCTTCCCGGCTTCCCGCCGTCAGCGTCCACTCGGTCAGCCACCCCTCAAGAGGTGCGAACTGTGAGTGGACGAGACGCACGGTGATGGCCCTGCGATCGACAAGGCGAATCAGCTGCGCGAGTAGCTCGGCGGGCGCCCTCTCCAGTGCGCCCTCGTGTAGCAGCAGTACTGTCCTGCAGTGGTGCGTGGCGCGGCCCCGAGCCGGGGTGCCGGGGGCCGTTGCGTCGACGACAGGCAGGAGCAGGCCGGTGCTGAAGATCAGGGTCTCTTGCGAGGCCTCCCTCAGCGCGGACACCCACGAGCCACTCTGGACTACGTCGACTTGGGCCTGGTGGGCGTGTCCCATTCGCAGCAGCGCGGTTGCCACCTGCACGTCCTCCCCGGGCGCGCCGTAGGCGTGCAACAGCGTCCGGGCGGTCTCCTCCGTCAGAGGAGACCGCGTCAGCTCTATGCCGTGCAGGCGTTTGTTTGATATGGCTGTGAGTTCTCGGGCGCGCTGGTAGGACAAGCCCGCTGCGATGCGGTAGTGGCGCATGAGGGAGCCGGTGATCAGGTGCGGCACTGAAGGGCTGTCACACCGCGGAAGACACGGTCCGGGCTGGAGGATGTCAGCCGGGGCCGGTTGGTCTTGCGGAGCAGTCGGGGAGTGGTTCATGGGGGGTCTCTGTGAGGCAGCAGGGTCAGCGGGTGGGCGACAGGATGCGGTAGACGGTGGCGAGGCCGATCACCGCGGTCGGATGGCCGTGCAGTCACGCTGCGCCGGCCATCAAGGAGAAGGCGGTCAGGGCGGTCGCGTCATTGATGCGACTGGACGGGGTGCGAAGGCGTTGACGCAGGCCGTTCGTCGCCACGGCGACGGGAGGCAGCCCGAGTTCCGCGCGACGAGCATTGACTGTGGCTGGCTCGCGCACGGGATACAGCTCCACACCATGTGGGCCGCCGCGGTACTGGGTGCCGTACTCCTGCATGGTGTGGCCGCTTGTGAGCAGGGCCCGATCATGGAGGTGAGCCCACTGCCACGGCGGGGCGTCGTCGTCCTGCGCGGCACGGTGCATGAGGCGCGCGGCGGAACGCTGCAATTCGGGGTCGTCGTCGGCGTGCAGCGCGAGTTGCCAGGCGGCGCGGCAGCCGTTCCGGCCTACGAGCCGGTGGCCGGGCCAGTCGTGCTCGGCCAGGATGCGCCGCAAGACCCTGGCGTTGACGTGGTCGACATGACGGCCACGCCCGAGCTGGATGCCGTCCAGCTCGTTACGAATGCGTCGTGACCAGTGGGGACTCGCCTGTTCAGCACGAGCGATCAGATCGCGGGCGAGGTGGGGACGCAGCGGTTCTGTGCTCATAGGGTCCCCCCATCGTCTCCGGGCGGAACGGCGATGGCGCAGCGGATGAGGGGTGTCAGACCGGGGCGTGCCTCTGCACGCAACTCCAGCTGAACGACACGTTCATCCGTTTCTCCATGTCCCAACCCGCGCATTTGCCAACCCATGTCTGTCACACGGCGGAGGAGCCGGGCGAGCCAGTCCGCGTTTCGGTGATCGGCCGGCGCTTCGGCGCGTACGTGTGGCAGGCCTGAGCGGGCAGCGTAGTCGCTGGCCCACAAGGTGATCAGGCGAACGGCGTCGTCAGGACGATCGGGCAGCGTATGGAGTTGACGAAGGAACAGGTTGGAACCCGCGCCCTTGCTGCCCCAGTGTGAAAGGCCGGACCTCCGGTCGTGGAAGAGGCAGCCGATCAGGACGTCGTCATCGAAGAGGCCGATGGGCACGTGCTGCTCGTCACGAAAGAGCGCTGGGATGTTGTCCGCTTGCGCTGGCAGTGGCAGGTTCCTTCTGGCGAGCCAGTGCATGCGCTCCTCCACCAGGGCGCTGGCCTCGGCACGCGCGCCCCCGCTCTGTAGCGGTCGCATCTCGTACGCCGATCCGGCGGCCGATACAGGACGGGTGCTACCCGGGGGGTGCTGCCCGATTGGGTTCGGCGTTCGAGGGTTGCTCATCGGCCGGCCCCTGAAGTGTCCGCCTGGGCCTGTGCCGGGCCGAGGAGCTGCCATGCGTGGCCGAGGACGACAAGCCGCAAGATGTCGTTAGCGCCCGCGCGGGCCACGAGAGCCTCAATATGGGTTTTGACGTCGCGGGGAGCGATACGGGCCGCCTTGGCGACGTCGATCCAGTGTTGGTGTTCGGCGAGTGCTCGCAGCAGCCGGATCTCATCGACGCTGAAGGCCGGGGCCGGGTGAATCGCCTGAAGTGTCACTTGGCCGGAGCTGAGGATCGCGTGCACGAGGATGTGCAGTGCGGCGCGCGGGCAGTGCAGCTTTGTTCGCAGGCTGCGGAGGTATGCCTTGACCGTGGACGGGGCCAGGTGCGCGCGAGCTGCGATCTCAGCGGGGGCCAGGCCGCGTATCAGGTGCTCGGCGATGCGCTTCTCCCCTGGCGTGAGAGGTGTGGTCGGGGCAGTGGTAGTGGTCACGACGGGCTTCCGGGTCGGTGGTTGGTCAGCGTGCGAGTTGGACGCTCGGGTTGTTCTGAGCCGCGCTGAGACGTTGTGTCAGGCGGCGGGCCTGCTCAAGGGGCATGTGGACGGTGAGGCGATCCGGTTCATGGGCGCAGCCGGGCTCTGTCGCCGCATCGACCTCGGATCCGACGACTCCGGTGATCAGCTACCTGATGCGTTCGGTGAGACGGCGGACTCCTCGTCGGCGGTGAAGGTCGAGGCCGGCGCTGACGTTTGGCGTGCCAAGCCGGGATGCGAGCGTGACCGCCGAGCCGACCTGGTCATCGCAGAGGTCGAGTATGTGGGGGACGGCATCTGGTGCCGCCAGCCCTCTTACCGGGGGAGGGGGTGAGGGCTGGCGGCCGGGTCCGTGCGCAGCGATGGATTCACGGGGCGCTGCGCACGGGGGTTTTATGCGGGGTGTGGTCGGCGCGCGTCCAGGCGGTTTCGGGGAGGCGGACGGACCACTGGATGGGGTCCTCGTGCAGAGCTGCGTCGGCGAGCCGGATGCGTTGGACTTCACCGGTTCCGGCGGGTGGGTAGGTGTATTGGATGTCGCGCCACAAACGCTGGAGGGGGTAGTCGGTGCTGAACGCCTGTCCGCCGTGCAGTTCCATGGCGTCCTGGGCGGACTGCACCGCGTAGGAGTGACCTCGGTACTTGGCGTTGATCAGCTCCGCGTCGCAGGCCAAGCTGTGGTCGCGGAGGTGAACGGCCTGGTAGGTCAGGACGCGCGCGTCCCGCAGGCGGGATTCCATCTCGCCGATGCGGCCTCGTATCACCGGATGGTCGGACAGTGAGCCGCCGTAGCGGGGGCGGTTCTTCAGGTAGGAGGCGGTGGTTTCCACGAGCACCTCGTGCAGTCCGAGACTGATCGCTGCGAGGTTGGCGCGACCGTAGAGGATGCTGCTGCTCTGGGCGACGTCCAGGCCGTGGCCGACTTCGCCCACCCTGTTCTCGTCCGGTACGCGGACGTGGTCGAGGCCGAGGCGGCCGGCGGAGAAGCCGTGTAGTCCGAGCCCCGCCTGGTGGTCGGCGACCGTAAGCCCCGTGCGGTCGGACTCGACCATGAAGGCGGTGAGAGCCCGGGACGCGCTCACTCCCGGCTTAGCGGTGCGGGCGATGACGAGATGAGCGCCTGCCAGGTGGGCGTTGCCTATGTGGACTTTACTGCCAGTGATCATCCATTCGGGGCCGTCGCGTTCGGCTGTCGTCTCGATGCCGCCGATGTGGCCGCCGGCGTCCGGCTCGGTGGAGGCGATCGACAGAAGTTGAGACCCGTCCGCGACCCGCGGCAGCCAGTGTTTCTTCTGCTCAGGGGTGGCGAAGTTGATCAGGGCGCCTACGGGGATGAGGGTGGCCTGGAGGATGGCGGCGGCAGCTGCAGAGACGCGGGCGATCCGGTGGATCAGGATGGTTTTGGCGACGTGTCCGGCGCCCATGCCGCCGTACTCGGCGGGGACTGTCACGGCGAACCAGCTGCGGCTTGCGAGAAGGCTGGCGACCTTGCGTTCCACTCGGCCGGGCGCTGCTTCCATGCGTGTCACGCGCGGGGCGATGTCCTCGGCCGCGAAGATGTCGGCCTCCTGCCACAGAGCTATGTGGCGGGGGGTGAGGTAAGGCTGGAGTGCTGATGGGGGCGGGGTGGTGGGCATGGTCGTCTCCCTGTGCCTGAACGAAGAGTGCTGGCTGGGACTTCCGGAGTGAGGGGGTGAAAAGAGGGGCGTCAGTGGCTGGAACCGCCGGTTGGAATGGGAAGAGCCAACGCGCGGACCGTTGCCCGAAACCGGCGGTGCTCTTGTGCTGGGCACGTGTCGGACATCGTGCGGTTCCCCTCCCTGGTGGTCACTCGTGGCGTGTGGCGAGGTGGACGGCGGCTACGGGGTGATGCCGGCGCGCCGGTACAGGAAGTCCATGACCTGGTCGCGGTGGCGCTTGATGAGTTCGAGAGAGGTGCGGCCGGTCTTCAGGTCCCGCGGCTCCAGGCCCACGAAGCAGACGGTGCCGAGGACGGTGTCGCGGTGGAGGAGGGGGGCACCGGCGTAGGTACGGATCCCGAGCAGGTCGGTCACCGGGTTGCCTGCGGAGCGCGGGTTGGAGAACACGTCGGGCAGGACCCGGGGAATCTTGAGGCGGACCACTTCGGGGCAGAAGCCGTGGGCGAGGGGCATGGTGCGCCCGACGGCCGGCAGGTCGCTGTCGCCATGGGGCGTGTGGAGGCCGAAGAACTGCTGCTCGGCGCCGAAGATGTTGACCATGGCGTAGGGTGCATCGGCCTCCTGCGCCAGTTCCGTTGCGAAGGCGTCGAGCTGGGCGTCCGGGCCGGTGAGGCGGAAGGCACGCAGCAGGGCCTCGTGGTTGGGGTGCTGCCCGGCGAGGTGCAGGGTGTCGGCGGGGAGAGTCATGCGGGGGCTCCGGTCATCAAGGGGCGGCGGCGGTTGAGACTGTGCGTGACGAGCGTGATCAGGACGTTCTTGGCGGAGGCGCGCTGGCGGACATCGCATGGGATGACGGGGACGTCCGGGCCCAGTTCGAGGGCCTCGCGGACCTCGTCGGGTTCGTAGCGGTCAGCACCGTCGAACTGGTTGACGGCCACCAGAAAGGGAAGGGCCTGCTCCTCGAAGTAGCCGACCGCGGCGAAGGAGTCCTCCAGACGCCGTGTGTCTGCCAGCACGACCGCGCCGACCGCGCCGCGGGAAAGTTCGTCCCAGGTGAACCAGAAGCGTTCCTGTCCTGGTGTGCCGAACAGGAACAGGATCATGGTCCGGTTCGGGCTGGGGAAGGTGATCCGGCCGAAGTCCATGGCCACGGTCGTGGTGATCTTGCCCTCCACGCCGTGGAGATCGTCGACGCCCTCGCCGGCGGAGGTGAGGACCTCCTCGGTCGTCAGCGGCGGGATCTCGCTGAGGGTTGCCACCAAAGTGGTCTTGCCGACGCCGAAACCGCCGGCGATCACGATCTTCAGTTCGGCCACGGGAACGCGCGCGTCCCGCCGGGGCGCGAGGTCAGAGCTTTTGCAGGCCTTCAAGCAGTGCCTCCAGGAGTTCTTTGTCGACAATTTCCCTGGCAAAGCTGACAGGGTTGGCCAGTTCCAGCGCGTCGCAGTCGAGGAGGTCCCCGACCAGGACCTTCACGATCTGGGCCGGCTGCTGGAGCAGCCCGGCGATCTCGGCGATGGAGCGCATGGTGCCGCTGCAGTGCACCAGCAGTGACTCGCTCTCCGGGCTCAGCCCGGACAGCGAACGGGCAGAGGGGCGGGCGATGAGACAGGTGGTGAGATCCAGCAGGTGCGGTGAGCTGGTTCGTCCCCCTGTGAGGGTGTAGGGGCGTACGTCTCGTAAGGAACTGTCGGACCAGCTGCTGTCCGGCGTCACCACAGGCCCCTACGACCGGGTGCGGGCGCCGACGACGAGGTGCTCGTCCAGGCCCCTGATGAACTGCGCCATCTCGTGACCGACCTGTCCTGGGTCGGCGTCCGCGGTGGCCACGAGGGCCAGTACGGTGCCCACTGCCTGAGCGCTGGTGAACGACGCACCGGCGCTCATGACGAAGAGGTAGCCGGCATCGTGCTCGGCAACGACCTGACGCATTCCGCCGTCAGCCGCGGCGAACGGCCGACGGCACAGCGAGTACAGGGCTGCCACCGTCGCAGCGAGCGTGTCGGCGTCCTCAACCGGCTGCTGGGTCAAGGCCATCTTCAGTCCGTCACCCGAGGCCAACAGGGCGTGCAAGGCGCCGGGAATCTTGTCGATGAGCTGGTCCAGCAGGCCGCTCAGCTGCTCACGCGGGGAGGTGACGCTCTGCATGACTTTTTCTCCTGTGTCTGTACGAAGGCCGGAAGAAGGGGCAGGAGGCCGGGGGGGGGTCAGGTGCCGGACGGCGGCGCGGACTGCTGCCCGTGCGTTTGGGACCGCTGGAAGTCCGCCATCAGGTTGCTCGTCGGATGGCCGGCGGGTGCCTGTGTCGACGCGGGCGGCACACGTGTGTTCGCCGCGCTGCGCCGCGGCAGTGCCCGTTTGCCGTCCTGCCCGACCGGGACCGTGGCCTCACCGGTGGAACGAGAGGGCAGACTCCGGCGCCGCTGCGCGGCGGCCTCGGCGGGAGGCGAGGCGTGACTCTGCTGCGAGGGCGCGGCCGGGACGAACGGGCGTGGCCTGGGAGGCGGCGGAGTATCGGACGGTACGTCCGCGGAGACGAGCAGGTTGGGTGGGATGACCACGACGGCCCGGGTGCCACCGACGATGTTGGGACCCAGCTCGATGGTGATCCCATGGCGCCGGGCCAGCTGCGCGGCTACCAGCAGACCGATCTTCCCCTCGCGCAGCCGAACGCGGAGATCCTCTGTCTCCGGGGCTGCCAGAAGACGGTTGAGTGCCTCCCGTTTGTCCTGCGACATCCCGGTGCCGCGGTCGAGTACCTCGATGGCGATACCCGTACCCGCCTGGTGGATGAACACCTCGACCTTGTCGTGAGAGAAGTCGGTAGCGTTTTCCATCAACGCGGCGAGCAGGTGCACGAGGTTCGGGCTGACGTAGCCGGGCACCGCCGCGCGCTGGCCCGTCGGCCCTACACGGACCCGCGCGTACTCGGGGATCTCCGCGACGGCCCGCCGGACCGCGGTCACCACCAGGACGGGCGCGCTGTCACGGGAAGGAGCCGAGCCGCCCAGGACCGCGAGGCTTTCCGCGTCGCGCCGGATCTGAGTCAGCAGGTGATCCACCCGGAACACTGCATCCAGAAGTTCCGGATCCTCGATGGTCCGTTCGGCCTCGGTGATCGCGGCGATGCTGCGGTTGACCAGGCTTTGCAGACGCGGAGCGATCGATGTGAAGACCTCGGCGAGCTCCGCCCGGTCATTGAGCATGCGGCGCTGATGCGTGGCGGCTTTCATCACCGCCTGCCAGGACTCCTCCAGGACCTGCTGCACCACGGCCACAGCGTCGACGGACGCGTTGCCCGTGCGCCGGTATGCAGTCGGCGGGGGGAGGTCGGTGTGCACCTTCCCCCTCTCCACCTGCTCGCTCGCCCAGCGAACGACTTCCCCGCCCTTCTCGGCGGCGACGACGACGTCCCCGAGTGTCCGCAGGCTGCCTTCCCACTTCCGCAGGCTGGCTTCGTACTCGGCCCGCACCCGCGCCCCGCTCCTGCGAGCGCTGATCGAGCGAACCGCGCTCCACCACAGCAGGCTCCCGGTGACAGCGCCTGCCGCCATCACAGCTGCCAGCGCGGGCACTACCTCCAGCCGGTCGAGCAGCCACCCACCGCCCAGCGTGCAGGCCGTGAAACAACTGGCGGTGAACGCGGGGGCAGGACGCGCGTCGTCGCTGGCGTGAGCGCCACGCTGTCGGCTGGACCGGGCCGTGACCGGAGCGGCGTGATCAGACATGACAGGTCTCCCGGACACGCGTCCCCTGCGGCTGGCCCAAGACGTGCGGCCTCCGGGCACACGTCTGCCTGAGGTGGTGATACAGCGCTCCCGGCTCCGTGATCGCCGATGTCAGCCGTCCGGCCTGCGGCATCCGCAGGCGGCCGCGGCAGGCGGTCCATGCTCGGTGCGTCTCGCACCGCCGCGCGGACCCGGCGCGGCACTCGCGCTGTGAAGTTCCCCACCGATGTGTGGCGCCGGCCGTATCCAGCACGAGCATCTGGCTCTGACCGAAGCGCACCAGCCGGCAGCGCAGGGTCGCGGCGAGCCGGCGCCTTCTGACCTGTTCGAAGTCGGTGGGGGAGGTGTCGGGGGTCATGGAGTCCTCGGACGAAGTGGTCGGTAGGGGCAGAGCGGGAAGGTGTGGACTGGCTGCCGCGGGGTCGTTCTGGAAACCGCGGCAGCCGGGACGGAGACGAAACGGAGGTTCGCCACCTCGCTCACGGTTTCCGGGATCCGTTCGGCGTGCCGAGCGGTCCCCCCAGAGTCGGAAACCGGAACCCACGGGCGAGCACCTGCGGCAGACGGAACGGAGGGCACCGTCCACCACGGGGCTCGGTCTACGCGGCCGGCGGCCCGCAGCCCTGGAGGGAACTGGCCAACGCGCTGGCCTCCAGCCGTGCGGATCGGCGTTGCAGCGCCCGGGTACGGGCCCCTCCGGGTATCGAGACCAGGACATTCGCCGCGCCGATGACCGGACGGTCGCCGCCGGGAGCGGTGGTAAGGGCGTCCTGGGAAACCTCCGTGTGCCCTCCCGCAGTGGGTTTCTCCGGTGCGGTGGCTCGCGTGCTGGGAGCCGGTGCGTCAACTCGGTCGATCAGGGCCTGGGCCATCTCGGCGAGCCGGACGGTGTGGATCACCAGGGATACGCCTCCGACCGGCAGCGGCGCCTCGCGGAGACTGCGTACGTTCTCGGCCAGGTCGCGGTCTTTCTCCGTCACGATTTGTTCGAGATGCGGAAGGTGCTGCCGCAGGCCTGCGATGAGCAGGGTGAGCTCCAAGTCCTTGCGGGGCAGCTGATCGTTCTCTCCCAGGATCCGTTCCACGAGGTCCTTGAGTGCCTCCACCACGACCTCAGTTGAGGGGAAACGGGAAATACGGCGTCCGCTCGGCGCGCGGAGGGCGCAGCGCCGGTGCCACCTCAGGCTGAGGCCGAATACCGATATCACACTGACTCCAATCACAGGGCGGGCTCTGCAGGCCAGCGTCCGCAGCTTCACCGCCGCGCGTCCGGCCTTCACGGCCTAGTCCCGTTCGGCTTTTGTCGTGGACTGCTCAGCTCCTCGGCCAAGGCCGGAAGCCCTCGCTGCGCACGGCGAGCTGCTGCGGTGACGATCACCGAGACTCCAGGACGGGGCTGCTGTTCCGGATGCGTAGCTCATCCGGAACCAATCGTGATCGCTTAGTCGCGGCATCGGTACGCCAAAGCGTGGCCACCTCATGGCCATATCGAGGGCACACGAGTTGAGTCCCCGGCCCTCTTGCTGCCCCCATCAAGGGTGCAAAAGAGGTCAGATCGGTCTTTCGTTGGGTTCGCGCCTGGGAGTGAGCGGCGCATGGCCACCTTGCGGCCACCTTCCCCGAATCGCTTGACAGGCACCATTCGAGCGCGCTCACGGAACTGGTGTTCATTGGGTTATGCGCGCTATGTCTCCCTAGGTGCTCGGAAATTGCGGGGAATCGCACCTTGGAACGCGTGTACCGGCAGCCGCGACGGACTTCCGCGGGCGATTTGGAGGAGTTTCAAGCGGAGCCCACGACAACGGGCGGTGCGTTGGCGAAGATGCCGCCGCTGGTGCCCCAGGCGATCTCTCACCCGGAGGAGCTGCACCTGTTGGCCTCCCGCATGGACATGCCTGATCGTTGCTACCCGAGGCGAGATCAGCCGCGTGTCTCAGCAGGTCGACAACCCAAGACGACCAAGTCGTCGCCCTGCCGGCGGTGCGAGGGACATGGATCCCTTCCGGTCACTCGGACGCCGCGTACTGAATTCGTACGGGCGAGATGGCCACAACATGGCCAAGGTTTGGCGTACCGGTGCCACAGCCTGTCGGCGAGGGTTGGTGGCACGGGACGTATCTGCGGCCCGTGCCACAAGGCGTCTCAACACGCAAGGAGACGAAGTTGCCGCCGACTACAGCAGCCGAATTATTCCGGGAACTGCCCCTGGGGCCACTGGTTGACCACCACTCCTTCGCGCTCACCGCCAGTGAGAAACTATTGTCATGGGCCCGTGAGACGGTCCGTGGACTTCTGCACGGCCGGACCGACCGTGACCGGATTGACGACACCGTGCTGGTCGTCACCGAACTTCTCACCAATGCAATCCGGCACGGGGACGGGCCCGTATCCCTCATCCTTGATCTGTACGAGAATGGTGTCACCGTGGGCGTCGTTGACCGCGGAAGGGACACCACTGTCATTCCGGCCGACGTTGTCAGTCTCATGGCCAGCTCGCAAGAGGAGGCGACGGCCACGACCGGTGGAGGGCACCTCCCCACGAGCGGCAGGGGCTTGTATCTGGTAAACGCTTTCGCCAACGGTTGGGGGGTCGAACCTGCTCGCGAGGGCAAGGTCGTGATCGCCGCGTTCTGCCTGTCAGGGAGCGCTGCGTGACCGCTCACGACCTCGGGCTCCGACACTTATGCCACGGCATTTCTGCCTACCCGCTCGGGCTCCACTGCGATTTTCCCACGGATCACGCGCTCCCAGGCGGATCGGTGAGGTCCAGCCGATTCCTGGCTGGGCTCCACCGGGCGGTCGAACGGGGTGCCACGTTCTTCGACACCGCCGACTCCTACGGCTGCGGGCACTCGGAGCGCATCCTCGGGCAGTTCGCGAAACAGAACAAGGAGCTGGCACTCCAACTCAGTAGTAAGGTCGGCCACATACGAGGCAGCGCAGCGCATCCGTACGCTGGCCGGCACATTCACCACCAGCTTGAGCAGACCCTAGAGAACATGTACGCCGATGAACTCCACCTCTACACGTTGGACAGCTTCGATTTCGGCCCTGGCGACCGCTACCTGGGCAATGCGATCGACGCGATGCGCACCCTCCGGGAAGTGAAGACGATCAAGGCGATCGGGATGCGGGGGCCCTTCACGCATTACGCGGCATCCCCGGAGAAATGGGCGGCTCAGGCGGATCGGTTTTTGTACCTGTTCCGGCTGATCAAGCCAGACGTGGTCTGGACGCGGTTCAATGCGTTCACCCCGGCGCTCTCGCTCGAGGGCCAGGACCTGTTCACGTTCACGGCGCGTCACGGCGTAGGCCTCGTGCTGGCGGCTCCACTGGCCCACGGAGTGCTCGTCGGAAATGGATTGGCGAGTTCCTCATCGCACACGCCGACTCGTTCCCTACGGGCCGGGCTGATTCACTGCCTCAGCGGTTGGGCCGATGAACAACTGCACGTCCTGCGCCGTCACTTCGGGGATGCGCCCGGCACCCTCGCGCGACTGGCCCTACGCTCGTGTCTCCAGCGCGGCGATCAGTGCGTGGTCGTTGCCGGATTCAGCACCGCGGAGCAGGTGGAGGAGAACTTCAGCTGCCTGGGTGGTCCTCTCACAGAGCACGAGCTTGCCATCGTTGACGACGTCTACGCGAGCCTGCGGGCGCAGGCCCGGGAAGCGGCGGCGCGCTTGCCAATCAGGGAACTGCAGCCGTGAACACCACAGGTCCAGGCGGCGACGTCTCCCGCCGCGATGCGCCGACGCGGGCCGCTCCACGTCTTCTGATCGGCGGATTCGCCTCGCTCGACAAGGCCCTGCCGCCTGGCTCCGCAGCGAGCAGCCAGCCGGCCTTTTCGGCGAGGCCTGCCCCGGGCATCGCTGAGGAGCGAGAACATGAGGAAGCAATGCGTGCCGCGGGCTACGAGCGGAAGGTTCGGCTTCCCGGGGTCCGCTCCATGCCCTGGCCGAGCCAGTGCACCACATGCGGCGCATTGCGCAAGCCCTCCCTCCAGGTCATCGAGCGTGGCAGCAGGTGCCAGTACGTCCGGGGGCGCCGATCCGGCTTACCCCTGCGGACAGAGAGGAACGCTGCGCACGACCCGCCAGCGGTAGGCAGGTGAGGGGTCGGTCGTACGCCAGAGTTCGACGAGTTCCACACTGCTGATCTTCAAGGGCACCGGCTCGAGGGTGCGCAGGCGGGCCACGCTCTCGATGACGGGCGCGGCGGGACACTCTCGGTTGCTGTACTGCACGCCCAAGTGAGGGCGGAAGGCAGCGGTGGGTTTACCCCCGGGGACGTTCGCGTGTTTGCCGAGCTCGCTGAGAGCGGCATGCAGTCGGATCAGAGGCGACCATGGCGCGAGGGTGAAGCGGACGGCTCCCCGCGATCCCGCCATCGGATGGGCAGCGATCTCGAAGGCCGTGAGCGCCATCTCTTGCGCCAGGTCGGCAAGGAGCCGCAACTGGTCCCTGGAAACCAGGTCGGTACTGCCGACGCGGGGCATCGTCACATGCAGCCCGTCACTGGGGACGCGGTCCATGCCGAGGTGTGCGAGTGCGTCCTGGCACTGCCTCGCGCGGCTCATCAGCTCGCTGGCATCGGGGAACGTCAACATCCAGTAGTAGGCGCGAAACCCCTCGGGCCACCCCGGTCGTGCCCAGTGGTTTTTCATGCACTCGACAGTGGTGAACGCTCGCCAGTCGTGATCGACGAGTAGGTCGGGACTATCGAGGTCCGGCGGCGGGCGGTGAGGGAACGCTTCGGGGGAGACGTCCAGCTCGGGCGTCACGGCACTCCTTACTGCTGCGGCGCGAGCTCTACACCCGAACCGCTGACGATCGATTCGGCCTGGGGGCGGGAGCGCCAGGCCCGAAGTTCCTCGGCATAGTCATCTACATCAGGCTCGGCATGCCAGCGCCCGGCTCGCTGGTACAGCTCGGTCGCCCTCTGCCACACGGACGTGATGGGTACGGTGGTGCTGGCATGGAGCGCGCTCCGCCCCAGAGACATAGCATGCTCCACTTCCGGCTGCCTATGCTGCAAGAGCGCCGCAGCGACATCGAGCCGGACCAATGCCCGGCTCCACTCGGAGTCGGACTCCTCGATCAGACGCTCGATATGTTCCGCGCATGACAGGACCTCGCTTGTGTCGCCGAGCGAAAGCCGCGCGGTGATCTCGTTAGCCAGGGTTCGGGCCAGGCTGTAGGGGGCGAAGGAGATGCACGACGTGATCCCAGGGGGCAGGGACGGCTGTTGATCGGAGAGGTCCAGCGCTCTCCCGATGGCCCGCTCCGTACCCCGTCGGTCGCCAAGACGAGCCAGAGCCCGCGCTCGTCCATTGATCAGAAGCCTGATGGCCTGACCGTCATTGGGTGCCAGGTCGACGCCGGCGGCCGCGGCCTCGTCGGCCTCGGCGTAACGGTGCTGGTAGTACAGGCTCAGCGACCGGGTGCCGGCTGCCCACATTTGCAGCTGCTTGTCTCCGATGTGCCCGGCCAGAGTTTCGGCCTGCGCGCAGTATGCTTCCGCGACGGCAGGCTTAGCTCCCGCATTGACGGCCATGTACGCCAGGAGCCCCGCCGCTTGCCCAGTGAGCCTGAACAGCTCGGTGTGCACCGCCGGCGGGTGCTGGCGAGCGCCCAGCCGGGCGCCGAGCTGCCGGTGCAGGGACCGGGCCCGGCCGGCCAACCCCTGTGGGCCGTGTGTCTCGTAGCGGTCGACGATTCCCTGGATCTCTCCCCGGAAATGATCCAGCACTGCCGTGCCCGTGCTGGACTGCGTCAGTAACTCGGTCTGTGTGAGCACAGCCAGTGGGGCGTCGAACATGCCCTCCTCAGCAGCGCGTTCCTGTTCCGCCACCTCCGGGGCGGCAAACAAGAGGGCGACGGGCTGCTGGAAGAGATGCTCGAGGATAATCCGAGTGTCCCGGTTGGGCATTCGCCTCAGGTCGCCGGCCATCCACCGGTCGTAGGAGCGGCGGGAGACGGTCACAGCCGCAAGGCGAGGTTCGCCGGTGCGTTCGGCCACCTCCCGGGCTGCCTTGGCGAAGTGCGTGCCGAACGTCTGGACCGTGGTCCAATGCCGCTCCTGAACCAATTGACGGAACAGCGTCATCCGTACCGTATGCACTTCAACCTCCACGACGCTCGTCGAGCGCCTGCATCACTGCGTCGTTCTGGCTCAGTGGTCCGAGTCCAGGAGTGGGGAACTCGTCTCCACTCCGATCGGTGTACGGCCGGCCGCGAACCTCCACTTCGCGACACGGGCCAGGGGGACGGGGCGGGCGAGGGCGGACCGAACAACTCGGCGTAGGGCAGCCCAGAAGATGTTCCAAGATCACCTGATGGTCTGGCTGCGGCACGCTGTCGAGCCCCACGCCCATCCATCGGCTGAACGTGCGCCGGGCAACGTAGATCTCCAGAAACCGGGGAGAGGCGGTCCTCACGGCCAGGTCGCGGGCTGAGCGCTCCAAGTGGCAAGCAAACACGCTCCACCTGTCCCAACGGCGCTCTTGGAGCAGCGCGTGGAACGACGCGGGGCGCGCGGGCATCTCAGACCTTCCTGTGTGAAGGCGTGGGGGGGTGTATCCGTGTCGCGTGACCTGGGTCACCACGTAACTATGCTCGGTGCTCTGGAATGTTCGCAACCCTCACTCTGCAACCTGCATAGTTCGGGCTGCAGTCTGGTTCACGTGCGGGTGTCATGGCACACTTCAGCACAGCTGCTGCCGGCCGAAGGGGAGAGGGAACCGGCGTGAGTGAACCGAAGTCTGCCCCGACCGTGCTGGCCATCGTCTTGGGCCGACGCCTGGCCGCCCTGCGTGAAGCGGCTGGCTTCACTGCCGTGCAGGCCGCCAAGCAGCTGAGGATCGCGCAGACGACGGTCACCAGGATGGAGAAGGCCGAGACTTCGCTGAAGTACGCCACCGTCAAGACGCTTCTCGATATCTACGGCGTCGCCCACGCCGAGATCGAAGAATTCCTCGCTCTCCTAGACCAAGCGAGGACGCCCGGCTGGTGGCAGAGTTTCCGCGACGTCCTCCCGGACTGGTTCGGAGTGCACGTATCGCTGGAGACCGCCGCGACCGACATCCGCGGCTATGAGCCAGGAGTCATTCCCGGCCTGCTCCAGACGCCCAACTATGCACGCGCTGTAATGGAGCGGGGGCTCCCCCTCATGTCGCCCGATGTTCTCGAACGAAGTGTCGATCTTCGTATCAGGCGCCAGGAGATCCTCACGCGTGAGGAACCGACCCCTCCCCAACTCTGGGTTGTCACAGACGAGACGAGTCTACGACGCCCTGTGGGCAGCGCGGCCGTCATGCGCGAGCAGATCGAGCACCTCCTGGACGTCGCCGAACTTCCGAACGTGACATTGCAGGTGTGTCCCTTCGAAGCCGGGCTTCACCCGGGTGCCTTTGGACCTTTCACTATCTTCCGATTCGAGATTCCAGAGCTTCCCGACATTGTGTGCACCGACAGCCTGAGTCGCGCTGGATACAGCGAGGATAGGGAAGAAGTCGCGCTGTTCCGCGAAGCGCTGGGACAGATGAGTGTCTACGCATCCTCAAAGCATGAAACCAAGAAATTCCTTGGTGATATCTGCAAGGAGCTGTACCTATGAGTCACGTCCTCCGCGCCGCCACGGAGCTTGGAGCAGAAAAATGGGTGAAGCCTTGGAGCGGTAGCAACGGTGGCAACTGCGTGGAGGCGAAGCCCCTCGGCGATGGGCGCGTAGCGCTGCGCCAGTCGACCGACCCTGACGGGCCCGCTCTGATCTGCCACCAGGGGGAGATCGCGGCCTTCATCATCGGGGCTAAGGCAGGGGATGCCGACTTCCTCCTCTCCTGAGGCCCGTATCGCCAGCAATCCCGACACCGTAACTTCGACACGAAGGGCACGCAGATCAGCAATGATGTTAAAGCCCATTGATACTAGTCGGCCCCACCCGGCCCGCATGTACGATTACTACCTCGGTGGCAAGGACAGCTACCCGGTCGATGAGGAGGCAGCCGAGCAGGTCATATCGTTCCTGCCGGCAATCAGGATTGCCGCCCGCACCAACAGGAGCTTTATGAATCGGGCTGCCCGCCTCCTGGCTGACCGCGGTGTGACTCAGTTCCTCGACATCGGCACTGGCATCCCAACCGAGCCCAACCTTCACCAGGTCGTTCAGGCGGTCAACCCCGAATCACGCGTGGTCTACGTCGATAACGACCCAGTTGTTCTCCGCCACGCAGAAGCGCTCCTCCGTAGTGCCCGCGAGGGTGCGACGAAGTACATTGAAGCGGATGTCCGCGAGCCCGAGAAGATCATCGAAGGCGCCAAGGAGATCCTCAACTTCAAGGAACCTGTCGCTCTCTCACTCGTGGCCATCCTGCACTTCGTCTCCGACGAGTACGGACCCTACGAACTTGTCAACGACCTCCTGGCCCCGCTCTCCTCGGGCAGCTTTCTCATGCTCTCACACGTGACAGGAGACTTCGATGCTGTCGGCTGGGCCAAGGCCGTCGAGATCTACCGGAAGAGCGGTGTGCCCGCGCAGGTTCGCTCGCGAGAGGAAGTTGCCCAGTTCTTCACGGGACTTGACTTGCTCGAACCGGGTGTACAGATCGTCACGGACTGGCACCCGGAGCCTGGTCTGGAGTTCGCTGACGAACAAGTGCCCCTCTATGTCGGCGTAGCGCGGAAGCCCTAAGCGCCCCGCGGTGTAGCTGATTAATCGTCTTCTCTGCTTATCTGGCATCAGGAACCGCGGCGCATGCGCTGGTCCCGGGAGATCCGGACCGTTTCTACACCCACGGCGTGCACTGGGACGCCGACACAGTCACCGAGAAGGGCCCCCTGGCGCTAGAAAACGCCGCGCGGGAGGGCCTGCGCTTCCGTCTCGGCGTCCCAGCCAAGGCCAACCGCAAGGAGCCGGCCTCATGACAGCATCTGAAGACCTGTACGAAGCGGGGAGCGGCGACAGCGCGGCCGACGACGCTGGCTGGGTGCAGGACCTGGTCAGGGGGCTCAAGCGGTCGATGCCACCCGACGGACTGCTGGGCCTCGACCTGGCCGCCGACGATCATCTGCTGGAACTGCGGTACCTGCGGGTGTCCATCGGGCACCGCGGCGACGGACACGCCACCCGCGTGCTGGCCCGGCTCTGCGCGGAGGCCGACGCCCGCGGCCTGGTCCTGGCATGCACTCCCACCGACGAGTTCGGCGCCGACCGGACCCGGCTGGAGGCCCTCTACCGACGTCACGGTTTCGTCCCCGTCGACCCGGCACACCGGCTGTCCGAGCACACCTGGCAGCGTCCCCGCAAGATGACCGATAAGTCCGCGTCATGACATCGAGTGAACTCGTCCCCGCCGGGTCCGGGCGCATTCCGGCCGTCCGGCGCCGGCGCCGTGCCGAGCCGGATATCGTCTCCGCCGCCAGCGAGCGGATCTCGTCTCGGCCGCCCGCAAGCTCACCCACACCGTCCCGCACAGCTCCCGCAACACCTGGGTCACCGCTGGCGTTCGTACGCCCTGTAGTGCGCCACATACGACTGGGCCGAGGACGAGCCCAGCACGGTGCTGCCCTACCTCTCCGATCTCGGCGACCGCGGGGCACCCCGCTGTCGGACCAGGAGGTCAAGGCCTGCCGGCTCGTCATCCGCCACCGCGCCGACGAGGAGGCCGACGACCCCCTGGTCGAGGCGGGCCCGCTCCAGGCCGACACCGTCGACCTGGACGAACTGCGCCGCATGGTGCGCGCCCTGAACCGCACCACCGTGCGAGGCAAGCCGGACGCCGCCGTCCTGCTTCTCGCCTGGTGGATGGCCGCCCCCGCCAGCGAGCCCGCCCGCCTCAATCTCCATGACGCCAAGATCACCACCGTGAAGATCGAGGAGGAGGACGGCCGCCAGCGCCCCCGCCCGGCTCCAGGACTGACCGGCGGCGGCACAGCGGTTCCCTGACACTGAACGCTTCCGTGCGGCCAACGTGACTGGAGTCACCGCACGGAACACTTCAGCGGCCAGGTCACAGACGTGCCGACTGAAATCTCCGGTACGGCCCGACAGCCAGCTCACCCCGGCCCGCTGCTGCGCCGCATCGACCGGCACGGCAACATCGGCGCCAAGGCCGCACGGCCCGGCTTGTGTCGGCCAGGCTCGTCGGCCGCGCTGTCCGCTGGTACGAGGAGACCGGTGTCGTCGTGCACGCAGAGCAGCCGGCTGGCCGCCGCCCGCAGCTGTACGGCCGTCTTGCTCGGCACGTGTGCCTGTGGAACGTCCCGCCGTACCCGCCGGCGCCTTCGGGCCCGCTGCGTTCCGAAAGCGGCACCAACACCTTCGCCAGCGCCACACATCGTTCGTCCTTTGCGTACGACACCATGACGACGAACCTTCCGGCAACGGACAGCACGGTTCTCCAAGACCAACGGCAGCCAGACAACGGCGTGCGCCGGAACGCGCACGCCGGATGCTCTGTTCCATGGTCAGCACGCGGTGCTCCCGATCCGCGGTGCGCTCCTCGACCACCTGCCGCCGCACAGGCCGAGGGTCCCTCACGTCCAAGGCGGTCAGCCGGCTGACACCACGGCGGCGCGGAGTTCGCGCACGCCGGTGGTGTGCGGGTGCCGCTCGGCCAGCTCATTGACGATGCTGCGGATAGCGGGCCGGTCCCGGACTTCCCCCGGACTGGCCCGGTGCGCGTCCAGGAGCGCGCGGGCGGTCTGCTCGGGCCGGTTCCACGCCCACCAGGCCCGCGCCATGTCCGTGCCCAGCCGTGCCCTGCGCTCCGCGGTGGGGAACTGATCGGGCCGTAGATCCTTCCCGGCCTCCAGCGCGGCGCCCGCATCGCCGAGCGCCCAGTGCACGCCGACCGCGTACAGGCCGACGGCGGCCGGGCTGATGGGGAACAGACGGCCGGGCGGCGGAGTCCCCGGCAGCCGGCGCGCGGAACGGCGAGCCTCTTCGACCATCGCCAGCGCCTCGGCCCGCTGCCCGCCCCGCGCGGCCGTGTACGCCAGCGTGCAGAGCATCTGCGCGTACGCGGCGGCCGCAGCGTCGGTACGCAGACCGGTCGCCTCCACGTCGGCGGCCGCCGACGTCATGAGGCGCCGGGCCTCGCCGTGGCGGTCCTGGTGGCGCAGCACGATCGCCAGTTCCCGGGCGGCGGCGGCCGCCGCGAGCGGGGAGCCGGACACCTCGGCCCAAGTGCGGGCCCGGTCCGCGGTGAGACGCGCCTGCTCGTACGAGCCGACCTTGCTGAGGACCGAGGAGGCCAGCGTGTACACCGAGGAGAGCCGCGCCTGGTCGAGGTCCTGGCGGGAGGCGGCGGCGCGGTGCCCGTCCGCGATGAGGCCCGGCAGCACGGCGAGGAGCCGGTGATGCGCGCCCTTGTCGTACAACTCCCGGGCGGCGGCCAGCCGGCTGCTCAGCGCCCCCAGACCGCTCGTCGGCGCCGGGGTGGCGGCGAGAGCTTCGTCCAGCCCCATGAGCAGGGCGGCCGGTCCGGCGGCCGCTGTGGCGGTGAGCAGCGTGCGGCGGCGCATGGGGTCCTCCTCGGCGTCACGCGAACTGGCCGTCACTCTAGTGCCGGCCGGTGCCGCCGTGGACGGTGGTGCCAGAGAAGTCATCAGGACGTGTCGCGGCACGCCGACCTCGGCCGCCGCCAGGTGCACAAGCCCCAAGTCGACTACGCGGGCACGGCGTTCGAGCCGGGACAGCGTGGCGGCCGAACAGCCGATCCGCTCCCCGAGCTCGGCCAGCGTCCAGGACTGGTGTTCACGCCCGAGCCGGATCAGGGCACCAGTACGTCGCTGCTCGGATAACTGCCGTGCCAACGTGCCGTTCCAGAGCGGGTCTACGGGCACCGGACCCTCCCACGCCGCACTACCGGGGGCGTCCCACGGTAAGCGCGGCGCAGGCCCGCGTCGAGACTGTTTGCACGCCGTGCAAAGGCGTTTCACCGCACGACAGATGACCACAGCGGGACCGGCCGCCGCGGTGTGCTGGATGCGTCGCTCCGAACCGCGGGGCACCGTCCACCGGAGGCATCATGGCAACCGTCGCCGAACTCCCGCCGGCCACCGCCCCGACGACCAGCCCGGCCCGCTCCGCCCGCGAGGTCGTGCCGGCCGCCCTGTGGGACAAGCAGGTCGGTCTCCTCATGCGGGACTACCCCTACGACTCGGTCATGGCGGCCCGTGTCCTCGGCCAGGGCTACGCCTACCTGCTGACCGCGATGCGGCACCGGGGCGAAGGCCTCGGGCTCGCCCCGAGCGCGCTCGTCGACATCGGCGTCCACACGGTCATCCTCGACACCGTCAGCTACTTCGAGCTGTGCGACCGCTTCAACGACGGCCGCTACCTCCACCACGTCCCCGAGGTCGACTTCAAGAACGACGGCTCGGTCCTGCGGACGGCGGACCTGATCGCCGCCGACGGCTGGGAGGTCGACCTGCCGCTGTGGGCGGACGCCGCCACCTGCGGGCCCTGCCACCCCGGCAACGACTCGCACTGACAGCGCCGCACATCGTCGGGGCCCCGGCAGACCAGAGCCGGGGCCCCGACGGCATGTTCCCGGGGGTGAGATTCGACCGAATCAGCCCACCGCCCGGAGCAGCCCGCCAGGATGGGGCAGGTGACCACCACCTCCACCACAGACCTCTGGCATCACTACGGCCGCACCCGGCATGCCACCGACCGCGCCGTGCCCGGCCGCTTCCTCTGGACCTGGAGCCAGGACAACGGGCCCGAAGCGGAAGTCCTCGGCGACCTCACCGGGCGCTGTGTTGGCGACCTCGGCTCCGGGGCCGCCCGGCACGCCGCCCACCTGGCCGTCCACCACCAGCCCGCCCGGGTCATCGCCGTCGACGCCTCGCCCGCCCAGCACGCCATGGCCAGCGACCTGTACGGCCACCTCGCGCCGAGGCTGCGCCTGGTCAACTCCGACGTCACCCGGCACCTGCACGCCATGGCCGACACGTACGACGTGCTCTACAGCGTCTTCGGCGCCGTCGACTTCACCAACCCGCACGAACTGCTGCCGACGGCGGCCGCCGCGCTGCGCCCCGGCGGCCGGCTGGTGCTCTCCACCCTCGCCCACCACCTCGGCGGTGCGCCTGCCCACACCGACGCGCAGCACAGCGAGATCGGCGCGAAGACCCCGGACGGCGAGGCGACCACCATGCGCCGCTGGGTCCTCCAGGAGCAGGTGTGGACCAAACTTCTCGACGGGGCCGGCTTCACCCGGATCAGCACCGAGAGACTGCCCGGCGGGACCGGACCGCGCGCCGCCGACACGCTTCTGGTGACTGCGTTCCGCCCGGGCCAACCCAGCTCCTGACACGCCCCGCTGCATGCCGGGGGCTGGTGCTCACCGCACACCCTGAATCGGTGCAGTACCAGAGTGAGACTGAAGCCGAGCCGCAGCAGGTTCGTCGGCGAGGGCTGCCGACCGGTGTCCTCGGCGGCCACCGCCAGGGCGCGGCGCAGGCCCTCGGCGTTCTCCGAGCCTGGCTCGCCCGGGCGGAAACCGTGGACGGTTCAACTCCTACTCCCAGCGTCGTCAGGTCTGCCGCAGGTAGTAGTTGGCGAGCATCTTGTAGGTTCGTCACCGGACTCGGACCAAGGTCAGGACTCGGGGGCTGAGCTCCTGCGCTGCTCCCAGTCATGGCGGTGTTCGGCACTGGTCGGCGCCTGAATGCCGCGAACCCTGACAGGTGGCTTCAGGCCACCGAACTCCGCGCTGGCGGTGTGTCGCCAATCAGGCTCATGGGTTGGTTGCCGCTGATACCCCGACCATCTACCTCGCCGGAACGAGACCGCCTAGCCCCCCGTTGCCCGCGTTCCCCCGTCGCGGGTAGACGGGCCCGCTGTGCCCCCGGCCCCCCGGTCCGGGGCACAGTCATGCCTCGCGCGAGTGATCTCCCGCCCCACGCCGACACCCGCTGGGGCACGGGACGTTGGCCCGGGCATGAAGCGACTGATCCTCATTGCGGCCTTAGCCGCCGCGCTCTACAGCGCCATTGCCGTCCCGCAGGCGTCGGTCGGCGCACCCCAGCAGCAGCCCTCACCCGCGATGGCGCGGACGGACTTCAACGAGTGCGGCTACGTGGTACGAGAAGATGCTGTACGGCTGCGGACCGGTCCCGGCACCCGCTACACCGTGCTCGGGCTGCTCCACGAGGGCGACGCGGTCTATGCCGTCCAGGCCCGGCACGGCTGGTACAAGGTCCGCCTTGCCTACGACTCCGGCAGCCACTATGGCACACGCAAATCGTCAGGACTGAAGGCAGACACCAAGGGGTGGACTGCAAAGCGGTATCTGCGCCGCAGCGTCTGCACGCGCCTTGACTGAGTGCCGCCCGCACGCGTCGCGGCCCACCCCGGATCTGGGTGGGCCGCGACGGAATTGCGAGTGGGGGTCGGACCGGCGGGGGGCTCCTGTGACCGTGGCGGACGGGCGTCTGTGGCCAGACGGCCAGAGGCATTTGGGCTAGACGGTGGTGCACTGCGCGGTCAGCAAGACCGCCGTGAGGGTCCCGGACCTCGGTGATCAGGCCGTCGCTGCACATCGCTACCGCCTACTTTAACGCGACCCAGCGCAGCTCCATGTCGGCCTCGCTCGCGTCTCGCTGGTGCTCACCGGTGCTCAGACCTCGGGCAAGGTACAGGTGCTCACGGGTACGCGCGCTGGCGGGCATCTGCCGCATCATCGTCAGCAGCTCGACCTCGGAGGCGCGGATGCTCGCCTCCTCGACCAGTTCCCGGCGCGCAGCCGCCAGCGGGTCCTCGTCGGGTTCGCACCCGTCACCGGGGCGCATCGGCACTTCGTAGCCAGGGAGCAGATCCACCAGGCGTCGGGCGTTCAGATGATGTGGGAGCCGAAAAGGATTCCGGTGAATGTGCCGGCCATGAGGAATGGGCCGAGCGGGATGGCCGATGTGCCTGCGGCGCGGCGTGTGAGGATGAGACCGGCGCCGTACACCGCACCGAACAGATATCCGGTGAAGGTGCCGAGCAGCAGGGTATTCCAGCCGTACCAGCCCAAGGCCGCGCCGAGCGCCGGGGCGAGTTTGACATCGCCGAAGCCGATGCCCTTGGGGTTGATCAGGAACAGCAGCAGGTAGCAGGCTCCGAGTGTGAGGGAGCCGAGCAGCGCGGTCGTCCAGCTGCCGCCAGCGCGCGGCAGCAGCGCGGCGCCGCCGAGCAGTACAAGAGCGACCGCTGTGAACGGCACGGTGACAATGTCGGGTAGCCGGTGCACCTTGGAGTCGACGGCGGCGAGCAGCACGCCGGCCGGGACGAGCAGCAGCCAGATCACTAGCTCGGGGCGAGCGCCGACGGCGGCTGCCAAAAGGGCACAGGCTGTGGCTGTGACGGCGGTGAGGATGGGTGTGTTCGGGCCGTACCTGTCGCCCTCGCAGCAGCTGGCCCGCCCCAGCCACCCGTTCCCGATGCCGGTGAGCGGATGTCCTGCAGGACACGCGCTCCGCCACGGTTCCCCGGGGGGCACAGAGAGCCGGTAGGAGGCGCGCGGTATGAGCAGGCCGGCACCGCCGCCCCACAGGACCGCCGTTGCGGTGATCCAGAACGTCTCCACCGCACGGAGCTTAGACGCCGCGTCGTGTGTGCGTGGGTCTGACCGGCTTCCCTGGGGACGGAAACGAGGCCTGATGCCTGAATGCCGGGTGGCGAACCGAGCCCTGGCCCCATACTTCAGCTCAGCACACGAATTGCGCAGCCCCAGCAGTGAGGACACACCGGAACACCGACCTGCCGGAGTCCGGTGCGCATTCCATGATCCCGGATCGCATCAGAGCAGCCGGTGGCGAGCGCATGGCTGCGCATCACATTGCACTCGATCCTCGGACCGGTCATTGTCCCATGCACTCAGGGAGAAGGAAGTGGCTGCCCTGGAGAGTGGCCTGGTCCCGCATGCGCCCGCGGCTGCGTGCACCGTACGGGAGTACTGAGGGAGTGGCGCAGCGGCTGCCCCGTCCAACGATGCCGCTCTGTACGCCTGTGAGGCCTGGGACTTTGCCTCCAGCCGGCGGTGGGCACTGTGCGTCTCTGCGCGCCGCCTCACACAACGTTGGGTTCCGCTGTGCCCGGGCCGTTGAGGAGTGTGTTGATCAGTTGTTCGGTTTCGGTTTCCAGTGAGCAGTCCAGTGCCCGGTTGACCTGTTGGAGGCGGGTGATGGCGGTGTGCAGGCCTTGCCGGTTCCTGGCCGCGTGTTCGATGCGGAGCCAGTCCCGGTACAGCAGTTCGGCGGTGTCGTCGACTTCTAGGCCGGTTGCGATGGCCTGGCGGGCTGCGCTGAGGTTGTGGTGGGGGCCCGGGGGCGTGCGGTAGGTGGCCACCGTGTGCGCCACGTCGATGATCCGCGTGATCATTTCCTGCTGGTAGGGCTCGGCCCAGGGCAGTGCCTTGCCCCCGAACGGCTTTCCGCGGACCAGGGCGAGCGCGTTTTCCAGTTCGGTCAGGCCGGCCGGGCCCTGTGGCAGGGCGGATTGGACGAGTTCAAGGAAGCGGGTCCAGTCGCAGCGTACTTGGGGTGAGAGCCGGTAGGGGTCCTCGCCGGTCTTGCGGCGCGGCACGTAGAGGTTGCCGGCCGAGTCGCTGCCCAGGGAGCTGCGCAGTCCCTGCATTCGCGCGTTGAGGGTGCTCGTCGACCACGGGCTGACAGGATCCATGTCGGCACACAGCACGTCCGCGCTGCGGCCGGGCCGGAAGTACAACAGGGCGGCCAGTTGCGCCATTCTGGGGCCGTGACCGGTGCTGTTCACGCCCGTCACCTCGACCGGTCCCAGCACCCGGATCTCCGGGGCGTGCAGGTCCTGTGCCTGGCGCTCTTTCCCCTGCGGCACGGCAGGCTCCTCGAGGGCGGCCCCCGGGGCGTCAGCCTTCTCAGCCTGTGCGGTGTCGGTGGACTCAGCAGCGGCCGGGGCCGCCGACACTGCTGTCTCGGTGCCCGGTCCGGCTTCGTCGTCCAGCTGGGGCGGCGACGCGGCGGGGGTGAGGAGCCGGAGCCCGGACGGATCGGTGCTGGCGGCGAGCAGGGCCGGGAAGACCTCGCTGCTCACGTCCGTTGCCGCTGCTGGTGACGGGATCGAGGCGGCAGTGGTTGCGGGCGCGGACTCTTCCGGCAACGGGTGCTCGGGCTGCTGCGTGCTGTCGAGCTCGTCCGGGACGTCTTCCCAGGGCCCCTCGGCCGGGTGAGGCGGCTGCCCGGACACCTTCAACGCGGTGGTGATCTGAAGATAGGCGGCGTGCTCCAGACGCTGCACGGTGATGTCGGTGCCGGCGCAGTCGAGGGTCTGCGGGCCGCTGAGAGAGGCGTTGAGGATCTCCGCCTCGGGGAAACGAGCGGCCGCCGTACTCGCAGGGGCGATCAGCGTGACGGGTACCGCCCCCGCCCGAGAGACCACGTCGGCGAACTGCCAGGCCGTGTCCTCGTCCAGGGCCGACGCGCACAGCAGCACGTACGGCTGATGCTGGATCCCGGGCATCTGGTGGGCCTCCAGCAGGCGTTCGCTCAGATCACGCAGCGCATGCGTGGCCTGACGCATGTGGGCGATCCGCGCAGTGGGCAGCAGCTGGGGCAGCTCCTCACCGAACCCCACGGTGACGACCTCGATATCGGCCGCCCACGGACTCATTCCGAGCTCCAGGGCGAGCGAGGTGCACACCTCGGTGTTGTGCACCGGGTTGCCGTCCAGCAGCAGCGCGGGCAACTGCGCGAGGTTAAGCAGCAGTAGGTCGCCCGCCTCGGTGCTGCCGATCGTGACCAGCCCCGGATACGGTGCCGGCACGTCGCGGGCGGCCTCCTCGTCCAGGATGGCGGCCTCAGAGGGCAGGACCCACCAGCCGCCCCGCCCGGCAGCGAAGGGCGCCATCGGTTCTTGGGCGAGGTCCTCGGGCAGCACCTCAACCGCTCGGGTCCCGATCCGGGCGGCCCGCAGGGGCGGCAGAACGTGCTCCTCCCCCTGCTGGGCAGCGTGGTGGGCCAGCGTCCGCAGGGCCACGTCCAGGCGGGCAGCGCCTGCCGGTCCGGCGGCCGCCGCCAATTGCGCCTCCGCCGGGGAGGTCTCGGGTGCGATGGCGATCTTCTCGCCCGGCTTGCGGCGTCGGCGCTGCAGCGTTCGGCGCAGGGCGAGCGCCCCGGTGATTGCAGCGGCGAGCAGTGCGCCGGCGCCGAGCACGATACGCAAGTTCAGCGGGCTGCTGGCCGGAGCCGTCGCCGGGGACTCGGACGCGGAGTGGGAGGCAGCGGAGCGGGACGGCTCGGCCGACGCCGACGGCGTGGCAGCAGAAGCCGAGGCGCTGGCGCTGGGTTCGGGCGTCGCGGACGCCGCCTCGGACGGTGAGGACTGATCCTGCCCGGGCTGCTCGGCCGGACGACTGGACGGCGCGCTGGGCGCCGACGACTGCGGTGCAGGCGCCTGGGTCTGGCTGGGTGCGGGTGCTGGCGCATCCCCAGTGCTGCCGCCCGGTTTCTGCGTGTCGTCGGGGTTCTGGATGGCCGGGGGAGTGGCCTCCTGGCTGCCGGACTCCTCACCGTGGCCTTGGTCTTGGGAAGGCTGATCGGAATGGGCACCGGGCACGGTGACCTGCTGTCCCGCATAAATGACGTTGGGGTCGGTGATCTGGGGCAGGCCGTGCGGCTGCGGCTTGCCCTTGCTGGCCTCGAACAACTCTGGCCAGTCGTCGCCGTCGCCGAGCTCCTTCTGCGCGATCTTCGACAGGTAATCGCCCGGGTGGACCGTGACGACGTGCCCAGCCTTTTCGTCGGCAGCTGGAGCGCTGTCACCCAGCTGCGTACGGACGCCTCCGACGGCCGCGGAGGTCTCGGGCATCTGCAGCTGCCAGCCGGGCTGCAGAAAACTGTTCGCGCGGAAAACCGTGCCGTCGGCCATGGTCCGGCCTTCGTTCAGGTCAGCGATCTCCCGCCACCGCTCGCCGTCCCCCAACTCCCGTTCAGCGATGCCCCACAAACTCTCCGCAGGCCGCGTCTTGCGCACCGTGTACGTACGCGACGCCGGCGTGCGCGCGGAGGATGCGGGTGAGGCCTGGCCGGCTTGAGCGGCTGCCTGCGGGGCCTGAACCGCCTGACCCGCCAGGAGTCCCGCTGTGGGGGCCGGCGCGGCCTGGGCATCAGAGGCCAGCGCCGAGCTCGTGGGCAGCAGCACCAGGATGCTGCCGATCAGCAGGGCCGCGGCGCGCTGCGAGGCGCCCATCCCTCGCGGGGCGTGCCAGGTACGGCCCCGCAGCTGTGCGATCAGCTCGCGAACCGCGCAGAAGCTGAACTGCGCCCACCCGATCCAGCCCACGCAGGCGAGCAGCAGCAGAAACACGCTACCGGTGTCCTGCCGGTCCAGCAGGTGGGTGAGGTCGCCGTGGGTGGCAGCCCAGATGACCGGGGTGGCCCAAGCCAGCAGCAGCGGCAGCCCGGCGACCGTGGCCGCCAGGACGAGCAGGCTCATCACGGCCTTGAAGACCAGGGCCAGGGTGCGGCCCACCGCTGCGGCGGGCGAGCGGGTGGTGGTGCGCATCAGTTTCCTTCGGGAGCGGTGACGCCATGCAGGAGGGTGGCCTTGCCATGGCCGGTCACCGACAGAGAGCCGATCCCGACCACCGACAGGAACTTCGTGTCGTAGTAGCCGGTGACAGTGACGTTGAGGGTCTGGCCGTCGCCGGACACGCTGACCGTTCCGGTGGCGCCGGCGGAACTCAGGTAGGCCTGCGCCGCGGCGGCCGCCGCTTGGGGATCGACGGTGATCGCGGTGCCGTTGATGGCGTCGGCGGGGTCGATGGCCTGGCCGCCGGCCCGAGCGGCCTCGCCGGCGATGTAGTCCGCGCGCTCGGTGGCGCGCATCTTGCTGCCGCCGTCCACAGCGACGCCGATGATCCCGATCAGCGCGAACACGCACACGGCGACGAACACGGTGACGCCTCCCCGGTCGTCCATGCCCGGTCGCCGGAACATCTCAGGGATGATCATCCATCCCCCCGCTGTCTGTACTGGTCCACCACCGATGTCGCTGTCGATGTGAGCGTCTTGGCTCCGGGCACGCCCGGAAGCAGGAGGTCAGACAGATTCACCGTGCAGGTCACGGTCACGGTGACCGTGCCGAGCTGTCCCACCGGCACGCTGAGACCGCCGGTGTTGATGTGGACGGAGGCCGACGCGCACTTGATGCCCTCGTCGTTGAGGGACTCGGCAGCCGCTGACTGCGCGGCACTCTGGGCGGCTGCCGCTGTGCGGTGGATGGACGCCTCCCGCGCTGCGTCCTCAGCCGCAGAGTCGATCTTCGAGCCGGATGTGACGATCCGGCCGCCGGCGATCGCCAGACACAGAAACATGATCAATGCCGGGAGGACGATTGCCGCCTCGATGGCGGCACTGCCCTCATCGCTGTGCAGTCTGCGCGACCAACGGGCCATGCATGGCATGTGCATCACTCCCCTGGGACGGTCCAGCGCTCCACGGGGCCGGACGCCGACTGCGTGACGTGCAGGCCCGACAGACCCGGGATCATCGACAGGGCCGTGCCGGACACCTGCACTCGCACCCGTTGTCCGTTGCTGCTGGCCAAGACGCGGTAGCTGCGCAGGCTGTCGCCGGCGGTGCGTCCTAGGACGTTGCGTGCGTGGGCCGCACCGTCGGCCGGGCTCGGCTGGTAGGCCCGGGCGACGCTGACGCCCTCGCGGGCTGCGGTCAGGGCGATCTGCCGGGCGTAGTACCAGATGGAGGCCTGGATGACGGCGACCGTGGCGAGCACCACGAACGGGAAGATGATCGCCATCTGAATGCTGGTGTCGCCGCGGTCGTCGTGCCATCTTCGTCCGTGCCGCCAGGCCTGCAGCCGCTCGGGACGGCTCATCACAGACCGGCGAGCTTGCCGTTGTACTTGGCGATGACCACGGCGATGGTCCCGGCGATGAGGACGGCGCCGGTGACGGCGGCCACCCAGATGATGACGGTCGTGGTGGAGATGTCGCCGCGGTCGGGTCGGCGGGCTGCCTCCTGAAGGCTGTCCTGGACGCGCGTGGTCAGACGCAGGACCGCACGGTTGCCGCGTGCCCAGGCGCGTGC
This sequence comes from Streptomyces corchorusii, assembly GCF_001514055.1. Taxonomy (NCBI): domain Bacteria; kingdom Bacillati; phylum Actinomycetota; class Actinomycetes; order Kitasatosporales; family Streptomycetaceae; genus Streptomyces; species Streptomyces corchorusii. The sequence goes on along the minus strand of NZ_KQ948370.1, from coordinate 60,735 downwards.
TCCCCGGCGGCCACGGCCCGGCCTGCGGGACGCGGTGTATGGGCCGGTGTGCGGGTGGGCGATTGCCTGGAGCACAGCACGGCGGGCGCGGGTTGCAGTGTGCTTCATGTTGCTTACCTCTCAAAAGCGTTGAGCGAGTCGGGTGGTCTACACGGTGAGCATGCGGATCACGGCGGGGAAGGCCATCAGAAGCATCACCAAGACGGCCAAGAGGGCTCCCGGCGCGGTCATCTTTTCGCTGGCCGCGTTCGCCTCGGAGGCTTGGTCGGCCAGCAGTTCGGCGTTGAGCGCCGCGGTGCGGGCCCGCAGCGCCTTGTAGACGGCGGCACCGTCGGTGGCCGAACCCCGCATGATGTCGGCGACGTCGTCCAGGACGGGCAGGTCGTACTGGGCAGACAGCTCCGCGAGCGCCTGGTAGGGCGGGATCTTCTCCAGCCGGGCCCGGCGCAGCGCGCCCTGCAGATACAAAAAGGGCCAGCCCTCGCCGACGCCGGCGGCCTTCTCCAATGCCTCGGCGGGGCCGGCGTCGGCAGCCCGCTTGAGGGCGACCAGGTCCAGGTAGGCGGACAGGGCGTGCGCGAACTCCTCCCGACCCCGCTTGGCCTGATCCCGCACCGCGAGATCGGGCGTGATGAACAACAGCACCGCGACGATGAGCCCGACCACGGCGGGCACGTAGAACGGCAGGCCCACGCCGGCGATGATCCACGGGATCGTCGCGATGACCGGGCAGAGCAGGCCCAGCGCAGCGAGCGCGGTCTTCTTGAGCATGAACTGGCCCGGCCCCTGGCCGAGCAGGGCCAGGTTCGTGGTGGGGACCCGCATGCCGGGAAGCCGCTCGAGACGGGCCAGCAGCCACCGGCCCCACGCCTCCTCGCGGTCCAGTTCCGGCTCCGGCATCGTCAAGCTGCCTGGGGCACTGCGCTTGAGAGCAGGCCCCAGCGCCGGCTGGGGCTGCAGCAGTTCCCGGATCAGCAGCGCGACACCGGCGCCGACCGTGCCACCAGTCACAACAACGGGAAGCAGGTTCACGGCGCGGCCCCTTCCGGCTCACGGGTGGCGACCGGGTTCTCCGGTTCCGACGCGGCCGCGGGCAGCCGGACCGTGCTCGTCGGGTCGGTGGCCAGGAAACGAGGAATGCGGCGGAAGCAGCCCAACTGGCGCATCAGGGCGAGCACTCCGACGAAGCCCGCCGTCAGAAACGCGAGGACGAGCTGGCCCAGCAGTGTGGAGTACGGCTTCGTGTACGACGGCACGAAGAACCCAGCCACCACCACACCCACGGTGATGATGGTCATCCACCGAACGGTGGTGCGGGGCTTGGCCCGGTCCGCTTCGATGGCGCGCTTCTTGGCGACCTCCTCGCGGACGGTGCCCGACAGGTCCTCCAGCGCCTGCGCCAGGCCCGGTCCGCGGTCGTTGACCGAAAGGATGAGCGCGGCGACCACCTTGTCCGAGGTGACATCGTCCAGTTCATCGGCGAACGAGCGCAGCGCCAGCTCCGGCCGCCATCCCAGACGCAGCCGGTCGGACAGGTTGATGATCTGCGGGGCGAGTTCGTCCGGCGCGCCCTGGCGACTGGTGATCATCGCCTGTTCCAGGCCCATGCCCAACCGGAGCAGGCCGGCCAGCCGCTGTGTCCACTCGCTGAGTGCCTCCAGTTGCCCGATGCGCTCCTGCGCCATCTGCGCCGGGGTGATCAGCCAGGGCACACCGATGACGGCCGCGCCCAGCAGCGTGGCACCGACGAAGTTCCCTGATACCAGCCACACGGCTACGAACACCACGACGGCCGCTACCAGCAGGGTTCGCCGCCGCAGGCGGGCGTCCTCGCTCTGGTTCTTCCCACCGCGCATGGCCGCTCTCCAGCGCGTGTGCAGGGGGGCCCGGCGCGGCGCGGTGGTGCCCAAGAGGCCCGCCACGACACCGATCAGCCCGCCGACCACGGCCATGCCGCACAGCAGCCCGAAGAGAAGGGTCATCGGCTCGCCCCCACCTTCAGCGGCAGTGGCGCCTGCCAGGCCCCATACGGCTGCTGCAGCAGGGACGAGTCGAAACCGACGCGGCGCAGGTCGTCGATGCAGCCCGGGTCCATCCGCGGCACCGCCCGCAGGTCACCGAACTCGCGGCCGGGGGAGAAGATCTCGTTGGTGGCGGGCCGGCCGTTCTCGCCGATCCCCGTCAGTTCCAGGACGTGGGAGACATACCGGTGGCGGCGGCCTCCGATCTGCGTCTCGTCTGTCATGTCGACGTACACGATGAAGTCCAGGCCGTTGGCGGTCTGCCGGTAGGCGAGCTGCTCGGACAGGCCCCCCTGGGCGAGCGCGTACAGCTCGGCGATCCGGTCGAAGATGATGTCCGGGCGACGCGCGTGGATTGTGCACAGGTTGCCGCCGGAGCCGTTGGTCAGCGCCTGCATCATGGCGACGACCTCGGGGCCGCGGACCTCGCCGACCACGATCCGCTCCAGCGACATTCGCAGCGCTGGATGCATCAGATCCAGCAGCGTGACCTCGCCGGCACTGCGCCCGGTGACGTCCTTCTCCCCATTGGATTCACGCCCCATCAGGGAGACAACCTGCCTGTGGTAGCCGTTGGCGTGGCAGAACAGCTCGTCTTCGGTCTGGATGGTCGCAAACCGGCATTCCGGATCGAACTCCTTGAGCATGGCCCGCAGCAGCGTCGTCTTCCCCGCCTTCTGCTTCCCCGCGATCATGATGTTCTTCTCGGCACGCACGCACGCCCCGAGGAACTCGCGCAGGATCGGATCGATGGTGCCCAGCCGTACGAGGTCGTCGAGGTCGGCGTGGGATACCCGATGCCGGCGGATGACCGCATACGTCATCGGCCCAAGCCCAGTAATTGCCTGCAGGCGGGAGCCGTCCTGCAGGGACAGGGCCAGGGTGGGGTTCGCGGTGGAGATGGTGCGCTCGCTGTGCCCGGAGTCACGGGCCAGCTCCCGCAGCAATTCGAGCAGCTCCTCCTCGGAGTCCGCGATCGGGCCCACCCGGCGGCGTTCGCCGTCGCCGTAGTCGAGCCACACCTCGTTGGGGCCCTGGATGATGATGTCCTCGACCCGCTCGTCGTCCAGGTACGGCTGAAGCCGGCCGGCCCGAAAGAGCAGGTCGTACACGGCGCGCCGCAGCGCCTCGTCCTCCTGCGGCGTCATCGCCTGGGCGTCCGACCACAGCGCGACCGCCTCGGCGATCCAATTCAGGCAGCGCTGCTCCTCGCCGGCCCGGTCCATGTCGGGCTTGATCTTGAGCAGTTCCTCGCGCTGCTTGGCGACCTGGGACGCGATCTGCCGGGCCACCCGGTAGTCGACGGTGACCTGCGGAGCCGCCGTGCCGAGCACACGCGGGCTCGAGGCGGCACCGGCAGGCCGCGGTGCGCCGTTGGTCTGCTGCGCCCACTCCTGGGGCGGAGCCACCGTGGGGTCGGGATGCAGAGGCCTAGCGTGCATGGGTCACCTCTCCGCCTGCTGTGCGCAGGCCGTGTGGATCGAGGCGGGCCCGGCGCACGGCGGCCCGCTGAGCAAGCAGCGTGCTGCCCGTGCGGGCGGCCTTCAGCAGCGGCGACCTGGTGAAGTGGCGAGGCTGTTCGGCGCCATCGGACAGCACCCGGGCGTCCTTCGGCGCGTACGGCAGCGTGGCGATCACCGGCACCTGCAGCACGCGCTGCACTTCACCGGCGGGATACGGGCCTTCATTGATCACCAGCACGCTCACGTCACCCACCCGCTCTTCCAGGGCGCGTACCGGGCCCTGCGCTGCCTGAAGGCAGCGCAGGGTGTTGCGGACCACCACGAACACGCCGTCGGCCTGCTCGGCCAGGACTCCGGAGGGCCCGAAGGCGCCGCGACGGCCGAGGTCGATGAGGACGTCGTGGCCGCTCTCGGTCTCGATGCCACGGAACATCTGCGCGAGGATCCTCCAGACCTGGCCGAGGCTCGCTGCCTGCGCGGGGTCGGTGAGTCCGGGCAGCAGCAGCCGGTTGCGCGGGGATTCGGTCTTGCCGTCGTCGCTGCTGAGGTCGATCAGCTGCCGCCAGAATGCGTCACTGAACTCGCCCTTGCGGGCGGCGACCGAGAGGTTGCGCAGCCCGTACCGGTCGCCGAGCGTGCCCTGCAGCAGGCCGTGCAGCACGGCTCCGCCATCCGGGTCACACTCGGCCAGGATCATCCGCCGGCCCGCCTCCAGCGGCCACGACAGCAGCAAGGCCAGCGCGCTCGTGGTCACGCCGGGCGCGCCGCTGCATCCCGCGAGCGCGATCACAGCCATCAGTTACCGTCCGGGGCAGCGAGGACCAGGCGCAGGGTGCCGACCGCCTCCCACGCGGCGGCCGTGGGGCCGTCGGTAGCAGCGGTGGCCACGTCGACGACCACGATTCCCGTACCGGGGGCGGCGCCGGACGCCTTCACCACACGGCCGTCGATGCTCTGCGGAGCAGCGTCGGATGTCTTGCCGGTTTCCGTGGTGCCCTGGGCCGGGACGTGCACCAGCTGCACCTTCTGGCCCGGGACCAGCGCGGTGGCGGGGATCTGCTTGGGTTCGAGACCGATCGGCACCAATTGCTCACCGGCCTTGACGAGGTTGTCCTTCGTCACTTGGGAGGGGGCCAGCAGGGAGCCGGGCTTGAGTTCCACGGCGGCCCGCTTGCCCACCACCGACTTCAGATCGCCGACGCGCACCGCCTTGACGGCCGGGTCCAGGGCGACGGACGCCTTGCCCAGGTCGTCCTCGGTGAGGACCTGGCCGACCTGGACATCGCGGACCACGGTCACTACGTCCGTGCGGTTGCCGACCTGGAGCAGCAGGACGGCAACCCCGGCTCCACCGGCGGCGATCAGCGCCAGCGACAAGGCGATGACTCCTGGTCGTCGCCTGCGAGCCGACACCCGAGGCGGCGCCACCGGTCCGGCCGTGCGTCCCTGCTGGGGGACTCCGTTCGGGGCTGTGTCTACACGTTCTTGGGTCTTGCTCACCGTTTTTTCCTTCCGGCGGCGTTACCTGACGACTTGGACTTCGCCGACCGCTACCTGCACGTTGGTCTGCCGGACCTCGGTGAGCTGGCCGGCCTGTCCGCCGCCCTGCCAGTTGATCGTCCACGTCGAGGTCGCGGTCACCGAGAACTTGCCGCTTGGGGCACCGGCCGAGGTCTTGGAGTACACGTGTCCGCAGGTCGGGGACTCGGGCATATCCTGGGAAGAGGTATAGGGCGTGCCCGGGCCGTTGCAGGTCACGGAGGAACCATCGCCCATCGTCCACACGATCTTCGACACCTTCGCGGTCGCGGTGACGGTTATCCCACCTGCCGACGCCGACGCGGTGTTCGGCCCGTAGGTCGTGGCGCTCTGATTGACCCACATCCACATGGGGACACCCACTGTGTACTTCCCGGCCGCGCGCGGGCTGGCAATGTCCGGGCCGAGCAGCGTCATGGAGTCGACCGCCCGCTGCGCCAGAACAGCCGGGTCGAGAGCCTCTTGCTCGGGCGGGTCGGCCTGCCACACCATCCGGATGATGGTGAGGTCGCCTCCGTTCCGTGTGCAGCTCTGTTCGTACACGGCGCCATCGCCGGGTTCGTGGCCTTCCCAGTCCAGGCTACCGGCGGGCGGTTGCGGGTCTGCCAGCTTGTAGGTGCAGACATTCGCGTACTTACCATCGTCTCCCGAAGCAGAGCCGCTGCCTCCGCCCGATTCCTCCGTGCCACCGCTGCCTCCCTCTTGGCCGCCAGCCTGCCCGGTGACATCGACCGCGACCTCGCATGTGTACAGGCCGCAATGGGTGCCCCCACTGCCGTGGGGGTCATCCTCGGCGTAGCTGTTGACGGGGGCGGAGAGTGCTGCCAGGACGATAAACGTGGCTGTAACGACGCCGCGGGTCAGCATGACTTGCCCTGCGGCTCGTCGCGGGTGACATGCCATCCTTCCGGATACTTCTCTACGGTGCTGACAATCACGTACTTCGTCAGCCGGTCTTTCGGGAGGGATACCGGCTTCTTGGTCTTGGCATTGACCGTCCGCCAGCGCGAGATATCGAGACAGCTGGAGACGGTCACATGCGGGATCTTGCCCGATTCATCAACCTGGGTGACGTTCTGTCCGGTAATAGCGACATCGCCTGTATTGAGGAGACCGCGGTCATGGGTGCTCTTGGCGTCGGCCTTAGCGTTCCTCAGGGCGGCAGATGCGGCGTACTTTTCAAGATCCCCGCTGTTGCCAGTTGGGTCGGCATAGAGCTTCTCCATCTCCCGCCAGTAGGCGCTGTACGCAGCGATCGCTTCTGCCTTGGCCGTCGCCTTCGAGCCGATCTGGGCGGATGGTGTCGGGGACTTCGTAACCGTTGGTGACTTGTCGGCCGTCCCGTCTTCTCTGTCGGATGAACTGCAAGCGGACAAGGTGAGCGCGACGCACAGCGACAGGGATGCTGCGGCGACGCTGCGGCCGTGAATGGCAGAACGAGCAGCCCGGTTTGCGTGACATTTCACGATGCCTCCCCGTACGGCGCGGTGTTACACGACCGCTGCCTGACCCACCGACGGACGGCAGCCCAGTTCCGGCCTGGTCAAGCTGCGGTGATCTCTTTGCGTAGCCGCAAGATTACGCATATGCCAGGCAACTTCCCAGCTCGATAGTGGAGTTCACTCGTACGACTCACGACGTATCCGGTCGCTTTCGGAACCGGATGTCGATCTGTAGTTCTACGACTCCGCTCGTCGCGCCGCGCCCGTCAGGATGCTCGGGTGGCGTTGGAGTCCGCTCGATGTCGCTTGCCGACTGGCGGTCACACGGTGATCACTTCGCCGTCGAGGGTGACGTGCCGGCCGGGAAAGCGGCCGCGTACCGTGCGCAGGTCGGCGAAGTGAAAGTCGTCGCTCCCGTGGACCGTGCACGCGTCCCCGAGGTGCGAAACCTCCTGCGCCCTGGGCGGCCACTCGACCCCCAGGAAGCGTTTTGAACTGCGAATCTGATCAGGAGTGCGTGACATGCATGAATCCCCTAACGTCAGCACGTAGGAATGCGTTTTCGCAACGGAGCCCTGTGGTGCGGTAAGTAAGCTACTAGTTCGCGTAAGCAAATCTCAAGTGGTTGAGGCTGTAGTTGCAAGGCTGCGAATTCGACCAAGGTGAACGTGGTGTCACAGCTCGGTCCAAGCACGGGGCTTGCCTCCGGACAGCGGCACCCACACGTCAGAGGTGGGGCCGCCCTCGTCCAGGTCCTCCAGGATGGCCGCCCCCAGCGGCACCTCGCGGGCCATATCGGCCACGAGGGGGTGATGGGCGACCATGGCCTTGAGGTCGCTGATCCGGTTGTCCATCGCCTGACGCCCTGTGCCGGTCAGTACGAACAGAACTCTGGGAAACACCGGGTACCAGCGCAGCCAGCCGGGCCCGGCGGCCTGCCTCCGCCGGCCGCCGGTCTGCGGCTCGTACGTCCACAGCCTCGCGTACTCGATGAGCTTCGCGGCCAGGCGCTCGCTGCTCATGGTGGCGCGGTCAATCTCAACGAATGCCCGCAACTTGCGCCGCTGTTGGCCGCCGATGAGCGTGTAGTGCATGACCGCGTCGGCGACGACCCGCTCTCCGTCGCCGATCGCGTGGAACACCTCGGGAATCCAGTCCAGGTGGCCATGCTCGTCACCGCGTCGGCGGGCGTCGGCGACAAAAGTCAAGTGGGTGCGCAGGACGGTGAGGGTGTGCGGGGTCTTGAGTGAGGCGGCCGTAGCCGAGGTGATCGGATACGGCGGCCGGCCCCGCAGCGCGGGCCAGTCCCGGGTGAGGCGTGCGCCCTTCGGCGTGAGATACCAGACTCGGCTGCGATTGGACTGCGGCAGCACGACGAAGTCGACCAAGCCCTCGCCGAGCAGATCGTTCAGCCGTTCGGAAACCGACTGCCGGGAGCGGTCGGGCCGCAGGAGCACATGCAGTTGGTTGGTCGAGGCCATGCGGTGTTGGGCGAGCGTGGCCAGGAGCTGATGCTTGAGGGGCTCGACGGGGCTGGGCGTGAAACCCGACGCGGCACGCTCGGTGGTCGGGGTGGTGGTCAGTTCCATTCGTTCTCCTTCGACAGGCGGACAGCGGCGGCGCCAGCAGGGGCGTGCGCGGTGAGGAAGGCGGCGACCCGGCCGAGCTGCTTGGCGGCGCGGTCGGTAAGCGTTTCCAGGGGGAGAGCCTGGGCGTTGGCCTGGGCGGCCCGCTCGAGCGCACCGGCGTGCTCGGGGCGCGCCTGGGCGGCGAAGACGTTGTCGAGATGAGGCCCGCGCAGCCGAACGGGCCCGATGCGGCGGCCGCGGACGTTCATGGAGACGTAGTGCTCGAAGCGCTCCATCGTGGCGACCCGGTCGGGGCTGGGGTCGTTGCCCCATTCGGCGGTGATGGGCGCGATCGCGGATTGCGACCCGGCGGTGGTTGCCAGCGTGGATGCGTTCTGCACCAGAGACAGCCGTACTGGCGCGGGAAGGCGGGACAGCAGCTGGGACATGCCGTGGACGTGGCACTTGTATTTGCGCAAGTCCTCGAACATTGCGGCGATCGTTTCCGGAGCCGCACCGGTCAGGGTGATCAGCTCGTCGAAATACGGGCGGAACGGAACCCGCTTGTCCTCCGGGGTATCACGACGTGAACGGGCGGCTCGCAGCAGATCCCGGGCAAGCAGCGCGGTCAGCAGGCGGTCGGTGGGCCCGTTGCCCCCCGGACACACCCACACGATCATCCGGGAATCCATCGCTGCGCGGATGTTGTAGATGCCAGCGGGCTGGCCGAGGAAGGCACGGGTGACCGGGTTGGCGGCCAGGCGGGCGATCGGGTTGAGGACGACGGCGAACGCGTCGGGCGAAAGGGTCGGAAAGACCGACTGCCACCATGCTCGGGTCTCCTCGTCCAGTCGGCCCGCCACCATGGCGAGCGCTGCCTTACGAAAGCCAGCGTCTGTGAGCAGCGCCCGCACGTGGAAGATCGTGGCCTGATCCTCGGGCTGCCCGGCCTGGCAGGCCGCCCCGTTGATGGCAACCAGCACGGTGAGCGCGGCGGTGAGGATGGTCAGCGCCCGCGGAGCGGTCGCATCGTCCCATGCCAGTGCCGAGGCGTAGGCATCGGCGATCGCCTCGACGACCTCGTGCGCCGCCTGCCCGTGGTGCATTCCGAGCGGATTCCACGAACTCACCCGCGGATGGGAACCCAGCCCGTTGAGGTCAACCAGTGCGACCCTCGGCATCAGGTGGTCGTGGGCCAGGAATGGCAGGGCACGCGGCCACGAGTCGCGGTGCGGGTCGACGAAGACCAGCCCGCCGCCGGCGTGGGCCCAGCCGATCGCTTGCGCCAAGGCGCGCTCCGTCTTGCCGCCGCCGGCCTTGCCGACCCCGACCTCGAACAGGGTCTCCTCGGCGTAGGTGGCGACCAGCCGCTCGCGGCCGTCAGGGCCCCGGTAAATGCCCTGCAAGAGCAACTGAGGATCGCCGAACGTAAAGGTCGGCAAGTCACCGGCGAGCACCGGCAGGCGGCAGTGCACGGTCGGGGGCTTGAGCAGGCCTGTCAGCTCCTCGAGCCTGACCCAGTTCGCGCGGGGCGGCTGACAGTGCCCCAGCACCCAGCGGCGCTCGAAGCCCTTCCGGGTCGGCCAGCGATCGGCGCCGATCCGCCACGGCCCTAGCCGCCAGCCGCGCATCGCCCACCTTGAGCGGCCGCCGAACACGTCCAGGGCGGCTTGCAGTTGAGCGAGCCGGGCCTGGGCGCGGCCCTCGGTGTTCGAGGCGCACATCACCAGCAGCTGCACGCGCACCAGGTGGTCGTCCTCGGCGAGCTTGCCCAGCGCCTCGGCCGGCTCCACCCGCCGCGGCACCGGCGGCATCACCAGCCGCCGCCCGGCACCGGAGGCGGGCTTGTCCGTGAGCATCTGCTGCAACTGCCAGCCCAGAGAATCCTCGATCCCGGAGGCATCCTGCCGCAGCCAGCGTGCGGCCCGCTGGGCCTCCCGGCGCTCCGACCGGCGCGCGGCAGCCATCAACTGCAGGCGGCGCGCCCGAAGTGCCCACTTCGGAGCACGCTGGATGTCGAGCCGGATTTCGGCGAGGTCGCCGAGCTCGGCACGCAGGTCGGCGACGGCATCGACGAGCGGCTGCAGCGGATCGGGTGTGAGCGGCACTTCACGCAGCGGAGAGGTGAGCTTGCCGCGCAGAATGAACTCGGCGCGCACGGTGTACTCCCGCGGCTTGTCGACGATCGGCCCCGCCCTCTTGACGGTCACGTCCGGCCCGAACGGCGTTATCGACAGCAATCGCTCACCTCCGGCTGGGCCCTCGATCCGGTAGCGCAGGGGCGCGCTGCCGTCCGCGCGCAGCCGGATCTGCACCGTCTTCGCCCGGCGAGGCGCCCACCAGGGCATGGCCGTAGACGCACGGGCAAGCTGGACACCCCGCCGGAAGATCTCTTCCAGGCTCGGGTCGAAGTGCCGGTTGGAAACGAGTTCCAGGGCCATCCGCTCGGCCGAAGCCTTGGCCGCGAGATGGCGTACCACCCACTCGCCCACGCCCCAGCACACGGCGATGCCCAGCGCGGGCAGGTACCAGTGGTCGTAGACCCAGTTGGCGGTGTCAGCCAGGCCGCTGACCAGGCTGAGTACCTGATCGGCAGCCGTGTCATCGTGGTGAGTCAGGTGCGGGTCTGCGGAGCCCACGTCGCTGCTCCCTTCTGCGAAGTCGTTCGGGTGAAGTGCCAGTCGCTGATGCGGAGGTCGGCGAAGGTGCCGCCTCGGTCCATGCCGGCCCACACCAGATGGACCACCGCCCTGTCCGGGCTGCCGTCCCGGCGGGCGATCGCAGCCTGGATCCGGAAGTGCGCGGTGGCGAACGCCGGGGCCACCACCGCCTGGCCCGATGCGGGGAACACCTGCGGCCAGTTCGCACGGCCGACGCCGGTGGCGTCCGCGCGGAGCAGCGCGCGGCCGGCGGTCAGCAGCTCCCGTTCGTCGCCTGCGGGAAGGTCGTCCGGCCAGGCCGCCTCCAGGGAGTGCTGGATGGCCCGGTCGCCGGCCGGGCCTTCGCCATGCGGCGGGAGCGGGGGCTCGAGTGCCGACGGCGTCGATGCGGAGGATGTAGCCGGCGCCGGGGAAGGCGGCCCGTGGACGGTCGGCTGGCTGGCAGGAGACACTGCAGCCGTTGACGGATCCTTGGCTGCAGTTGCGGCTGATGCCGTTGCCGGGGCTGGCGGCTGCTGACCGTACGGCACACCCAGCAGGGCGAGGCCACCGATGACGGCGAGGATGACGGTGCTCAGCACCAGCAGACGCGGAGACCGCGGAGTCGTGGTCACAGCAGCCGTGCACCCCCCGCATAGCCGGACATGGCGTTCACCGAGTCCAGCCGGACGACGGTGCCAGGGCGGGCGGCATTGATCATTTGACCGCCGCCGAGGTAAATGCCGACGTGATAGATCGTGGAATCGCGTCCGGGGGCGTAGGCGTAGAAGACGAGGTCGCCCGGCTTGAGGGCACCCGTGCCGAGGCTGGCCGGGATCCGTCGGCCACGCCCAGCCTGCGCGGCCGCGGTGCGCGGAAGGCTGATGCCGGCCTTGGCATACGCGTAGGTGGTCAGCCCCGAGCAGTCGTAGCCCTTGATGTTCGCGCCGCTCTTGCCGCTGGGCGAGCAGCAGATCCCGTATGACGGGCCGCTCGCAGTGCCGCCGCCCCACGAGTAGGGCACGCCCTGCTGGGAGAGCCCGGCATCGATGACGGTGCGGACCTTCCCGGAGACGTTCTTCAACTCCGGGTTCTTGGAGGCGGCCGTGTACTGGTCGATCCAGCCCAGAACGTTGGCGACGTACTCGTCGGAGTGGTTGTACTGCAGGATTGCGGCCTTCAGCTGCGACTGCTTCGTCAGATCACGTCCGTTGCCGCACAGGTAGATCGCGGCGCCGAGCGCGGCGTCGTCGGCGTTGTGCGGGTCGGCGACCTTGTCGCCGTTGGCGTCCTTGCCGATTGTCTCCCACGTGGAGGGCAGGAACTGAAACGGACCGACGGCGCGCTCACCGTTCGCCGTGCCGTCCCACTTGCCGCCATCGGTGTCGGGGAAGACGGTGGTGTTGCCTCCTTGGCCGGAGCCGTTGAGGAGCACTCCGTGGATCTTGGGGCGGATGGTGCCGTTGTCGGCGATGTCTCTGCCGATGGCGTGGTTGGACTCGACCTTCGCGATCCCGGCCAGGATCGGCCAGTGCATGCCGTGGCAATTCGGCACGTATGTCCTGACCTGCTGGACTGCCTTTTTATAGGCCGTGAGCATGCGCGGTGGGATGTCGGCAGCCGTCCCGCCTTGAGCGATTCCGCCATCGTCCTGCGGATCCGAGGTCAGCGCGACGTAGGAACTGATGGCGTTCGACACCGGGGCGGCGCAGCAGACAGCTGTGCACAGCAGCAGCACACCGACGCATCCCCATCGCCCCCAGCGGCGTTGGGCGGTATTCACTCCTCCTCACTCCCGTCCTGCTCGGACCTCTGCTGGCGCAGCTGTTCGGCCTGGGGCTCGGTACGACGCAGCAGCTCTTGGAAGCGAGCCTGTGCCTCATCACGGACACGGCTGGTCCCGGACGCCCGCGGCGAGTCAGCCGGCTGCGGGGCACCGCCTCGCGGTTGCATGCGCCGCGCCAGGCCCGGGTCGACTCGGGCGACCTGTTGGATGATCTCGCGCTGCAGTTCTGCCGGATCGTCGAGCAGCTGCTGAAACCGCTCCGGGGACGGCCCGGTGGGGGGCTGTGCCATACCAGCGGCGGCGGCAGGACGGGGCACTGCTTCAGACGCGGCCGGGCGCCGGACAGTGAACGTTCGGGCGGCTGTCGCCGATGGGCCTGTCGTCGCCAGGCGCCGGCCGACAACGAGGCTCGGCCCGTCCCGGTCGTCGGAGCGCGCTTGCCCGACGACATGGGCGACATGACGCCCGGTGTCCGCCCAGGCCCTGGCATCCTCGCGGACGGTGTTGGCCCATACCCGTACCTGCTGACGGACGTCCTGGGAGTAGCGCGAGCCCCCCGACCGGGCCCGGCGGACGGTGGCCGGCAGACCGACCGTTGCCCCGTACGCGGCCCGGCCGCTCCTGTTGAGGATGCGGTACCCGCGGAAACGGACCAACTGGTTATGGGCCCGCGTCGACAACAGCGTGCGGTCGTCGTTCTGGTCGTGCAGCACCTGGCCGGTGGTGCGGTTGACGACTTGCCCCTGCTCGTTGCGATACCGGTCGGGCGGGCCGGAGGGACGATGCGGCCCCTCGCCGCTGCCCGGACCCCCGTCACCGCCGCTTGACGGCCCGCCCAGGCCCGGGTCGCCGTCGGCGGCGGGCTTGCGCCACTTGGCCAGCTGCTCATTGTCCAGGCGGCGGCCGATCAGCAGCCAATGCGCGCCCTTGGCGGCGAGCCGGGCGCCCAGCCCGCCCACGGCCACTGCGGCGGTGAGCGGGGAAAGTCCGCGCCCGGCTTCGGCGGTGGCGTCTGCAAGCATCCTGCCGGTGTCCACGGGCATACCCGCGCCGTCGAACATGCTGGTGAGGGCGGACATCAGCCTGTGCCGGGTGCCGAGCAGCCCGTACCGGCCTCCGCCGGTGAAGGCGCGCAGCCCGCCACCGTAGCCACCCATGGCAGTGGGCGAGTTCATGGCGAGAGCGGCGCCGAGCTCGGAGGTGTCGCCTGGCAGGTGGGTGCCGCCGATCTTGGCATAGCGCATCCGTTGGGCCATGCGATGGCCGAAGGAGGTGATGCCGGTCAGCAGCCGGCGGTGCCCGGCCGCGCCGGCGATCGCCAGGACGTCGAGCAGCAGGATCCGCTCGACCATCAGGTCCGGACCGTTGGTGATGGTGGCGTCCACAGCGATACCGAAGAACGGCACGAACGCGCACACCCCCACCAGGGCGAGGATCGCGATCCCCCACAGCGACAGCCACTTCCACACCGACTGGCGTGCCGGGCCGGGCAGCATGCCGGCGATGAAGGTGACACCGCCCGCTGCTGCCGCCGCAGCGCAGACGCCTTGGGTGCCGAGTATCACGATCGCGCTGGACAGGAGCATGCCGCAGATGAACAGCGCCGCGATGAGCAGCAGGGCTGCGCCGCCGACCCGCCACCAGGTGGGCTCTTCGGCGTAGGCGGCGCATGCCTTGCCGACGGGGCCAGCTCTCTTCATGTCTGCGAGGAAAGCGGCGAACTCTCTGTCCTCGTCGCTGATGATGGCATGTGAGGCGTCCAGCAACTGGCCGCCCGGTGTCAGCGACGGCAGCCTGTCGTCGCTGGGTAGGCTGCGAGTGTCACGTTCGCAGTACTTCTTGGCCTCACCGCGGATCAGTCTGCAGGCATCCTTCTCTTCGCAGTACTTCCGGGAGGGTGGTGCCAGCAGGTCACACCGCCGGTCGACCTCAGCGCCCCCGGTGGCCTTGTAGCCACCGCTGATCCACTTCAGATGGACGGCGTAGGCCTTGCGGTCGGAGGACTTGGCCGGGTCGAGAACGCGACCGTACTCCAACAGCATGTAGGGCTTGACGATCAGAGCGTTGGTGACTGAGTCCTGAATCGGGCGGGCGACCTCCTGGGCCGAGACGGGGCCCTGCCCCAGCCGCTGAAGGCACTTGAGTTCCGTGTTGCCCGCCAGACCGTCGCAGGGCCCCTTGCTGGCGATCTTCCCGCCCCAGTCGTAGGTGTTGACCGACTGCTGCGCGACTTCGGCGGCCACCTGCTGGCCCTGGCCGAGTGGCCCACTCTGGGCGAGCAGATAGTCCGGACGGACGAACGTGGAAGCAGCGAACGCCGCCATCAGCAGGGTCAGGAAGATCTCGCCCAGGCCGCGGCCGACCCGGCCGCGCACGATCATGAAACCTGCGAACACGAACGCCCAGGCCAGTAAAAGACCTTTCAGCCCCAGTGTGTCGACGACCACGCTGTTGTAGGTGTCGGCGACCTTCTGCGCCGGCCGGACCAAGATTTTCAGCAGCGGGAACCGGAAAGCCATCTCGACGGCCCACCCGGCCAACCCCACCAACAGCCGGATCAGCGTGAACAGACCCGACAGGGCGAAAGCCAGCGCCTGCGTCTTGAAGTCGACGATGGAGCCACCCTCGGCGCTCAGCTCGTAGCCGTTGATCGGTATCCCCTCGGACGAGGTGATGTTCAGCGGGGCGAGCAGGTCTCCGGTCTCGCTGTTGGTGCTGGCTGCGTAGACGACCTGGGTGTTCACCAGGAGGAACACTCCGGTGAGCAGCACAACGAAGCCGGCTGAACGCAGGCTCGCGCGGTCTGGACGAAACACTTCAGCGCCGCCTCTGCCCAGCGGCCGACCGCCGCCGCCACACGACCAGGGCAGCCACACCGGCACCGGCCGTCCCCAGCCTCCACACGCCACCGGCCACGTCCCGCTTGGTGGCCGCGGTGGTCGTGGCACCCCACTCGCAGTACCTCTTGGCAGGCCCGATGATCCGGGCGCAGAGGTCTTGGTGCGTGGCGCGGGTGTCGGCGGCGAAGGCCTTACCGGTGTGCGGCCACCACATGTCCGGCACGCCCACCCCGAGAGCGAGGATGACCGCGCCAGCGGCAGCTGCGATCACCGTGAGGACGCCCGCGGATGCGGCGACGCTTCGGGAGCGGTTCCAGCAAGATGTGGTCATCAGATGTGCTCCTCCGTAGGTCCCCCCGCGGTGTCGCCGGCGAGTGGTGGTTCAGGAAGGGAGGCCGAGGTGCTGCCCGGGCGGCGTCCTGGGGTGGTGGTGATGGAGGTGGTGATGCGTGGGATGCGGGGGATGGAGACCTTGATGCGGCCGGTGTTCTGCCGCGGGCAGGTCAGCAGGAACTCGCCCTCCCGGCCCTTGTGGCCGACCGGGGACAGGCCGGTAGTCACCAGCCGCACCAACTCGTCGTCGTTCGGGTCGAGCCCGATGAACTCCAGTCCGCGGCGGGCCCGTTCACGGTCGGCGGTGCGGGCGAGTGCCCGGTAGGCCATCAGCCCGCGGTCCGGCCCGAGTTCGTCGGCGTTGTGGGATCCGGCGATGAGGCCGGCGCCGTGCTTGCGGCCGTCGTGGAGGATCTCGTGGACGAGGGCGGTGCCCTCGGCAGAGCTGGTGAGCCAGTACAGCTCGTCCAGGACCACTGCGGTGAACCGCTCGGGGTCCTCGAACGCGGTCTGCCGGGCGATGGCGGCGATCAGGTAGAGCACCGCGCGGCCGATCAGCGCCTCCAGCGGCTGCTGGTGCAGGACCTCGGGCTTGTCGAACGCGGCTTTGGGCGGCAGCTTCAGACCGGTCGTCGTGATCACGATCATGTCGGAGGTGCTGGAGGCGTCCAGCCGTACCGGCGGCAGGCTCGGGTCGAAGACCATGCGGGCCAGGGGGCTGGTGGCGACCACGCGGATGAGGCCGGCGAGGGTGGCGGCCGCGTCCTGCCGTTTGCCCGTCTCGTGCGTGGCCATCTCTTCGAGGACCTCAAGGACGCGGTACATGGAGGGGGCGTCGCTAAGGGCTGCCTGTTCGACAGCGTGGTGGAGAACTTCGCCGCTGGTGCTCATCGGACCGATGCCGAGTTGCAGGGTGAGGTAGGACAGGGCGTAGTGGCGGCCTTCGGGCCCGTCGAACATCCGAAGGGGATCGATGGACACCTCGGCCTGAGCGGCGTCGATGATCTGGACACGGCCTTTGGCGGCGGTGCGGGCGAAGGTGGCCCATTCGCGTACAGGGGTGCGGTCGATGCAGATCGCGCAGCCGCCGCGCGCCCATACCGCTTCTGCGATCAGCTTCTGCAGCACGCTCTTGCCTGCGCCGAGGTCCCCGACGATCCCCATGGACGCCGATGCGTCGACCTTGGGCGCATCGGCCACGTTGATCATGACGGGGCGGGTGGTGCCGCAGTCCAGGTCGATGCCGAGGAACATTCCGTTCGGGTCGCCGACCTCGGCCGCAGTGAAGGCCCCGGACAGCGCCCAGTCCTCGCTGACCTGGTGCTGGGTGAACTCGCGTGCGATGCCGGGCCATACTGTGCCGGGTAGCCCTAGGGTGAACAGGGCCTCCTGCAGGCCGGCCGGGCGCACGGCGCGGTAGTCGGCGCCCGCGAGCAGCGCGGCCAGCGCCCGTGCCCTTGCGTCGCAGATGGCGGCGGTCGGCCCCCACACCGTCAGCACGGTCACCGACTGGACCTCGACCTCCACGGATGTGCGGGACAGGCGGGCATCCAGCTCGCCCAGGTCCCGGGCGGCCTCGGTGAGCGAGGCCGGCATGCCGGTCGGGCGCGCGTCGTACTGGTCGGCCTGGTCGATCAGCTCGTTCTTCTTGCGGCGCACCTGGTCGCGGGCCTTCTCCGCAGGCACGAGGGTGAGGTCGACGGTGTAGTCGACCGGGAAGTCGAGCGTCTCCAGCTGGGCGAACAGGTCGGCGGCGTCCTGGCTGACCGCGGGCGGGCACTCCGCCAGCGCCAGCTGCGTCTGGTAGCCCACGCCTGCGTCGGACTCGACCTGCAGCCAGCGCCGGCCCAGCGGCGAGCCGGTGTTCACTCGCCACCAGGCTTTGCGCCCCGACCGTGTGATGTGGTCCGTGCTCTTGAGTTCGTCGACGTCGTCGAGTTCGGGGTCGATGCCGCCTTCTTGCAGGCGGACCTGGCCGAGGTCGGCGTAGCTGGGGGAGCGCAGCACGCCGTCCCGGATCTGCCCGCCGTACAGGTCGCTGGCCTCCGCCTCGGTCAGCAGCGGCTCGGCGAGGCCGCGGTGGAGGGCGTGCTGGATCACCCACACGATCTCCGCCGGGCGGGCCGGGCGGAAGGCGATCCCGCCGGCGAGCGCGGCCTCGACCCTGGAGGCCTGCTCGCGGTAGGCGGTCACCTCACGCCGTGCCACCGGTGCCGGACGCATGCCCAGCATCGGCGCGACCTCGGCCCACGCCGCACCAAGTGTGGCCGCCATCTGCAGGCCGCCTGCCTCGGTCTGCAGAGGCACGGCCAGCCACAGGGTGCGGCGGTGCATCTCCTGGTCGTCCAGCAGATCCAAGGTGGCCTCGACGTTCTCCACCCACGGGTGCCGACCCGCACCGGGTGCCTGTTCAGCCGGCTCGATGCCCTCGATCATCTTGAGGGCGATCTCGCCCGGGTCTACCTGTGCGCACAGACCGAACAGCCGCGGTGCCCCGGACAGCGACCGCACCAGATGTGTGATCTTGGCGAGCTGTTCGTCGCGGACCGCAGCCGGCACGTACGTGCCCTGGACGGTCTCCTCGCGCTGTCCCTGCGCGTCCGGGCCGGGGTGAAGGCGGTAGACGGCCCACACGCTGCCCTGAGTCGACCACACCAGGTGCCCGGCGATGTGACGGATAGGGACTCTCATCGCGCACCCCCTTGCTGGGCGAGCGCGAGCAACTGCTGCACACCCGACACCGGACCCGCTGCCACCGCAGCAGCAACCGGCTGCGGGCGGCTGGGCACGGACGGGCGCGCTGGGGCCGGACTCGGGTGCGGCGCCCAGGCTGGACGTCGCTGAACTGCGCGGGAGGGCGCGACTTGTGCAGCGAGGCCGCCGTGTGCGGGCGCGTCCTCGATGGTGAAGCCGCCGAGCAGCGGGTGGGGAGCGAGGTCGCGGGCGGCCCGGCCGCCGATCCGCCCTCCCCGGGGCTGCCAGCACAGCAGCACCCAGCCCAAAGCGGCCTGCATCGGCGCACGGCCGCG
This sequence comes from Streptomyces corchorusii, assembly GCF_001514055.1. NCBI lineage: Bacteria > Bacillati > Actinomycetota > Actinomycetes > Kitasatosporales > Streptomycetaceae > Streptomyces > Streptomyces corchorusii. The sequence continues at coordinate 42,075 of NZ_KQ948370.1, read as the reverse complement.
GATCTTCGGCCGGCGCACCGCCCAGATGGCCAGCACCCAGGCGACGATGGGCAGCGGGAACATCCACGACCACCAGCTGATGGTCTTGATCAGCAGGAAACCACCGCCGACGGCGAGCGCGATCTGCGCGGGCGTGTAGGGGCCGAGCGGGATCTTCCAGTCGGCGACCTTGCCCAGCACCCAGGGGTGACGGCGGGCGGCAGTGTAGAAGCGGCCCATCCGCGCCGTGGCTGCCGCATTCACAGCCAACCTCCGACGCCCTGGGAGTGGTCACGTGAGGTGGGGAGTTCGGACTGGACGATGCCGGGGACGGCGGGTGCGCCCTTGGACGGGTTCTTCACTTCGTCCTCGAACATGCTCGCGAGACTGTCGCGGGAGTTGTACAGCCCGAGCGCGATGATCATCAGCAGCAAGGCCCCAATGCCGGCCTTGAGACTGAACTTCTGAATCATGATCACGACGACGAGGAAGATCAGGCCCGTCTGTAGACCCTTGGTCGCCCAGTCCTTGAACATGTCGAGCCACGAGTCGCCCAGGGCGTCCAGCTTCCCGGCGAGCATGGAGCTGTGCACCGTGGTCATCGCGCACCCCCGTTCTGGGCAGTCCCGGACTGAAGCGCCGCGATTTCCCACCGGCCCGAGCGGGCCTTGAGCGCGAGCTCGTACGCCAGCGGCCACCGGCCGTCGGCATCCCGGGCTTCCACCAGTGCGAGGACATGCACCGTCGTGCCGTCGGCCGGCATCTGCTCGGCGGCCGCAGTTTCCTCGACGGCGGACACCTGCTCGACGGACACCGCCGAGTACGGGGCGGGAGAGACCGGCGCCAGGGCCACGCCGGGCGCGAGGTAGCGGTCGACCTCTCCGGCACCCGTCAGGTAGGCGGCGAGGAACTCCCCAACTGCGGAGGACAGATCCCCCTCCGGGAGGGTCACGCCGTACGGCGACTTCGGCACCGACGCGCGGACCGGACCGGCCACCACGCCCGGCGCACCGGTCACCGCGAACGAAGCACCCGCGCCGTCGGAGACCACCCGCACGGCGTAGTACCGCACCGATTGGTCGGCGTACTGCGCAGCCACCGTCACCGACCACGCGCCGCCGCCGCGCTGCGCAGTGCGCACCGCCGTCACCGACTGAGGCTTCGACTGCGCACCCGCAGCCGGGTCCGGCAGCTCGACACCCGGAGCCATCGACTGCGCAAGCCGCGCCTGCGCACTCGTCGCATCGTCGGCGCTGCTGCGCAACCAGGCGCTGACGAACAGCTGTGCATAGCCGCCCGGGTTGGCCGCGGCCGCCGCGGTGCGCACGGCGGTCGGCTTGGCCGGGGTAGCCGCCTGGACCGTGGTCGGGGTGGAGGCGACGGCGACGCACAGGGCGACGGGGCCGGCCGCGATGGCGGTCAGCACCGCCAGACGCGAGAGGCGTACGCGGCGCCGCATCGACTCCAGCCGGGCGCCGGCCGCCATCGGAGCAGCAGCCTCGCTCTGTGAGGCCTGCGTGCCAGGAGACATGGTCAAACTCCCAGGTCAGAACGGATGTTGCTGACCTTGAGAAAACCCGCCGACCCCGACCCGACCACCGACCACCAGACCCCGACCAAGGTCACGATGGGGACACGAAGTCCATGGTCGGGGTCATGGTCGGCCCGACCACAGGCCCGACCACGGCCCAGCCGGGCACCGAGGACAGGACATCGAATCCGGCACACGGCCCCCCGGGCCGACACCTGCTGGACGACCACGCGCCGCTCGGCATCGCCCCCCACCGCAATGCGCAGACCCACGCCGATCGGACCCCGCTGTACGCCTGCGCACCGCGTAACCCGCGCCTGTGCAAGAGAAGATCAGCAAGCCATGGAGCCAACTGCGCAGCCGCACCGCACAGTCCACTGCGCAGGACCCTCGACCGGATGCGCAGCCCGATTGCGCAACGTCCCTCCGAGGCTGCGCAGTCGGCTGCGCAACCACTGCGCACCCGGGCTGACGGGGGCGTGGTCGGCCCGACCACAGGCCCGACCACGGCAGCTAGACGTCTTCCGTTGCCGGATCGTGACCGATGGTCGGGGCTCATGGCCGTCAGCCTGGTCGGGGTCGGCGGGTGAGCTGACCGCATGGATCACACGCACGCCCGCGCACCCAGGACAGACGACCGCCCCGCCTCGGCGGGCGCGGCACACTGCCCTGGCCGCCGCGCACGGGCCGCGTCGGGAGCACGGTGGTGAGCCGCTTCGGGTCAGGGGTCCGCCGGGGCGTGATGGCGGCCGACCAGTTCACCCAGATCGCCAACGGCCTGTTCCGCGACAGCCGGTTGTCCTACAAGGCGAAGGGAATCTTCGGGTACGTCAGCACCCACCGGGACGGCTGGCAGGTCACCCTCGACCAGCTGGTCGCCGTCGGCCCCGACGGGCGGGAGGCGGTACGCGCCGGCCTGAAGGAATTGGAACGGTACGGCTACCTCATCCGCGAACGCCTGCGTCGCCCCAATGGAACGCTCGGCGAGGTCGTCTACTCGATCACCGACCGCCCCGCCACCCTCGACGTCGCCCTCCTGGAAGCCACCTCCACCCTCACGATCGAAGACGAACACGAGACCGGCTTCGGCGCGGGGATCCGGCGCGGGGTTATGGCGGCCGACCAGTTCACCCAGATCGCCAACGGCCTCTTCCGCGACTCGAGGCTGTCCTTCAAAGCGAAGGGCCTCTTCGGGTACATCAGCACGCACCGGGACGGCTGGCAGGTCACCGTCGCCGAACTGGTGCGGCGCGGCCGCGAAGGCGTCGACGCGGTCACCACGGGGCTGAAGCAGCTGGAGCGGCACGGATTCCTCTACCGCACCCGCGAGCGGAACACCAACGGCACGCTCGGCCAGGCGCTGTACTTCATCACCGACCTGCCCGCTCTGCAAAACCCCAGGTCGCAACCAGAGTCGGGTTTTCCAAGATTGGCTGAGCCTACGTTGGCTGATCCCGGCACTAAGAACACCAACAGAAAGAAGACCAACAAGCAGAACACCAGACCCCTCCGTCCGTGCGGCCGCAACGAAGCGACGTTCGATCCGGGACGGACGGACCAGCCCGAGACACCGACGTCCCCGTCGGCCCCGCCCGCGGCGGATGAGGTGCACCCGGGGATCCAGCTGCTGCTCGAACTCGGGGCGGCCCGCCCCGAACTGCTGCTGACCGGGCAGGCGCTGACCGACCAAGGCCGCGTCGTGACCGTGATGCTGGAGGCCGGCTGGAGCCGGGAGCAACTACGGCACGTCATCGCAGCCCGGCCCCTGCCGCATCCGGTGCGCACCACCGTCGGCGCGATCATCGCCGCCCGCCTGCGTGCCGCTCAGGCCTACCCGCCGCCCGCCATCGCCGCAGACCACCACGACACACCCGCCTGGGACGACCCGCCGCCGCAGTCGACCAGCTCCGCGGCCGCGCGAACGGTGAGCGAGGCCCTCACCTACCGGGCCCTTACCGAATGCGCCGGCTGCGGCGTTCCCGGAAACGCCCCCGGCGAGGACCTCTGCCCGGCCTGCCTCGGCTGGCCGCCGTGCCGCACCTGCCCAGGCCCCACCCCCCGGCGCGCCCACCCCGACGGTGACGGCCGCTGCACCACGTGCGCCTCCGCCTTGACCGACCAACCAGAAGGAAGCAGCCCGTGACCGACACGTTCCACACTCGGCCGCCGACCGCGGCGCACCACACGCGTCCTTTCACCCACGATCCCAGGCGGTGGGAGAAGGAACGCTCCCGCGCTCTGCGGACCGGCCACGTCCGCGACCACACCTGCACGGCCGAGTGCGAGCTCGTGCTCGTCCACGAACGCACCGGCTGGGGCTGGATCGCATGGACCGTCCCCGGCGACGGCTTCCCGCCCGAGACCCCCCACCAGATCGGGGTGCTCACCCCGGCCGCCACTCGTAACCAGCGGCTGGCCCTGCGCTGGCTGACCAGGCGCCCCGCCCGGCACATCGCGCTGGGCGCCGTCCCCGGATCCCTGCGGCTCTCCGCCGCCACGGCCGCCCTCCTCAGCCTGATCGCCGGCCTGTTCGCCATCGGCCACGGCGTCCCCGTCGACGTCGCCCTCCCGGCGATGCTGCTCGCTCCGCTCCTCGCCGAGCACCTGCCCGGCCGGCTCGACGCCCAGGCCCGCGAAAACGTCCGCAGCGTCGAAGGCGACGATTCCGTCCGCTACATGCAGCGCCTCGCCGCCCTGCACACCTCGCTCGTCCAGACCGCCGCCGGCAGCGACCGCTACGAACTGCGCCGCTCGGCAGAAATCGGCCAACAGCTGATGTGGGACGCCGCGGACCTGCTCCAGACCCAGACCCCCGCTCGGCCTCCGCCGATCTCATCGCCCGCGAACGGCTGATGCTCCAACTCGCCGACCAGGTCGCCCAACTCCTGAAGCGCATCACCGCCCAGGACGGCACAACGGGCGCGGACCAGCACCGCGAACCTGAGCGGCCCTTGGGCACCTACCCGCCCGGCGTCCGCCGCCAGCCCATTCGACTTCTCAGCACACGCCCGGCCCATCACCGCTGAAGGGAAACCTCCTCATGCCCCAGCCCGAACCCACTCCGGCTGCCCGTACCACCGGCGTCTATCTGCTTTTCGCGCAAGAGCCGTACTACCCCGGCCCAGGAACCCAGGAGATCAACACCACCGTCGTGGCGGCCGACACCCTGCTCCACCCGCAGGTGCTCCAGCCCGACGGCGCCCGGATCCACGACCTTCTCACCCAAGGACGCCAGCCGGGCGAGATCATCCCGCTCGCGACCCTCACCCACGAGCTGAACGGCGGCGCCGACTGGCCAACCGTCGGCGACTGGGAGCGCGTCACCATCGACCTGCTGCAGCTCGTCCGAGCCGGGGACTGCCATGCCCTCAGCCTCGGCCTGCCCGAGATCGCACGCGCCCTCGTCTGCACCGGTCCGAACAGCCACGTGCGCGCCTTCGACGCCGCCGCCGGCGAGTTCATCGTCTATGGGTCCGCCGAGCGGGCCGCCGTGCTGGCCGAGGTCGATGTGTTCCTCGCCTGCCTCGTGGCCGAACAAGACCTGTGGCCCGGTGATGGACTGCTCGCCCCGCTCGTCCGACGCGGGTGAGCGGGGCGAGGGACCAAGGCGGTGCGGGCCGGTACGAACAGCGCAGCCACAGGGAGTGCGGATGCTGATCGGTTTCGAAGGACGGGCGGTGTGGGCGGACCTCCGGCGTCTGGTCCACCGACTGGCGCAGCGAACCCGTTGCCGCCGGCGGTTCGGACGCTGACCGTTGCCGCTCCGGGCGGCAACTGGCCGCCGCGAGAGAGGAGCCCCAGGCCTCGCCTGGGGCTCCTCTCTCGCGTGCCTGCACGGCCGGCTCACTTCGACCGTCCTGCCGTCACGCCGGCAGAACCTCCAGCGTTTTCTGTGCCGCCCAGGTGGCGACGGTGACGGGCACGGCATCGCCGACCTGGAGCTTCTGGTCGCCCTCGCTGCCGGCGAAGACATGGTGTGCCGGGAAGCCTTGAGCACGGGCGTTCTCCGCCACGGTCAGCGGCCGGTACTCGCACTCGTCGATGTCCATGCTCTCGGCGGGGCGCGCGAGGTAGTGGTGGGCACCGCCCTGCGCAGTGACGGTGCCGATCGGCTCGCCGAGCGGGGTTGGCCGACCGTGGTCGCGGCGAGTGACGATGAACGGCTTGCCGCCGAATTTCCGGTGTCCTTCCTCGACCTGGGCGCGGGCCGCATCCGAGTACGCCTCGAACGCTTTGCGGTCCTGGCGTCCGTCGCCGAACCGGCGGCCACGCACGTCCAGGTCGAGAACCTCGCCAATGCCGCGCATAACCGGCTCCACGCGCACATGGCAGCGCGGCATCGGGCACACGTAGTAGTACGACTGCTTCGCCGTGGACGGTCGCCCGGAGACGGGCATGCAGCGCAAGTACCCGCCGATCCGGCGGCCGCGCTCGATGCCCGGCCAGTGCTGAATGCCCTTGACCGGGCCGCACGACGGGCAGAGCGCGTCCGGCCTGGGCCGAAGGTCTGGCACCACACCGAGGTCTTTGCGGACCATCACCCACACGAGCCGGTCGCGGTACTGGGGGACCGGGCCGAGGACGCCGTCCGGCGTGTCGACGCCGATGTGCGCGGAGTTCACGCAGGCGATCGTGGGGTGATAGCCGTAGCGGCCAAGGACATCCCACACCCTCAACCAGGCGTCGAACATCCTCGGATTGTTGGTGACGAACCCCGGCACGTTCTCCCCGACGTAGGCCAGCGGTTCGTGGACGTCGGCGTAGCGGATGGGCTCCCACGCCGTCATCCGGGTCTGCTCCCACCGGCTCGGCTTGACCACCTTGCCGTCGCCGACATCGAACTCTTCCTGGACGCGGGCCTTGGAGTTGCCGCCTGCAGGGGTGGCTTCCCTGCAGATCGGCGAGCCGACCAGGACGTCCGCTAGGGAAGGGTGCGCATGTCGATCGTCTGGATCGCGGCCTCGCGCACGTAGAGGCCCGGGACGTTGGCACGCGCGGTGGCGACGGCAGCCGGGTTGTGGTTGGCGCCGAAGCGCGGGGCATATCCCGCGTTCATGAAGCCGCGGCCATCGCCCCAGCCTCCACTGAACAAGTGGCCAGAGGTGTACACGTCACACCTCCTGGTCCGCGGCGGTGGGGCTCTCTGCCGTGCATCCGTCGCAGCTGCCGGGCAGAGCGTCCGCCGGAGTCCCGGGGCGGACGTAGCGAGCCCGCTTGGCGGGCTTCTTCAGCGCGGCCTCGACAGCGCTCTCCAGGGCGTCGAACTCGGGCCCCTCGTCCTCGATGACCACCCCCGGATCGGGTGCTCCCGGCCGGCTGGCCCGCTCGATCAACTCGGCCATGCTGGTGTTGGGGTTGAAGGGCACGCCCCTCACCCGCTCGACGAGGGCGTACAGCTGTGCCAGCCGCGGCCGCCGCTGCACGGCCAGCAGCAGGTCCCGCTGGGAGGCGAGGACGCACAGCGAGCAGGAGCAGCGGCTGGAGCCCTTCCAATCTCCCGCACCGGGCTGGGAGTCGTAGCACCACTGGTGAGGAAGGCCCTGCTCGTCCGTCCAGTCCTTGACCTCCTGGGTGGTCACCCGGTGGGCGGGGGACCACTCGTGCACGACCCGCGCCGTGTTGTCCGTCGTCGTACGCAGCGCAGGCCGCTTCTTGCGATCCGGGCTCTCATCCGCCCTGATCCCCAGAACGTTCGCGCAGACCACCGGACGGCCAAGCTGCTTCCTGCGGGAGCGGACCATGGGGGTGAAGGCGCCATAGATGAGGCCGGTCTTCCAGTCGCTGCGGCAGGGGAGCACGCCCTTCCACGGCCAGTCGCCGCGCTCGGCGATGTAGGTCAACAGGTCGTAGGGGACACGCTCGCCCTCCAGTTCGCGGGTCCGGCGGACCTCGATGTGCCGCTCGGGAGGCACGCCCAAGGCCCGGCTGTGAAGGGCCGCCAGCTCGCTGCTGCCGGGGTAGCGGACGCCGTCCACCGTGACGGCTGGCCACTCCAGAGGACCGAGACTGGCGTGGATGGTGTAGACCCGGTCCTCGACGCCGGCGGCACGCGCGGCGTCCAGGGCCAGGGCGGCGGCGCGCGGACCGTCCTTCCCGCCCGAGAGATTGAGGATGTAGATGTCGACCTCGTCCGGGACGAGGTCCGCCATGGGGTCGGCTTCTTGTTCAGCGGGGAACAGACCGAGCTGCAGGCTGCTGCTCATGCGCGAGGTCTCCTTGTGAGTTGAGTTGGTGACCTGTCGGCCGGGCGTTGCCGCGCCCGGCCGACAGAGAGGGGATTGCAGGCGCCTCAGGCCTGAGGCTGCCGGGCGGCGTCCCGGAGGACGGGCCCACCACCGTGCTCGCGAGCGCACTTGAGCACGGCGGCCGCCAGAGCCGCGGTGTCCGCGGCCCGGGTGAGCACCTCGCCGTCGGAGCGGAGCGGTAGACCTCGACGGAGCTGTCGTTTACGTCACCCCACAGGGCGAGCCAGCCGCCGTGGTCGTCGACCGTCTGCGGGGAGCTGACCTCGCGCCCTTCGGTGGTCGCGCCGTTGATGGTGATCTCGGAACCGTCGGCGAGGGGGACGCGCAAATGCGTTCCCGTGTGCTCGTGGACGGGGATCCAGTTCAGGCCCTCCATCTCCAGCTGGCCCACGAGCGAGGCCGTGTAGTCGTCCGGGAGGTCGGCGAGCTGGAGTTCACGGGTGTAGTGGGTGAGCGTGATGTCGAGGATCCGGAGGGCGGAGATGTCGACGCGGACGGCCTGGGCGCGCTCCTGGTTGTTGACGGTCCAGCTGTAGAAGCGGCGGACGTCGTCGCCGGTGGGCAGAACGGCCGGGCCGAAGCTGGTGAGCGAGCCGTCCTCAAGAGTCCGGGCGAATGTGAAGAAGCGCTTCACCTCGTGTGCGCCGTCCGGGAGGTCGGGCAGCGGCGTCGCTGCGCCCTCGTCCGGCAGGTTCTCGAAGGTGGTGATGGTGCGGGCCTGGATGAGCGTGTGCTCGGTGAGCTCCATCCGGGTCGTCGACGGCTTCCCGGACCAGAAGTCGAACTGCTGGCGAACGGCGGAGGCCGAGTGCAGACCGGTCGACCGGTGCACGGACCCGTACCTTCCGATGACCGCCACCGTCCAGTAGACGGTGCGATGTTCGGGGGTGAGAGGTGAGGTGATCACGTCTGCTCCTGAGTTGGCTGGTGACCGTTCCAGGTTGCCGCCTGAAACGTAAAATCAATTATACTCTCTTTTTTGGGGGTGCAGCCCCCTTCTCTGGGAGGCTGTGCAGGTCGGAGGCCGTTTCAGTCGGTGACCGCGAGCCCGTGATCCTGAAGGAATGAACTGGTGGCGCCGATGGAGGCTGCGAGCGTCGCCGCAGTGGCGCGGGCTGCGCGAAGTGGCCACCCCACGCGGCCGCCTGATGGCGGTCGGCGGCGTCGGCGACGGCCAGGTCGACGAAGTCGTCGCTCCGGCCGGCGAGTTCCTGCAGCGCCTTCCAGGCCCGGTAGTGATCGTCTGCATCGACCACATGCCGGGCGAGTTCCTCCAGGTCGCCCATCGGGCTGTCGAGAGCGGACCGGGCTTCGGCGAGCACCTCACCCGTCTGCTGCACCGTCTGTGCCGGAAGGAGGCCTGCGACGTCGTACGTGCCCGCGCGCTCGCGGGCGCGGCGCAGGCTGGTCAGCCGGGCGCATCGCTGGGCCACGTCCCACAGCGGGGCGTTGACCGTGGCGAGCAGGGCGGGTTCGTCGAGGTGGCCGGCCTTCACGACTTCGGTCCGCTGCAGGGCCGAGCGCAAGGACCGGGTCGGGCCGACCAGCTGCCAGGTCTCCTCGTCGAGATCGTCGAAGAGTACGTAGCGGTGGTGCAGCCGGGCGTAGACGTCCCGCTTGCCCAGCACGTAGTGGCGGTGCAGCCAGTTCCCCACCTTCTTGCCCCGCTCGGGTGGTTGGGCATCCCACGGGAGCGCACGGATCGAGAGGGAGAGGGGCATGGTGAGCTCGCGTACCAGGACATCGCCGAGCATCGGGTCCGCGGCGATCGGAATGCGCGCGGTGGCCACGTCGGTCTGCTTCATCTGCTCGTACGGCAACGGGCGAACGTGGTACCGGCCCAGGAGCTCCTCGATGGCGGAGCCAGCGGTCCGCCGGCTGCGTCGGGCATCCCGGCGGTGGGCAGGGGAGGCGGTGCGCTGGAGCCGTGCGGCGGCGCGGCGCAGCGTGTGGGAGCGCGGCACCGGCTTCCGGGGCGGCGTATCGCGGGGCATGGGCAGCTCCGTCGGCTACAGCGCGGGCAGCGAGTCGGTGGGGTCGTCGACGCCGAGGAGGAGCACGTGGTGTCCGACGGCCTCTGCGGTGCCGTCCGTGACCTTCTCGACGTCGAGGCGCAGCCGGATGCGTCCGGCGCCTTCGCCGTTGGCCGCGAGGTCGTGTTCCAGCTCGTCATCGAGGCGGTCCAGGGCGGCCTCGGCCGCGGCGTAATCGGCCAGATCCCGGGCGAGGAGCTGGCGGGTGGTGGTGTCGCGGAGCTGATAGCTGGGCATCATGGCTCGTCCTTCGGCTGGTGGGGCGGGAGATCAGACGGTGGGGCCGGCGAGATTGCGTGCCGCTTTCACCGCGCGCTCCCAGACGTCGCGGCTGCCGCCGTGCTCACGGGCGAGGTCGGCGGCAAGCCCCCGGACGTCGCCGCGCTCGCTCATGGCGGCCAGGGCGATGGCCGCCCGCCGGTCGGCGGCTTCCGAGCGGTTCGGAGCGGCCGCAGGGTGATGCTCGAGGGCCTTGCGGACGGCGTACTCCCAGGCCCGCTGCGGCCCGCCGTACTGCACGCTGAGCTCGGCGGCCAGCCCCGGGTGGTAGCCGTCGCGCTCGATGCGCTCGGCGGCGAACTGCTCGGCGAGCTGCGTGGCCGTGAGCGGCTCACCGTCAGCGCGGGCGCTCAGCTCGGCCGCGAGAACCTCCTCGAGGGCGGAGGGCCGGCCGACGGCCGCGCCGGGCTGCGGCCCGGGACGGCGGCCAGCCTTGCCGAGCCTGTCCCCGGTGCGCTTGCGGTCGAAGTCCTGCAGATCGCCGACACGGAAGGCCTGGATCATGCGGCCGGTCGGCCCCTCGACCTCGCCGACGGAGTCCGGGAAGTAGCCGGGGTTCGCCTGCTGGTATTTGCGGATCACCGAGGCGCCGCTGAAGTTCAGCAGCTCCGCTGCCTTGTTGATGGAGACGACGGTCTCCGGGTCGAGCTCGTACAGCTCGGGGTCGGCCTTGAGGACCTTGCTCGCCTTCTCCTGCTGGAACCACGTGTAGAAGTCGCGGAACTGCTGCTCGTCGTAGAAGTCCGCGCCGTCGATGCGCTCCTTCTCCGGGTGGCGGTGCTCCTCGGGCTGCTCGAGGCGGATCTTGTACCAGCGGGCCGCGGTGCCGGCGCTGGCGCCGGTGAACTCGCGGATCCAGTCGCGGTTGACCACCGCGCGGCCGCCGACGATGCGGCGCTGCGGGTTCAGGGGCTTGGACATTGCTCTCTCCGGTTCTGCCTGCGGCCCTATACTGAGGGCCTGCTCCTCTTGTTCCTCCGGCGCTCACGTGCCGGCGGGCGAGATGGGTTGGTGAAAGGTGGTCGGCGGGACGTTCGGCCGGGGTTGCCGCCCTGGGTCGACACCCCCTGAGGGGGTGCCTTCCGCCGCCCACCGCTTTTTGCCGCTAGTTCGCGTAATCAATATGACGCTCTTGATGGGTGGCTGTCAATCTCGCCGGCACCCAGACCGCGTCACGATCGGAACCGGCGGTGCGCGGCCCACTCCCGCTCGAAGTGCGGCACCTGCTTGTCCCGGACCTGGTACGGGGCGGTGACCATCAGTTCCTCCACGGCCGGAAGGCCTTCCCCTCGACGGTGGACCCACGCCCGCACCCGCCCGTAGCGCTCGTCGACCTCGACGGGGACGCCGTGGCGCTCCGAGACGCTCCGCAGCCGTCGGCCGAGAACGGCTGCCCGGCCCACGTCGACGCGCTCCACCGAACGCAGCGCCCGGCCGCGCCGAGCGGGGTCCGCCTTCGCGACCGGCAGGATCCGCCGCACGTGATACAGCGCCCACGGGCCTGCGAGCTCCTCCTCGAAAGCCGCGAGGACGGGACGGTCGGCCGGACGGCTCGGGTCGAACTTCTCCAGCAGGCTGTGCCGGCCGAACAGCTTCGCCTTCGGATTGAGGCTCACCGACGTGTACTCCAGGCGCAGCACCCGTCCGGCGATGTCCGGGTGCGCGCGCATCCGGTCCAGATGCGCCGCCATGGCACCCATCGAGATCGGGAAGCAGCAAAAAGTGCAGTAGCTCTTCTCCCACCGCACGCCGAACCGCTCGTACAAGTACGCCTCGCACCGCTCCCGCCCCCACCCCCACTCGATCAAGGGATACAGGCCCTGGCGCAGGGGGTTCTTGCTCGCACCCCGGTCTCGGAGGCTGCGGGGAACCTCATCGGCGTTGAACCCCATCACCTGGCGGAATGGCCGGTCGCCGATCTCCTGGGCGATCAGTGCGTCGCCGACCTCGCCCTTGGCATGCAGGCTGCAGAGCCGGATGCCGCCCTGCTGGGGAACGGTGCCGTTGGCCTCGTACTCGTCCTCCTCCAACGACCAGGGCCCGCGCCGGACGATCCGCTCGGGCTCGCGGGAGTCGTCCATGACCGCGATCTCCAACGCGCAGCTGGCCCGGGCGACTTGCACGAGCCGGACCCGGTTCTCGCGCAGGAGCGGGAGCACGTACTCCTCGGCGTGAGCGTAGGTCTTCGGCCACTCGCTCCCCGTGATCTGGTGGATCACCATGGTGTGGGCCAAGTTGACGCCGTGGGCGGCCGGGTCTTCCAGCATCTTCACCAGGAACGCGGTCGAGTCCACGCCCAATCCCCAGTTGATGACCAGAGGGACGCCGTCGCGACCGGCACGGGGTGCGGCGCTCATGCGGCACCCCCTTGGTCGGCCTTCGGGTACGGGTAGGAGGTCGCGGTGATCCGGCGGCCGGTGCACGGCCCGATGTAGGCCGCGTAGCGGTGGTTGCCCCCGTGGGATACGACCCGTGCGCCGACCGTGTGCAGGGCCTCCTCCAGCCAGGCCCGGCCGGGCTCGCCCTCATGGCGGGGGCGGGCGCCGAGGGCGACCAGGCGCGTCTCGACTCCGCCGCGGCCGCGCTCGTTGTTGCGGACCTTGGACATTGCACGCTCGTGGAGGACCGAGCCGTCGGGCAGCATGGTCAGGCGCCGCCGACGGGTCTTGCCCAGGTAGTCCATCCCCTTGGCCTGGTAGATCGTCCCGTAGTGGCCAGGGAAGATCATTTCGGGGCCGTGGGCGGTGAGGCGTGTCCTCGGTTCGGGGTCGCTGTGCGCGACGATTCCGCGGATGCCTCGGGCGGCCGCCAGCCGGAAGGCACGGGCCTGGAACCACGTCTCGGCGTTCGTCGGCACTTCGTCGCGCAACACCAGACGGTTCAGTTCCAGCGAGTCCGCGTACGGCGTGAGTTCGCGGAACACCGAGGTGAGGACGGCGGCCTGGGTCGGGATGCCCAGGGTGAGCACCCCCACCAGCTGGCCTGCCGGGGGCGCGGCGGTGTCGATGAGGCCGTAGGCGAAGCGGACCGCGGGCCTTATCTTCACCGTGATCTTTTCAACAGCCACGTCAGCCACATGCATGCTGAACTGGCTGGATCATCGGTATCCAAGGGGTGTTCGGCATCACAGGCACATTCGTTACGTCGTTCCGCGCAGAGCGGGCGACGCTGGCCCAGGACAAGACAGGGTGGGTGATCGTCGGAACTGACGACTACACCCTCCACCGTGAAGGCTCGTTGTTCCTCGCTGGTCTGCGAGACGCCGGCCGGGCCTACAACACGGAGAAGACGTACGCCGGGCGGGCGGCGCTGTACCTGTCGTACTGCGCCTTCCACCGCCTGGAATGGGACCAAATCACCGTGTGGCAGCTCGCGCGCTTCCTGCACTGGCTGGTGGAGGAGCCCCTGCCGTCCCGAGTCCGCGGCGGGGGCGGGCCGGAACGATTCCGCGACGAGAACACCGCGAACGCGATCGTGGGGACGGTCTGCGAGTTCCTGAGCTTCGGCGTACATATGAAGTGGGTCGATCCTGAACTCGCCGGGCAGCTGACCGAGCCCCGCTACCTGCGGTATCTACCGAAGGGCTTCAACCCGGGCGAGAACGACCAGCACCGCACGGTCCGCTCGCGAATACTCAAGCTCCGGGGCGTCGACTCGGGGATCCAGTGGCTGACGGTCGAGCAGATCGCCCGCCTGATCGACGTGACCCGGCACGCGCGGGACCGCTTCCTGGTGCTCCTGCTGTGGTGCACCGGCATGAGGATCGGCGAGGCGCTCGGGCTGCGCCGCGAGGACATGCACCTCTTGGCCGACTCGCAGGCCTTCGGCTGCCAGGTCAAGGGCCCGCACGTGCACGTACGGCGCCGCTTGAACAGCAACGGCGCGTGGGCGAAGTCGCGCCGACCTCGCGCCATCCCGGTCACCAGCGAGCTCGGTATCTGCTACGCCGACTATCTCCACGAGCGTTCGGCGGTCCCGCAGGCCGACTTCACCGAGCAGGTGCTGGTCAACCTCTTCCGGGATCCGCTCGGGAGGGCGATGACGTACTCCGGAGTTAAGGGGCTGTTCGACCGGCTCGCCCGGCGGGCGGACCTGATCGCCCGGCCCCACATGATCCGCCACAGCGCCGCCACCGAGTGGATCCGCCAGGGCACCGACCGGTCGGTGGTCTCCGACCTCCTCGGGCACATGTCCGAGTCGTCCATGACCCCGTACGTTCACGTCGACGAAGGAAGTCGGCGGGCCGCGGTCGAGCGCGCGGACGCCCGACGCCGGGAGGTGGCGCGATGACCATCGAGATGGCGGCCGCCGTGGCCGAGTCCCGCGTCGTCACGCTGCCCGTTGACCGCGCAGGGTGGATGGCCTGGCTAATCGAGAACACCGAGACAGGCTGGCGACCGGACGAATGGGATGCGGCGAACTGGCTGTTCACCGGCGATCCGGACAAGGACGAAACCGCCATATGGCGGTGCAACAGCGCCGGCTGTCATGTTGCGGTCCGCGCGACCCGGCATCTGTGCCGGTCCTGCTACGAGCAGTTCCTTGAAAGCGGACTGAGCCGCGAGGAGTTCTCTAAGGTCGGCCGCCGGGCCCTGGTTCGCTCGCTGCCCGGGGAGCGGCCGCCGTGCTCGGTCGAGCGTGACGGAGTGCGCTGCGCCCTGGAGGCCCAGTCGCGTGGCGCGTGCACCCCGCACTACGCAAAGTGGCGCTACCTCCTGCGCAGCGGGATGACGACGCTGGCGCTGGATGCGTGGCTCCAGGCCGAGGCCGAGCCGCTTCCGCCGGGCACACCGTGCCTGGTTGGGGCCTGCGCTGGCAGCGCCCATGGTCGGGTGCCGCTGTGCACGTACCACCGTGATCGCTGGCGTCGTCATCGGATCGAGTTTGGCACCAAGGGCACGATTCACGAGGGCCTGGAGGAGTGGGTCTCCGTGCAGCCGCCGTGGCTGACCGGCTTCCAGTTCTCGCTCATCACCCTGCCCGAACTGCTTCGCCACGAGCTCCGCTTCGCGCTGGCGGAACGCGACAAGCAGCGCCCGACCCTCAGCCCGGTCGGGATGCGGTTGATGGTCCGGGGACTCGAGGGCGTCTCGTCCATCGCCGAGCTCCCGGACAAGAAGCTCGGCGACCTCGGATACCTCGACCGTAACTGCGAGGCCCACTGGAACGACGTCGTACGTCTCGTACGCGGCGCATTCGACCGCTTCCGTGGCATCGACCCGCTGGACCGGCCGGTCTGGGAGCTTGGCGACCTCGGCCTGCGCTCACGCACTCGATCCGGTGTCCGCGTGTCCTCGCGCCGACTGGATGTGACACAGATCCGACAGGAGTGGCTGCGCCGCCTGCTCGCGGACTGGGTCAAGGAGACCGCCCCCGACAACAACGGCTTCCGGGTCACCTTCGAGGGCTGCTTATCGGCATCGCGGGCCCTGTCCGCGCGACCCAGTGGCGGGCACGACCCCGGCGCCCTGAAGGTCACGGACATGGACGCGGTCGTCGCTGCCATCCGCGACCGGAAGCGCCAGGACGGCACCGCCACCCTCGCCTACGGGTCCCGCGCCGAGCTCCTGGCGCACTTCTGCCAGCTGCTCGACTTCGGGCGGCGCCTTCAGATCCTTGACCATGTCGCCTCCGTCTTCGCCCGCCACCCGCACCACAAGATCCCGTACGAGGACCCAGCCGAGGACATGGCCGGCAAGGCCATCCCGGAATACGTCGTCGCTCAGCTCGACGCCCAAGTCCACCTGATCGGCGCCAACTTCGCCTACGGGGACATGGCGCCCGACGTGGTGAAGGCCATGCTGCGCGCCGTCTACATCCTGCTGCGCGACACCGGCCGCCGCCCGTGGGAAGTGCGCTGGCTCCGGATGGACTGCCTCGAAGCACAAGACAACGAGTACATCTTGATCTGGAACAACCACAAGGCCCGCCGCAACCGACGCCGCCTGGAGATCGGCAGGGAGACCGCCTTCGCCATCCAGGAGTGGCTCGCGATCCGCCGGACACTGAAGGTCCCCGCCCGCTCGAGAACCTTCCTGTTTCCGACCGCGCGCCACGGGTACGACGCGTGCATCGACTCCGACACCGTCGCCAAGATGCTCCGGCGCTGGGTCGACGGCCTGCCGGAACTACTCACCGACACCGTGGACAAGGACGGCAACCTCCTGCCGTTCGATCGCAGCCGCATCTTCGCCTACGCCTTCCGCCACACCTACGCCCAGCGTCACGCGGACGCTGGCACCGAACTGAACACCCTGCGCGACCTAATGGATCACAAATCGGCAGATACTACTATGGGGTACTTCAAAGTCTCGATGGAGAAGCGCCGCAAGGCCGTCGAGACGATGCGCCAGCACGTCGTCGACCGATCCGGCAATCCGGCGCCGACGCCGTCTGCGACCGCGTACGAGGCCCGCTCGGTCGCCGTGCCGTTCGGCAACTGCAACGAACCGTCCAACGTGAAGGCCGGCGGTGGCAGTTGCCCGATCCGCTTCCAGTGCTCCGGGTGCGCCTTCTACCGCCCCGATCCCTCCTTCCTTCCCGCGGTCGAGGACCACATCCGGGCCCTCAAGGCCGACCGCGAGATGGCCAGGGCCCTGGGGACCGCGGAGTTCGTCGTTCGCAACTTCAGCGACCAGATCGACTCATTCCAAAACGTCGTCACCAGCCTCCGACGCCAGATCGAGATGATGCCGGAAGACGACCGCCGCCACCTCGAAGAGGCATCTGCCGTGCTGCGCAAGGTTCGCGCAGCAGCACCCGTCCTGCCCGTGCCCTCCATCCCCATCCGGAGAAGTACCGATGAGTGAGCCCCCCACCCCCGCCCAGGTCCTGCGCGAGGCGCGGCAGAAGGACTCGCGCGACAAGCGCGCTCGCGTTCTGTCCGTTGTCGACCAACTGGTCGCGGACGACGAGCCGGTCACCTTCACCGGGGTCGCCCGCGCCGCAAATGTCTCTCACTGGCTCGTCTACGCCGAGGGCGTGCGCGAGCACATCGAGGCCGCCCGTCGCCGCCAGGGCCGACACGCGGCCAACGACGCACGCGCCGGCGCCAATGCCCCAGCGGGATGGAAGGTAGAGAAGCGACTACTCCAGGAGGATAACCGACGTCTACGGGAAGAGGTTGAGCGCCTCAAGGACGCAGTACGTAGGAGTCTCGGCCAGCAGCTCGACCAATTCGGCGCCGCCGACCTCGGCGTCCGAGTCGACGAACTCACCGAGGACAACCTGCGGCTACAGGGCGAACGCGACGAGGCCATGGCCCGGATCAAAGAACTGGCCGCAGAGCTCAGCGAGGTCGAAGATGATCTGGCCAGCGCCCGGCTCAGCCTGCGCCACATGATCCGCGCCGAGAATCAGAACACCGGGCCGCGATAACCAGGCTCGCCATCGAACACGTCGCCGTCCAGTGGGTCGGCTGGTACAATACCGAGCGCCTGCACTCCGCCCTCGACTACGTCCCACCCGAGGAATTCGAAGCCGCGCACGACCGTTCCCTGGCCACCTCGAACGCCGCCTGAAGACACTCAAGCCGGCCGCTACGAAACTCGGGGCAGCTCACAGGAGTGGCTGCGGCGCCTGCTGGCCGACTGAGTCAAGGAGGCCACCCCAACGACGCATTCCGTCGGACCTTCGAGGGCTGCCTGTCGGCCTCCCGAGCCCTGGCCGCGCGACCCGGCGGCGGCCACGACCCGGGTGCGCTGAAGGTCACCGACATGGACGCTGTCGTACGCCTCCCGCGCCGAACTCCTCGCCCACTTCTGCCAGCTCCTCGACTTCGGCCGTCGCCTGCAGATCCTCGACCACCTCGCCTCCGGCTTCGCACGCCACCCCCACCACAAGATCCCCTACGAGGACGCTTCCGAAGACATGGCCGGCAAGGCCATCCCCGAACTCGTCATCGCCCAGCTCGACGCGCAAATGCACCTCATCGGCGTCGACTTCCCCTACGGCGACTTCCCGCCCGACGGGGCGCAGGCCATGCTCCGCACCATCTACATCCTGCTCCGCGACACCGGCCGCCGCCGGCGAAGCACAGGACGACCTGACCGCTGCGCGGGCCAGCATCCGACAGTTGATCCGAACCGAGAACACGGCCGGCGCCATGCAGTGACGAGCGGCAAGAACGCCGAGCTGCGGCACCGTCAGGTGCCGCAGCTTATGAGGGGTACTTCAACTACGTCGCCTCCGACTCCACATCTCACGTCCGAAGACCACAAGGTCCGATCCAGTGGCGAGCAAAATCGAGGAATCGGATCCAAACACAGCCACCCGAGGTTGGGAAAGCATCGCGACGACGCAGCTTTGGCCCGTGGTCAGGTTCCACAATCGCACCGTGTTATCGCCGCTACTGGTGACTGCAACGGGGATTCCGTCGATCATCGTGGACGCGACCGCGTTCACGGGTTCCTCGTGGCCGGTGAGGGGCTGTCCGTTTTGGGTGCCGGTTGTGAGGTCCCACACCCGCACCGTTCCGTCGTCGCCGCCGGTGACTGCAACGGGGATTCCGTCGATCATCGTGGACGCGACCGCGTTCACGGGTTCCTCGTGGCCGGTGAGGGGCTGTCCGTTTTGGGTGCCGGTTGTGAGGTCCCACACCCGCACCGTTCCGTCGTCGCCGCCGGTGATGGCCATTGGGCGACCATCGATGCGGGTGCACGCGACCGCGTTCACGGGTTCCTCGTGGCCGGTGAGGGGCTGTCCGTTTTGGGTGCCGGTTGTGAGGTCCCACACCCGCACCGTTCCGTCGTCGCCGCCGGTGATGGCCATTGGGCGACCATCGATGCGGGTGCACGCGACCGCGTTCACGGGTTCCTCGTGGCCGGTCAGGACCTGTCCGAATCGAGTGCCGTTTGCTAGGTCCCGCATCCGCACCGTCCCGTCGGAGACACCAGCAATGGCGACAGGAGTGCCGTCGATGATCGTGCAGGCCAGCGCACGCACCGGCCCACCGTGGCTGGTGAGAGGCTGTCCGATGTGCTCACCGGTTGTGAGGTCCCACACCCGCAATGTCCTGTCATCGCCGCCGGTGATGGCGACCGGGTTACCGTCGATGACGGTGCACGCCGTCGCGTTCACAAAACCCGTATGTCCGGTGAGAGGCTGTCCGATCTGCCTGCCGATGGCAAGATCCCACACTCGCACTGTCTTGTCATCGCCGCCGACGACGGCGACGGGGGTGCCGTCGGTGATCGTGCAGGCCAGCGCACGCACCGGCCCACCGTGTCCGGTGAGGGGCTGTCCGGTCTGCCTGCCGGTGGCGAGATCGCACACCCACGCCTTCATGCCGTCACCGCCGACGACTGCGACGGGGGTGCCGTCGATGATCGTGCAGGCCAGCGCACGCACCGGCCCACCCTGGCTAGGGATTGGTTGTCCGATGTTCTTGCCAGTGGCGAGATCCCACACCCGCACTGACCTATCGTCGCCGGTGACTGCAAGGGGGGCACCGTCAATCACGGTGCACGCCACCGCGTTCACGGCGCCTTCGTGACCGGTGAAGAGCTGTCCGATCTGCGTGCGGGTGGTGAGGTCCCACAACCGCACCGTGCCGTTGTAGCTGCCGGTGATGGCGACGGGCCGGCCGTCGACGACATTGCACGCAACCGCCTCCACGAGTCCTTCGTGACCGGTGAAGGGCTGTCCGATCTGCGTGCGGGTGGTGAGGTCCCACAACCGCACCGTGCCGTCCCAGCCGCCCGTGATCGCGACGGGGGTCCTGTCGATGACGGCGCAACCCACCGCACGCACCGATCGACTGTGTCCGGTGAGCGGTTGTCCGATCTGTGTGCGGGTGGTCAGGTCCCATACCCGCACAGTGCTGTCGACGCCTCCAGAGACAGCGACGGGGGTGCCGTTGATGACGGTGCACGCCACCGCGTTCACGGCGCCTTCGTGTCCAGTGAGAGGCTGCTCGATCTGGGTGCCCGTGGCGAGGTCCCACAACCGCACCGTGCCGTCGTGGCCGCCGGTGACGGCGACGGGGTCACTGTCGATGACAGTGCACGCAACCGCGTACACGAACCGATCATGTCCGGTGAGAGGCAGGCCGATCTGGGCGACGGCTGTTAGCTCCCACACCCGGACTGTCCTATCATCACCGCCGGTGATGGCGACGGGAGTGCCCTCAATCACGGTGCACGACACTGCCCGCACGGCCCCGCTGGTGTCTGTGAGCTGGCCTGCGTCGGTGGCTAGGTCCCATGCCTGTACCAACCCACCTATGCGCGTCCTTGGGTTTCGAATGTGGGTTGCGGTGGTGAGGTCCCACACCCGTACCGTGCCGTCGTGGCCGCCAGTGATGGCGACGGGAGTACCGCCGAGGGTCGTGCAAGCGACTGCGTTCACGGCGCCTTCGTGACCGGTGAAGGGCTGTCCGATCTGGGTGCCGGTGGTCAGGTCCCACGCCCGCGCCGTGCCGTCGTGGCCGCCAGTGATGGCGACGGGAGTACCGCCGAGGGTCGTGCAAGCGACTGCGTTCACGGCGCCTTCGTGACCGGTGAGGGACTGCCCGAGTTGCGTGCGCGTGGCCAAGTTCCAAGTCACGCATTTACCGTTGAGGCCGCCGGTGATGGCAACGGGGTCACCGTCGATTACGGTGCAAGCGACTGCGTTCACGGCGCCTTCGTGACCGGTGAAGGGCTGTCCGATCTGGGTGCCGGTGGTCAGGTCCCATACCCGCACCGTGCCGTCCCAACTGCCCGTGATGGCAACGGGGTCACCGTCGATGACGGTGCAAGCAACCGCACGCACGACCGCATCGTGTCCGGTGAGGGGCTGTCCGATCTGGGTGCCGGTGGTCAGGTCCCATACCCGCGCCGTGCCGTCGACGCCTCCAGTCACAGCGACCGGGGCACTGTCGATAATCGTGCATGCCACTGCGCTCACGGGTTCTTGGTGGCCCGTTAAAGGGTGACCGATCTGGGTGCCGGTGGTCAGGTCCCATACCCGCACCGTGCCGTCGTCACTGCTCGTTACGGCGACGCTGCCGTCGATGGTTGTGCACGCCACCGCGCTCACGTCTCCGAAGTGGCCGACGAGGGCGTCCCGGAGCGAAGGGGAGATGCCGCTTCCCGTGGCCCAGCGGGGTACCCACGAGTGCGGCTGGCTGTACTCGTTGAGACGGTCAACTAGAGATGAGGCTCCTGCTCGGGCGGCATCAATGGCGAGGGAGTACCGACGAAGTACAGGCGGGGCGTTGAGATGGGCGTTGAGAGAAGAGCGGTAGATCGCGGCAGAGAGACGGGCGGTACCGCTTTGAGCGTGATGCAGGTGAGGGGTGAGGCTGCGAGGTGTGGCGTGAACGAGGTACTCGATATCGGTGAGGACTTCGTCGAGACGTCCAGCTGCAGTGGCATGGGAAGCAAGGTAGTTGAGCGTGTAGGGGTGGGCGAGGGACCAGTCACGCGTGGCGTTGGGTCGATAGGGCACTACACGGGTGAGAACGGTGGTGTAGGCAGCATGGACTAGGACCGGGTCGATACCGTCACGCAGGTACTCGACGAGGGCTTGGTGGTAGAGGCGGTAGGCGGAGCGATCGGCTTCGGTGGCTTCCACCACGTAGGCGCCGGCCGAGCGGCGCAGCCACATCAAGTCATCGTCGGTGTAAGGGCGCCCAGAGATCTCGGAGGCGAGCGGGGCCCAGATATCTTCCCAGGGCAGCCCCTGGCCAAGAGCGAAGGCCAGGGGACGCAGGAGGTCCGTTGCGCGTTGGGCCTCGTCGCCGAGGCGGCGTGTTAGGTCGTTACGCATGGCCTGCCCGGCATGACGGGGCAGGCTGGCACGCCATACGGGGTCATAAGGGTCGTTGACGACGTGGCCCTCGGCGGCCAGTGTGCTGGCGGCAATACGGGCGACAAGGAAGGACGTGCCGGCTGCCTCAGCCACTGCTTCGGCGACGGGGCGCAGGACACCCGGGTGATTGCGGTACGGAGAGGCCGGGTGTGCTTCCAACAGGTTGCGGATCGCGTATGCCTGCAGAGCTTCGGGGTCAGCGTAGCCAGGATCATCAAGATCGATGACCTGCTCAGGGTAGGACTGTGCGCGGGAATCGAGCCCCAGGCGGTCCAAGAGGTAGGGGCGCGTGCCGAGCAGTAGCCGTATCCGGCCGCCCGAGTGCGTGATCAGGGGGCGCAGGATCTGCGAGCACAGGGTATCGGGGGTGGCGGCCTCATCAAGGGCGTCGATTAGTGCCGTAAACGGCCGTGAGCGTGACTGGTGCCCCAATGCTTCGAGAAACTCGCCAACCGTCCTTACCCGGACGCCGGCAGCGGCAGCCAGGCCAACCAAAACGTCGGTGTCGGTAAGGCTTTGTGCATAGATGGCGACATCAACACATCCTTCTTCCGGCAGCAGGCGGCGTGGCAGTTTCAGCGTGCTGGTCGGGACGCTGCGGCGCCGCTCAGGATGTGCCAGTACGGCGATCAGGCCGAGCACAGCCGTCTTGCCCGAGCCGGGCCCGGCCGTGACGACCCTGCATACCGCCCTGCCATCGGCGGCATTCAAACGCAGCCAGTCTGCAAGGTCGGCCAGGGCAACATGACGCCCGCTAAACCACCAGCTGCGGAGGCGTGGATCGCTGGATCCCATGGCGCGCATCAGCAGTCGCGTGGTGAGTTCGGTGTCGCGACGACGGGCCTGCGCGTCGAATTCAGCGGCGTGTTGGATTGCCAGGTCCACGCCGGTAAGACGACTGCTGCGCCGAGGATTGGCGAGGAATGCAGGGGGCTCCCCAGTCAGACCAACCAGGGTCAGACTGATGCGCTGGTGGGCCGGCCGTGCGGGATTGTTGTTCATATGCTCAACCAGCGTGGACACCGACAGAGTCTGTGGGCCGTGCCCGGCCGTAGCCCAGCTGCTCACGGCGTCGGCGAACAGCTGCGGGAACAGTCCAGACTGCGCCTGCTGATGAGGTTGCGCAGAGGAAACGATCACAAGGCCCGAGCCCGTCACCTGATTCCACTGGACGTTGATGCGGTTCAATGCGGCCGCTGTCAGCTCGTTGCCGCCTTGCGCGGAGTAGCAGGTGTCCAGGATTAGCAGCAGCCGGCGCACCGGAGTGTCTCGCAGCATTGCCCGGGCCAGCTCTACGGTCGGCAGGCTGGTGTAAGCGATGTCGTCGGGTTCGGTGTCGGAAGTGAACAGCACATGGTCATTGCCGTCATCCAAGACCTCACCGTGCCCAGACAGGTAGAGGACGACGAGATCGTCTTCCCGCCGGTCGGGGGACCTGCAGAACGAACGCAACTGGTCGGTGAGCTGGCTGCGCGTGGGATCCAGGCCGAGTGCGGTCTGGTGCCGGTAGCCCAACTGGCCTGCGAACAGGTTGATGACCTGCTCGCGGGCTTGGACGAGTCCGGGCCGGTCCCACTGGGGGCACTTCGGATAGCGGGAGACTGCGGTAGCGATAAGGAAACGCCGTGGCCCCCCGCTGTCATCGTGTGGCATGTCGGCTTCGACGTTCATGCTCCCAGACCTTCTGCGATAGCCCTCCCGCACAGCTCATCTGTCAGGTAGGCGGTTGCGTCGTGGGCGTGGGAGCCATTATGGACTTGAGCACAACGCACCTGCGGTCCGAACGCGGGCCGTAGGTCTTTCACCAGCGCCACGACGTCCCCGTGATCAGCGATGTTCGTCCACACGAACCCGGACCCGCCCGGCCACACTCCACGCGGATCCTCACCCAACCGGACGGGGGGAGGTGTCAGCCGGTGCAGGATCAGATGTGGAATCCCCAACGGGGAGCCCAATGTCACCAGCGCCCGCACGCCATGCCCGGGCTGCGCGCACAACGCCTCGTACGCGACCACTGAGCCGAGTGAGTGCGCTACCACTACTCGTGTGTCCTCCCCGATCTCCTTGAGTACTCGCTGTTGGGCTTGCACTCGCAGCTCCGGCTCCATGAGGTAGCGGTGCACCTGCTTTAGGTCGAACACCATCGACCGCAGCGCCAGGCCAGCGAAGAACTTCGACCCCGACAACGCCCGCAACGCCGCCTGCACTGACCGGGGTGTCGACGCCAAAGTATCTGCGCCAGGCGCTACCACGCCCGGATCGCTCTCTGCTGCGGACTGCCACCAGGACAGCAGCAGTTCCTGCTCAAACCCGTCCTCGACATCGGCAGCCGTGTATCGCGGATCACCGACGGCGAGGAACTCACCGGTAGGTCGGTACAGGTCCCCGTAGAACGCCATCGCCATGTCTAGCGATGAAAAGTCCAAGTGGGCGCGGGCGCGCCGCAATCCGTCACACAGAGCGGGCCGCCACTGCTGCAACAGCGTCGCCTCGCCCAGCAGTTGCTTGCCGATCCCATGTACTGCAACAACATGCGCCACGCCGTTCTGCCTCTCGGAAAACGTTCCCGTACAAGAACAGGAACTGTAGAAGCCAGCACGTTATGGTGCGGGGGCAACGAGCAGATACGGCCATTCAGGTGGCTCGAAACGGAGCTTGGTCGGCCGGGTTCTGCCACTGCCCGCTACATCCCCTTCGGCGCCTTCGCGTCGACAGCGCGGCGTTTGACGGTGCGGTGGTCATGCGGAGCTGACGAGCCCTGCCAGGCGGCCGTGATCGGCCCGTGCCTTATATGGCTTCATCGTCGTCTGCCTCTTGAGCAGCGGTGGTGCTTGACACATGCAGATAAGGCCGCACGAGCCGCTGTAGTGGTGGGCTCGGACGAAGGCCTTCGCCGTGTGGACCAGGTCGTTCGGCATCTCGCGGACGCGGTAACGGGCGGGGTCGAAGCCGCCTTCACCAGTCGGCCTCCAGCTGTGCCGGCGGTTCTTCCACCGCTGGCAGACGGCGCCGAGATCGAGCGGCGGTTGTTCGTACGCAGACATCACAAGGGTCCTCTCGGGGTGGTGAGTTGGTGAGCTGCGCCGGTCCGGGGTTGCCGCCCCGGACCGGCACGGTCGGCGATGGGTCAGGCCGTCGTGGGGAGGATCAGCTGATGGGGGGCGCGCAGAACGTCCAGGACGCGTTCGCGCCAGCGCATCGCCCAGTGCACGCAGTTGGAGCAGCTCTTGTGCTTGCCCTCGCACTGGGGCAGGGGGTCGGACCAGCGGGCGTCGCGCGACCAGGCGAGGGAGTCGGCGGAGGCCAGGTACTCGGCGCACGTCTCCAGCGCCTGGGTCTTCAGGCCGAAGCCGTGCAGCCGCAGGCCGGCGGCGGCCATGGTGGCGAGCACGGCCTCAACGTCCTTGACCGACTTGCGGCGGCAAACCGAGCCGACCCCGACCAGCGGATAGTCCGCCAGCCGTACGCCGCGCTTGTCGTACAGGTCCAGGCAGGCTTCGTAGTCGGCCGGGCGCCAGCCCTGCACGGTCGGGATGATGTCGACGCCGGGCTCCTCGGCCATCAGGTCGACGAAGTTGCCCACGGTGCGGTCGATGTGCTCGCGCACCGACAGGCCCGTCTTGGCGATCATGTCGGGCTCGCACATCCAGTCCTGCGGGCCGGCCCAGACCAGCAGGCCGATCTCGTCGCGATACCGGCGCAGCTCCCGGACGTAGGCGTACGGACTGACTGTCCAGCCGCCGTGGTCGCCGAGTTCGGAGAACGCACCCGAATCGCACACCCAGGCGTTTGCGGCGCGCGGCAGCCTCGCACGGCCGGTCAGCGTGGCGCGTGAGACGCACATCGGCACGCCCCACGTGGAGAGCCACTTGGCGTGATGCCCGCCGATCCAGAACATCGGCCCCTCGGCCGGCGAGTCGCCAGGGTGGAAGCCGAGACCGTACTCGCAGCGGCAGACGCAACTACCCACGGTGCAAAACCCGCAGTCCAGGCACTGGTCGTGGTAGCAGTGGCCGCAGGCATAGCGGACGGCGGGCGTGCACCTGCACGTTTCGGCGTCTACCGGCGGCGTCAGCATCCCGGGGGGCTGAGGCAGTCAGTACAGCGTTCACGGGAGCGTCCTTCGAGTTGGTGAGCGGAGCCGGGCTCGGGGTTGCCGCCCCGAGCCCGGCAGGGCGGATCAGTGTGGGAGGGGCTCGCCGGTCTGGCCGTGGCACGTCACGGTGAAGGCGGGGTCGGCGCACCGGGCCGCGAGCTGGGATCCGCTCCAGTCCTCGGCGTTGACGGACTGCACCAGGTGCCCGACGGGACACAGGACCAGGACCAGCCCGTAGGAGGTGCTGCGTACGACCGGAGGACCGCAGTGGGGCAGAGGACCGGGCCGCCCGGACAGCTGGCCGAGCACCTCGGCGGCCCGCTCCTCGCAGACCTCGAACAGGCCGAACTCGTCCTCGGCTGCGTCCACGCGGCGGTGAGCGTCGGCAGCTGCGGTTCGCGCCCGATATACCTCTGCCAAGGCGTACGCGGCCTGACGTTCACGGGCGACGGCGAGCAGCGGTTCCATCTGCGCGCGCTGCTCCTGCAGAACCTCGGCGGCGGCCGCAGCGATCTTCGGGCGTACCGCCCGGACCGACGCGAGGTATTCGTCCTGGCTGCACCGGACACGGACCAGTTCCCACCGCTCGCCGGCTACCTGCTTGAAAGGGGCGGTGAAGGTCAGCGGGATACGGAAGTGGGTGGCGACGCGCACGGCGACTCCCAGCAGCGGACCGGGATCGACGGAGTCGGCGAACTTGGGACAGAGCGTGAAGAGGGCGGGCCGACCGCCGACCTCGCCGGAGACCCGGAGTTCGGGGGGACCAGCGCTGTGGTCGTAGGCGGCGGACGGATGCGCGGTCGGATCAGTGGAGTTCACGAGGAGCCTCCTTGGCGGCTGCAGTCGGGTTGGTGGGTGGCCGGTCCGGGGTTGCCGCCCCGGACCGGAGATGGGGCGAAGCGGAGATTGCCGCGGGTGTCGTCACGTGGGCGGCGCCCGCGTCAGGTGTCCGCACTGGGTGGGGCGCCGCGGCTCCAAGGGCCAAGGACGGCCCGCGGCTCGCTGACCCCTCGTCGGCGTTCGCGGCGCGCGGCCAGCAGCAGATCGAGGATCCGCCGGCCCTTGACCTCTGCCTGGTGGCGCAGGGCTGCGGGCATCTGGGCGGGGAGTATCACCCGCTCTGCTCGCAGATCGATCTCCAGCGTGACGGTGCGCACCAGGGTGCAGGCATGCTCCCGGCCGGCGTGCAGGTGTAGCCGTGCCTCGACCCGGTGGTCGACGGGGGTGAGCTGTACGTACTCGTTGCCCCAGGAGCGGTCCTCGACGTCGGGAGAGATCCGCACCCGGGTGGGCACCGTGCGGCCGGTGGGCACTTCGCGGTCGTTGAGCGGGGCGGGGCGGTGGGGTCCTTCTCCCGGCGCGTCACGTGCTCGTGGAAGGGGTACCAGCCGGGCCCGTAGATGACGGCTTGGGCATCCAAGACGTACGCCCAGTCGCCGAGTTCCAGCTTCACGCCGTACGAGTAGCGCTCGTTCTTCGGGGCGACGTGGAGGTCCAGGGACGGGATTTCCTGGGACGGCAGGGCCGGGTCGCGGTGGGGGAGGGTAGCCAGGTCGGCGGGGGCGAACGTCGTGCGGGTATTGCCCAACTCATGCGGGACGAAGCCATCGAGCATCACCACCTTGCGGACCATGCGGGGGACGGCGCGGTTGCGCACGGTGACGCGCACTGCGACAGCCGAGCCCTCGACGGCGATCAGCTCCTGGCAGTCCCAGTCCGGCCGGGCCGCGCGCAGATGGTGTTGGACCTCGCGCAGCGCTCGGGAGATGCGGCGGCCGAGCGGGTCTTCCGGGTCCGGGCGGCGGGCTGCGGGCAGGACGAGGGCGGCGTCAGGGTGCCACTGGTCGGACAGGACCTGCCACGGCCCCGGCTCCAGTAGTGAGGCGACCTCGCGGGCGAGCTGCTCGGCCTCGGTCAGCTCGCGCAGGACGGCGGCGGTGAGGCGGGCGGCGGACGGCGCGTCCCACGGGCCGCCCAGGACCAGGCTGAGCCCGCTGCCGGGGCTGCCCAGGGTGACGCTGAGCCGCCTGCCCTCCAGCCAGGCCTCCGCATGCCCGAACCGGACGAACAGCCCCGGCTCGCCGGGCCGTTGGAGCGGGGCGCCAGTGGTGAGCAGGCGGGCAACGGCCTGAAGGGGCGGGGCGGCGTCGCGGGCGTCGGGCAGGGCCGGGGCGTAGCGGGTGACCGTGTCGAGGATGCGCGACGTGACGGGGGTCGGGGTGTGCGCGCTGATGCGCGCGGTGCAGATCCGGGCAGGGCCGGTGGGCGACGGTGCGAACAGGGCGGCCTCAAGCTGGCCGTGGAGCTCGCGGGTGCGCAGGGTCAGCCGGTAGCCGCCGGGCAGGTCGGCGCGGGTGCGGTCCCGGCCGCGTAGCTGGTGTTCGACGATGGTGTCGGAGATGGCGTAGGTCGGCGAGGCGGGCTCGAACGCGTACATGGCGCAGGCCTCCACAGGCGGCAGTCGGCGCGGATCTTCGGGGCGGTCAGCGGGTGATGCGGGCACGGGCGCGGTCGGCCTGGACGTGGACGGCATCGGCGTGCGCGGCGGCGCGGGCCTTGTCGGCCCATTCGGCGGCGCGCTGGGCCAGTTCGGCGAGGCGCACGAAGTAGGCGTCCTGGTGCTGGCGGGCGCGGTCCATCAGCGCCGCGTGCTCGGCGGTCAGCTCCTCGGCGGCGTACGCGGCGATCGCTTCCACCCCGTGGCGGCGGGTGACGCGCCCGAAGGGGCAGGCGCCCTCCTCCTGCTCGATGACGGCGAGGTCGGCGGCGGGCCAGCCGGTCTCCTCGTCGCGCGGGCCGAGCTGGATGTCGAGCACGCACACCGCATCCGCATCGTGCAGGCCGTCAGCCTGGTAGCGGATGTGCGGCCGGGGCACGGGGCCGGTCTGGCGCTCGGTGTGGGAGCGCCACAGTTCGGGGGAGGGGTCCTCCTCGTCCTGGTGGAGGCGGTGAAGGTAGGAGACCAGGGCGGGCAGCTGCCAGGCGGGGGTGCCGAACGGCGCGGCCGGCATGGCGAGCCCGGTCCGGGCGATCAGGCCTGTGTGGTTGCTGACGGCGGCCTGGGCGACGAACAAAGAGGCGTTGAGGCGGAGTTCGGAGCGGAGCATGGCGAAGCCTTCCGGGCAGGCGGCGCGCAGAAAGGGGGGAGGGTGCCCGGGCCGGACCGGTCAGGTCCGGCCCGGGCAGCAGGTCAGGACGCGTCCTCGGTGTCCTCGGCGCTCGCGCCGTCCGGGGTGTCCTCGGTGTCCTCGCCGGCCTGGCTGTCGGCGTCGGCCGTGTCCGGCTCGCCCTCCTGGTAGGGCTCGTCGTCGACGATGGCCTGTTCGACGCTGGAGAGCGGGT
Organism: Streptomyces corchorusii; assembly: GCF_001514055.1. Lineage (NCBI taxonomy): Bacteria > Bacillati > Actinomycetota > Actinomycetes > Kitasatosporales > Streptomycetaceae > Streptomyces > Streptomyces corchorusii. Next base: position 12,777 of record NZ_KQ948370.1, on the reverse strand, counting down.
ATCCGATCTCGGCGAGGAAGGTCAGCCACCTGCGGGCGTCCTCCCGGATCTCCCGCAGCTCGTACACGGCGGAACGGGCGGTGCTGTCGGTACGCCAGGTCCGCACCTCGCCCATCCGCTTCTCGAACGTCGCGGCCAGCACCGCGAAGTTCAGCAGGGTGAGCTTGGCCGGGGTCGCCGACTTGGCGCGCTCGGCGGGGGCGTCGTAGCCGGTCAGCTCCTTGACCAAGTCCCGGCGGCCCACGTCGCCCACCCACTGAGCCACCGGCTTGGGGCAGGCAAGAAGCTGCTCGGTGACGAACGCGGCGAGTGGCTTCGGAGCGGTCTTGCGGCCGATCAGGTCCTTCAGCCACCCCTGCCGGGCCTTCTCGGCGGCGCGGTAGGCCTTGTTGCCCGCCTTGACGTACTCGCGGGACTGCTCCGACGCCTTGGCCTCACTCGCCGCCTGCGGCTGCTCCTCGGCCTGGTCGCCGTCCGTCTCGGGGGCGTCCTCCTGCGGCGGGTAGTGGCCGAAGCGGTACGGGTCGGTGCAGAAGTAGTCCACCTCGCCGGGCTCGCGGGGGTTCTCGGCCCAGGTCGCCACGTGGCCGGGGCACTCGGCGTGCGCCTCGGCGGTCATGGGCTCGCCGTCCGGGCCGTCGAGCTCGCTGAGCGGCTCGGCGGTCTGCGGAAGCGTGTCGCTGTCCTCGGCCAGCCGCCCCCCGGCGGCCTGAAGCTGCGGGCGGACCTGCTCACGGGCGCGCTGCTCTTCGCGGTCGTCGCGCTCCCACTGCACCTGGAACTCGAAGCGGCCCTTGGCGTAGGCGTCCAGCAGCCGGTCGACGGCGGCGGGGTCGTCGTCGAACTCGCCCAGCACACCGAGGACTTCCAGGTCGAGGTCATAGGTACCGGCTTCGGCGAGTGCCGCACGGGTCCGCTCGCCGACCGACTTGGCGGTCTTCACCGCCTGGGACACCTCCTTGCGGGAGCGGCCGGTGAGCTCGGCGACCCTCGCCTGCTTCATACCCGCGCCGACCGCGCCGAACAGGGCGTCGGCCTGCTCCAGTTCGGTCAGTCCCCGGCGGTAGTCGTCGTCGTTCTCGATGAGCTGGTCGATGAAGTCCTCGCCCGCCTCGCGCAGAGAGGGGTCGAGCACGTACGCGGGGACCTCGATCGCGTCCTGTTCTTCCTTGGTCTTCTTGGTGGCCCGGGCGGCGAAGTAGCGTCGGTGGCCCATCTTCAGCTCGTAGGTGTCCTCGCCGAGCGGAAGGACCACGACGGGGACCTTCACGCCGTTGGCTGCGACGGACTTGAGGAACTTCTCGTCCAGGTTGAGGTCCTGGCGGACGTTGTTCTCGTTGACGCGGATCTGACCGAGACGCAGGGTGACCCGCTGCATCGGTGCGGCTGTTGTTGTTGCGGTGTCGCTCACGGATTGCTCCTCGTGCGATCGGGTTGGCGTCGAGCAAGTTGCCGCTTGCTCTCAAGAATCAATTATACGCTCTTTGGGCGTGGGAGCAAGGGTCTTTAGTCCTGGTCGGCGGCGGTGTGGTGCTGGCGGATCGCTTCCGCGATGGCCTCGGCGATCACTTCGATTCCCTCGGGCGTGTGCACCTTGCGGAACGAGGCGAGTTCGCCGGTCGGGTCGAGGTCTGCCCACAGGCACAGTTCGCCGTGGTCGTCGACGTGGAGCGTGTACGTGTCGGCGTCGGGGGCGTCCAGGCGGCCGTAGGTCTCCCAGGGCCCGGAGTCGGCCTTCCAGTCGCCGCCGAGGATCTCGGCGACGCGTGCGGCCATGCTTGCGGGGGTGGTCATGGCTGAGGGTCCTTTCGGGTCCGGGGCCCGGGGGCGGTGCGCCCCCGGGCTGGCGGGGTGATCAGTCCTCGTGGGGCTCCATGATGGTGATCACGGGCTCGCCCCGGTCTCCGGGGCCGATCGTGCAGACGAGCTGGACCGGGCGGGCCTGCTGGGTACGGCCGTCGCGCGGAACTCGCCGCAGGTCGACGGTGACCCGGCCGCCCGCCCCGCCGCTGCGCCGGATCGCGTGGCGGGTCATGGTCAGCACGTCCCACAGGCGGCCGCGCTCGTTCTGCGGCGTCTGCCGCTCGCTGTCGCCCTCGTTCCAGGCCACGCAGCCCTCCCATACGGCGCTGGTGAGGGCGACCGGTACGCGGAAGCCGGCCTCCCGGGCCAACTCGGCGTCGGTGGCCACCAGGACGCCGTCCGCCAGGGCCTGAGCGCGGGTGTAGGCGTGGATGATCTCGCCCGGCTCGGCCAGGGGGACGGACCGCATGGCGTCGTCGCTGACGTCGGGGTCGTCGGTCACGGCGGCGTCGTGCAGAACTGAGTCGATGCGTGACAGCACGTCATCCTCGCGTGCCGCGCGCCGGGATGCGGGCTGCTGCTGCGGGGAGCTGGGGCCGGTGGGGGAGTCGGCGGCGGCCTGCTCGGCCATCATGGCGTGCACCGCGAGCATCGTTGCCAGGCCGTTCACCCTCTCCGTGTCCCCGGCGGCCTGGGCCTCGGCGCGCTCCTGCTCGAACTCGTCCCGGATCTGCTCGTGGCTGTAGCCCTGGGCGAGCTTGACGCGCACGGTCTTGCCCACGAGATCGACTGCCAGGGCGGGCAGGTGGCCGGGCAGGCTGTCGCGCTCCTCGGGTGTCCGCCTGCGGTGCGTGACGGCGCGGGCCGCGCGGTGGTCCTGCGCCCCGGCCGGGCTTGGCTCCCCGGCATGGTCGGCGGGGACGGGTGTCTCGTCGGCCGGTACGGCGCCCGCCTCGGACGTGGCGGGCGCCTCGGCGGTGAGGGTGTAGAACTCGTTTGAGTGGACCTGGACGGTCCACTTCTGCCCGGGGGTGTCCTCGGTGAGCCGGGCGCGCGGCTTGGTCTCCCATGCCTCGAATGCGCGCGCCGGGTCGACGGGCACCATGTTGCCGGTCGCGGAGTCGTAGGCGCGGCAGGACCGGGCCGCTGCGCGGATCTGTGCAACGCGGTTGGTCCAATTGCGGCGGATCGTGGTCATCGTGCGTCCTCCTGTGGGAGTTGGTGACGGAAGCAAGTTGCCGCCCGCTTCCAAAATCAATAATACACTCTCGCGGGCAGTGATCAAGCGGTTTCAGAACAAGGTGTCCGCGTCTTCCCTGACCCCGGTGTCCTGTACGGCCTTGGGCGTGGCGGCAGCAGCGGCCCTCGGCCGCTGGGCTCGGAGGTTCGCCGACTGCTGGGCGCGGGCGGCCTGTTCGGCCTGGGCCTCCAGCTCGTCTTCGTCGCGGTTGTGCAGGACGATTTCGACGGCCGGTGAGGCGTCGCGCCACTGGTCGCGGAAAAGGTCGGTGGGGATCCCGGGGTTGGGGCGGAGCGTGATCCCGGTCTCGCGGTGGAAGCGCTCGTACGCGGGCGAGTCCTGATCCACGAAACCGCCCTCGATGCGGAACGGGGCCGATTCCCTCGGGATGATGAACGCGCCGCGCCGTGCCAGGGTCTGGGCAACCGCGATGACGTGGAACTCGAACAGCGGCCCCCGGTATCCGGGGGTGTTGCCGCTGTGCTTGATCCGTCCGAACGGCGGGTTGCTGATCGCGCAGTCGAAGGGACCGAGGTTCATCCCTGGTACATCCAGCACGTCAGCACAGATCCACGTGGCCTCCGGCAGGATGCGCCGCCCGACCCTCACGTACTCCGGGTTCTTCTCCACGCACACGATCTCGCGCGGCGGCAGGTGCTCAAAGTGCCGGGTGACCAGGTCGCGGGCGTGCCAGGCCAGGCGGCCGATGCCCGCGCACAGGTCGATGATGCGATTGCCCGGGATCACGAGGTGGAGTTCGCCGGCGAGCTCGGCCGGGGTGAAGAACGCGCCGTCCAGGGTGCGGCCCGTGTGCGCGGACTCGTGGAAGTGATCGAGAACGAATTCCCGCTCCGTCTCGGTCAACTCGCTGTCGCTGTCGACCAGTTCGCACGCTCGGTTGTGCCGCTTGGTCTGCTCCTTGCTGAGCTTTCCGACCATGACATGCCGCCTTTCGGGGGTGGTGTGGGGAGCCGGTCCGGGGTGCCGTCCGGACCGGCGGGGGGGGGAGAGGGGCGGTGCGCGCCCTGGCGCTATGTGCCGGTGGGCGTCGGCTGCGGCGCGGCGGGGAACCACCACTCCTTGCGCTCGTCGCCGTCGCGGGGGGAGGCGGAGATGCGGACACCGGCCGTGGTGGACGAGTGGTAGAAGCGCCACCGGCGGTGGGCGATGACGCGGTCCCAGTGCGTGACGTAGCCGTCGAATACGCTGACGGGCGTGCCGTAGCGGTTGCGTTCGGTCCGGTAGACCCTCCATCGCATGCAGTCGGCGACCTGCCAGCGGGGCCCGATTCCCGCGCGCTCGATCCACAGTTCGATGCAGTCGCGACAGGACACCCGGCGCAGGGCCTGTCCGAGGTCTGCGGGCTCCCACCATGCCGGGGTGGCGCCGCACAGAGCCGGGCTGCCGTCCTCCTCGGCGCGGTGGACCGTCAGGGCCAGACCGTCGGCCGTGCGGTACCCGCAGGCGCCCACCGCGCACCGCGCGATGTAGGTCGGCACCGCCTGGCGGGGGGCGGTCGGCGAGGCCTGCGGGGCGCGGGGGGGGGGGGGGGGGGGGGGGGGGCTCTCGACACCGGCGCATGCTCCGCCGTCCGTTTCCCACGCCTCGACGGCGCTGAGGTGCGAGTGATCGCCGGTGAGCTGGTGGGGGAAGTGTGTGGGCATGGGTGCTCCGCTCGGGTGGCCGGGCGCCGGGGCGCCCGGCCGGTCGGGGTCGGTTCAGGCGGCGGGGGCTGGCTCGGGCCGCACCGTGGTGACCTTCAGGTCGGCGGCGGCCAGATCGGCGGCGACGGCGGCCATGAACTCGCTGCCGGCGTCCTTGTTGCGGCTCCCGGGGGCGTACCAGTACTGGTTCTTGCGGTGCCACCGGAAGCCGTGCTCCTTCAGCACGTCGGCGGCGCCGTCCCCCAGACGCGTCCCGGTGACCGTTGTCCCGTCCTCGTCCGTGTGCCTGAGGGTGAGCCCCTCCGTGGCCTCCTCGTCCTGTCCGGAGGCGCTCGCCGGACGGGCGGCCTGGGCGGCCTGCTTCTTGGCGGCGGCCCAGCGCTGAGGCAGGACGACGTCATGGGCGATCTGCCACATCTGCTGCGGGGCCCAGTTCTCCTGGATGACGTGGCCGTCGATGACGCACGCGGCGAGCATGCCGCCGGTGGGGGGCTCGGCGCCCTCGTGGGCCTCGGACCACAGCTCCGCGGCGGCCTTAAGCGCGTCGTCTGAGATGTGCCGCTGGGTGTTGATGCCGTCGACCAGCGGCTTGCCGGTGACCTTCCGGCCGTTGACAGTCACGGTGACCGTGTTGTCCGTGGACTCGTAGCGGTCCTCCTGGCCGTTGAACTGCGCGCCCTGCATGGGGCGGGTGAGCTCTTCGACGTCGGCCGTGGAGGGGCCGTCGGTCCAGTTGACGGTGATCCACGCGGCGGCGGTACCGGTGCCCTTGCGCACGCTGAAAGTCACGCCGGGGAACGCGGCTTTGAGGCGGCTCCTGAGTTCGGCGGCCACGTGCTTGGTGTCGATGTAGTCCATGCCCTGTCCTTCTGGTGCGAGTTGAGTTGGCTGCCGGTGAGTTGCCGCTCACTAGCGAAATCAATAATACACTCTCTGGGGGGTGGCGTCAGTCCTCCTGGAAGACACAGTCACCGTTGACCGTGATCCGGATCGGGATCGTTCCATCCGGGCTGATCAGGTCGCCGGGTACCTCGCCGGTGTCCAAATGGACGGACACCACCAGGCCTTCACCGCAGCTCCAGTAGGCGTAGACCTGGGTCCCGCCGGTCTCCAGGCACGGCAACGTGCCCCGCTGCTTACGGTGCTGGTGCAGAAACCGCGCGCGTTGGTTCAGGGTGGTCGCTCGGCGCTTGCTCAGTCGCATAGCTGTGCTTCCTCTGAGGAATCCTGGGAGGCGGCCGGCGCCGTGGGCGCCCGGCCATGGGGTGGTCAGGCGGTGGGGGCAGCCCGGTGACGGTCAGGCCGGCGGCGACGGCGGCAATGAACCCGGTGTCGGGGCGGGCTCCGGGGTGATGTCGCGCGGGTCAGCGGGAATCGGCTCACCTGCCAGGGCGGCCCGCATCTGCTCGGCCGACATGCGCCCGCTCACCTCGTTGTAGGGGAGCGTGTACGTGCTGCCCTTGTGCCGGGTCTCCGCCGTTGCCGCGCGGGTGACCACGCGGCAGCCGCCGACGGCGCCGACGGTGCCGCCATCGAACGCGGCGTGGATGTGTGGCACGGTCACCGTTTTGGCGTTGACCCGGGTCACCTCGTACCAGGACCCCCGCCACTGCACGAAATCGCCCTTCACGAAGTCGGCCCGTCCCCACACCTTGAAGCCGCGCCGCTCCGCCTCCTTGATCGTCTCCGCCCAGTACGTCAGCTCTTCGTCGTACTCGGCCAGACGGCGCGTCAGCTCCTCCCGGCGCGCCTCGGACGGCTCGCGTCGCCACACATCAGCCTTACGGCCCTTGTCGTCAACGCCGTCGCGCTCCCGTAGAACGCCGCGCCGCTCCGCCTCCAGCTTCTCGATACGGCGCAGCGTGCGCCCCGGGTTCTTCCGATACCGCTCGTAAGCCTCCGCCGCCTGGGCGCGGTTGGCCCAGTAACCGGCTCGCTCGCCCTTGGCGATGCTCTTGCGCATGGCGTTGTGCATGCGCTCCTGGCCCCTGCGGGCGCGCCCTTCCGAATGGTGGCCTACCAAGATCGGCTGACCCATCCAGAACCGTTCGCCGATCCGGTCCGAGGTATCCCGCGCAGCCTGCGACGATGCCGCCGCCCGTCCGGACCGGTCCGCGTACCGCTGCGCCCGGTCCTCGGCCGCATCCACGCGGGCGGCCTCCCGCTCCGCAAACGACATGCCCTCTTCGATCACCACAGCGCACGACAGGCCGAGTGCGCGCACCGCGTCCGCAGCCCGGTTGATCTTCCACCGGTCGGCGCCCTTGTAGCGGCTGCCACGGATGAAGATTCCCGGGGTACGCCGGTAGGTCCAGCCCAGCGGGCGCAACGCTTCCCACACCCCGTCACCCCTGGAGGAGCCCTCAACGGTGGTGCCGTCTTCGTGGGTGTGCCGGATGACGATGTCCGCTGCCGCAGCCTCTTCCTCCGCCTCCGCGACGTCCCCGGGCAGGGTGAGCGCGCGCAGCGCCGCCGGTGAGTGCCCCATGACCCGTGCGGCGCACTCGGCGCAGCGCGGAGCACAGCCGGGCACGTCCCACAGCAGCACCCCGAACCCGCCACACGTGTTTGCCGCCGCGCAATCACCGCGCCCGGCAGGCTTCGCCCAGTCGATCGGCATAACCGCCACAGCCGCCGCGACGGGGGCCGGGGTGTCGACGCCCGGCACCGTGCCGCCCTCTGCATCCCACACGTCCGCCCCGGACGGGTCGGACACCACGTCAGCCGCCCGCGCGGACACCTCGTCACGGGTTGCCGGCGAGGGCAGCTCTCCGCCATCATCCCGCGCGAGCGCTCCGCCCTCGCCCTCCCATCCGTCCATGCCGCCGGGGTCACTCACACCCTCGGGAGCAGGCGCCGAGCTGCCCAGCGAGACCCGTGCGAGCGTGCCCGGCTCCGCCGCATGCTGCACCGTCGCCAACATCGACGGATCTTGGTGCTTGCCCGACCGGCCCACCCGGACCGGCGCCGACCACAACGGGGTGCGCTTGCCCGTCACCCGCCGACCGGCAACCCACACCGCCGACCGGTCCTCACGGAACACCCCGCCGCACCACACCGCGAGCAACTCATAGGCGAGCGGCTCACCGTTCTTAACCGCGACACCAGCGACGCGCACCGTCACCGTGCCCCCGTCATTGCTGCGCTGCATGGCCACCGTCCACCCGTTGGCCATGGCCGTTTCCGCAAACGACCCGGCAGCCATGGGCAGCCACACCCCGGGGACCGCCTCACTCTCCGCCACTACATCGCCCACTGTGTCCCACGTGGCGAGCGTCTCGGCATCCAGCCGCGAGCCCTCCGCCGGAACCCGCGGAGCCTTCCACGGCTTGACGTCCAGGCCATTGACCGAGGCGGACGCCTGGCCCTTCTCGACACCGGCCGTACGTCCGTGCGTCTTCTTCGACGGGAGGTCACGGCCGATCAGCGCGCGGCCTTCATCCCGCGCGGCCACGGCATCGGCCAACAGGTCAACGAATGCCCGACGCTGCTCGTTCGCTTCCCCGTGCCGCACGTCCGGGTTCACGTCGATGTCTGCGGGAAGCTCGAACATCACTGCCGCACCGCCGTCGGCGGACACCCACGCCCCACGGCCGGCCGGAACATCCCCAGACACGGCACGCGCCAGGAACGCACGCGCGGACTTCGACCGGCGCCCCGGTTCCGCTGCCTCCGCCTCCAGGCCGGACAGCTCACGCTCACACCGCCGGACCGCATCCCGCGCATCCATCCGCCGCCTGTCCGCCGCCAACGAGGCCTCACGGGCACGCTCCGCCCACCCGCCGGACGTCTCGTAATGCACCACCACCCGCTCACCCAGCACACCAGCCGACCCGCGTACTTCCCGGTGAAGGTCGTACGCAACCCGCCGCCACGCCGCGCACGTCTCCGCGTGCTCCTCCGCCACCGTCAGCCGCTCACGCGCCACGGTCAGCTCACGGCGCGCACGCTCCGTCAACCACCCCCGCGACACCCGCACCGTGCCCTCATACGGCCCACGGAACGCCACCGGGAACACCCCACCCCCGTTGCCGTGGCAGATCACCGGCAGCACCTCAACCGCGCCCCCGTCGGTCTCCCACCCGTTGACCCCGCCGGGGTCCGACACGACGTCGGGCAACACCGCCGGGGTCTTCTTGACCTCGTTCTCCTCCGCCGGAACGTCCGGTGCCACGCCGCTACCGGCCGGAGCGTCACCGGCCGGAACCTCGGCCGTTTCGGCAGGGGTCTCCCACCCAGGGCGGGTGATGCGCAGGAGGAACGCTGATGCTTGCGGCCGCACCCGCCCAGCAACGGCGCGCGGTTCCGGCGCACGCTCCGCGCACTCCTGAGCCGACGGCACGTCAAGCCCGAACCAGCGCACGACGGCGAGAGCGTCACGCGCTTCCCAACGAGCCGTGTCGACGTCGCCCCGCCCGTACGCGGACTCTGCGCCCTCTGCGCACTCTTCGGCCTCACGGACCGCACCCCGGGCGCTGTCGTACTGCTCGTCCGTCAACCCGTCCCAATCGATGCGCTGAGCGAACGCACGGACCGTGTCCAGGGCAGCGCGCGCCATGCCGACCGAAACGGCCGTCTGCGCGTTCTCCTCCGCCCGCTCCGCCGCCCTCTCCGCATGGATGCCGTACACGCGCGCCGTCTCGGCCGTCGCCCGCAGCACCGACGCCGGACGCTCCGCGATCACGTACGCGATAGCGGCCCCCGTGACCTCACCCCACGTACCGCGCACGTCCCCCGTCGGAAGGGTCACGGTGTGTCCGCCGCGCGACTCGAAATGGAAACGGAAGGGGAACCGCTCACCGCACACGGACAGTTCCGACAGCAGGTCGGAGCGCCGGAACTCCCCCTCGTAACGGTCACCCAGCGACCGCGCTTCCATCGCTTCCGGCCACTCCTCCGCCGCCCTACGCGCGCGCTCGACTTCCGCCACGGACGGCGCCTTACGGGCACGGCCCGGAGGGCCCGAAGTCTCCGCCGCGGTCTCGGCCGGACCGGGTGCCGGGGCGTCCGCCCGGTCGGGCGCGGTCGGCTGTGTGCGGGCGGTGGGCGCCTCGGCGGTCACCAGGTCTGCGACGGCGCGCCATGCGATGCCCCGGGCGGCCGTCTGGCCGTAGCGGGTGAGGGTGGCGCCGTCCCAGCGGTGCCCCCGGGCGGTGAGTCGCCACACACAGCGCAAGACGGTTTCCCCGGCCTCCTGGCGGGCGGTGAGCAGCAGGGCGCAGTGTCCGGGCTGCGTCTCGACGGTGGCCGTCCATCCGGCCTTCTCAGCCTGGGCGGTGAGACGGACCAGGTTGCGCGGCAGGGTCACCCCCTGGGCGTCGGCCGTGCGGAGCTGCTCGGCGGCCGGGGCGGTGGGCGCCGGCGCTTCGGCAGGGGTCGGGGCCGGCTCCTGGGCAGGGGTGCGTGTGCTGCTGGCGGGCTGCGTCGTCGCGGTCATGTCGGGTCACTCCTGGTCGGGTTGGTGCCGGGTGAGTTGCCGCTCACACCGGGAGGTGGGGCAGGGGAAGGCAGGGTGTGCCCGCCCGGGCCGGTCGGGCGACCGGCCCGGGCGGGGTGGTGCTCAGTTGCGGCGGTTGGGCGGGCGGTTGTCCCGGGGCGCGGTGCGGCTGGCCTCTCGGGCGGTCGTCTCGGCCTGGTCCTCGGGGCGGGGTACTCGCTCGGCCTGCCGGAACTCGACTCCCGGCTCGGGGGCCAACGGCGCGCCGGTGACGGGGTCGACGGTGTACGCCTGCCGGATCTCCTCGGCGGTGATCGGCCGAAGCCAGAAGTTCCGCACCTTCCAGCCGCGTACGAACTCCGACCCGTTGGGGCCGAACGTGCGCACGACCACTGCACCGGTCGCGCACCCGACCATGGCGGCGGCGAGTACGGCGCACACCCGCATGGATGCGGCCTCGTTGATGACCACTGCGTCACCGATGACAGTGAGTTCCTGGCCTTCGGTGAGGTCACCGTGCGGCGTGCTGGCGTTGGCCACCATGTGGTGTGTCCCGTCGCCGAGAACGGCGTTCAGGAGAGACAGGTACGCGTCTGCCGCGCGGTCGAGCAACGCGTGCGCCGTGTCGGCGGCGGACCGCGTCCCGTCGTCCGTCCCGGCGTCGCTGACGGGTGCGGGGGTCCACCGCATCGCGTCAATGCCGAGATCCTCGCTCGGCTCGACGTTCTGCCCTTCGAGGGTCTGCCGTACGTGGTCGTGGTACTCGCTCATGTTCCCTGCCTTGGGTTGCTGAGTTGGTGGCGGATGAGTTGCCGCTCACCCGCAAAATCAATAATACGCTCTCCGGGGGGTGGCCTCAACCCTCGATCACCCCCCGGACGTGCCGAGTTACGACGACTTCACCGGTGTCACCGTCGTACGGAAGAACATGTTCCGGCCGAGGTGGAACGTGATGCGCTTGGTCTCACCGGTGCTCTCGCGCTTGCCGTAGATCTCGACGCCGGTCAACTCTTCGTTCTCGTACGCCACTTGCAACACGGTGCCTTCCCACACCTCCGGCCACGGCTCGGGCTGGTGCGCGGTCCTGGGGCGCGCTATGGCGGCCAGGCTCCGGGTCGGTCGGCGCTCGACCCGTACCCGCTGCCCCCGGCTGATCGGTCCTGTGGCGGTCATGCTGTCCCCTCTGCGGTGGCTGGACTTCTGGGAGAGGGGGCGGCCATCGGCCGCCCCCTGGGGCGCGTTACCGCGTCCGGGCTGCCTGCTGCTCCTCGGCGGCCGTCATCAGCTCGGCTGCTCCGTGGCGGGCGTGGTCGGCCCGTACACGCTCGGCGACCTCGTCGGCGGACGGCAGTCCGAACCCCCCGTCAAGGGCGAGCACTTCGTACGCCTCGCGCCACCCGCGCACCTGGCACTCGACGGCGGCCCGGGACGCGCACGCGATCGTCAGACCTCCGACCGTCACTGACAGTGCGCCGATTCCGTCCGGGCTGACTGCTGCGCTCCGGGCCCGGATCTTGGCGCGGCGGGGTGCGTCGTCCAGGATCACAAACGAATTGATGGTGAGTTCGGGCTCACGCAACTCGCCTGCGTCTACCTGCTCCGGGAAAATCCGGTCAAGCATTGCGGCGGCCTCGCACCAGCCTTCCCACCAAACGCGCGCGCCGGTAGGGTGCCGGAATTCGATGATGGCTGTCGGGATCTTGAGAAGGGGAATGAGCGTCAGACCGATATGCGCGTCGGTCTCGTGCTCTCCAGCAAGATGGATAGTGAGTCGGCTTACCGCGTCAACGGTTCCCGTGTCCAACGGAGCTCCTTGTGTTGGTGATTGAGCCTGAGTCAGGTTGCCGCCTGAACTCGAAATCAATAATACACTCTCCCGCAGGGTCCGGGCACCCCCAACACCGGAACTTGCAACATCTCTTGCGCCTTCTCTTCCGGCTACTCCTGCGCCTTCTCTTGCAACATCTCTTGCGTGAGCCTCTCGGTGAGGGGCCACGTTCCCACTGGTCAACCAAGGGTTCCGCGCATGGTCGGGGGTCCGACATCCCCTCTGCTGCCACTTTTCCCGTACCGGTTGAAGGAGAGTGAGGAATGGGGGCGGGCGTGGTCGAGCGTCGGCCTCGGGGATCGGGGGCGGCCTCGTGGCTGTTGCGCGTCGGCTCCGCCGCCGCGCTTGGCCGAAGGCTGGCAGGCCCCGGGGTTGGGGTCCGTGGGGGGTGGTGGGTGGGGTTGTTGGCGGGGTGTGGAGTTGGGGGGTCTCCGTGCTCGGTGTGGGCTGTGGTTATGGGTTGTCGTGTATTTTGCGGCGGGGTGTTCTTGGGCTTTGGCTGGGAAGGGGGGTAGGGGAATTGAGGGGAGGTCAGTTCGGTTTATGGGTGGGGGATTCGAGGAATCGGGATCCTGTATCGGTTTTGGCTTTTCTGAGGGCGTGTATGGTTTCTCTGCCGGTCCTTTCTAGCCGACCCTCCCCACCCGTCCAGCCGCGCTTTTCAGGAATTCGCGGAGCGAATTCCTGCCCGGAATTGCGGAGCAATTCCATGCTCCGGAACGGAGTGACGGAGCATCAACTCCACTGCGGAGCAGGGGAGTTGGTCGCCGTCGTAGCGGCGGCGCGTCGTGTCTGCGGAGCAGAC